>DATBJC010000155.1:0-2378 GCA_036556625.1 Gemmatimonadales bacterium
GCTCGCGCTCTTCGAGCGGGAGCCCATTGCGTGGAACACGCCCGGGGCGGCCGAGGCCCGCTCCCTCTATAGTGGCGTTCTGAAGCTGACTCGGACCGAGCCGGCCCTCATCGCCGGAGAGCTCGGCGAAGTTCCGACCAGCGCCCCTGACGATGTGATCGCCTATCGCCGCGGCGAGCTGCTGGTTCTGGTCAACGCCAGGTCTCATGGCGTGAGCCTGGCCGTGCCGGACTTCGACCTGGCAGGCGCTCGCGATCTCCTGACCAACCGCGCCCAGCGGGGCGACTCCGTCTCGCTTCCGGCCTACGGGGCGGTGGTGCTGAAGGGAAGGACGCGGCAATCCCCGTGAAGCTGGCCAGCGCGCGCAGCTCCATCATAGGTGTCGTGGTGTGCGTAGTGGCCTGGTGTGTGGCGGCAACGCCGGCCGCCGCCCAGCGGCAGCGCCTGTCCCTGGATCCCGGCTGGCGCTTCTTTCTGGGTGACCTGAAGGGCGCCGAGCAACCGCGGTTCGACGACCGGCGGTGGCGCCGCCTGGATCTGCCGCACGACTGGAGCATCGAGGGTACGCCGAGCGAGGACGCTCCAGGCGGGGGCCGGGTGGGGTTCTTCCCCTCGGGCATCGGCTGGTACCGCAAGTCGTTTCGGCTCCCTGCCGGGACGCAGGGCAGGGTGGTGTGGCTCGAGTTCGACGGCGTCTACATGAACAGTGACGTCTGGATCAACGGCGTTCATCTGGGTCGCCGCCCCTATGGTTACCTCAGCTTCGCGCACGATGTCACCCAGCATCTGCGGCCGGGTATCAACCTGGTAGCAGTGCGGGTGGACAACTCGCGACAGCCGAACTCCCGCTGGTACACGGGAAGCGGCATCTACCGCCACGTCTGGCTCACCATCGTCGACCGGTTGCACGTGGGCCACTGGGGAACCTACCTCACCACTCCGCGCGCCGACTCCGCCGGCGCCGAAGTCCTGGTCCGTACCAGGCTGGAGAATGGCTACGGCGCGCCGCGGCGGGGTGTGCTTCGCTCGGCCGTGGTGGACAGCGGCGGCCGTGAGGTGGCGAGCACGGAGGCTCCCTTCTTGCTGACGGCCGGCCAGGAGCTCGAGGTCGAGCAGCGCCTGCCGGTTGACTCGCCGCGGCTCTGGTCGGTGGAAGCCCCGGCCCTCTACACCCTCCGCTCGGTGGTCAAGGGCGGCGGCCGCGTCGCCGACGTGACCACGACGACCTTCGGGATCCGCAGCATCGCCTACCACAAGGACCGCGGCTTCCTGCTCAACGGCCGCCGGGTGAAGATGCGCGGCGTCAACCTGCACCACGACGCAGGCGGCCTCGGCGCGGCCGTGCCGGAGCAGGTGTGGGTTCGCCGGCTGAAGGCGTTGAAAACCATGGGCGCCAACGCCATCCGCACAGCGCACAACCCGCCCGCCCCCGAGTTCCTCGACCTCTGCGACCGGCTCGGCTTCCTGGTCATGGCGGAGGCGTTCGACGAGTGGACCATCGGCAAGGTGCCGGAGGGATACCACAACTATTTCACCGAGTGGTCCGAGCGTGACGTCACCGACTTCGTCCGCCGCGACCGGAACCATCCTTCGATCGTCCTGTGGAGCGCCGGCAACGAGATCGGGGAGCAGAGCATGCCAGATGGAGCGCACGTGCTCCGCCGCCTGCTCGACATCTTTCACCGCCAGGACCCGAGCCGTCCGGTCACCACCGGCAACGACCGCATCGCAGCCGACAGCAATCCCGCCACGCTCGAGTTCCTGAATGCCGAAGACATCGTCGGCTACAACTATGTGGACCGCTGGCACGAGCGGCGTGAGCTCTTCGCCACCCGGGACCGCCACGCCCATCCCGAGTGGAGGATGATCGGCACCGAAAGCGGGTCCATCTTCGAATCATTCGACGAGCGCTACTCGCTCGGCGACGACTCCACTGTCGTACGGGCGAATTACGTCTCCGGCATGCTCCAGGCCGAGCGGCTCTGGAAGTGGGTCACCCTCAACGACTACTTCGCCGGCAACTTCATGTGGACCGGGATCGACTATCTGGGAGAGAGCACCTGGCCCTTCAAGGGATTCGCTTCCGGCGCCATGGACATCACCGGCCATCCCAAGGATGCGTACTACCTCTATCAGAGCCTGTGGACCGACAAGCCGGTGCTCCACCTCTTCCCTCATTGGAACTGGCCGGGACGAATGGGGCAGACGATACCGGTGCTGGCCTACACCAACTGCAACGCTGTGGAGCTATACCTCAACGGGCGCTCCCTCGGCGAAAAGCGCCTCGAGTTTCCCGCCCAGGGGACCTCCGGCACATGGAATACGTACGCCCAGCCGCGGGTGCACGCCACGACCAACGACTTGCACCTGAGCTGGGA
>DATBJC010000156.1:0-3800 GCA_036556625.1 Gemmatimonadales bacterium
TGCACCTGCGCGACGGCAGCGAGACCCAGCGGTACACCGCGGCACCGGTGCCGTATCTCTGCCCCGACATGAAGAAAGGCCTCGCGAGTGACACCGAGGGCGCCTTTCGGGCCATCGGGACCGAGCCGTTCTGGGCCCTCATCATCGGCGCCGCGGGCCTCCGCTTCATGACGCCCGACGACCAGGCGGGCATCCGCTGGCCCGCGATCTCGCCCAGCAGCCAGGGTGACACGCTCCACTGGTCGGGCCGGACCGAGCGCGCGGCCCTCGACGCGCGGATCTGGGCGGCGCCGTGCAGCGACGGGATGTCGGACCGGGTCTGGCCCTACACGGCGGTGGTCCGGGTGGACACCTTGACCCATCACGGGTGCGCCGAGTCGCGCGGGTGGGCCCTGGTGGGACCTGCCATCGAGGGAAGCTGGCAGGTGGCCGGGCAGCGAGCACCCGGAGTCTCGGCCATGTCGGCCGAGGACGCGAAGAAGTGGGCCGGCCGGAAGGCGAGATTCTCCCGTGCTGCGGCGCGGTTCGGCGATCAGGAATGCCCGGCGCCGGCGTACGAGGGAGACCGGCTCAGCGCGGAGGCGTTCGCCCGGGAATATCGGGTGTCGCCAGGGCAACTCGGGCTTCAGCCGCCGATACAGGCGATCGACGTGCGCTGCGCCGAGGATTGGAGCGGGCCGGGTGGCCGGCTCTTCGTGAAGGGACCGGACGAGCTGCTCGCGCCGTGGGACGGCGTGTTCCTCGAGCTGCGACGGGAGTAGTGCCACCAGCCGCGGGGTCGCGCTTTCCGGATCGGCTGTGACCTCATGGGAATCGCTCTTCGTCATCCCACGACCGATCCCTTTTCCTCCTGCCCCAGCGCTCGGTTGAACGTCCGCTCCGCCCGGGGCTGTTCCTCAGTGCACTGGTACAAGCACCCGATCTCCCGCGCCCGAACGACAACCCGCGTGTGAGATCCAGGCTTACGGCTTGGCCACCTGGATGTCCCAGAGATAGTCCTGATGAGAAGGACAAATCTCACTGAACTCCCTGCCCTCCGCCGGCCGCTCCTTCGCGACGGCCGCGAGCACACTGTCGGTGCTCGCGAGGATGCCCTCATGGCTTGCGCCGTCGAGCACCAGCAGGCGGCGATACTTGCCGCCGACGATGTGCTGCTGCCAGGTCCAGGACTTCAAGCCGCCCGCCTTCACGTAACGCGTCCAGATCGGCGCGAACGCCTGCATGACGAGCGTATCCGCGCGCGACTCGCGTGCGTTCGAACACTCGTAGTAGATCGAGTACGCGGCAGGGGGGCGCGCCTGCGCGGTCTGCCCGGCGGGCTGTGACGTAGCCACGGCCTGCCAGAGATAGTCATCGTGAGTGGGACAAATCTGGTTGAACTCGGTGAGGGCTTTGCTCTGGCGCGCGCGGAAATCCTTGGCCAGGCCGCTTTGGGCCTCGAGGACAGCCGTGCGGCTGGGGGCGACTACATAGGATACGCGACGCCAGTTGCCGCCGAGATTATGCGCCAACCATCCCCACGCCATGATCTGTTTGGCGGCCAACCGTTGATCGAAGAGCGGAGCGAAGGCATCCCGAGTCAGCGCGTCAACTCGCGACTCCCGCGCCGGGTCGCACTCGAAATAGGTGGCGTAGACGAACGGAAGTGAAGAGTCCTGGGCCGAGATCTGGGTGGGTAGAACGAGCGCGGAGGCAACGAGGTAACGGATCCAGCCGGGGGAGCAGGACATGCCGACCTCCTCATGGGGGACCGCCGCTTGTTCGGGGGACAGCCAGCAATCTGCCGGGCAAACATGGTTTGGCAAGACGCGGAGGACTCGACGGGAGTAGCGACAGTCCGGCCCGCCGTCAGAGTATCGGCGTGGCGCCGGGGTGGCTAGGAAGATTCCGGGATGGCCGACCGCGCACGCGAAGCCGTCGTCAGGCTGACCAGCCGCGCCGCGACCACATCGAACACCGCGGTGTTCTTTCCTCTCGTCTTGGCCGCATAGGTCAGCGCGTCCACCAGGCGCACCAGATCGTCCGCGTCCACCGGAGGGTCGATGCAGGTGAGCACACCGAGGCTGCAGGAGACCGGCCACTCGTGCTTCTGCATCTCCTCGGCGAGGGAGCCCTGAAGTTTCGCCACGGCCCGCCTGGCCGCCTCCGCGTCGGTCTCGGCGAGGAGGATGGCGAACTCGTCGCCACCCAGGCGCGCCACCACGTCGGTCTCCCGCAGATTGCTCCGGGTGGTCTCGACCACCGCGCGCAGCACCGCATCGCCCTCGACGTGCCCCAGCCGGTCGTTGACTGCCTTGAATCCGTCCAGGTCAAAGAGCACCACGGTGAAGGGACGCCGGAAACGCCGGGCGCGTCCGATCTCGAGGTCTACCAGCTCGAGGAACCGGCGCCGATTGCGGGCACCGGTCAGACCATCGCTGTACGCCAGCTCCTTCTGATCCTCATAGGCCCGCCGCAACGCGCCCAGCAACCCCGCCAGGACCACGAAGGAGAGCAGCCGGTTCAGGGTGTTCCACACGCCGATCGGCGCGCTGGAGTACGCGTGTCCTCCTAGCTGATCCGCGAGAAGCCAGCTCAGGGCGCTGACTCCCGCGACCACCATTCCGGCCCGAAGTCCGACGAAGTACGCGGCTCCGGCGATGGGCAGGAAATAGAAGACCGAGAAGGCGATCTCGACACCGGTGAGGTAATCGGTCCAGCCCAACAGGCCTGCCATCAGAAGCATGGCGGCCAGGACCGCCGCCTTCGGCTGTCGCTCGATCCAGACCAACGCGCGCATGGACAATTCGGAAAAGAGGGGGGCGAACGCAATCTCACCCCGGCACCCCGGCCGGGCAAGGCGCGGGGCTGGCGGCGCGGGAATGGTGGTGGGTGCTCCGGCGCCTGGCATCGGACGACTAGGGCGTCGGCTGCGGCCTCGCGGAGGGAACGACATCGGCGCGCAGAGCTTCGAGCTCATCGCTCAGAGCAACCGCGTCCTCGTAGCGGTCGGCTGGATCCTTCTCCAGGAGCCGGTGGACCAGTGCCTCCAGGCCGGGCGGCACCTCGGCCCGCAGCGCCGTCACCCGCTCAGGCTGGCGCCAAAGGATGGCGTGGAACAGCGCCTCCAATGACTCCCCCGCGAACGGCGGCCGACCGGTCACCATCTCATAGAGCACCACGCCGAGCGACCAGAGGTCGCTCCGATGATCGACCCGCTCACCGCTCGCCTGTTCCGGGCTCATGTACGCCAGGGTGCCCAGCACCGCCCCGGTCCGGGTGAGCTTCGCCTGGGCCGCGGCGATCTTGGCGATCCCGAAGTCGAGGATCCTCACGCGGTCGCCCTGCGTGACGATGACGTTGGCCGGCTTGATGTCCCGGTGCACCATGCCGGCGGCATGGGCGTGCGCGAGGCCGGCTGCGATCTGGACCGCGTAGTCCACCGCCGAAGCCAGAGGCAGCGGGCCGCGCGCGATCTTCTGCCTGAGGGTCTCGCCCTCGTAGAAGGGCATGACGATGACGAGCTGCCCTTCCTCGGGCTCCGCCACATCGAAGAGACCGCAGAGGTTCGGGTGGTCGAGCGTAGCGATCGCCTTGGCCTCCTGGAGGAAGCGTGACTTGGTCTCCGGCTCCTCGCTCAGCGACGGCGGCAGGAACTTGAGGGCCACGAGGCGCTGCAGCCGGCGGTCCCGGGCCTTGTACACGACGCCCATGCCGCCACCCAACCGCTCGACGATCTCGTACTGTGGCATCTCGGGAATCGGGACCGCCCTGGAGTGCCTCACCGGCACGCCCCCGCCCGCGAGGGCGCCCGCGACCCT
>DATBJC010000157.1:0-5004 GCA_036556625.1 Gemmatimonadales bacterium
CTCAGGCCGATCACCTTCCCCCAGTGCAGTCCGTAGTCGATGCCGCTGTCGTGCAGCGCCTGCCAGATCCGGGCGAAGTAGCTGCGGGTGCGGGTGCTGAACGGCCCGTCGATGTCGATGACACAGGTCTGGGGGAAGCGGGTGAAGCCGAGCGTCGCCTGGGTGCCGGGCACGAAGCGCAGCGCGAGGATACAGGGAAACGGGCCGTGGGCCCGGTTGATCTCGATCATCATGTCGAGCGCGCCGATCGCATCCGTCGTCGCGACGCTTACGCCCACGCCGGCCGCTTTCCCTCTGGTCTCGGTGGCCGCGAAGTGGTCGTCCAGCGCGCCACAGACGTCGGTGTGATCCTTCTGATCGCCCTTGACGAGGAAGGAGACTGCGCTGGGGATGACTCCGGGCAGGAGGTCCAGCAGGGTGCCCAGCTTGCCGTACAACTCGTCACCCGGTGCGACCCCGCCGGGATTGGGCGGCACCGATCCCGGCCCACAGGGCTGATCGTACATGGCGGTGACGAACACGCCCTGCTCGGGATGGAACGGATCGATCACCACGCTGTAGTGGAACAGGCTCGCCACCGGCAGGCTCATCGCTGGCGACGGGACCGGCAGCCGGGCCAGATCCATGGTGCCGACCGCCTGCTTGAAGGCGTCGTCGTAGGGCAGCCGGCGGCGGAACGAGCGCAGGGTGAAGGCCCGCCGTGCCTGCACCAGCACTCCCTGCACCAGCCCCATGCTCCCGAAGCTCACCAGCGCCGCGTTGAACCGCTCGTCGCTCTTGTCCAGCACCGCACCGAGCTGCGCCGCGAAGCCGTCGGTGGTGGCGGTGCCGGTCTCGGGCACCAGCCAGACGGTCTTGGTCGGCGACACCACGAGGTGCAGTCCCTTCACTGCCTCCTGGATCCCGCCGAAGCGGATGGCCGAGCCGTGGGTGCCGGTGGCGATCGCACCGGCGATGGTCTGGCCGTTACTCGCGCCGCAGGCCGGGAGCGACTGGCCGAACGGCTTGAGCTGCTGGCTCAGCCCGGCGATCGAGCACCCTCCCTGGGCCAGCCAGAGCGCGTCGCGATCCCCGGGATACTCCGGTCGCACCGAGCGCTCCCGCAGATGGAACAGCAGGTTGAGCGACTTGGTGCCGATCAGCCAGCCGTCGGTGGCAGCGCAGCGGGACATGGACCAGGTGCCGCCGTACGCCCGGAGCCGGACCCCTTTGGCGACTGCCTCACCCAGCAAGCGCTGGAAGTTTTTGGCCGTCGCCTTGTAGCGCGCCTCGTTGGTGCCGGTTGCGGGATTGTCCAGGCGGAACACACCCTGGAGCGTCTGCTCGAACGTGAGATGCTTGGGGGTCCAGACGCTCTGGTCGAGGTCCTTGAGCTCGGGAAAGGGTGTGGGCTTGGGCACGCTACTCACTCCCTCGGGCCAGCCGTTCCCTGCCATGGACGACACAGGCCTGCTTGCCCGGATTCGGCAGGTCCGCCGAACCGATCTCCCCCGGGCATTCCCTCGGCGTGGAGCAGTACCAGATCATCCGGCGGGGCACCACGATGCCGAGCGTGACCAGACCCAGGAGCGTCATCCCCAGATTGGATTTGACTTCGACCTGATCGAGGGCCCGGGTCTCGCCGCAGACGGTGACGCTGTCCTTGCTGTGCACCAGTCCCCAGGCGTAGGAGTACACCGTCTTCTGTTGCTTCTCGGGCAGCTGGTCCGATTTGGTGACCCGGAGGTACTGGTGATAGCAGCCTCCGGTCGCGGCAGCCAGCAGCAGCCACCCGCTCGCGAGCGCGGTGCGAGACAGCATGGGAATCCTTTCGTTCAATGGACCTGCGCCAGGTACCAGCGGAACAGCGTCCGGACCCGCAGCCGGGTCGGACCGCCGGCGGCGTCCGTCTCGGTGCCCAGCGACACCGCTGCCCGCACCCGAGACAGCGGGTGACCCTCGAGCCAGAAGCCGGGGTGCAGCCGGTCGTCCGCCGAATCGAAGTAGAGCTCCGTCGTCAGGTCCACCGCCGTGGTCTTCCGCATGAGCGCCGCGCCGATCCGGACGTGCGCGTCGTCGAATCCATTCCAGAGCTGCGCCGTGGTGAGCAGATCGAATCGTCGAGCGAAGGTGTACTGGGTGGTGACCCAGAGGGTGTGCCTCACCTGTTCGAGACTGTCCCCCGTGAATTCGGCGCCTCCCAGGCGGCCGGCGAAGCCCCAGCCTCCGGCGATCTGAAGACAGCACCGGGCGCGCATCTCGCGCGCGGACTCCGCATAGAGGCTGCGGAGCTCCACGCCGCGGCCGGACACGTCTTCCTCATCCTCCGCCGGCTCCACCCCCTGCTCTGCCAGCTTGCCCTCCACCCGCTCCACCAGTCCTCCGGGCGGCGGAATCGGATCGTGGGGGTCGTGGAAGGTGGCCCGGAGCGCGAGGGCAACCTGCGGTGCATCGGGGTCGGCGGGATCCCACGCCGCGGCAAGGGAAAGGGTAGTCTTGGTGATCACCCGGCGAATGCGACCCCAGGCGGTCATGGACCGGTAGCTCTCGAGATTGCGGATCCCCCCGCCGACCAGGAAATAAGGGGACACATCCAGCGCCGCGATCGTGGTGGTCGCGCCGCCGCTGTCATGGGCGAAGGCGACGGTCGCCGCCAGCGGTTTGGGCGCGCTGGCCCGGAGCACATGCGCCGGCGCCCGCTCCAGCGCGACCAGGGCGGCCGGCTCGGGGACGTCGATGTCGAGGATGTAGCGGTAGATATTGACGCGGTCGGGCGCCTGGGCGAGCGCGGCGCGAGGCATCGCGGTCAGCGCCAGCGCCGCGAATCCATACACACCGCACTTCGTCATCCAAACGTGCTCCGGGAGGCTCAGCAAGGAGTCCCTCTCGGCGTCAGGCGGAGCGGAAGCTGGGAACGGAAGTGGAGCTTAGGGAGCGAATCTAGTCGGGGCTAGGTCCGATTTGCGACAAGGAGAGGCCGGTTTGCGACAAGCTCCGAGGTACGGTCCAGGTTCCGGGCCGCTTATCGCTTGCGCTTGGCCTTCGGTCTGCGCGTGGTCTTCTTGCCGGTAGGCCGCTTCGAGCGTGCCTTGCGTGCCGGCGACTTCTTCTTGCCCTTCCGTTTTGGGCGTACTCGTTCGGGCAATCGGGCGCTGCCGGTCGAGCGGTTCCACTCCTCGAAGGTTTCCTCCGAGATCTCACCCTTCATCAGCAGCTCGGCGAACTTTCGGCGCTGGGCTTTGCTCTTGAATGGCATGTGACCTCCCATGTCCGGAGATGCTCCCAGGACCTTCCGTGCCTTCCGTGCTTCCGGGTGAATCTGGTGGATGGGTGAGGCGCCGGGGAGGCCGCAGGTGGCGCCTCCCCGGGATGTCGCTCACTTCTCGAACACGAGATCGATGTCCGCCACACCGTTGGTGCAGAAGTCGTAGTACAGCACCACCAGGTCGCCATCCACTTCACCCTCGAAGCGGTCGCCCCACGCCTCGGAGTCGAAGGACAGATCGCCGTTCTCCTGACGCTGGAACGTGCCGTTATCCTGCCAGCCGTCCGGGTCGCCGAACTGCTCGTACTCGACGCTGAGCGAGAAGGTTCCGTCTCCGTCCATCGTCATGGACCCGTTGGTAAACAGCGTCGGCGCGCAGTCCTCCATCTGCTCCTCTTCCGGTATGCCGTCCTCGTTGATGCCCACCAGCTGATAGGTCCCCGCCAGACCGCCGCCGTTGCCCGGGCCGAGGCCGCCGCCTTTGTCGTCGCCGCCGCAGGCGCCCACCAGGAACAGTGCCGCCGCTACCGGCAGGGCCCGCCAGATCCGCTGAAGCTCGAACCACCGCATAACGCTTCTCCTTCCTGAGTTGAGTGTGTGACCGGCCGCCTGCCGTCAGGGACGCCAGTTGAGACCGAAGCGGATCCGGGTCGTGAGGGTGTTGTCCACGCTGAGGTCGCCCTTCTGGAAGGGGTCCTCGTAGTCGCCGAACTTGCCGAGCGACAGCATCACGCCGCCGTCCAGCGCCAGGGAGCGCGACAGGGCATAGGTCAGACCGCCGCCGCCGCTGACCGCGATGCCGCCGAAGGTGACGTCTCCCCCGAGCCCCTCGGCCTCCGCCCCCAGACCCCGGCCGCCGAACGAGGCGGCGACGTAGGGCGTGAGACGGTGGTTCGCGGTGGGGAAGCTCACCCGGCCGCCGAGCTCGATGATCCCCAGACCCCAATGGCCGGTCTGATCACCGGCCGCTCCCAGCCGGGCGATGTCCACGTTGGCGAAGACCATGAAGTGCGAAGCGAAGACGTACCCGATCTGGGCGCCGATGCCGGGCCCCATCGAGGTCTTGATCGCACCGGCGATGTCTTGCCCTTTGATCGAGAAGCCGGGCATGGCGAACGCGTGCACGTTCAGCAGCAGCCCGCTGGGTGGTGGAGTCAGGTCTCGCGCCGGCCGGCCGCGGGTCTGCGCGGAGGCCGTCCCAGCCGCCGCCGCCAGCGCGAGCATCGCGAGTGTCAGGTGTCGCATACGTCGTTTGCCTCCGAGAGTGAGTTGGGGTTCGGTGCCGTCGCACGAGGGAGTACGCAGAGGAGTCGGCCGTCTTCTCACCGACATCGCCTGAGAAGCACCGGCGGGGCGCTGCGTACCTCCCTCCTGACCGACAGTCACCAATCACCCTCGGAGGAGGTCACATGCTTCGCCGTTCCCTGTTCCGCCGCGCCTGGTATGGATTGACCGGCGCGCTCACGCTCGTCGTTCTCGCCTGCTCGGGAAGCGGCGACGCCACCGGCCCCGATCCCATCGATCCGGGTCCGGGTCCCGTGGATCCGGGTCCGGGTCCCGTGGATCCGGGTCCGGGTCCGGTCGACCCAGGTCCGGGTCCGGTGAATCCCGGCCCCGGTCCGACCGAGCCGGGCATCATCGCCGGCACCTATGCGCTGACCGCCATCAACGGCTCGGAGCCGGGCCTGATGGTTTCGCTGGCCAATCCCGACGGGAACCTGATCGGCATCTACCGCTTTCAGCCGACCACCACGCTGGTG
>DATBJC010000158.1:0-16004 GCA_036556625.1 Gemmatimonadales bacterium
GGCGGGACGGCGGAACGGTGGGAGCTGGCTCCGGTGCCGCGCGGGCCGCCCGATCGACGGCGCGGTCCGCCGTTCCGCCGTTCCGCCGTCCCGCCGTCCCGCCGCGCCACTCCGCCTTCGCCTGCTGCACGTCCTTGGGAATGTCCACCAGCACCGGACCCGGCCGACCCTCCACTGCCGTCGCCAGAGCCTCACGCAGCGCGTCGGCCAGGTCCTCCACATCGTCCACCAGCACGCTGTGCTTGGTGATCGGCTGGGTGATGCCGATGATGTCGGTCTCCTGGAACGCGTCACGTCCGATCATCGCTCGCGGCACCTGCCCGGTGATCGCTACGACCGGCGTGCTGTCCATGTGCGCGGTGGCGAGTCCGGTGACCAGATTGGTGGCGCCGGGGCCCGAGGTCGCCACGCACACGCCGGCGCGCCCGGTGGCCCGGGCGTACCCGTCGGCCGCATGCGCCGCCGCCTGCTCGTGGCGCACCAGCACATGGCGGAGCCCGGGATACTCCGGGAGCGCGTGATAGAACGGCATGATCGCGCCGCCGGGGTAGCCGAAGAGGAGATCCACGCCCTCCTCGAGCAGCACCCGGCAAAGGATCTGGGAGCCCGACAACACTTCAGTCAATGGCAGACCTCCGATTGGTACCTGCGTAAGGGTAAAGTTTCACGCCGTGCTAGGTTCACACCCCCCACAGGTACACCGAGTTCAGGCTGCTGCTCTCCAGCCGGTCCGCGTGCCTCGCCTTGTTGAGCGCGTTCACCAGGGCGCGAGCGCTGGCCTCCACGATGTCGGTCGAGGCCCCGTGCCCCGACAGCGACTTGCCGTCCACCTTCACCTGGAGAAACACCTGGCCCACGCTGTCGCGGCCGGGCGTGAGCGAGCGGAGCTGAAGGCTCAAGACCTCGAGCTGCCGGCCGGTGATCTCGCTGATGGCCGTGAAGGCCGCGGCGATCGGGCCGTCGCCGGTGCCGCGGGCCGCCCGCTCGCCCGCCCAGACGCCAGTCATCCGGACCTCGGCCGTCGGGCTGACACTGCCGCATACCACCCGCAGGTGGCTGAGCTGGAACTCCTCGGGTGCGTCGTGAAAGCTCTCGTGCAGCAGCGCAAGCAGATCCTCGTCGAGGATCTCCCGCTTGCGGTCGGCCAGGGCGATGAACTCCCGGTACACCTCGCCCAGCTGCGCCTCGGTCAGGTCGTACCCCAGATCGCGGTAGCGGCGCTCCAGCCCATGGCGCCCGGAGTGCTTCCCCAGCACCAGGGTCGAGCGAGGGATCCCCACCATCTCCGGCCGGATGATCTCGTAGGTCAGCCCGTTCTGGAGCATGCCGTGCTGGTGGATGCCGGCCTCGTGGGCGAAGGCGTTGCGACCCACGATCGCCTTGTTGGGCTGAGGGAACACGCCGGTGAGATAGGAGAGCAGCTGGCTGGTGCGGTAGATCTCCCGCGGGTCCACGTTGCAGCGGAACCCTACGGCGCCGTTCCGCACCTGCGAGGCGATGACGATCTCCTCCAGCGCGGCGTTGCCGGCCCGCTCGCCGATGCCGTTCACGGTGCACTCGACCTGACGCGCTCCGGCCGCGACGGCCGCGAGCGAGTTGGCGACCGCCAGGCCGAGGTCGTCGTGACAGTGCGCGCTGAGGGTCACCCCGTCGGCTCCCGGCACTCGCACCAGCACGTCCAGGAACATCGCGCCGTATTCCGCCGGCATGGCATAGCCCACCGTGTCGGGGAGATTGACCGTGGTGGCACCCTCCTCGATCGCCGCCTGCACCACCCGGCAGAGATAGTCGGGATCGGTACGGCTGGCGTCCTCGGCCGAAAACTCCACGTCGTCGGTGAACCGCCGCGCCCGTCGTACGGCCGCCCGGGCCCGCTCGATCACCTCGTCCCGAGTGGTTCGCAACTTCTCCCGGATGTGTAGGTCCGAGGTCGAGATGAACACGTGCAGCCGGGCGCGCTCGGCGCCGCCCAGCGCCTCGCCGGCCAGATCGATGTCCCGCTCGGTACAGCGTGCCAGAGCGGCGATCACCGGGCGGCGCAGCTCGACGGCGATGTCCCGCACGCTCCGGTAGTCGCCTTCCGACGCGGCCGGAAAACCGGCCTCGATGATGTCCACGCCCAATGCGTCGAGCTGCCGCGCGAGTCGGATCTTCTCTTCCGGGGTCAGGCTGTTGCCGGGGGCCTGCTCGCCATCGCGAAGCGTGGTGTCGAAGATGAGGACGTGGCTGGTGCCCATAAGCGCTGTTGGTCCGGTTGAGGTGGACAAAAAAGCGCCGCGGACGTTGGGGGTCCGCGGCGCCGGTGCTTTCGATGGAGACGCTGCTACTGTCTCACGTTGCTCGTGTCGGCACGCCGAGGACCCCTGGCTCACCAATAAGGACGGTAAGCAGGAGGCTAAGGACGAGGATGACGACCGAGCTGAGCAGCATGATGTGTCGCGCTTTCCTGGAGTAGGTAGCTGCCGGGCACGCAGGATTCGACAGCGTTCGTGAGGCTAACGCTCGGAATGGGGGGCTGTCAAGTGGGGGAGAAGAACTGTCATCCCGAGCGGAGCGAGGGATCTGGCCGACGCGTTTCCGGATCCTGCGAGCAAGATCCCTCGCGTTCGCTCGGGATGACACTCCAATTGCCCAAGCCGATCGGTCCATTGACAGGATCGATCATTGGCCGGCATGTTGACACATACGCGGCCGTGCATAATAATACGTTCATGAATCGCGCACCGGCTACCAAGCTCATTCAGCTTAATACCGTCCGCTCCACGGGAGCGACCGGGTAGTTCCTCGCGCATGCGATGCTCCCGGCCCGCTCCCTCGTGGAGCGGGCTTTTTGTTGCCCCGCAACCGGCCTCTCCGGCCGATGGGGCGCCAACCAGCAGGAGGCACCATGGCCGCCAATGGGCAGCGGATCCACCCGGCCGGTTCCCGCGACAACCTTCCCGGCCCTCACCCTCATGCCGCCGTCCCGGTGGCGCAGTCGCTGGACCCGTCCCGTGAGCACGACGCCTGCGGCGTCGGATTCGTGGCCACTGCGTCGGGAGCGCGGTCACATGAAGTGGTCGAGATGGCGCTGGACGCCGTGGCGCGGGTGGCACACCGGGGCGCGGCCTCCACGGACAACTCGGGCGACGGGGCCGGCCTGTTGACCCAGATCCCGGCCCGGCTCTTCTATCGCGACGCCTACCGGCTCGGCCTGCACCTGCAGCCCGGGCTGCCGTTCGGCGTCGGCGTCTTCTTCCTGCCCCGGGAGCCCGAGGCGCTCTGGGCCTCGGTCCGAATGGTCGAGGAGATCCTCGCCGGCGACGGCATCCCCTTCCTCGGCTGGCGTGATGTGCCCATCAATCCGGGGGCGCTGGGACCGACCGCGCTGGCGTCCTGCCCAGTGATCCGCCAGGTGCTGGTGGGCCGGCCGGCACTCGCTGCCGATGACGAGGCCTGGGAGCGCGCGCTGTACTTGGCGCGCCGCGAGATGGAGCGACGAGCGGGGGAGCCCGATCTCCCCGGCTTCTACGTCTGCTCCCTCTCCTGCCGCACCATCGTCTACAAAGCCCTCCTCACCGGTACCCAGCTCTCGGCGTTCTACACCGACTTCAGGTATCCGGAGTACGAGAGCGCCATCGCGGTGTTCCATCAGCGCTACTCGACCAACACACTGCCGAGCTGGCCGCTGGCACAGCCGTTCCGGCTGCTGGCCCACAACGGGGAGATCAACACCCTGTGGGGCAACCGCAACGCGATGACGATGCGGCAGCCGATGCTGACGAGCCCGGTCTGGGGCACCAAGATCGAGCGGCTCCGGGAGGTGATCTGGCGGGAGGGGAGCGATTCGGCGAGCCTCGACAACGCCATGGAGCTGCTGGTGCGCTCGGGACGCGACCCGGTCCATACCGCGATGATGATGGTGCCGCAGGCCTGGGAGCAGTACCCCGACCTCGATCCGGCCATCAAGGCGTTCTACGAGTACCACCAGTGCGTGCTGGAGCCGTGGGACGGCCCCGCCGCCATCGCGCTCACCGATGGCGTGATCGCCGCCGCGGCGGTGGACCGGAACGGACTCCGGCCCTGCCGCTACAAGGTGCGGCGCGACGGCCTGGTGGTCGCGGGGTCCGAGGTCGGCGTGGTGGAGCTCGATCCCCGCGAAGTGGTGGAGTGCGGCAAGGTCGGGCCCGGCGAGGTGCTGGTGGTGGACACCGCGCGGCGTGAGGTGATCCGGAATCTCGATGCCAAGCGGGAGATCGCCGGCCGCCGCCCCTACGCCCGCTGGGTGGCCCGGTACATGGCGACCCTGGTCCCCGATCCGGCTCGAGTGTCCTCCTCACCCGAGGGCGAGGAGCTGACCAGGCTGGAGCGGGCGTTCGGCTATGGAGCGGAGGATCTCCGGCTGGTGCTCGAGCCCATGGGCACCAGCGCGGCCGATCCGGTCTGGAGCATGGGGGACGACACGCCGATCCCTCCGCTCTCGGCGGTCCCCCAGAGCGTCTACGCCTACTTCCGTCAGCGCTTCGCGCAGGTGACCAACCCGCCGATCGATCCGCTGCGCGAGACGATGGTGATGTCGCTGCGCATGCATCTGGGACGCCGCGGCTCGCCGCTGCTGGAGCGGCCGTCGTATGCCCGGATGCTCCGGCTGGAGCATCCGCTCATGCTGGACGACGAGATGGCGGCACTCCGGAATGTGGCCGGCTTCTCCACGGTCACCCTGGACGCGGTGTGGGACCGGTCCAAGGGCGTCGAGGGGCTGCGCCCGGCGCTCACGGCGCTACGCAGATCGGCCGAACGGGCGGCGCGGCGTGGCGCGCGAGTCATCATCATCAGCGATCGCACCGCGGACCGGCAGCACGTCCCCATCCCCATGCTCCTGGCGATCGGCGCCGTGCGCCAGCATCTGATCCACACCGGGCTGCGCGCGCGGGTGGGTCTGGTGGCCGAGGCCGGCGACGCGATCGACATCCATCACTTCGCCACGCTCATCGGCTATGGCGCGGAAGCAGTGCACCCCTGGCTCGCGCTTGCGGCGGTCCGCGACGCCTTCGCCGCGGGGGAGGGAGGCCGCGAGGCGCGCCGGAAAGAGCCGGCCGAGCCACGCCCCACACCGCTGGAGGCGGCGCGGCGGTTCCGCTCGGCCGCCGAGAAGGGGCTGCTCAAGATCCTGTCCAAGATGGGAATCTCGACCCTCTCCTCGTACTGCGGCGGCCAGATTTTCGAGATCCTGGGACTGGGCCACGAGGTCGTCTCCACCTGCTTCGCGGGAACGGCCTCGCCCATCGGGGGCATCGGCTTCGAGGAGCTCGCCGAGGATGTGCTCGCCCGTCATCGCGCCGCGTACGCTCCCGCCGGGGAGGCCGCTTCGCTGCCGGACCACGGCCGGGCTCGCTTCCGGAAGGACGGCGAGGACCACGGCTGGGCGCCGCCCATCGTCGTCGCGCTGCAACACTCGCTCAAGAGCGAGGGGAGCGATGCCTACGGCAGCTTCCTGACCAAGAACTCCCTTCGACGGCCGGCGGGTCCCCGCGACCTGCTGACGGTGCGCCAGGGCCAGGCCCTGCCACTGAACGAGGTGGAACCGGCGGAGGTGATCCGGCGGCGCTTCGTCTCCTCCGCCATGTCGCTCGGCGCGCTGTCGCCCGAGGCCCACGCCACGCTGTCCATCGCGATGAACCGGATGGGTGCCCGCTCCAACTCCGGAGAGGGCGGCGAGGATCCGCACAGCTATCTGCCGGCCTCGAACGGCGACCGCTCGGACAACCGCATCAAGCAGGTCGCGTCCGCGCGGTTCGGCGTGACGACCGAGTATCTGCTGCGCGCGGAGGAGCTCGAGATCAAGATCGTCCAGGGCGCCAAGCCCGGTGAGGGCGGGCAATTGCCGGCCCACAAGGTCACCCAGCTGATCGCGCGGCTGCGGCACGCCGTGCCGGGGATCCAGCTGATCTCGCCGCCGCCGCACCACGACATCTACTCCATCGAGGACCTGGCTCAGCTGATCCATGACCTCAAGACCGTAAACCCTCGCGCGCGCGTGGGAGTGAAGCTGGTCTCCGAGGTCGGAGTAGGCACCGTCGCGGCGGGCGTAGCGAAGGCCTATGCCGACTACGTGCTGATCGCCGGGCACAACGGCGGTACCGGGGCTTCGCCCCTTTCCTCCATCAAGCACGCGGGCTCTCCCTGGGAGCTGGGCCTGGCGGAGGCGCAGGCCATCCTGCTCCGGAATGGCCTTCGCCATCGGATCGAAGTCCGCACCGATGGCGGCTTCAAGACCGGGCGTGACGTGGTCATCGCGGCCCTGCTCGGCGCGGAGAGCTACGGGTTCGGCACCGCGCCACTGGTGGCGATGGGCTGCGCCATGGCGCGCCAGTGTCACATCAACACCTGTCCGACCGGCATCGCCACCCAACGGGAAGACCTGCGGGGCAAGTTCAAGGGAACGCCGGAGCAGGTGATCGGCTACTTCACCCTGGTGGCCGAAGAGGTGCGCCGGACTCTGGCCGACATGGGATTCCGCTCCCTGGACGAGATCATCGGACGGAACGACCTGCTGGAGCGGGTGGAGCGCCCGGAGGTGCCTCGGGCGCAGATGCTGGATCTCTCGGTGCTGCTGGCGCCCACCGACGCCGAAGGACATCCGCGAGTGCCCGCCGGTCCGCTCCGCCGTACCGTCGAGCGCAACGACCGGCCCGGGCTGGTCTCGCTCGACGAGGAGATCCTGGAAGAAGTGCGGCCCTATCTGGACTGCGGCCTCCCATTCTCCGGCAATTACCCGATCTACAATCACCACCTGGCCGTGGGCGCCCGGGTGGCGGGGGCCATCGTGGAACGGACCGGCGACGCCGGTCTCGCGCCCGGCTCGGTCCGGCTGCGGTTCACCGGATCGGCGGGGCAGAGCTTCGGGGCGTTCAGCTGCCGCGGGATGCAGCTGGAACTGGAGGGGGAAGCCAACGACTATGTCGGCAAGGGCCTGAGCGGCGGGGAGATCACCATCCGCCCGTTCCGGCGTGCGGCCTACGCCGACGTCTCCCACCAGCATCTCATCATCGGCAACACCGTGCTCTACGGGGCCACCGGGGGGAAGCTGTTCGCGGCCGGCCAAGCGGGGGACCGCTTTGCGGTGAGGAATTCAGGCGCGGTGGCCGTGATCGAGGGAGCGGGAAACCATTGCTGCGAGTACATGACCGCCGGCATCGTGGTGCTGCTGGGCCGGGCGGGTAGGAACTTCGGTGCGGGCATGTCAAACGGCATCGCGTACGTGCTCGACGAGGCCGGTTCGTTCGGCAGCCGGCTCAACCGCGACATGGTGGAGCTGGCCGGGCTGGACGAGCGCGACATCGAGCTGCTGCATCGCCTGGTTCGGGAGCACGAGGAGCGCACCGCCAGTCCCCGCGCCCGAACCATCCTGGTTCAGTGGGAAAGCTTCCTGCCGCTGTTCCGGAAGGTGGCACCGAAGGGGGCCGAGGGGTACATCGCGGCGGCGCGGGACACCTACCTATCCGCGGATCGGACCGAGATCGAGCCGGTACTGGCCAGGCGCACCGCGTAGCTTCTGGGCGCTCGATACCAGGCGCTCGATACCAAATGAAGGGCATGCCGGGAGGCGTGCCCTTATTGTTTCCGCCATGCCGCACGAGACCGCACTCATCTCCACCATCGCCGCCGGCCTGGCCTTCGCCTTCATCGGCGGGCTGCTGGCGCCGCACGTCGGGCTGCCGCCCCTGGTGGGATATCTGCTCGCCGGGGTCGCGGTGGGGCCTTTCACACCGGGCTTCCTGGCCGATCCCGGCCTGGCCGGGCAGCTCGCCGAGATCGGCGTGATCCTGCTCATGTTCGGGGTCGGCATGCACTTTTCGCTGCGCGACCTGCTCGCCGTGCGGCAGATCGCCGTCCCCGGTGCCATCGGGCAGGTCGCTGACGGCCGGGCAGTAGGCCGTTCCCCGCCTCCCCTTGACGGCAACGGTGTGGACCATAACTTGCTGAACAGCAAGCAAGCCTACGTCGAGGGCTGATGAGCTTATCTGCCGACCGTGAACGCAACCCCGATCGCACCCGCGCCGCCATTCTGGACGCGGCTGAGAAGTTGTTTGCCCGCAAGGGTTTCGACGCTACCAGCCTGAGCGATGTCGGCACCTTGGCTGGGGTCTCTCGCGGCACGCCCGGTTACTTCTTCGGCTCCAAGGCGGACCTGTATCAGGCGGTCCTCGACCAGTCGTTTGCCGAGGCACGGGAGGCGGTCCGGGCCGGCCGGGCGCGGGCCTTGGCGAGCGGGCAGTCTCCCGAGGCGATCCTGGCGGGCGCGGTCTCCGACTACTTCGACTTTCTAGCCGCCCGCCCGAACTTCATCCGGCTCATCGAGCGGGAGGCGCTCAGCGGCGGCACCCAGCTGGGCGGCGTGAGCCACCTGTCGGCCGGCCAGGAAGCGCTGGCCGCGATCAGCGCCGAGCTGGGCCTCGACGACTCGCCCTCGGGCGAGGCCGCGCAGTTGCTCCTCAGCATCATCGCGCTCTGCTGGTTCCACCTGATCCACGCGCGTACCGTGGCGCCCGCCGTGGGCGTGACGCTGGAGAATCCCGACGATCTGGAGCGCCGCCGGCGCCACATTGTCGGTCTGGTGCTCAACGGCCTCGCCGGTCTCGACCGCCCGGTGGCCTCCACCCTCAACCCGTCCTCCCATGACTGACGTCCTGGCACCCCCCAGAGAAGACTCCGCCACCCCCCTCGCCACCGAGCAGGAGGCCCGCGAGGTCGCCGAAGCCGCCCGCGAGACGGAATGGGAGTCGCCCAGCTTCGTCCGGGAGATGTTCGAGGGGAAGTTCCGGCTGGATCTAGTGCACCCCTTCCCCGCCCCGAACCAGGCGGATCTGGAGCGGGCCCGGCCGTTCATGGAGCGGCTCGAGCGCTTCATGCGGGAGCGGGTGGACAGCGACATGATCGATCGGGAGGGAAAGATCCCCAGCTACATCGTTCGGGGTCTGGGTGATATCGGCGCCTTCGGCATCAAGATCCCCACCGAGTACGGCGGCCTCGGCCTGAGCCAGTACAGCTACACCCGCGCCATCGGTCTGGTCACCAGTCAGGACGGCAACCTCACCGCGCTGCTGTCGGCCGCCCAGTCCATCGGGGTCCCCACGCCGCTCAAGCTCTTCGGCACCCCGGACCAGAAGAAGCGGTACCTGCCCCGGCTGGCCAGGGGGGCGGTGTCGGCCTTCGCCCTCACCGAGAATCACGTGGGCTCCGATCCGGCGGGCCTCGCCACCACGGCGACGCTGTCGGAGGACGGAATGCACTACATCCTGAACGGCGAGAAGCTGTGGTGCACCAATGGCACCATCGCCGAGCTGATGGTGGTGATGGCGCGGACCGGACCCAAGAAGATCACCGCGTTCATCGTGGAGACCGACTGGCCCGGCGTGCAGGTGGTCCAGCGGCTCCACTTCATGGGGCTCAAGGCGATCGAGAACGGCATCATCCGGTTCACCAACGTCAAGGTGCCGGTGGACAACGTGCTCTGGGGTGAGGGTAAGGGACTCAAGCTCGCCCTGATTACGCTCAACACCGGCCGGCTCACGCTGCCGGCCTCCGCCGTCGCCGGATCCAAGCGGGCGCTGGAGATCGCACGCCGCTGGGCCGCCGAGCGGGTGCAATGGGGCGCTCCGATCGGCAAGCATGACGCCATTGCCCAGAAGCTCGGCCGGATGGCCGCGGAGATCTTCGCGATGGAGGCGGTCTCCGACCTGGCGTCGCTGCTGGCCGACCGGGGCAATGCCGACATCCGGCTGGAAGCCGCCATGGCCAAGATGTGGAATACCGAGGTGGGCTGGCGCATCGTGGACGACACCCTCCAGATCAAGGGCGGCCGCGGCTACGAAACGGCGGACAGCTTGCGGAGCCGGGGCGAGCGGCCTGAGCCGATCGAACGGATGATGCGGGACTTCCGGATCAATCTGATCTTCGAAGGGTCCAGCGAGATCATGCGGCTGTTCATCGCCCGGGAGGCGGTGGACACCCATCTCAAGCTGGCGGGCGATCTCATCGATCCCAAGGCGCCGATGGGAAAGAAGATCAAGTCGCTGCTCCGGTCCGGCGTGTACTACGCCTACTGGTATCCCCGGCTCTTCCTGGGCTGGAGCCGGCCCCCACGCTATTCCGAGTTCGGTCGTCTGGCCCCCCACGTGCGGTTCGTGAACCGCTCCTGCCGGCGGCTCGCGCGCACGCTGTTCCACTGCATGATCCGGTTCGGGCCCAAGCTGGAGAAGCGGCAGGCCGTGCTCGGCCGGTTGGTCGAGATCGGGGCCGAGCTGCTGGCGATGACGGCGGCATGCTCCCGCGCGCAAGCGATGACAGAGCTTGCCCCGAGCGCAGCGAAGGGTGGCCGGACGGTCGGGCGGTCGGACGGTCAGGCAGAGGGCGAAAGAGAGACTGGACCAGTCGACCTGGCCGACCTGTTCTGCCGCCATGCGCGGCGCCGGGTGGAGGAGCGGTTCGAGGCCGTGTTCGACAACGAGGATGCCGCGACTTACCGGGTGGCACAGCAGGTGCTCCGCGGGGAGCATGGATGGCTGGAGACCGGGATGGTGAGAACCGCGGCAGAGGGCTAGGATTGGCTCATGGCGATCGCCGAAGGCAGAACACTTCCGTTCGTGGGACCTGATGCGGTGGATGTCGGGATCCTGGAGACTTTCGAGTACACCGGTCCCGACCAGGAGATCGTGACCGAGACTCGGGAGTTCAGCCCGGTCTGTCCCTACAGCGGGCTCCCCGACTTCGCGACTCTCCGGATCACCTACGTGCCCTCGGACCGGTGCATCGAGCTCAAGAGCCTCAAGTATTACGTCACCCGCTATCGGAACGTGGGAATCTTTCAGGAGCACGCCACGGCGAAGATCGCCGAGGATCTGCAGCGGGTGCTGGGGGCCAGGCGCCTGATGGTGACGACCATCTACAACACGCGGGGCGGCTTCGACACGACCTGTACGGTGGAGTTGCCGGGGAAGAAGCTGACGTAACGCGAGCCTGCTAGCGCGTGAAAAGCTGTCAACCGACCTGACTTCCCTACCGACCCTTGGCCACCGCCTCACTCGGCCGATTGGGAATCCGCTCCGGCCCCGGCTTGGGACCCCTGGGCAACAGCTCCGGCAGATTGGCCAGCTCGTAGGCGGTCACCGCCATCACCGCACTGGCCTGGGCCAGGTCGTCCCCGACCGCCTTATCGAAGGTATCGCTCTCCGAATGATGGGTGTGGGAGTAGCCCCGACGCTCCTGGTCGAAGTTGAAGGCCGGGATGCCGTAGAACCCGAACGACAGGTGATCGGTGCCGGTTTTCACGAAGTCTCGCACGGCCGCCGCGCCGAGGCGCTCCACCGGCGTCAGCAGTGCCCGCCAGAGAGCCTCCAGATCCGTCCGGCCCTGGAGCGCCTGCCCCACGATCCGGCCGGTCCCGTTGTCGATGACCAGCACCGCCTGGATGCTGTCCGCCTCCGCCGCGTGAGCTGCGGCGTACGCCCTGGATCCCATCAGACCCTGCTCCTCGCCGCTGAACAGGATGAACCGGATCGTGCGGCGAGGCTTCAGTCCCGAGCGCGCCAGCACCCTGGCGGCCTCCAGCACCACCATGGAACCCGCGCCGTTGTCGGTGACGCCGGTCCCCAGGTCCCAGCTGTCGAGATGGGCGCCAAGGATCACCACCTGACCCGGCAGGTCACTGCCCTTGAGCTCGGCCACGGTGTTCTGCTGCCGGACTCGCGAGGTCCCCAGCTGGTTCTCGACCCGGCCCTCGAGACGGGGTACGACGCCATGGCCCAGCAGGCGTTCGAGGAGCGTGTAGTCCTCGTGGGACACCACGATGTTCGGCAGCGGCGATACCCGGTTGGGCGAGCCGCTCATCGTCATCAGCGCGTGCTCTTTCCCGCCGTCCACCAGCGTGCCGAGTGCTCCGGCCTTTTCGAGGACATAGGGAAGGTCGATCTGGAATTGTCGCCGCGCGAGGACCGCCGGGCGTGAGGTATCTGCGGTGAGCGCCTCGCGAGCGGCCAGGATGGCCTTGATCTCCTGTGAGTCCTGGGGCATCGCCGGGGGCCCGTCCGGGTTCCAGACCGGATTGGACGCCTTGGGTAATACCCAGGCGCCCCGCACCCGCTCGCGGTAGCGAGCCAGGCTGTCGGGGGTCGAGAGGTCCAGCTGCACGACCGGTCCCTTGCGGCGCTTGCCGTCGGTCCCGGCCGTCCAGGCCCAGCTGTGGCCGGTAATGGCCCGACGGAACGGCTCTACCAGGCGGAGTGAGACCCAGCCCCGCTCCCAGGTGACCCCGAAGTCGTAGCTCTCCAGGCTCGCGGTGAGCCCGTAGGCGCGGAAGCGCTCCGCGGTCCACTGGTTGGCCCGTCGCATCGCGTCGGAGCCGCTCAGGCGGGGCCCGATCACGTCGCTCAGGTAGCGGAGGTTCTCCATCACCTCGGAGCGGTCGATCGCCTCCGCGATCAGCTTCCCCGAGCCGGCAGTGTCCACGGCGGATTGCGCCGAAAGCGGCGCGGTCAGGATACAGGCGGCGGCGAGCAGGATGGATGACCTGAGCATGCGAGGAGAGTCCCCGTGAGCGTGGCTGCTGGCGTGTGCGACCCGGCGCAAGTTATACTCGAATCCGCAGCGCGGTATTCCTTCCGACGCGTCACCCGAAGGAGCAGGTACGTGCCTCAGGACAGCCTGACCATCACCGACAATCGCACCGGACGCACCTACGAGGTGCCGATCTCCGAGGGCACCGTACGTGCCATCGACCTACGCCAGGTCAAGGTGTCGGACGACGACTTCGGCCTCATGACGTACGACCCGGCCTTCATGAACACAGCGGCCTGCCGGAGCGCGATCACCTTCATCGACGGCGACAAGGGGATCCTCCGCTACCGCGGCTACCCGATCGAGCAGCTTGCGGAGCAGAGCAGCTTTCTGGAGGTGGCCTATCTCCTGATCGAGGGCGAGCTCCCCACCAGGCAGCAGCTCGACGATTGGACCGAGACGGTCACATACCATACCTACGTCCACACCAACATCACCAAGTTCCTGGAGGGCTTCCGCTACGACGCGCATCCCATGGGGATGCTGCTCGGTGTGGTGGGAGCCCTGTCGACCTTCTATCCGGACGCCAAGGAGATCCACGATTCGGCCAACCGCCGGCTCCAGCGGATCCGGCTTCTGGCCAAGACGCCGACCATCGCGGCCTTCGCCTTCCGTCACTCGCGCGGGCTGCCGTTCGTCTTTCCGGACAACGATCTGGACTACATCGGCAACTTCGTGAACATGACGTTCAGCATCGGCGGCCGGCACAAGCCGAACAAGGTGCTGCAGCGCGCGCTGGAGATCCTGCTCATCCTCCACGCCGATCATGAGCAGAACTGCTCCACCAGCGCGGTCCGAGGGGTGGGCTCTTCCCATGTGGACCCGTTCTCGGCCGTGTCCGCCGGCATCGCGGCGCTGTACGGCCCGCTGCACGGTGGGGCCAATGAGGCGGTGCTGACGATGCTGGACGAGATCGCGGACAAGAAGAATATCCCCGCTTTCATCAAGGAGGTGAAGGGCGGCGGCGGCCGGTTGATGGGCTTCGGGCACCGGGTCTACAAGTCGTACGACCCCCGCGCCAAGCTGATCAAGAAGGTGGCCGACGACGTGTTCCGGGAGACGGGGCTCAACCCCAAGCTGGAGATCGCGCTGGAGCTGGAGCGGATCGCGCTGGAGGACGAGTACTTCATCAAGCGGAAGCTCTACCCCAACGTGGACTTCTACTCCGGGCTGATCTACCAGGCGATGGGGTACCCCACGGAATATTTCACCGTGCTCTTTGCCCTCGGCCGCATGCCGGGATGGCTGGCCCAGTGGGAGGAGATGCTGCTGGACAAGGACCAGAAGATCGCCCGCCCGCGGCAGATCTACATCGGCCGGCAGGAGCGCCCTTTCGTTCCGCTCGACAAGCGTTGAAACCATGACCGACCAGATCGAAACCCTGCTCTCCGAGCGGCGGCGCTTCCCGACCACCGCCGAGTTCGCGGCACGCGCCTCCACCACCGCCGCCCTCTACGTCGCCGGCTCCGACTGGAAGCAATTCTGGGAAGGACAGGCACGTGCGCTCGAGTGGATGTCGCCCTGGACCACCACGCTCGAGTGGAATCCGCCCCACGCCAAGTGGTTCGTCGGCGGGAAGCTCAACGCCTCGGTGAACTGCCTGGACCGCCACCTGCGCAGCCCCCGGCGCAACAAGGCCGCCATCATCTGGGAAGGCGAGCCGGGCGAGCGCCGCGTCCTCACCTACTGGGAGCTGTCCCGGGAAGTCTCCCGCTGCGCCAACGCGCTCAAGCGGCTCGGCGTGAGGAAGGGCGACCGGGTCGCGATCTATCTCCCCATGGTGCCCGAAGCGGCAGTCGCGATGCTGGCCTGTGCCCGGATCGGCGCGGTGCACTCGGTGGTGTTCGGCGGGTTCTCGGCCGAAGCGCTGCGGGACCGGATCAACGACGCCGGCGCCACCGTCCTGATCACGGCCGACGGCGGCTACCGCCGGGGCCAGGTCCTGCCGCTCAAGCGCACGGCGGATGACGCTCTCGCGGGGACCCCATCGATTCGCCACTGCGTCGTGGTCCGCCGCTACGGGCATTCCGAAGGCGACGAGGCGTTCGCTCCGATGAAGGAAGGCCGGGACCACTGGTGGCACCGGCTGCTCGAGCCGGAGTCATTGGTGTGCCGTCCGGAGCCGATGGATGCCGAGGACCTGCTGTTCATCCTGTACACCTCCGGGACCACCGGAAAGCCCAAGGGTATCGTCCACACCACCGGCGGCTATCTCACCCACGTCACCTCGACCGCGAAACACGTGTTCGACCTTCGGGACGAGGACGTGTACTGGTGCACGGCCGACATCGGGTGGGTGACGGGCCACTCCTATGTGGTCTACGGCCCTCTGGCCAACGGCGCCACGGTCCTGATGTACGAGGGCGCCCCGGACTGGCCGGGACGCGACCGCTTCTGGGCCATCGTCGAGCGCTACGGCGTCACCATCCTCTACACCGCGCCGACCGCGATTCGCGCCTTCATGAAGTGGGGCACCGAGCACCCGGAGCGGCATGACCTCTCCACGCTGCGTCTCCTCGGCACGGTGGGCGAGCCGATCAATCCGGAGGCGTGGGTCTGGTACCACGAGCACATCGGGCGGCGCAACTGCCCCATCGTGGACACCTGGTGGCAGACCGAGACCGGCGGGATCATGATCACGCCGCTGCCGGCGGTGGTGGAGACCAAGCCCGGCTCCGCCACCATTCCGTATCCGGGGATCGTGCCCGAGCTGGTGGACGCCAAGGGCGAGCGGCTTGAGTCGGGCGGCGGCTTTCTCACCATCGCGCAGCCCTGGCCCGGCATGCTGCGCACCATCTTCGGGGATGACGAGCGATACCGCGAGGTGTACTGGAGCCGCTTCCCCGGCCGGTACTTCACCGGCGATGGCGCGAAGCTGGATGAAGACGGCTACTGGTGGATCCTGGGACGGGTGGACGACGTGCTGAACGTCGCCGGGCATCGGATCGGCACCATGGAGGTCGAAAGCGCGCTGGTGGATCATCCCGCGGTGGCGGAGGCCGCCGTGGTGGGCCGGGCCCACGACCTCAAAGGTCAGGCCCTGGCCGCCTTCGTCACGCTGAAGGACGGCAGCCAGTCCTCGCCCGCGCTCAAGGACGACCTCAAGGCGCACGTGACCCAGAAGATCGGCGCGATCGCCCGCCCCGACGACATCTTCTTCTCGGCCGATCTCCCCAAGACCCGGAGCGGGAAAATCATGCGCCGCCTGCTGAAGGACATCGCCGAAGGACGCGCGCTGGGGGATACCACCACCCTGGCGGATCCGAACGTGGTGAACCGGCTGAAGGAGATGTACGAGGAGAAGGAGGGATAGGCGGGACGGCGGGACAGCGGGACGGCGCGCGAGGCTAGCCTGTCATCCCGAGGAGCGAACGCGACGAGGGATCTTCTCAACTGGTCTCGATGACCGC
>DATBJC010000159.1:0-3639 GCA_036556625.1 Gemmatimonadales bacterium
GACCCGGTTGACGAAGGCGTTGCGGTCGGGGCCGCTGATCTCGAACTCGCCCATGTGGGACACGTCGAATACCCCGGCGCCGGTGCGCACCGCCTGGTGCTCGGCCAGGATGCCGGCGGGATACTGCACCGGCATCTCCCATCCGGCGAAGGGCACCAGCTTGGCGCCCAGCGCCTTGTGGGTGTCGTAGAGCGGAGTGCGGCGTAACGCGTTAGCGGTCATGCTAGGCACCAGTCACTTTTCACTCTTCACGCTCTTGGCCATCAGCGTCGCCATCAGCGCCTTCTGCAGGTGCAGCCGGTTCTCGGCCTGGTCCCACACCTTCGACTGCATTCCCTCGATCACGGCCTCCGACACCTCCTCGCCGCGGTGGGCCGGGAGGCAGTGGAGAAAGATGGCATTCCGGTCGGCGCTGTCCATGAGCGCCTGGTCCACGATGTAGCCCTGGAAGGCGCTGGCCCGCTCTTCCTGCTCCGATTCCTGCCCCATGGAGGCCCAGACGTCGGTGTTTACCACGTGGGCGCCGCGGGCCGCCTCGCGCGGATCGGTGGTGAGGGTGACCTTGGTGAGCTTCCGGTTCCGCTCCAGGATCTCCCGGTTGGGCTGGTAGCCCTCGGGGCAGGCGAGCCGGAGCTCGAAGCCGAGCAGGCCGGCGGCGTTGAGCCAGCTGTTGGCCATGTTGTTCCCGTCGCCGATCCAGGCCACCACCTTGCCGTCCCAGCCGCCCAGGGCCTCCCGGATGGTGAGCAGGTCGGCCAGCACCTGGCAGGGATGCAGCAGATCGGTGAGGCCGTTGATCACCGGAATCGAGGCGAACCGCGCCAGCTCCTCCACGTCCGCGTGGTCGAAGGTGCGGATCATGATGCCGTCGAGATAGCGGGAGAGCACCCGCGCGGTGTCGCGGATCGGCTCGCCCCGGCCCAACTGGATGTCGCGCGAGGACAGGAACAGCGCGTGCCCGCCGAGCTGGAAGGCGCCGGCCTCGAAGGAGACCCGGGTCCGGGTGCTGCTCTTGGCGAAGATCATCCCCAGCGTCTTGCCCGCGAGCGGCTTGTCGGCGTAGCCGGGCTGCTTCATGCGGGCGGCCAGATCGAACAGCGACAGGAGCTCGGAGCGGGAGAAGTCGGGGATGGCGAGGAAGTGGCGGGTACGGGCGGGGGCGCGGCTCATGGCGTGCCTATTGTAGTCGCCACCTCTCGGCTATGGAAGTCCGACGCTGCGCTCGATCCGCGCGAACCGGCGATCGCCGCGCAGCCGGTCGAGCCGTGATCGATCTAAGGCTTGGCGTTGACCAGCCGCTGGAACCGTGGATTGCCCCGTAGCGGATCGAACGTCGGATCGATCTTGAGCCAGCCGGGGGAGACGTAATGCGGGATCTCGAGCAGCGGCTCGAGATGGTCCAGAGCCTTCTCCGGCTCCCCGACGAGCAGATAGATGCGCACCAAATGGGTGCGCAGCGGCCCAACGGCGGCATCGCGACTGATCGGCACGTTGGTCACGGCGCGTTCTCCCTCCCGAATCGCCGCCTCCTTGTCCCCCCCATAGGCGAGGGCGAGTCCGAGCGATGCGCGGCGCCGATCGTCGCGAGGTACGGCCTCGAGCTGCTGCTCATAGGCCAGTCGGGCGGAATCGCCGTATGCTCGCGCCTTCGCGAGGTTGCCTCGAAGAGCATAGATCTGAGCCAGGGCCAGGCCCCAGGTCCCCCGGTCATCGTCGAAGGCGCTGGGCGTGAGACGGAAGAGGAGCCGCTGCTGCTCTTCGTCGAGCAACCAGTACAGGTAACCGGAAGCCGTAAAGGCCACGAGCGCGGTCGGGTCCAGGTCCTTCGGCGCCGCCCGGAGCACGGCCCGCGCGCCGGCCAGGTCGCCTCGCGCGACCGCCACCTGCGCTCGGCTTTCACGCGCGCCAAGATCGGACGGCTCGAGCCCGAGTGCGAGGTCATAGACCCGCTCGGCTTCCGGGTAGCGCCGGGTGGCGAGTAAGACTTTGCCGAGCAGCCGTGTGGTCGTCACCAGGCGAGGATTCAGCCGAGTGGCCTGCTCCAGGTGCGCACGCGCCGCTTCCCAGCGGCCGAGATTCATCTCGTCCCAGCCCACGTTCCCGATCAGCTCGGCATTCCCAGGCGCAAAGGCGAGCGCCGTGCTGTCCTCCGCCAGGGTGCGGGCGTAGTCGTTGAGGACGCAGGTGTAATACCACCCAAGGGCCACGTGACCTTCCGGCCGCGTGGGGGCGAGCGCCAGCGCCTGTTCGGCCGCGTGACGCGCCGCCTTGGCCCTGGCCGGCGTGGGCGTGCTGTTGCAGTACAGGGCCGACTGCGCCACGCCGAGCTGGGCCCAGGCCTCGACGAAGGCCGAATCGAGTGCCACGGCCTTTTCGTACGCAGCCACCGCCTGGCGGAGCTTCGGCGGGTCGTCGAAGCGGTTGGCGGCTTCGCCTCGGAGAAAGTGATCGTAGGCGGGCAGACTCTGCGTGGGTTTCGCCGCCAGCTCCCGCCTGGTGCTGTCACCGAGTGCCAGGTTCAGCGCCTGCGCCACCTGGCCGGCGATGTCGGCCTGCACCTGGAACACGCCGGTCATGGCAGCGTCGAACTGTTGGCCCCATCGGGTTCTCGGCGCGTGCCCCGGGCGCACGTCAACCAGCTCCGGGGTTACCCGCACTCGGCTCGCGCCACCCGCCGCTCTTTCCCATTGGATGGTACCGGTGAGCAGATAGTCGGTGCCCAGCTCGCGAGCGATCTGCTGTTGCGTCTTGGTCGTTCCTCTGTACTCGTTCGAGCTTCCGCGAGCAATGACGGCGAGGCCTTCGAGCCGGGACAGCTTTGTGCGCACGTCATTCGCGACTCCATCGGCGAAGTACGCGTCGGCCGAGTCGCCCAGGTTCTCGAACGGCAGCACGGCCAGGACTTTGACGCCGCCCGCCTCTCCCGCCGACGATTGACTCCGGCGCCAGGCGAAAAGCACGCCGAGTCCGAGGAGCACGCCGAGCACCAGGGCAACGGCAGCCGTCGGTTGGCGCCGATCGATTCGAATAGTCCGTCCAGCTGACGATGCCCCGCGAGCAGGCGCCACTGGTTCGGTGGTCGGTGCTGGTGCTGTCATGCCCGTCGGCTCCAACAGCCGGGCGAACTCCATTGCGCCGGGAATCCGGTCGGCCGCCACCGGTGCGAGCGCCCGACGCACCGCCTGATCGATCTGGTCAGGAACGCTCTGGCGCACACGGCGCACCGAGGGCACCGGATCGCTGAAGCGTTTGGCGATGATGGCCTGAGCGGTTGGGCCGGTATAGGGCGGCTCGCCCGCCAACATCTCGTAGAGCACACAGCCGAGACTGTATACATCCGAACGGCCATCGAGCTGACGGTCTCCGGCCGACTGCTCGGGACTCATGTAGGCGGCGGTGCCGACGGCCATCCCGGTCTCGGTCAGCCGCTCCGCGCCCGACTGACCCAGAGCGCGGGCGATGCCGAAATCGGCCACCAGCGCGTGTCCCCCGCTGAGAAGGATGTTCTCCGGCTTGATGTCGCGGTGGACAACCCCATGACCATGGGCGTAGGCGAGCGCATCGCCTACCTCGCGCGCGATGCGCACCGCATCGTCCAACGGAAGCTGGGTCTCGCGATTCAGCCGCTCGCGCAGCGAC
>DATBJC010000160.1:0-4083 GCA_036556625.1 Gemmatimonadales bacterium
CGGTTCACGTCGAAGTTGACCCCGATCATCCGCCGCGGCCGGCCCGGCAGATCGGGAAGCATCTGTCCGCGGGACGCGATCCAGTGCACGCTCCCGTCGCGCCAGATCACCCGATACTCGGTGTCGTAGGTCCGCACGCCGGCGAGCGCGGCGTTCAGGTCCTCCTCGACCCGTTCGCGGTCATCCGGGTGGACGTGCTCCCGCCACTGCTCGTAGGTGAGCGGGGGGCTGCCGGCCGGCAGGCCGTAGAGCGCGGTGAACTCGGGCGTGTACGACGTCATGCCGGTCTCCGGCTCCCATTCCCAGATGGTGAGACCCGCCGCACCCTGGGCCAGCTTGAGCCGGGCGTCGGTTTCTCGCAGCGCGGCCTCCGCCTGGCGGTGCTGGGTCACGTCCACGTTGATCGAGATGGCCCCCATGATGTCCCCGGCGCCGTCCCGCAGCGGCACGTTGGCGGCGAGAATGGACTTCCGCTGGCCGTCGAAGGTTTCGATGTCGAACTCGAGATTGAGCTGGGTTACCCCGTCGCGCAGCACCTCGAGGATGGGGTTCTCTTCCGGGAGCAGAGGCCGCCCGTCGGGCCACCAGACCTTGAACACATCCCACTGCGGCGCCGGAATCAGCGGCGCGACCCCCCAGATCCGCCGCGTCGCCGGATTGGCGTAGGTGAGCGTGGCGTCCTTGCTCAGCACCCAGATTCCCACCGGCAGTGCCTCGAGGATGGTGCGGAGCAGGGCCTCCTGCTCGCGGAGACCGGCTTCGGCGCGCTTGCGCTCGCCGATATCCGTGATGACGGCGACCAGACCCTGGACCGTGTCGTCAGGCCCGAGGTACGGCGCGTAGGCGCAGTGGATGTAGCGTGCGCCGATCGTGTCGTAGGGGACCTCCAGCTCGAACTCGACGCGGTTCCCGGCCAGCACCGCGTCGATGTGGTGCTTGACGCTGGCGTAGCCGTGCTCGCCGACCACTTCCCAGATGTGTTTCCCCACGACCTGCTCGGGCGTGAGCCCGAAGCGGCCCGCGTAGGCATGGTTGACGAAGGTGTACCGGCGGTCGGCGTCGCACTGGACGATGTAGGCCGGCGCCGTGTTGGCGATCAGCTCGAGCTGGGCCTGGCCCTCCGCCAGCGCCTCCTCCGAGCGCTTGTGCTGCGAGATGTCCCTCGCCACGCCGAGGAATCCGATCGGCTGCCCGGCGGCATTGCGGACCGCGGTGGTCCTGACCTGGACCCAGACCGGACGCCCGTCCTGGCGCCGCCCAACCCACTCGCCCACGAAGTCCTCGCCCGCGAGGATGCGGGCCAGATCGGGCGCGAGCCGAGTGGGCCCTCCCTCGGGATAGAGCACGGCCGGCGTGCGGCCGATCATCTCGTTCGCGGAGTAGCCGAAGATGGCGGTGGCGCCGCGGTTCCAGGACCGGATCCGGCCCTCGAGATCGGTGAAGATGACGCTGTCGCCGATGGCATCGAGCAGCGCGGCGTGAAAGGCGGGGAGATCGGAGCCCGGCAACGGCTGTTCGAGGCTGGACCGAGGAGCGGCGGTGTGCGACAAGAGGCGGTTCCTAGAGCGGTTGGTGTTCGAGTACGGGGAAGGAGGTTATGACATTGCGAGACGATTCGCCAGCAGCAGCCTCAAGAATCAGCAGCGAATCGCCTCGACGGCAGTTATGTGCCGTGGCCACTCACCGCCTGTTGGGTGCGGCAACGCGAACAGGGTGCGCGGCGACCTCACTCGAGAGGCCCCACGCACCCGGTATAGCCTTCCGCCGTGGTACCGAACCGTTGCTGCTCTCAGGGCAGGTAGCAGTACCCCGGGCCTGCTTGGGCCCCGTCGGCACCGGTGTAGTCGCGGGCCGTGTTATAATCGACGACTTTGGCGCCGATGGCCGACCAGCCCGATGGCCCCCCGGGCAGGTTGTAGACCGACCACGTGAAGCGGGTGACCACCTTGTAGTAGCCGGGAGTCAGTCCGCTGAACGTCACGGTAGGCATGATGACTGGGCCGACGCTCTTCGCGGCGATCTTCGGCGGAAACGCGGTCCAGCCGGTGCTGGTCCACTTGTACAGGTACACCTGCTGGGTCACCTTCTCGCTCGAGACCATCATCTGAGCCGGGTCTACTGTCGCGCCGCGCAGTGAGACGCTCCGGGATACCGGGACCGCTATCGGGGTATTCGTTCCCAAGCACCGGACGGAGGGATAAGGGGTCGCCACCCGGCCGACCTGACCCCAGGTGCTGCTGATGGTGGCGGCCGCCAGCTTGGGGCCGTCCGACGGCTGGAGGCCGGAGGGCGAGGTAGGGCTGGCCGGCGAGGTGGGGCTGGCCGCCGGGCTCTCGGGGGTTGGTCCCGTCGCGTCCTGGCACGCGGCGAGGTAGAAGGCGGCGTAGGCGAGCAGCGCGACGCGCGAGATCGAGCGGGAGGCGGAGTGTGACATCGTAGGCTCCTGAGAGGGGTGTGGCGGAGGGCGGCCCCGATCTCGGCGTGAGTCCGTGTCGCCTCCACTCAGGAACGCGGGAACGGCGCGCGAATTGGCTCACGTGCCGGCGGGGCGATGGGAAACACGGTTGCGGAATGAAGCAGTCGATGGGGTCCTCCTGGGCAGCTGGGCGCGCGACGTGGGCTCAGCCCACGTCGCGCTCTCGTCGTTTCCCTGAGGGGCGGCTCCCACCCGCCCGTAGGGGTTGACTGTAGCCCTACCCTCTTCGCGTTTGCTTCGTTTTCAGAGTCCTCCTTTGAAGAGCAACAGATTGGGCGTCCCGGTCGGACTGTTCCCCACGACGTTGGCCGTAGCGTTGCGCTTGATCCAGTTGGTGATTGTCGCCGAAGAGGCGTTGCCGTACGCCTGCTTGTAGAGAGCGGCCACTCCTGCGATGTGGGGCGAGGCCATCGACGTGCCTCCGATGGTGTGCCACTTTCCACCGGGCCACGCGGAGGTGATCTGGTCGCCCGGTGCATAGGCGTCCACGCAGCTCCCATAGTTAGAGTCCTGACGCCGGGTGTCGTTCCACGTCGATGCCGCGGTGGTGAACGCGCTTGGCACCCGGGCTGGTGAATTCAGGCAGGCCCTCTGGGTATCGTTGCCGGCCGAGACGGCTACGAACACACCATCGTTGGCGAGGGTGTTCACCCAGGCGTCGACGTAGGAGTCGTCGGGGCCCGCGTTCTTGAGGCCGAGGGACATGTTCACCACGGCCGGGTTGATCCGGTTCAGGTACACCCAGTAAAGACCCCAAGCGACATCGGTCATCGTGCCAGTGCCGCAGCTCTTGTCGTCCCATGTCCTGCCGTGGATCACCTTCACCCCGTGGAGCCTCACCGACTTGGCGACCCCGGATGTCGCCCCCCCAACGGTGCCTGCGACGTGGGTGCCATGCCCGGCGCAATCGGCTCCGTACCCGATGTACTTGCCGTTGGCGTAGCCCCCGAACACATCGTAGTCAACCCGCGCCCGGCCTCCGAAATCCGGGTGCCTATAGTCCAGTCCGGTGTCGAGGATGTATGCGTGGACGCCTTTGCCCGTATGGGTGTAGCCGTAGGTCCTCGTGAGTGCGCGGGAGCGCTGGTCGATGCGGTCGAGTCCCCATGGCTGACCGGTCGGCATCGATTGCACCCCATGGGTGGTGACGAATCGATCGGCCTGAATGGAGCCGACGTCCAGGTTCCTGGCGAGTGCATTGACGGCCTGGTCGGGGAGATTGCTGACGACGAAGGCCTCGTGCGGGGGGCCGAAGACGTAGCGGAGGCGGCCGCCGTGCGCCTGGATCAACTTGTTGGCGAGGAGGGGAGCGTCCGTGAGCCGGTTCCTGAAGACCTCGCGCTTGAAGACGACAATGTACTGGCCCGGGACGACCTCCCCCTCGCCCTGTGCGGCTGCGGCCGCGCCTGCGCTGATCTGGGGGAGCGCGCCGCTGGCTGACGCGGCCCGCGGAGCCTCGGCAAGCGCCGGACTCGTGGGGTCCGGAAGGGCCTCTCCACCGGTCTGGGGAGCGGTCGCCTCGTCACCGCACGCCGTCGCCAGCAGTGTTGTGGTGAGGAGCGGGAACAGAACTCGCGCGGTCTTCGAGTGGACGCCCGACATCGGAC
>DATBJC010000161.1:0-6721 GCA_036556625.1 Gemmatimonadales bacterium
TACTATCCGGCCGTGTGCCGCGGCTTCCCCTGGACCGACGCGGAAACCGGCGGACCCTACGAGTACGACCGCACCATCTGTCCCGAGTTCATTCAGCGGCCCGAGCTGGTGAGCATCCAGCGAGCCACCTGAACCTGTCGCCTTGATTCTCACGAGCTGACCCATGCCTCCGGTTCGACCCTCCGGCCTGCTCCTCCTCGCTCTCACCGTGACCACGGCTGCTCCCGCTGCCGCGCAGGCCGACGCCGCGCTGGAGCGGGCCCGGAAGATTCTCCGTTCGGTACCGCTGATCGACGGACACAACGATCTCCCCTGGGAGATCCGGACTTCCAAGACCGCGCCGCGCGATGTCGCCGCCTACGATCTTCGGCGCCGAACTCCCGGGCACACCGATCTCCAGCGGCTCCAGGCCGGCCAGGTGGGGGCGCAATTCTGGTCGATCTACGTTCCCGGCGAAGTGAAGGACAGCGGCTACGCCCGAATCCAGCTGGAGCAGTTCGACATCGCGCGGCGGATCATCGCGCGCTATCCCGAGCGGCTTGCTCCGGCACGCACTGCCGCCGACATCGAGCGAGAGGTAAAACGCGGACGAGTGGCCTCGCTGCTGGGGATGGAAGGCGGGCACGTGCTGGAGAACTCGCTGGGCGCCCTGCGGGTCTACTACGAGCTGGGCGCCCGGTATCTCACCCTCACCCACAACGTGACACTCGACTGGGCGGATGCGGCACTGGATTCGGTGCGCCACCAGGGGCTCACCGAGTTCGGACGCGAGGTCGTCCGGGAGATGAACCGGCTGGGCATGCTGGTGGATCTCTCCCATGTCTCGCCGGCAACGATGAGCGACGCCCTCGACGTCGCCGAGGCGCCGGTGATCTTCTCCCATTCCTCGGCCCGCGCACTCACCGAGCACCCACGCAACGTGCCCGACTCGATCCTGCGGCGGCTTCCCCGGAACGGCGGCGTGGTGATGGTGACCTTCGTGCCCGCCTTCGTGTCGCAGCAGGTGGCGGATTTCGAGGCCATGGAGGCAGCCGAGCTGAAGCGGGTGGAGGGGCAGACCGCCGACAGCCTCGAGCGGGCGCGGCTGATGGAGGCATGGAGCGCCGCGCATCCACGGCCCCAGGCCACACTGGCCCAGGTGGCCGATCATATCGACCACGTGCGCAAGGTGGCGGGCCCCGATCACGTGGGTATCGGGAGCGACTTCGACGGGATCACCCACACACCGGTGGGCCTGGAGGACGTGTCCACCTTCCCGGCGCTCTTCGCCGAGCTGGTGCGGCGCGGGTGGAGCGACGACGATCTCCGCCAACTGGCGGGCCGCAACCTGCTGCGGGTGCTACGGGCGGCCGAGGCCACCGCCGCGAGACTGCAGCGCGAGCGACAGCCGTCGACTCGCACCATCGACGAGCTCGATCGCCGAGTCGTCAGCGCGCCTTAGGGGAGGACGCCGGTGCCATTGATGGATGACACGGGCGGTCCTGTCGAGTCCCTCCGCGTGCGCCCCACCACCAGCACCGCAAAGGCCGCCGCCATTCCCCCGAACAGGAACCACTGAATCGCGTAGCCCAGGTGGGGCCCGTTGTCGAGCTCCGGAGGCTCGAGTCGCCGGGGGAAGCGCGGCAGCGACGAGTCGGGAGCCTGCCGGAGCACCACCGGCAGCAGCGGGTAGGGGATCCACGCACGCAGCGGCTCGAGGTCGAGGCGGGCCCAGGTGGCGCGCCCGGCGTAGTCCAGCCGCTGTCCGCCACCGCTGCGTATGGGAGAGGCCAGACCGCGCACTCGCAGCGTCCCCGGCTCGTTGAGCGAATCGAGATCGGCCCGCACCGCGTCGGCCGAGGGAACGAAGCCGCGGAGCACCAGCACCGCGGAGTCGCTCGCGGCGAGCCGCAGCGGAGTCACCACGTACACCCCCGGCGCACCCTGGAGCGCCTGGCCTCGAATCACCACCTCGTGCTCCCGATCGTAGACCCCTTCGGCCACCACCCAGCGGTCGTCCAGCTCCGCTGTTGGGCCGGGGCGGCCGGTGAGCTCGATGGGGGGCCTGGCCCGCGCCGCGAGCGCGATCCGGTTGGCGGCCCGCCGCTCCGACAGGCGATCCAGCTGCCAGATGCCGAGCCGGACGCACACGGCGGCGACCAGCATGAGCCCGACGATGGCGATCCGGCGAGAAGTGGGGGACATGACGTGTCTGTAGTCGAGGACGCGCGGCGTGGCAATAGGCTACGGGCTGGATTCTAACTCCGCCGGGATCAATCGTTTCCAACTCGAATCCGAGCGGTCCGGGGTTTGCCGTGCCGATGGACGACGTCCCGGTGGTCTTCGTCCCAACATAACGACGGCGAGGCTGCAAACATGGGCATCGAGTGGCGCGCCATCCCGATCGCAATCGCCCTGCTCCTCACTGCTCTCGGCGGCGCCGCCGCGCAGGATGCGCCCCGGGGCCTCGCGCTGGTCCGGGAAAGCGGACGCGCCGGCTTCTGGGGCGGCCTCTCGCTCGGCGCCGGCGGCGAAGCCTTCGACCTCAGGGACGGTCGGGGCTACAGTGAGGAGCTCTATCGGCCCACGGTCTCGCTTCGCCTCGGTGGCACGGTGAACCAGCATGTCCGGCTCGGCGGAGAGCTGCTGGCCTGGATCGACGAGCACGATCACAGCACCGAGTCGCTCAGCAGCTTCCTCTTCGTGGGTCAGGTGTACCCCATGGCGGCCACCGGGCTTTATTTGAAGGGTGGGTTGGGCCTGGGCCGGAACGCAGTGGACTTCGACGATGGCGGCGGGGTGGGTGATACCGGCTTCGCCGGCCTGCTCGGCGCCGGATGGGAGATCCGCCTGGGCCGGCGCTGGTATCTCAACCCGGCTGTTGATCTGGTCGAGCACCGCTACACCGGCCGCGGTGTCGAACGCTATCGCGAACGATTGATCAACTTCGGGGTCGGCGTGCTGTTTCAGAGCGGGCGTTGATGAATTTCGGCAATTCCAATCGCACCCGGGTACTCGCGGCCTTGTCGCTGGCCGCAGCGGTGAGCTGCGGCGGCGATCTCGGTTTGCCCACCCCGCCGGACGAGGGGGTGCATGCACCCGACACGATGCGCGCCGTGAGCCCGCTGAGCCAGCCCGGGAGGATCGGCCGCCCCGTCGCCGAAGATCCGACGGTGTTGGTCGTGGACCAATTCGGCGATCCGGTTGGTGCCGCGACGGTCGAGTGGGAGGTGACCGCAGGCGGCGGTACCGTGGGCAGCTCCACGACAGCTACCGGCGCCGATGGCAAGGCTTCGGTCACCTGGACCCTCGGACTCGGTATCGGCGTGCAGAAACTGGTAGTCCGGGTGGGCTCCGTCCACGGTTCGCCGACCACCTTTACCGCCACAGTGTTGTTCTAGCGGCTGGTCTGTTGCCCTGCCGCAACAGACTTCCTGACACCACTCGGTAAAGCTATTTTCTCGCAATGTGTTAGGCAGTCATACCGGACCCGCCTTTCGGCATGTATCATGCTTTCGTCCGCCATTCGTCTCGAGCCTGCGATCACTACCTTCCTGACCCGAGTCACCGTGAATCCTCGGCAGCGCGTCGCCATCTCGATGGTCCTCTTCCTCGCTGCGCTCACCGCGGCGTGCGGTGACAACGTCGGTCTGCCCGACCCGGGCGAGGCGGCCACGCTGGAGATCATGGACGGCAACGGGCAGATCGGGCAGGTCGGTCTGGCGCTGGGCAAGGAAGTCGTGGTCCGGGTGCTCGACCCCAACGAGCGGCCGGTTGCCGACCAGGAGGTGACCTTCACGGTCGCGAGCGGCGGGGGGACAGTGGCTCCCACCACTGCCGCCACCAACGCGAGCGGCCTTGCGGCTGCCGGATGGACCCTCGGCCCCACGGCAGGCAACCAGCAGCTCCGGGTGCAGACGCCGCGAGGCGGATCCGGCCCCACGCTCGAGGTCACTGTCAACGCGACCGGGCTCCCCGGGACCGCCAGCGTGCTGGTCGGCTTCAGCGGCGACGACCAGACGGGACCAGTCAACTCCGCTCTGGCCGACTCGCTGGTGGTGAAGGTCACTGATGCGCTGGGCAATCCCGTGAGCGGCATCGAGGTGGTTTGGTCGGTGTCGGGAGGGGGGTCGATCAGTCCGGCCACCGTCCTGACCGGCGCTGACGGGCTGGCCGCTGCGGAGCGCGTGCTGGGTCCCACGGCGACTCCGCAGTCGGCCCAGGCGTCATCGGGCACGCTCACCGGATCTCCCGTCACCTTCAGTCACACCGCCGTGCCGGCGACCCCGACCAGTCTGGTCCTGGTTTCCGGCAACAACCAGACGGGCCCCGGTGGATTCGAGCTGGCGGCGGATCTGAAGGTCCGGCTGGAGGACGCCAGCGGAAACGGCATCGGCGCGCGGGCGATCAGCTGGGTCGTGTCCGCCGGTGCCGGCTCGGTGACTCCGACGAGCTCCACTACGGATCCCAACGGATTCGCCACCACTCGCTGGACCCTCCCGACCGCGGTGGGCACCTACACCAATGACGTGAGCGCGGTGTTTTCCGGGCTGCCGCCGGTGCCCTTCACGGCGACGGCCACGGCCGATGCGCCGACTCGGATCGCGCTGGTGAGCGGCAACAATCAGAGCGCGCAGGTGGGAGCCACGCTCGAAGACCCGCTGGTGGTCAAGGTGACCGACGCCAATGACCAACCGGTTCCCAACGTCGGCGTGGTCTGGACCGCCGTGGGCGGCGGCTCGGTGTCCTCCGAAGGCACTCCGACCAACGCGTCCGGCCTCGCCCAGGTGTCGCGCACGCTGGGGCTCACGCCGGGAGCGTACTCGACGACGGCCGAGGTGTCCGGGCTCACCGGCTCACCGGTGACGTTCAATTCCACCGCGACGGTGGGACCACCGGCTCGATTGGCGATGCTGATTCAGCCGGGTACCCCGACAACCAGTGGCTCGGCTTTCAATCCGGCGCCCGCTGTGCAGGTGCAGGACGCCCAGGGAAACCCGGTGGCCCAGGGCGGGATACCGATCAATGTGGATATTCTCGCAGGTTCAGGTCAGCCGGGTGCGACTCTGGAGAATGATCAACCGCGGAACACCAATGGAGGCGGTCGCTCGACGTTCACCGGCCTCAGGATCACTGGTCCACCGGACGACGATTACGTCCTCGTCTTCAGCGCCCAGGTCGGCGGCAACCCGCTCACGCCGGTGAGCTCCGCACCGATCTCGGTGACGGCGGGAGCGGCCACTCGTCTCGTGATACAGACCCAGCCACCGGGTTCGGTCGTGACCGGCACGGTCTTGTCACCCGCCCCTGTGGTTCAGGTGGTGGATGGGGCCGGGAATCCGGTGGCCGGAGCACGGAACATTCAGGTAACGCTCGGCAGTGGGCCGGGAGCCCTGTCAGGCACCACGAGCGTCAACACCGGGGCGGGCTCGACGGCGACCTTCAGCAACCTGACCATCACCGGACCGGGCACGCACACACTGCTCTTTTCGTCGAGCGGTCTGACCAGCGCGGAGTCGGGCGATATCGTGGTGACCGCCGAGCCGCCGGCGTCCATAGAAAAGGTGGACGGAGACGGCCAGACCGCGACTGTCAACGAGGCGGTTGCAACTGATCCTTCAGTGAGGGTCCGTAATGCCGGCGGCGATCCTTTGGAGGGAGTAACCGTCACGTTTCAGGTGACTCAGGGCGATGGTGTTGTCACACCAACTACCGTCATTACCGGTAGTGACGGCCTTGCTACGGTGACCAGCTGGACCATGGGCCCAACCGCGGGCACCAACACGATGACCGCCACGGTCAGTGGCCTTGCACCTGTAACCTTCAACGCCACTGCGGATGAGGCATCAACTACAACGGGATTGGTGGCTGAACCGGATCCAGGAACTGCAAATACCCTGGTCACGCTAACGGCGACAGTCTCGAGCCCAAGTCAGTCGCCCACAGGACAGGTCTCTTTCAGTGCCGGCGGTACTCAGATAGGAGATCCGGTGACTCTGGTTCCTGTTCCTGTAACGACGACCAGCGTTGCAATCTTGACTGTAACGGCCGGGTTTCCTGCGACTACGGAGCTCACGGCGAATTATCCGGGGAATAGCAGTTTCGCGCCGAGTTCCGACAATCTCACGTACACCGTGGCAAGTGCTAACGTCGTCCCGAACGCTCAGTCCGACGCCTTCACCGTCAACGAAGACGAAACTCTCGCCATCGGCCCTCCCGGCGTACTCGGCAATGACACCGATGCCGACAATGACGACCTGACCTCCCAGCAGGTCTCCCCGCCGGCGAACGCGTCCAACTTCGCGCTGAATGCAGATGGCTCCTTCACCTACACGCCACAGAACGACTTCAACGACAACGACTCCTTCACCTATCTGGCGAATGACGGCCAGGCCAACTCCAACGTCGCCACCGTCACCATCACGGTGACCCCGGTGGACGATCCGCCCTCGTTCACGACCCAAGGAAACGTTTCCACCTCGTCGATTATCAGCTCGGTATTGGGACAGACCCACGATGGCTGGGTCACCGGAATAGATCCCGGACCTCCCGACGAGGACGGACAAACCGTACAGTTTCAAGTCTCGGTCGACAATGAAGACGCCTTCCAAGACCTTCCGCAAATCGATGCCTCCGGAAACCTCGCCTACAGACCTCAGCTCACTCTCACACCGATCGCAGTCATCGCCAGCGTAGTGGCGCAGGACAGCGGTGGTGCCACCAGCAGCCCTCAATCGTTCAC
>DATBJC010000162.1:0-9149 GCA_036556625.1 Gemmatimonadales bacterium
CCGGACTCGTGGGGTCCGGAAGGGCCTCTCCACCGGTCTGGGGAGCGGTCGCCTCGTCACCGCACGCCGTCGCCAGCAGTGTTGTGGTGAGGAGCGGGAACAGAACTCGCGCGGTCTTCGAGTGGACGCCCGACATCGGACCACCTCCTGCAAGGGTTGAGTGTGATCAATGGGTGATGGCAGGAGTGGAGCGAGCCGAGTGCTGCCCCGAATGCTGCCGATTGAGGAACGCGTGAAGACGAACCCAATCGGCTCAAGAGCTCCGTCGCTCCGGATCGCTACCTATCAGCACGAGAGCGCCAAAGTGAGCGCGCTACGACTTGGGTGTCTGCTGGAGGGCGAGAAGCACCGCTTAGCCGACGCAAAGGCCCGGCGGTGGCGAAGGAAGGCGGTATCCGATCAGTAGCGAGAAGGAGCCGACTGAGGCAGGTGAGTTGGCCCAGGGCACGGCCCCCATCGCTGCGGTGGGGCCGTGCCGGGGAGCAGCCCTAGCGGGGACTCCGATAGACCAGTGCCAGCATGTCCCGCTCGATCTGGAGCCGTAGCTCGGACTTGATGTCCATGATTGGCGTGGTACTGAGGCCGAAGATGGGAGCACGCATGGTTGAATCTCCAAGGGAACACGGAGTATCTGGCGTCGGGGACCAGCCCCCGATGAGCGCCGCTATCCAGTAACGCGCCAACGCCCAGGGAATCGGCTCACGCGGGGCTTCCTCCGTGCTTGACCGAGTGTCGCCCGGCTCCTATGCTCTCAAATTCCCACACGCCCTCACGCGGGGTGACAGCCATGGCGATCCCAGAGCAAGGCGTGACCGGTCTGCTCCAGGCTTGGGGCGGCGGAGACGCCACCGCCCTCGACCGCTTAGTGCCGATCGTCTACCAGGAACTGCGCCGCCAGGCCCAGCGCTACCTCCGGCGGGAGACTCCGGGCCACACCCTGCAGACCACCGCCCTGGTGCACGAGGCCTACCTGCGCCTGGTGGACCAGCGGCAGGCTCGCTGGCAGAATCGGGCCCAGTTCTTCGGGGTGGCTGCCCAGCTCATGCGGCGGATCCTGGTGGACTACGCCCGGCAGCGTCACGCGGCCAAGCGGGGCGGCTCGGCCATTCAGGTGCCGTTGGAGGAGGGTGCGGTCGCCGCGGCGGAGTCCGACGTTGATCTGGTGGCGCTCGACGATGCGCTCACCCGGCTGGCGGCGCTCGATCCGCAGCAGGCCCGAGTGGTGGAGCTCCGCTACTTCACGGGGCTGGGGATCGAGGAGGCGGCGGAGGCGCTGGGGATCTCGCCGGCGACCGTGAAGCGCGAGTGGGCCATGGCCCGGGCGTGGCTCAGGCGTGAGATGGGCGAGGACTGAGGCGCCCGTGACCGGTCCCCGGCAGAACCTCCCGCCCGATCGGTGGCGTCGCGTGAAGGAGGTGTTCAGCGCCGCGCTGGAGCGTGCCCCGGCGGATCGCGGGGCCTTCCTCGACGAGGCGTGTGGGACAGCGGAAGGTGATGTCCGGCGCGAGGTCGAGACGTTGCTCGCCGCTCACGAGGCATCGGACCGTTTCCTCGAGAACCCGGCGGCGGTCGTGGCTCCCGCGGTCCCCAATCATAGCGGGCTGGCGGAAGGGCAGACGCTCGGGCCCTATCGCGTGCTCCGCACTCTCGGGTACGGCGGGATGGCCACGGTGTACCTGGCTCGCGACGAGCGGCATCACCGTTCGGTGGCCCTCAAGGTCCTGCATCCGGGGTTGGCCTACGCACTCGGCCCCCAGCGGTTCCTGCGCGAGATCGAGGTCGCGGCCAACCTGAGCCATCCTCATATCCTGCCGCTGTTCGATTCCGGGGAAGTCGGCGGCCTGCTCTACTACGTCATGCCCTACGTGGAGGGAGAGTCGCTGCGGGAGCGTCTGACCCGGGAAACCCAGCTCCCGATCGACGAGGCGCTCCGGATCGCGCGGGAAGTGGCCGATGCGCTGGCCTACGCCCACGGGCAGGGGGTGATCCATCGCGACATCAAGCCGGAGAACATCCTCCTCTCGGGTCAGCACGCGCTGGTGGCCGATTTCGGGATCGCCCGGGCACTGGGGCAGGCAGGCACGGAGCGCTTGACCGAAACAGGGATGACGGTGGGCACGGCGGCGTACATGAGCCCGGAGCAGGCCAGCGGCGCACGCCCGGTGGATGGGCGGAGCGACGTCTACAGTCTGGGCTGCGTGCTGTACGAGATGCTCGCGGGCGAGCCGCCCTACACCGGACCCACCCCGCAGGTGATTTTCGCCAAGCGGTTGAGTGACCCGGTCCCCGGGGTCCGGCGGGTGCGGCCGGCGGTGCCGCAGGGGTTGGAGCATGTGGTCACCACAGCGCTGGCTCCGGTGCCGGCGGATCGGTTTGCGACGGTGGCCGACTTCGTCCAAGCTCTGGCACTGCCCGCGGCAAGCACGGCGGCTACGGCGGCGGCAGCAGGCACCGCCGCTACGGCGCCCGCAGTCCCGCCTCGGGTGACAGTCGTCCGCCCCACGCGCCGTGGTCAGACCCTGGCACTGGCAGGCGCGGTCGGCCTGATCCTGGCCGGAGCTGGGGTGCTCTGGCAGCGGAACCGGGTAGCGGGAGACCCGAGCCCTCCCACCCGCCTCGCGGTATTGCCGTTCGAGAACCTCGGCGACTCGGCCGATGCCTACTTCGCCGATGGCATGACCGACGCAGTGCGCGGCAAGTTGAGCGCGCTCCCCGCACTTCAGGTCATCGCCCGGCAGAGTTCCACCGAATACAGGAAGACCAGCAAGAGTCCCCAGCAGATCGGGCGCGAGCTGGGCGTCCAATACCTGCTCACCGGCACGGTACGCTGGGAGAAGGCCGGCGGCGCCAGCCGGGTTCAGGTCAGCCCCGAGCTGGTCCAGGTGGCCACGGCATCGACCGAGTGGCAGGGACCATTCGATGCCGCGATGACCGGCGTGTTTCAAGTGCAGGCTGACATTGCGGGACAGGTGGCCCAGGCGCTACACGTGGCACTCCGGGCCACCGAGAAGCGGACCCTGGCGCAGAAGCCGACCCGGAACCTCGCGGCCTACGATGCATACCTGAAAGGGACCTACCTCCTCTCGGGATACGACATACCGACTTTGCGCCGAACGGCAGCCTATTACGAGCAAGCGGTGGCCCTGGACCCCGGATTCGCCAGTGCTTGGGCCGAGCTTTCCTCGACCCGCAGCACCATCTACCTCAACGGTGCGCCATCTCCCGCCGCCGCCGAGGCGGCTCGCCTTGCGGGCGAACGGGCCGTGGCCCTGGCCCCGGACCTTCCCGAAGGACACAGCGCCCTCGCGTACTACTATCTCTGGGTCGAGCGCGATGAGGAGAAGGCGTTAAAGGAATATGAGGTGGTGCAGCAGAAGGCACCCAACAGCGTCGAGGCGCTGGCGGGACGTGTGAGCATCGCGCGGAGCCAGGGCCGGCGGGATGCGGCGCTCGCGTACCAGCGGCAGGCCCAGATCCTCAGCCCACGCTCAGTCTCGGTAGCAATCCATCTCGTTGAGAACTTGCTCTGGTTGCGGCGCTACCCCGAGGCCCTCGAGGCCAGCGACCGAGTGCTCAGGCTTGCCCCGACGAGCCTTCAGGGCCTCGAGTTTCGGGCCATGATCTTCCTCGCCCAGGGGGATCTCGCAGGAGCACAGGCAGTGATCCGCACGGCACCGAAGGAGATGGATCCTGCAGTGCTGGTAGCGAACTTTGCCTGCTACTACGAGCGCTTCTGGATGCTGGACGACGCTCAGCAGGAGTTCCTCCTGCGTCTCACCCCCGAGGCACTTGACGGCAACCGCGCCGACTGGGCTATGTGCCTCGGCCAGACCCACGCACTCCGGGGAGACTCGGTGAAAGCCCGCGCCTACGCCGACTCCGGCCGAACGGCGCTCCAAGTCCAGCTCGCTGAGTCGCCGGACGACCCCCAACTCCATGTCGCACTCGGCGTCGCTTTTGCCTACCTGGGCCGGCCGGCCGAGGCAGTCCGGGAGGGCAACCGAGCCGTGGCGCTGGTGCCGGTTGCCAAGGATGCCGTCCTTGGCACCTACCTCCAGCACCAGCTGGCGCGGATCTACATTCTCGTCGGCGACCACGAGAAGGCCCTCGACCAGCTCGAGCCGCTGCTGAAGATGTCCTATTTCCTGTCGCCCGGCTGGCTCCAGATCGACCCTACCTTTGATCCGCTCCGTGGCCATCGGCGGTTTCAGCAATTGGTAGCTGGAAAGGCATAGGCACTTCCGCCGCTGTTCTTGCCCAGGACTCCGCCCGGCAAGACCTTGGATTGCCCGTCGAGACATTGCTGTCGCCTCAGGGCCTTGTCAGCTTAGCCGTCAGCGACTCCCTCGCCGCCTCCTATCGCTCTAGCCCATGCCCCGCTCCAGGGCTAACGTACCGAGGCCTCAAGACGGAACCAGTGTGGCCGATCTCCCGCCCCACCTTAGAACTGCTCTGGCCGACCGCTACGAGCTCGAGCGTGAGCTCGGTCGCGGCGGCATGGCCACGGTCTATCTCGCCCGCGACCTCCGCCACCGCCGCCCGGTTGCCCTCAAGGTGCTCCAACCCGAGGTGGCCTCCGCTCTCGGCGCCGACCGCTTCCTCCGCGAGATCGAGGTCGCCGCGAACCTCACCCACCCCCATATCCTGCCGCTCTACGAATCAGGCGAAGTGGATGGTCTACTCTACTATGCGATGCCCTACATCGAGGGCGAGTCGCTGCGCGACCGGCTCCGCCGGGAGACCCAGCTCGCAGTGCAGGACGCGATCCAGATCGCCCGCGAGGTGGCCGACGCACTAGCCTATGCCCACGGGCAGGGAGTGATCCACCGGGACATCAAGCCGGAGAACATCCTGCTCTACAGCGCGCACGCGCTGGTAGCCGACTTCGGGATCGCGCGGGCCGTCTGGCAGGCGGACAGGGGCCGGTTGACCGAGACGGGCATGGCAGTGGGCACGGCGGCGTACATGAGCCCGGAGCAGGCGAGCGGGGCGGTTCAAATGGACGGGCGGAGCGACGTGTACAGCCTGGGCTGTGTGCTGTACGAGATGTTGGCGGGAGAGCCGCCGTACACCGGGCCCACGGCGCAGGCGATCCTCGCGAAGCAGGTGGTCGATCCGGTCCCGTCTCTTCTTCGCCTGCGGGCGACCGTGCCCGGGCATGTGGACCACGCCATCACCCGCGCTCTCGCCAAGGTCCCCGCCGACCGCTTTCATACCGCCGGCGAGTTCGCCGCCGCCCTGCTGTCGGGTCCGGACGCGCTGACCCCGTCGGCCGGAGCCTTGCGGCCGGCCTGGAAGCCGGGGATCTCGCGTGGTGGGCTCATCGCCGCCGGGATCTTCGTCGTGGTGGGCCTCGCAGGCAGTCTGGGCCTGCTCTGGAAGCGAGAGCCGCCGGCCAAGCCGCTGGATGCCAACCTCGTCGCCGTCGCGCCCTTCCGGATCGCCGGCACCGACACGTCGCTCCGGTACCTCGGCGAGGGCCTGGTGGATCTGCTCGCTACCAAGCTCACCGGCCAGGGAGGTCCCCGGGCCGCGGATCCGCGTTCGGTGCTGATCGCCTGGCGCAGAGCCGCGGAGGGCGCGACCGGCGAAGTTCCCCGGATGGAGGCGCTCCGTCTCGCCCAGGGATTGGGTGCCGGCCAGCTCCTCATCGGCAACGTGGTGGAAGGCCCTGGGCGGGTGACACTCAACGCCGCCGTGCTGGCGGTCCCCGGCGGCCAGTCCAAGTCAGAGACCAGCGTCGAAGGTCCGCTGGACAGCCTGGCCGTGCTGGTGGATCGTCTCGCCGGCAGGCTGCTCTCACTCGGCGCCGGCGAGGAGGAGCAGCGCCTCGCCACGCTGACCACCGCATCCCTGCCGGCCCTGAAGGCTTACCTGGAGGCCCAGGCGTCGTACCGGAGGGGGCAGTATGCCAGAGCCTCCACCCTGTTCGGCCATGTGCTCGACCTCGATTCCACCTTTGCGCTCGCCGCCGTCGGCCTGCTGGCAAGCGCATACCGGACCGGGGAGTACGAGGGAGTATGGCGCGGAGAGCAGCTGGCCAAGGCGAGCCGCGACCGCCTGAGCCCCCGCGATCAGGCATATCTGCGGGTGCTCCTGGGAATGACGTTCAGCGATACGACTCCGTACCTGAGCAGTCTGTACAACGCCGAGGACTTCGTGCACGTGGCTTCCGACCGGGCGGAGGCATACGCCACCCTGGGCGAGGTGCTCTTCAACTTCGGCGAGAAGATCGGCATTTCGACGGCGCACCAGCGTGCGGCCGCGGCCTATCGGCGGGCGCTGGAACTCGATTCAAGCTACGCGCCGGCGCGCGACAATCTGGTGCTCATCTCGGCACGCTCGGGCGACACGGCCACGGTGCGCAGGCTCGCCCGGCTTTATCAAGAGCGCGATTCCGCGGGGGACGAGTCGGATGTGGTGCCGCGCTGGCGGATTGCGGTAGCCCTGAACGACCAGGCTGCCCGCGACAGCATCCGCGCCGACTTCGAGAAGACCGACGTCCTGAACCTCATGGGCATCGGGCAGCTCAGCCAGTACGACGGCGTGGCCCTGGAAGATGCGGAGAAGGCCCACGAGGTCTGGCGGCGGCGGGAGAGTCGCGGCGCCTATCGCTACGCCCTGTTCGCCGAGTTGGTGGCGCTGGCGCTCAATCGGGGGCGTCCGGCGGAGGCCTTGCGACTGCAGGAGGAGGAAAACCCGGACTGGATAGTGCACCAGTTCAATCGCGTCTGGAATGCACTGTATTGGGAGGGCGATCAACCTGCCGGCGCCGCGGCCGCTCGACGGCTCACCGAGCTGGCACAGCGACTGCCTCGCGGAGAGCGACGGGTCCATCTCTGTGTGGGCGAGCAATGGCGCCTGGCTCACAACCAGCTTGGCAGCGCTCGGCGGACCATTGCGGAGCTGAGGGGCGCACGGGTCACCAAGGACGATCCTGCCGAGTACATAATGGCGGCCCACGGATGTGCCATGCTGCTCGAGGCGATGCTGTCGGCCGCTGAAAAGCGCGCCGACGCGGACCGGCATCTGGACCGTCTCGACTCGCTCATGCGGACGGGTCCGCCGTATCGGTCGGCGGAGCAGGCATGGAACCTGGTGGTGGCACGCTTGAAGGAGGCAAAAGGCGACAATATGGGCGCGCTCGCGGCCACCAGGCGGCGTCTCTACTTCTACGCCGAGCCGCTCTATCTCTCGACCTACCTCCGCGAAGAAGGCCGCCTGGCGGCGGCCATTGGTGATCGGGAAGGCGCGATCCGCGCCTACCAGCACTACCTGGCGCTGCGATCCGATCCGGAGCCCTCGCTGAAACCCCAGGTCGAGCAGGTGCGGGCGGAACTGGCGCAACTCCTCGACGAGCCGGACTAGGGACCTTGGCGCCTCCGCCCGCTGACTCGGTCTACAGCGCAGCGAGGGGATTAGGGTGACACTGTCACGGCGGACTCAGCATCCTGCGGCCGCCACGGCCGCCCGCGCACCGGCCGATGCACCGGATCCGCCCCGATCGTCCCCACCAGCGACCGCACGTACTCCGGCGACCGCACCCGCTCCAGCTCCGCCCGCGCCTGCTCCAGCCTTCCGGGAATCCCCAGCCGCCGCGCCTCGTCCCGATGCCCCGGACTCGCCAGAAACTCGGTCAGGCTCCGCACGTGCCGCTCCCACAGCTCCACGTCGCGCCGCTGCTTCACCGTCAACCGCTCGGCATACCAGTCGCTGGCCAGCAGCGCCTCCCGGGTGAACATCGCCCGGACCGTCGGATCGTTCGCGTCTTTCCCCTCGAACTCCCCGTGCGCCATGATGTGGATCAGCGCGCGGAGCGGCGGACAGGCGTCCTCGATCGTCCCGTCCTCGAAGTACGCCGCCGCCACCCGCCGCTGCGCCTCCACGATGTTGGCCACCCCGTCCGCGAACACCGACGGGTCCTGCAGCTCCGGCTTGAGAATGTCTTCGGTGAACACCGCGGTCGGATTGTCGAATACCCGCCCGAAGTAGGTGTGCACGAATTTGGCCGTGATCCGCCAGCCCAGCCGGCTCGCGAGCACGGTGGAGCCCTCGAACTCGTAGTCGGTGAGCCGCTCGAGGTGCCCCGCCTCGATCAGATGCTTCGGATCCCGCTCGTGAGGGAAGAGCCGGCACCAGATCTCCGGTATCAGCAGGCTGATGTCGTGATCCACCCGATAGTGCGGCCCCACGAAGCCCGCCGCTGAGCTGAATCCGGCGTAGCCGGTCAACAGGAACGAGACCAGCGCGTTGTTGAGGTCGGCGGTCGCCGCCAGCGCGTTGAATGGCCCCTTGGTGAGCGCGCCCTCCGACCCCGCGCCCGTCGTGCTGGGCGACGTTCCCGTGAGCGAGCACACGTAGTCCATGAACAGCTCGGGCAGCTCCTGGTAATGGATCGGCCCATAGACGCAGAGCGGCCGGATCCCCGGCTCTGGCGGATTGTTCCGCCGGCCCGAGAGCACGCTGATCACCGGGAACAGCACCGGCTGGTGCAGCGGCAGCCGCCGGCTGAGCCTGGCGCCCATCTCGGCGACATAGCGATCGCGCGGCCGCGCCAGGTCGGGACGGAGCTGGAGATAGCGCGGGTTCTTGGTGGGCTTGTCGCCGATGATCCGTGGCCGTGCGGAGCAGATGGACCAACCATCGCCATCGCGCGCGCCGTTCCGGTTCACATGCTCTCGCATCGGTCCGGTGAACGCGTCGTGGGTCGCCACGTCCTCCCGGATGCGCTGCATGTCGTCCCGGCGGAGCGGCTGAAAGTTGGAGCAGAAGAGCCCCGGGCCTGACATGTCCTTCTCGGTCTGCCGGTCGAGCCCCGGGTGGATCGCGTCGTCGGGCCGCTGGAACAGCCGGAACTCGCAGTTCTGCGCCAGCTTGAGACTGGGATGCCCGTCGTACTCGCCGGGGAGGCCCACCAGCCGGCGCGCGGGCACCACCACCGACGCGGTGATGTCGTCCTCCATCTGCACCTTGTCGGCCGCGACGAAATCCTGCCGCAGCTTGTAGGTCCGCCAGGCCCCGTGCTCGTCCCGCCCGATCCGGAGGAAGTTGGCGACCAGCTTGCGGCCCTCGTACTTGAGCTCGTGTCCCGGCGCCCCGTTGATGATGTCCACCCCGAAGTGCCTCAGCCAGTCGTCACCCCACTCCGG
>DATBJC010000163.1:0-20263 GCA_036556625.1 Gemmatimonadales bacterium
ATCCCCCGCCGAAAGTCATGTTCCTCACGTGTTACGCACCCGTCCGCCACTGAACCGGAGTTGCCCCCGGTCCCGTTCGACTTGCATGTGTTAGGCACGCCGCCAGCGTTCGTCCTGAGCCAGGATCAAACTCTCCAATGATTGCTCATCCGAGTTTGAACAGCTCGGTCGAACGACACTATCTGTCGTCCGAATCACGTTTGATCAGAGTAAACCCTACCCGAAAGGCCTCTGCGACCTGCCGGGTCAGAGGGTCCGCACTCCATCACTACTAGCTCACATCACTTGTCAAAGAGCGAAAGTCGATTCCGGCGCCAAATTCACCGGAGCCCCCCATTATAGCGCACACTCTTGTGGGGGTCAAGATAAACCAAGCCAGAATAACAGATTCCGGGCGTTCGCCCGCCCGGAGCTGCCAATTCCGGATAGCCCGATAATTTACCGAAACGGCCGGGCTGTGTCAAGGGGAAACGGAGATCTTTTCGGTCTTCGCCAGCCCTACACCCAGCGGTCGGATCCCCGATACCAGCGACCCGGATTGTGCAGCGGGCCGCAATTCTATCGAAGGGGTCGGAGCTAGTCAAGTCCTTATCGGACCCGGATCTCCCCCGCCCGGTCCAGCCCGCCCCGGAACAGGACCGGCCCGACCGACTCGTTGAAGGCGATGATCCCCAGAATGATGGTATGCATCGCCAGGCCCAGCTTGGGCAGCCGGTCGGCCACGATCGTGGCCAGCCCCAAGGCGACCCCGGCCTGGCTCACCAGTCCGGTCCATCCGTACCGGGTGACCACCGGCTCCGCCCGCCCCAGCCGAGCGCCCGCCGTGCTCCCGGCGTAGATCAGCGCTACCCGGACCAGAGCCACCGCCAGGACGAGCGGCCAGAACGCCACGAACGTCTGCAGCCGGAGATCGGCCCCCGCCATGGCGAAAAAGATCACGAAGACCGGCACCGCCATGAGATGCAGCACCTCGAGCAGCGGCTCTGCCCGCACCGGGGCCACGTTCTCCACCAGAAAACCAGCCACCAGCAGGCTCAGCAGCAGCTCGAAGTGAAGCGCCTGGGCGGCCGCGGCGGTGGCGAACACCAGCACCACCGCAAACACCACCAGCTCCCGCTGGACGAACCGGAGATAGAGCGTGAGCACCGCGCCCACCAGCGCGCCGGCCAGGATCGACCCGACCACCTCCCGCAGCAGCCGGACCATGATCTCAGGCGCGCTGGCGGTGGCTCCCCCCAGGCTGGCCTGGGCCAGGCTGAACGCCACGGTGAAGATCAGGATCACCAGCACGTCGGCCACCAGGACCACACCCAAGGTGGTCTTGGCCAGCGGTCCCTCGGCCCGGGTTTCGGTGAGCAGAGCCAACGTGACCATCGGCGAGTTCACCGTCAGGGTCGCGGCGAACAACAGCGCCACGAAGAGGAGGGGCTGCACGTCCAGGTTTTGCAGAAACGGGATCCAAGGTCGCAGCAGCAGCGCCAGAAGAGTGAGCCCCACCAGCACAACGGCGGTCTGGAGGGCCAGGATCCAGGCGATGGCACGAGAGCGCTCCACCAGGTCCCGCAGCCGGAGCTCGGCGCCGGCCAGCAGAGCGATGAGACCGACCGCGAGCTGCTTCATCATCGACAGGTCCTGGAGCACACCGGGCGGCACCACGTCCAGAGCCGACGGGCCCAGTGCCAGTCCGGCCACCAGGTAGCCCACCAGCCGGGGGAATCCCAGGTCGTGGGCCAGCGCGCCGAACGTGTCGGCGGTGAGCAGCAGGATCCCGAACAGGAAGAGGGACCGCGGGGCGATCACGCCCTCGGTCGGCACCCGGAGCGGCTCGAGCAGAAAGGCCCCCCCGACCAGGAGTGCCAGAACCACCAGACGGCGGATCATCGCTCGGCGAGCGCTTCCAGTTCGCTGTCCTGGCCGGCGGGCTCCGGGGCCCGCGGCCCCAGACTCATGATGAAGACGGAGGCCTCGCGGCTGGCGACGATCTCGAAGAGCAGCACGGCCAGGAGCGTGGCCGTGAGCACCAGCCGGGGATGCAGGTCGGGATACACCTGGGCGTAGTTGAGCGCGATCGCGACCCCGATCCCGCCCAGCGCCAGGAGTCCCCGGCCGAGACCGGGCGCCCCGAGCTCCGGCGGCGCCACGTAACCGCCGGCGATCGCTCCGCCCAGAAAGCGAGCCAGCACCCGGATGAGCACGAAGAGCGGGGCGATGAACAGCAGGTCCACCGACCCCGGGCTCCAGGCCGCCCCGGCGAACAGGAGCAGCGCCAGGTACACCGGGCGCTCGGTGGAGAGTAGTAACCGGGTCACGTCCCGGTGGGCGCTGCCACTGTTCACCAGGATGAAGCCGAGCACCAGGTTGGTGAAGATGGGAGAAAGATTGAGGTAGTAGCTGGCCCCGCTCGCCACCACGATGGCGCCCGCCAGCGCGACGAAGAGACGGCCCTCATCCAGATGACCCCGCGGACCCAGGAACAGATGGAAGAGCACGCCGGAGGCCACTCCCACGGCAACGTTGATGACGGCCCACTCGGTGGCGGTAGGCGGACGGACGTCGGCCGCCACATCGCCCTGGTGAAAGATCGCGAGCACCAACCCGAAGGCGACCACGGCGACCAGCGCGTCGATCCGCGCGGCCAGCTGGAGCACCGGCGGTACCCGCGAGCGCACCCGGAGCCGGTCCACTACCGCATCCACCGCGACCGGCGAGCTCAGCGTCGCCACCGCCGCCAGCGTGACCGACAGCACGGCCGCCTCGGCCCAGGAGGAGCCGGCCAGATAGCGGAACAAGGCCAGGAGCGCGGCAAAGGCCGTCCCGAACGTCGCGACCGCCTCGGCGAAGGCGACCCGCAGGTAGTCGCCTTCGATCAGGGTCATGGTGGGGAGCCGGAAGTAGGTACCCAGCAGCATTCCGAGCCAGCCGAGCGCCAGGCTCACGATGGGGGTGAGATCCTGGACCTGCTCGGCGTCCAGCAGGCCGGTCACCTGAGGGCCGAGCAGAAAGCCGATGAGGACGTACTCGGCGCCGCCCACGTACCCGTATCGGTCGCGCAGGCGATCGAAGATCAGGTAGGCGAAGATGTAGCCCACCGTGATGACCGCGAGCGCGGCCAGCGTGGTCTGCATTCGCTAACGCTGGCGCGTCAGGAGCGGTGGATGGTGACGCAGAACACGGTTACCGATCGTCACCGGGAGTAGGTTGGGCGCCGCTGCCGCACACAAGGAGATTCCCATGGCGAAGCTTTCTTCGCTGGACGATCTGCTCGTCCACGAACTGCAGGACATCTACCACGCCGAAGGACAGATTCTCAAGGCACTTCCCAAGATGATCAAGGCCGCCTCCAACCCCGATCTCAAGGCTGCCTTCGAAGAGCACCGGCTCCAGACCGAGGGTCAGGTCCAGAGACTGGAACAGGTCTTCAAGCTGCTCGGCCAGCCGGCCAAGGGGAAGAAGTGTGAGGGGATGGCGGGGCTGATCGAGGAAGGCAAGACGGTGATGGAGCAGGACGCGGAGCCGGCCGTGATGGATGCCGCCCTGATCGCCGCGGGCCAGAAGGTGGAGCACTACGAGATCGCATCGTACGGCTGTGTCTGTACCTACGCCGAGATGCTGGGCTACAGCCAGGCGCACGACCTGCTGGGCCAGAACCTGGAAGAGGAAGAGGCGACGGACGAGCGCCTCACGGCGCTGGCCGAGAGCGTGATCAATCCGGAGGCGGAAACCGAAGGTATCGAGGCGGAGCGGACCAGAGCTCGCCGGCTCTAAGGCAGGCCTCCCGAAGCGATCCGTCTTGCGCTGGTGTTCAGCCGGAGACTCGACATCTCCGGCGGGCACCGGCGTGAGGCGGATCGCCACATTCAGGACCCCAATGCCGCCTCCAGCGGGGGGTGATCGATCAGCACCCGCCGCCGCTCCCTCGCCAGCGCCATGCGCACCCTCACCAGCAGGATAGTCGCGGTGGCGGCGAGCCCCAGCACCAGGCCGTACCAGAGTCCCGCCGGACCCAGCTGGAGCACGAACCCCAGCAGATAGCTGATCGGCAACCCGAAGAGCCAATAGCCCAGCAGGTTGACCAGCATGGCGACCTTGGTCTCGCCCAGGCCGCGCAGGATGCCGCCAGCAACTACCTGAGTGCCGTCGAACACCTGGAACACCCCTGCCAGCGGAATCAGGCCCATGGCGACCACCAGGACCGAGAGCTCGGTGGTGTAGAGCCGAGCCAGCGGGCCGGGGAGGCTGAGGAATACCACCGCGGTGCAGCTCATGAAGCCGATGCCGCAGAGCAGCGCCGCGCGGGCGGCACCCCGCGTGCCAGGAAGGTCCTCTCTCCCCACGGCATGCCCCACCAGAATCGACGCCGCGTCCGCCACTCCCAACGGCACCATGAAGGTCAGCGAGGCCAGGTTGATGGCGACCTGATGGCCGGCCATGGCGCGGGTCCCGAGCCATCCCATCATGAGCGCGACGAAGGCGAAGGCGCCGAACTCGAGCGTGTACTGACATCCGATGGGGATTCCCAACCGAAGCATTCGCGCCAGAGGCGCCCACTGCCAGATCTCGGGCCGGATCGGCAGGAGATGAGGCTTCAGGGTGCGCCAGGTCAGAGCCAGCAGGAGCAGCACCAGGATCCAGCGGCTCAACGTCGTCGCCCAGGCGGACCCCACCACGCCGAGCTGGGGCGCCCCGAGATGGCCGAAGATCAGCACCCAGTTGAGCGCCGCGTTCGCCAGGTTGGCCACCACGATCGTGATCATGATCGGCCGGGTCAGGTGCATGGACTGCAGACTCTGGCGGAGCACGATGAAGAGGAAAAACGGCAGCACGCCGGGCGCGAGACGGACGGCGTAGGCGGCGGCGTGGGGCACGACCTCCGGGGGCTGGCGGACCCAGATCATGAGCGCCTCGGCCGGGAGGAGCAGCAGGCTCGCGGGGAAGCCGAGCATCAGCGCGACCAGGACGCCGCGCTGCACTCCTCGGGCGATGGCGGGCGCATCCCGCGCCCCGACCGCCTGGGCGACCACTGGATCCAGCACCATCAGGGTGCCCATTCCGAAGACGCCGAGCCCGAAGAAATAGAGGTTGCCCAGCGCGACAGCCGCGAGCGCCACGGCGGAGACGTGACCCACCATGATCGCATCCACCACACCCATGAGCATCATCCCGACCTGGATGAGAACCACCGGCGTGGCGAGGCCGAGCATGGCACGCAGGTCCTCCCGCCGGGGCAGCAGCCGACCGGCGGTTGCGCCAATCGGGCTCATTCAGGATCGCCGGGAGGGAACGGTGGAGGGAGCGGCGTCCCGGGGTTGCGCCAGCAGCCGCTCGGCGAAGTCGAGCCGCTCGGCGAGCTCGGCAACTTCGGCACGCAGGGCGTCCACGTCCTGCGCGAGGGCGGCCGTGCCGGATGCGTCGAGGTCCTCGGTGTCCCAGCGGCTCAACCGCCGCCCCCGGACGTCCCGGAACTCTCCTGCAGCCACGACGATCAGATCGTAGAGCCACCAGATGCCGAGACCGCCCAGGGTGGCGCACATGAGCGCGCCACTCCCGTTCCGGCCCACATAGAAACGGTGGGCGCCGAAGGGACCCAGGACCGCCGCGAGCGCCGTGGCCACACCGCGGGACCTGTCGGAGGGCTCTGAGGGATCCGAAGGAACGGGAAGCTGGTCCATGCGCTGAATATTTCCGGGTTCGCTGTTGCTGTCCACGGTCACCGACCATATAGAGCAGGGAACGGGACATCGAGGCGCTTCGATCCGCCGGGGAACGGGGCGAGCTGGGGGAGCGTGGCGGAGTACCCAAGCCTCTGAGGAACCACTGAAGGAGTGCGCCTGGAAGGAGTGCGCCTGGAGGGAATCGAACCCCCAACCACCGGCTTAGAAGGCCGGTGCTCTATCCATTTGAGCTACAGGCGCGGGTGACCAGACTTCGAAACGTAGGTGTCCCCATGACCAGGCGGCAGTCCCAGCCGCCACCGGTGATCTAGTCGCCCCAGGAGAACAGCAGTCGACCCTGAAAGCCCCAGACGAGCCCGGCCTCGGCGCCCGCAGGGCTTCCGCTGAGGCGGCCGAGCTGGAGTACGGGGCCCAGCGAGAAGATACCGCGCCCAACCATGGCCGCCGCCCGCACACTGGCAAAGGTCCCGCTGCAGCTCGAGCAATCATCGGCCCAATTGTACCGAAGCAGCGACGGTCCCAACTCGAGCTGCACCTCACGAGACGGTCGCGTCCGCAGAAACAGGTGTACGCCTCTCGGCTCGAAGAAGCTGGTCTCGAACGAGTTCCAGGGCTCCCAGCCGGCCCAGACGCCACCGCCGACACTCCAAGACCCCTGGCCCAGACGTCTGGCATACGCGAGGCCACCCTCGAGCGGACCGATGTCCAGTGATATCTGGTTCCTTCGGTGCCAGCCCTGCTGGGCCTCGGCCGGCGCCGCGTTCACCAGAACGACCGCAAAGAGGAATGCCTGGAACCTCGTGATCGACGGCATCGTGCTCACCTCGGTTGGTGGTGTGAGCACAGGCTATCCGGCGGGCGTGACCGGGCCGTGATCTGGACTCTCTGCGATGACAAACCCCGCCGACCCTGCGGGCCGACGGGGCACTTTATGGTCATTCAATCGGGGCGCCGGGATTCGAACCCGGGACCTCCTGCTCCCAAAGCAGGCGCGCTACCGGACTGCGCCACGCCCCGTTGTGATGTGCAACTCGGCTCGAATGAAGTCCTTCACGCCATCCGGTCCGGTGAGCCGGAGCTGGACCGGCCCTCGATTCCGCGAGACATTAAGCGCGAAGGTGAGGAAGGGACAGCACAGCCGCTCACGTCCCACGAACTCGATCACGGCGTCGTACGCCTCGGCAGGAAAGCTGAAGGCGAGACCGTCGGATAGCTCGCTGATGTCCTCCACCTCATCGGTCATCAGCCGGCGGCTCAGGGCCGAATGCGCAGCCCGTTGCTCGGCCGGGATAGCAGTCATATCGCAGGCAAAGGGAGCCGACATGGGCGGGAATCTAGCCCGTCTCCGGTCCGATCGCACCGATGTCCCCGAGCCGCTGCTCGAGCTCAAAACGACTCAGACGCTCTACCGGGAGGTTCACCAGCGCCCCCACTCGCCGCTGGAGCCGCGCGAGTGTGGCACGGAATGCTGAGCGAGTGGCGGCGTCATCTCCCTTCACAGCGGCGGGATCGGCCATGCCCCAGTGGACCACGACCGGCCCCGCCGGAAAGAGCGGGCAGGTCTCGCTGGCATCGTCGCAGACCGTGACGACCAGATCCCACGGCTCATGCTCCAGGCCGTCGACACTTCGAGGCGGGTGCCCGTTCCAGCGGACTCCCGACTCCGCCAGCACCTCGACGGCCCAGGGATTCACCACCCTCGCCGGCTCAGTCCCCGCACTTGCGGCCTCGAAGCGCCCCGCTCCGTCGTGGTTGAGGAGAGCCTCCGCGATCTGACTCCGCGCGGAGTTCCCGGTGCAGAGGAAGAGAACCCGGAACATCGTTCAGGTATCCTCCAGCAGTCGGCGCATCGCGACGGCGGATTCCGGGCAGGCGCCGCGAAACTCCTCGGAGGCGCACACGGCCGGTGCAACCTCGCTCCGGGCGATCGGATGGAATCCGAAGCGCGGGAAGTAGCGCTCGGCGGTGGTGGTCAGCAGGTAGACCTCGCGGACGCCGCGGACACGAGCCCGCTCCAGCAGGCGTGCCACCAGATCACTCCCCAGCCCCGAGTTTCTGTGCCCGGCATCCACCACGGCGGAGCGCAGCAGCGCACGGTCACCGTACACCTCCAGGCCGATCGCACCGACGATGCGGCCGTGGTCTTCCGCCACCAAGAAATCCGCGAGCCTCGGCTGCAGGCCTGCCGTGGGAAGATCCGCCGCGTGGAGAAGGCTGACCACCCCGGTAAAGTCGCCCGGCGTGGCTGGCCGGATGCTCGCCGTCATGGCTTCCGGGCTCGAATGAACGCCCCCATCACGCACCCGGCGACTTCCCGCGCCAGAATCTCCGTGTCCAATCCGGCACTGCCGAGAAACGCGCGCGCATCGTCCACCTGGTAGACTCGGGTGGGCTCGACGTCGATCCGCTCGAAGCCGGCCTGATGGAGAAAGGTCCGGAAGTCCTGCTCCGTCAGCGCCCCGGCGATGCAGCCGACCCACAATTCCATGCTCCGCCGTACATCGTCGTCAATCTCGCCCCGAACCACCACGTCGGAGACCGCCAGCCGGCCACCGGGCTTGAGCACCCGGAAGGCCTCGGCGATCACCTTCCGCTTGTCTCCCGACAGGTTGATGACGCAGTTGGAGATAATCACGTCCACCGAGTTGTCCGGCAGAGGGATCGCCTCGATCTCGCCCCGGAGGAACTCGACGTTTTCGACTCCGGCCTTGCGCTGGTTGTCCCGCGCAAGCTCCAGCATTTCATCGGTCATGTCGAGCCCATAGGCCCGGCCTGTCGGCCCCACCCGTCGAGCCGAGAGGAGCACGTCGATCCCTCCGCCGGAGCCCAGGTCCAGCACGACCTCGCCTTCCCTCAGCTCGGCGAGAGCTGTCGGATTACCACAGCCGAGTGAGGCCAGCACGGCCGCGGTGGGAAGCGTGGCAGTCTCCGAGAGAGAATAGAGGTTGGAGGTAATTGGATCTGCAGAATCGGAGCCGCAGCTGCCGCCGCAACATCCGGAGCGAGCGCCGGCGGTGGCCTGGCGGGCTGCCTCCGCGTACCTCTCCCGAACGATGGACTTCAGCGCTTCGGTGCTCACATCCCCTCCTCGATCAAGAAATGTTGATATATCACTCACAAAAAAATCAGCAGCAGCCGTTTTCCCGCGCCGGCAGCGGCAGGGCCAGCGTGTGCGCGAGACCGGCCACGGCGGCGAGCGCTTCTGGGTTCAGGGTGTAGTACATCCAGCGGCCTTCGCGGCGGTCGGTGACCAGACCGGCTTCCTTGAGCACCCGCAAATGGAACGACAGCCGCGACTGGGCGGCATCCAGCACATCGGTAAGCTCGCAGACACAGCGCTCGCCGTGGCGGAGGCGCTTGAGGATCGAGAGTCGGGTCTGGTCCGAGAGCGCATGGAACAGCTTGACGGCTCGGTCGGTGTCCAGGGCTGCAGGTGCTGTCATGGGGAGTAGGATATATCAACAATTATTGATTTGTCAATGATGCCGTAAGCTCGCGCAGCGCTTGGCCCCGGTGACTCACCCGGTCCTTCTCTTCCGGTGTTGCCTCGCCGAAGGTCTTGCCCAGCTCGTCGCTGAAGAAATAGGGATCGTAGCCGAAGCCACCCTCGCCCTTCGGTTCCTCCAGGATTCGGCCGGCGCACGACCCCTCGTAGGTGCGAGGGACGGCGCCCGGATGCGGGAGATAAACCAGCACACAGCGATAGCGAGCACCCCTGCGAGCTCCGGTGGCACCGGTCAGACGGCGGATCAGCTCCGCGTTGTTCGCCGCGTCCACTTCCGCGTCGGTTCCGGTAGCAGCGGACCAGCGGCGGGAGCGGACGCCCGGCGCACCGCCCAGCGAGAGGACTTCGAGTCCCGAGTCATCGGCCACCGTGGGCAGGCCGCTCAGCCTGGCGAAGTGTTCCGCCTTTCGCCGGGCGTTCGCCTCGAAGGTCTCGCCCAGCTCGAGCATGCCTTCGGTCGGGGCGGGATAAAGTCCCACGTCGTCGGGGAACACCACTTCGATGCCGGCCCGCTCCAGGACCCGACGGAACTCCCGCTGCTTGCCCGCACTCCGGGTGGCGGCCAGCAGCTTCACCAGCCCAGGACCCGCTTTTGCGCGGCGAAGAGCTCCGAGATCCCCTGCTCGGCCAGATCGAGCAGGGTCTCGAGCTGGCTTCGCGCGAAGGTGCTATGCTCGCCGGTGCCCTGCACTTCCACGTAGCTCGCCGGATGCAGCATGACCACGTTGGAGTCCACGTGGGCGTCGCGGTCTTCGGTGTAGGCCAGATCGAGACGCTCCTCGCCCTCCACCACGCCGACCGACACCGCCGCCACCAAGTTGCCGAAGGGCGAAGGTCCGCCGGTGCGGGCGGCCAGCCAGGCGCATGCGTCGGCCAGGGCAACGCAGCCGCCGGTGATGCCTGCCGTGCGGGTGCCGCCGTCGGCCTGGAGCACGTCGCAATCCACCCGGATGGTGTATTCGCCGAAGGCCATGGTGGCCATGGCGGCCCGGAGGGATCGGCCGATCAGACGCTGGATCTCCTGAGTCCTGCCACCCGGCCCGGTGCGCTCGCGCGGAGTCCGCTCCAGCGTGGCGCGGGGCAGCATGGCGTACTCCCCGGTCACCCAGCCCTCCCCGGTTCCCTTCTTGAATCCCGGTACGCCGGGCTCCACGCTGGCCGTACAGTGGACCAGGGTGCCGCCCATCCGGATGAGGCAGGACCCCTCAGCATAGGGATTGGCGGCTCGCTCCAGCACGAGCGGGCGAAGCTGATCGTTGGCGCGGCCATCAGGACGGGGCACGAAGACGCTCCACGAGGGCGGAAGTCGAAAAGCCGGTGACCAGAGGTACCCGCACGACGCGGCCGCCGCGAGCCTCCACCCAATCGGCTCCGACGATGCCGTCGCGCGCGTAGTCGGCCCCCTTCACCAGGACCTGGGGCTCGAGCGCCTGGATCAGGGCCAATGGCGTGTCCTCATCGAAGAGCACGACGCAGTCGACCGCGGCGAGCCCGGCCAGCACCCGAGCACGCGCTGCCTCATCGGCGACCGGCCGCTCCCGCCCCTTGCCCAGCCGCCGCACCGACGCGTCGCTGTTCAGGCCGACAACCAGGGCGTTACCCTCGCGTCGAGCGGCTTCGAGCAGCTCGACGTGGCCGGGATGGATCAGGTCGAAGACGCCGTTGGTGAAGACGATCGGCCCCTCGAGCGATCGCCGCCAGGCGGCGGCCGCATCGAGGTGGCGAATCTTCCCCGCGGTGGCCGTCACGAGCCCGCGTCCCGGGCGGTGGAGGCGAAGAGCACCTTCAAGGCGGGCGGCGCGATGAAGGTCGTCGCCATGACCATCAGCAGGACGGCGCCGAACACGTCGTCACCCATCACTCCGGAACGGCGCCCGATGTCGGCGAAGATGAGCCCGACCTCTCCTCGCGGCACCATCCCCACGCCGACCACCAGCCGTCGAAATTTCGTCCAGGGGGCGGCCCAGCCGGTTGCGATCTTGCCGAGCACGGCGAGGAGAATGAGGATCGCGGCGATGAGCAGGGTGGACCGCGCCGCAGGAGTTGAAGGGTCGAGTAGGGCGAGATTCACCGATGACCCTACGCTCACGAAGAAAATCGGCGCGAAGATCGAGGCTACCGGCCGAACCTCGTGCTCGATGGTGTCGAACTGGTTGGTACCCGAGAGAATCAGGCCGGCGGCAAAGGCGCCGATGATCAGCGCCGAGCCGGCCAGGCCGGCCAGCGCGGCAAGGGCGAGGGCGAAAGCCACCGCGGCGACGACCAGCACGTAGCGCACCTGCATTCGGTTGATCAGATCGAACAGCCGCGGCGCGAGAAAGCGCCCCAACAAGACCGCCGCCACCAGGAATCCCACGGCCACGGCCAGCGTGCGCACGATGTCCAGCGCACCGACAGCCGCTCCCGCAGCCACGCCGCTCACCACGCTGAGAATGACCAGCCCGAGCACGTCGTCGATCACGGCCGCGCCAATGATGATGCGCGCCTCGGGGGTGTTCATTCGCCCCAGGTCGGACAGGACCCGGGCCGTGATGCCGACGGAGGTCGCTGTGAGGGTGGCACCGATGAAGATGGCGGCGCTGGTCGGATCGCCACCGGCCGAGGCCGCGTGCGGCGCGTAGCGCCAGAACAGATAGCCGAAGGCGAACGGCAGCGCGACCCCGACCATGGCAACGGCAAGCGATGCGGGGCCCACCCGGAACATCTCCCGGAGATCGGTCTCCAGGCCGATCTCGAAGAGGAGTAACAGGACGCCGAGCTCGGCGAGCAGGTGAATCACCTCGGCCTCGACTCCATCGGCCGGCACGATGCCTAGCACGCTGCGGCCCAGCAGCACCCCGGCCAGGAGCTCGCCCAGCACCGCCGGCTGGCCGAACCGCTCGGCCAGCTCGCCGAAGAGCTTGGCCGCGGCAAGGATGGCCGCCAGCACGAGAAGGAGCCGGGCCACATCCGCGCTCTCGGCCGCACCAGCGAGAGGGATGATCGAGATGGCCACGGCGGCAACGGCGAAGAACCGCCGCAGCCGGCCTCTAGAGCGGTGCCTCAGCGCGGGGGCGAAGCAGGAAGGTGTGCTTGAAGAACGGGAGCTCGACACGATCGCTGTATTCGGTCTGGATGGTGATCCGTCTCGGGGTGCGATCGATCCGGAAGCGGGGCGTCTTGCCGAGAATGGAGTCCGCCGCGGCCGTCAGCCTGCGGTCGATGACGGAATTGTCCTTGATGGTCGGAGCGATCTGCGCCTGGAAGCGCATCGCGTCCAGCAGCTGGTAATACCGCATGTAGACCTGGCCGATGTGCACGCCATAGTAGAGCGCCGCGCCGAACAGTACCAGGGAGACCAGACACCCCAGCGTGCTCCCGCCGCGCCGGCTCGCGCCCCGGGCTACCATTGGGACTGGGCACCCTCCACGATATTGGTCACGAGATCCCGCAGCGCCTCCTGCCGCCCTTCGCCTTCCTGCCCCGGATCGTACTCCCCTTTGAGCAGGAGCCCGCTCCGCTGCCAGAGCGGCTTGTTGCCCCTCTGGTCCAGGATTTCCACCGACACGCTGATCTCCACCAGGCGCCGGGTCACTACCACCTGTCCGCCGCCTTCGTCGCCGGTGTAGGCCACCGGAAGATCGGGCTCGTAGCGGCTGATGGTTCCCCGCACCACCGCGTCGGCCTGCCGCTCGCTGGCCTGGCGGAGGCCCAATCGACCCTCCACCGCCTCGCGCACCGCGACCGAGATCTCCTGGGTCAGCGTGGGCTCCGCCGTCTGATTGTCGAAGGGCAGCACGGCGACGGTCTTGATGTTGGGCGGCAGGCCACCGCCGGCGAACCCGTACAGGCAGCCGCCGAGTCCGAGGGCACTAAGGCTTGCGAGAAACCCAAACATCAGGCGCAAAGTCGGCCCGTGAGGTGGAGAGAAAGGTGAGATCGAGCCGCGCCGGAACGCTGGGCACGGTGAGCCTCGCCGTCAATGGCGCGCCGGCTGAGTCGAGCGTGGTCTCGGCCTTGCCCACCAGCTCGCCGCCGTGCCGGACCACGGTGAGCATTCTCACCGGCCGGCCCTCGGTGCGCAGGTACTCGACCGTGTCGTCCGCCTCGGCATAGCGCCATGCGGTAGTGGCGCCGTCGCTGAGACCTCGAAGCTCGGCCCCGGCATCGGGCGGCCGGGCCACCCCGAACATCCCCCACATCAGAGGATAGTTGGGCACCAACTTGTCGATGGCGTCGGGCGGCTGGGCCCAGAGCGGCCGCTCGCCTATCACCGCGGCCGAGGCGGGATCCGAGCCGAAGGGGCCGGCCACATCGAATCGCATCGAGTCGGGTGGAGCGATGCGCACGCTGCCCCGCCCCCCGGCGCTCGACTTGTCGTCCCGAAACAGCCACTTGAAACGGTGCAGGCGATGCTCATCGGGCTGGGTGCTCCGCACCCATTGGGCGACCTGTTCCGAGCTCACCGGCCCGGCCGACTGCGGGACCACCGAGCCCGGCGCGCCGCCACAACCCAGGCCCGCCAACGCCCAGCCAAGATATGCAAGCCGGGTTGGCCGGTCAAACAAAAGGCGTTGCGCCATCAGTAGTTATGCCCGAAGAAGAAGCTCACGAAGCCGCGGTCGCGCTGGTCCGGCGAGAGGCCGTAGCCCCTGAAGTCGCCGTTGCTGAAGCGATGCCCGACATCGAATCGCAGCACTGCCAGCGGCCCCAGCGCCAATCGGAAGCTAATGCCGTAGCTGCCGAGCACGGCGCGCTCGGTCGAGCTCCGGAAGGTGGCCTTCCCGACGTCGGTGAAGAGCGCGCCTTGAATCTCGGGCAGGTCGAGGTCACCGAACGGCGTCCCCAACGTGAGATGAGTGAGCAGCGGGAAGCGGATTTCCTGGTTGGCCATGTACGCCTGCGAGCCGACGATGTACCCGAATACCGGATAGCCTCGCAGCGCCAGAGTGCCGCCGATGTTGGTGCGCCGGGGGCGATCGCCGCCGCTGTAGAAGCCATAGCCCCTGAGGGCCCAGGTGCTCCGGCGGCCGAGCCGGAGGTAGCGCCGCCAGTCCGCCGTGATCAGGTAGCTGTCGAACCGGCTGTTGCTGAAGTCGTTGGAGAGGCCGGCGGTGACGCTGAAGTGCCCGCCGTCAATGGGGCCGCTGTTCACCCAGAGCGAGTTGTCATGCACGTAGCTCAGCAGGTGAGTCGCGATCCACCCCACCCGGCGTGGCTGGTCCACATCGGGAAGCGTGAAGTCCACCCGGTCGGAATGCTCGGCCACCACGGTGCCTTCCACCCGGGTGAACCGGCTCAGCGGATAGCGGATGATGCCGAGCACGCCGTAGGCGGTTTCGTCGTAGGCGACGACTCGATCGCCCTCGAAATTCCGGGACTTGGTCCGGAATGCGCCCACGCCCCAGTTGACCCGCCGCGAGAGGTTGAGGTACACGGCGCTGGCATTGATGTTGGCGAGAATGCTGCCGAGCCGCTGGCCCTGATAGGATCCCAGCGAGCCGAAGACCACGTTGTCGCTCAGCATATCGCTCAGCACGAAGAAGGCGCCCTGCGCTCCGCCGAAGCCGGGCACGATCACCGCATCGGCCGCGGCGAAGTCCAGGGTGAAGCGCCGGCGGTACGGCTCACGGCTCGCGATCAGGCTGCCGGCGGTATCACCGGCCGCGACCCAGGTCCAGGAGCGGGTCGAGTCCGGCGGCTCCAGCGCGAACTGATCCTTCCGCGCGACGGTATCCACCGGATAGCGATAGAGGTTCCAGCTCAGATCGTGGAACCCACCCACCAAGAGCCCCGAGCCGTTGGGCAAAGGCACGCCGTCGAAGGCGCCGCTCCAGGAGGAAGTCTCCCGCCTCCCGTTGCCCAGCGTGTCCACCGAGAACACGTTGAGCACGCCGTCGCGGTCGGACGTGAAGTAGATCCGTCCGTCGGGAGCCCAGGCCGGGGACTCGTCCTTCCAGCGGCCGGAGGTGAGCGGCGTGATCAGCGCGCTGTCGAGCTGCAGCAGATAGAGATTGCCGGCGCCGTTGAGGCCATCGGGCGTCCGGTCGGAGGCGAAGACGATGCGCCGTCCGTCGGGAGCCGGCGAGGGATCGAGGTCCTGGTAGCGATCGCGGGTCAGCGGCTCCAGCCTGCCCTCGGGCAGGTGCACGCGGTAGAGATCGGAGACGCCGCTCTCGGAGAGCCCGCTGAGCACGATGCTCCTGCCGTCGGGCATCCACTGGGGCGAGAGCAGCGACACCAGCTCGGGGAATTGGTAGCGGCCCCGCACCTTGTTCTGTTCCAGGTCCCACACCACCAGCGCATCCCGGTCGCCGTGGCGGGCGACGAAGAGCAGGAGGCCGGGGCGCGAGGCGTCCATCCGGGAATCGAAGGGATGGAACGACTCCATCTCGGCGCTGCGGCCACCGGTCACGACGGTGCGGGTGGTGCCGCTGTCCAGTCCCCGGCGGTAGATGGCGACGTAGCCGGTCGCGGGTGAATGGTAAGCCACCTCGCCCAGGCCGCCGTTGGTGTCGGGAAGGAAGACCGGCTTCACCGCGAGCTTCACCACTTCGCGGCCCAGCACGGCGAGCGGGGCCAGACTGTCCACCGAGGGGTAGTACTGCCGCCGCATGGCGAGCTGGAACTCGTCGCTCAGCTGGTCGAGGGTCCGCCCGTACACCGCCTGGACCGCGCTCTCGAAGGTCTCGTGGCGGTTCTGCTCCTTGTACATGGTGGCCACCCGCCAGTCGCCGTAGGTGTCGGCGAGCCAGCGGTGGATCTGGCCACCGATGGGATAGACGATGCCGCCGGTGACCCAGGTGAGCTGGCGGAACGAAGGCAGCCGGCCGCTCAGCGTCAGATCGCGCATCACCATCTCGTCCCGCGCGTCCTGGCCGCCGGACCAGAGCTCGGCGAGCCCCTCGGACCACCAGAGCGGATAGTTGTAGCGGCCGCGCCGCGGCGCCTGGAGGTAGGCCTCGTTCAACAGATCCAGCTGGAAGACGTGCACCATCTCGTGCCGGATGGTGTGGCGGAACTCGGCGAAGTTGCCCCGGAACGGCAGCGAGACCCGGCGCTTGAGGAAATCGGTGGCGCCCAGCAGACCTTCGGGTGGGGTGAACGGCAGGATGTTGGTCTGCTCGAAGTCGGTATGCGAGGCGTAGACCACGAGCGGGATCCGCTCGGCCACGTCATGACCGAACTGCACGGTCAGTGTGTCGTAGCTCGCCTCGGCGTAGGCCAGCGCGGCCGGGGCCAGCTCCGCCTCGGCGGGATAGTAGTAGAGGTCCACGTGCGGGCCACGCAGGATCCGCCAATCCAGCTTCCGGTACTGGATCTTGTTCTGGCCGAAGCTGAAGAACTGGGCCGAGAGGCCGGGCGGAGCGACGACTCCGAGACCTCCGGCGAGGGCGACCAGCAGCGACCAGCGGCTCACGACCGACATAGCGACCTCACTTCAGCCTGATCGTACGGATCAGGTCTCCCTGCGCAATCCGGGCGAGCACACCGGTCCCGTCGGTGACCCGGCCGAAGATGGTATAGGTCCCGTCCAGCTGCGGCTGGGGACTGAGATTGATGAACCACTGGCTGCCGCCGCTATCCGGGCCGGAAAGCGCCATGCCGACCATACCGCTCTCGTAGCGGTGACGATTGATCTCGTCCCGGATGGCGCCGCCGGGTCCGCCGTAGCCGTCGCCACGGGGATCGCCGTCCTGGACCACGAAGTTGGGCACCACCCGGTGCCAGCGATTGCCGTCGAAGAAGCGGCGCTCGACCAGCCGCACGAAATTGGCGACGGTCATCGGCGCCTCCGGGCCGAAGAGCTCGAGCTCGATCTGGCCGCGCTGGTCGGTCTCGATGATCACCCTGGGCCGAGCGATGGAGTCGGGCGCGAGCAGGAAGCGGCGGATCAGGTCGCGATAGTCCTGCGGGCTCCGGCCGGTGGCGATGGGTGCGGAGTGGCCCCACCGCTGCGCCAGCTCGGGCCAGTTCTGCTCGGCCCAGCGGCGCACCAGGTAGTCATCGGGCCGGGTTGCGGAAGCCGCGAACTCCTGATCCACCCGAACCCGGGCCTCGGCCGACGATTTCCGGATCGCCAGGATGGCGCCGAGTGCGGCGATCGCGGCGTCGGGAAAGGAGTCCCGCGCGGTCCGCCGGAAGGCCGCGGTGAGCAGGGGCAGGTCGTCCGGCTTGGCGGCGCGCGCCAGCGCATCGGCCGCGACGCTCCGCACCGCGGCATCGGTGTGCTGCACCAGCTGGCGAGCAGCCGCGACCAGCGCGGTGTCGGCGCCTTGCGCCGCCTCGGCCCAGGCCTGGAGTCCGGCGGCTACGACCCGAGGGTCGCGGTCGGCGAGGAACCAGGGACGAAGCCCCGGACCCGCGGCGGCAGACCCTTCCGCCGCGGCGGAGCGCTCGCGCCAGTCGGTGCTGGTACGCCAACGGGTGGACGCGGCGACGAAGGAGGCGCTGTCCGCATGCCCCAGTGCCACCAGAGCCGCTCGGCGCACGCCGAAAGTGCCTTTCCCTGCCGCAATGCGAGCCAGCCGTCCCACCACCTCGCGTCCGCCGAGCTCGCCGGCAGTCATCGCGGCCTGCACCTGAACGCCGGGGACGGGATCGTCGAGCATGGGCACGATCCTGGTCACCACCGAGGAGTCGCGAAAGGTGGCCAGCGAGCGGAGGGCGTTGACGCGGACCTGCGGGTTCGCATCGGAGGCCGCCCGGGTGAGCAGATCCGCCACCGACCTGGGGGCGAGACCGGCCTCGACCGCGTAAGGCTGGGTCAGGCCTCGTGCGGCCATGGCGCGAACGAACCACTCGGGATCGCGCAGTGTCACGGTCAGACGGCTGGCCGCCGGCACGGCCCTGACCCGGCCGAGAGTGAAGGCCGCGCGCCAGCGGAAGACCATGGCCGTGTCCTCGAGGAACGGCAGCAGCCCCATGACCGGCGCGTCCGGGCCGAGACGCCAGGAGTCGAGCACGATCTGCCGGAACAGCGGGCGCCGGTCCTCCCGGCTGGGGATGATGCTGCCACCCAGGACCCCGCCGAAGAAGTTGCCCACCTTGGGCCCGCCGATCTTGGCCAGCGCAGTGATCGCCTCGAGCGCGGTGGGCTCGTCGAGCGCGGGCAGCCCGGTGATCCGGTCCATCAGCGGCTGGGCGGCGGCGGGATCGGCCATGAGGCCCAGGGCAAAGGCCGCCGCGACCCGGACGGTGGAATCGGAGTCGGCGAGCAGCGGGAGCAGCAGCGGTGTAGCGCGAGGATCACCGATCCGGCCAGCCGCGAGCGCCGCCAGGCGCCGCACCAGCGAGTCCGGCGCGACCAGCGCGGTCTGGAAGAGGGCCGGCTCATAGCTCCGGGCGTCTTCCGCGGCCAGCACCGGCGCCAGCTGCTCCACCACCGCCTCCTGCTGGGCGGGGGCGGGCGAAACAGCGGCGGTGAGCGCGAATGCGGGAAGAAACGCGAGGCTGGGGATCAGGCGAAGCGACAACGAAGACTCACGGAACATGGGTCACGGGATCGGGGATCGGCCGCATGGCGTGGCGCACGGCCTCGGGCAAGCGGGTGAAGCTCATGGTGCGATCGAGGGCCAGCAGCGAGGTGAACGCGGTGGCGAGCAGCAGCCCGTCGTCCGCGCGCTCGATGGCGTAGCCGAAGTCGATCCGCCGCGAAGCCAGCTCGCGCACCCAGCAGCGGATCCGAATGCGGTCATCGTAGCGCGCCGGCCGACGGTAGCGGATGGACACTTCGCTCACCGCCAGCCGAAGCCCGCCCTCCTCCAGCTCCCGGTAGCTCATCCCGGCCAACCGAAGATGCTCGGTGCGAGCGACGTCGAGCCAGACGAGATACCGGGCGTGATACACCACGCCCATCTGGTCGGTCTCGGAGTAGTTCACCCGCACCATCGTCTCCGAGACAGCAGGCGCGACCCCGGGAGGCCTCACGGGTAGACGCTCAGGATGCCGCGAAAGTGACACCGGGGTATCTTTGGCCCCGTGCCGGGCCAGACCCTCGTCGTCGTTTCCGACGCCCATCTCGGCGTGACCCCACCTGCCGTCGGGGAGGCGCTCCTGGCCTTCTTCGACGCCGTGCCGACGCTGGGCGACAGTCTGCTGGTCAACGGCGACCTCTTCGATTTCTGGTTTTCCTACTCACGAGTGGTGCCGCGCCGAGGCTTTCTGGTGGCGGCGGCCCTGGCCCGCCTGGCGCGCCGGCTCCCGGTATTAATGGTAGGGGGAAATCACGACCGCTGGGGTGGCGACCTCTGGAGCCGGGACCTCGGCCTGCGGTTCGATCCCCACCGTCTCACCTTTACCCTGGGCCGCCTCAAGGTGGCCGCGATTCACGGCGACGGACTGACCGAGCCCCGCTGGCGGGCCATCCTGCTGCACCGTCTCATCAATCATCCGGTGACCTCGACCGTATACCGCGCGCTGCATCCCGACTTCGGAATCCGCTTGGTCGAGATGCTCAGCCCGAGGCTGGGCGACCACAGCAGCGAGCCGTCGAGACTGGAAGCTGCCGCCACCGCCCAGCGTGCCTGGGCCGATGCCCTGTTCGCCCGCGAGCCCGACCTGGGCATGGTCATCATGGGCCACACCCACCGGCCGGTGCTCTCGCGCACCCCTGCGGGAGGCATCTACCTCAACCCCGGAGCCTGGTTCGAGGGATTGCGCTACGCGGTGGCGACCGAGCAGGGCGCCGAGCTGCGCCAGTTCACCCCAACGGCACCACCTCGGCCCGCCCCAGCCGGTCACCGATGAATCGGGCCCCCACCTGCCGGAAGCGCGCCTCGTCGTCGCTCACCACGAATCGGTGGGTGCCCGGGCTGCCGTTGGGAGCCTCGAGCCCGCGCTCGCGGATCGCCGCGGCGACGACCCGCGCCGTCTCTTCCCCACTGTCGATCAGCCGCACGCCGGGACCCATGACCCGCTGAAGCAGCGGCTTCAGCAGCGGGTAGTGGGTGCAGCCCAGCACCAGGGTGCTCACCTGCGCCGCCGTGAGCGGTGCGAGATACTCGCGGGCGATCAGGTCAGCCGCGGGATGATCGAACCATCCCTCCTCCACCAGCGGCACGAAGAGCGGGCAGGCGCGCTGCTCCACCCTGGCCTCGGGGCGAGC
>DATBJC010000164.1:0-53550 GCA_036556625.1 Gemmatimonadales bacterium
GACGACCGGCTGCGGCGGCGACCCCGATCTGGCGGCCGGGAATCTGCCCGCCGTGGGCCGGGGCCCCGAGTTGACCACGGTGCTCCGCATTCCGAAAGACGGTGGCTCGGCCCGGCTCTACCGGGTGCCCAGCCTCGAGCCCTCGGCGTGGAAGCTCGAGGACAAGCTGCCGCCGCTTCAGCGCACCCTGGGAGCCGATCCTGAACAAGGATTCGTGTTCCTGCTCGACAAGAAGCGCAACGTGATGGCCCTGGACCTGGAGACGCGCCGGGTGCGGCCCTCGCTGGAGCAGATCCGCCAGGCCGCCGTGGGCCCTGACGGGGCCCTGTATCTGGTGGACACCGGGAGCACGGTCATCCAGCTGGTTCACCGGACACCGGTGCGCTTCCGCTCCAAGCTCCAGGGCGCCCCCCGCGAGCTGCACGGGACCATGGGTGGCATGCTGGTCGCCCGTCTGGCCGGCAATCAGCCCAAGGTCGAGGTCCTGGGGTCCGATCGTCCCCCCTCGTCATTCGCGGTGCCGGATGGCCAGCAGGCGTTGAGCCTCTGGGGCGACCTGCTGGCCATCGCCGCGGACAGCGCCGTGGTGATCTATGAGACGGAGGGCGACAGCGATGGCAACCGCGACCGGATCTCGATTCCCGTGTCCGGTGGCGCCAAAGCGGTGATGTTTTCCCCGTCGGGACATCGGATCTACGTGGCCCGAGCGTCGGACGGGCTGCTGGTCCTGGATCGGGTGAGCGGGGAGGAGCTCCAGGAGATCGCCCTGCCCGGCCCGGCGATCGGACTGAGCGGCGATCTGTTCGGCCAATGGGTGCTGGTCCGGCCTGCCACCGGGGACTCGGCATGGGTGGTGGACGTGGGCCGGAGCGGCTTCATCGGCACCGTGGATGTCGAATGGGACGACGACCTCCCGGCCGTGGTGTCGCCCAACACGTTGCTCACCCGGAGAGGAAAGCAGGTGGTGGCGGTGGATCTCGGGGCCGAGGGATTCCCGGTGCGTGGCACCGTGGAAGGCGGTGTCGCCGACACCTGGCTGCCGTTGACCTGGCACCCGCCGCAGGAGGAAAACGTTCCGCTGACCGCCGACTCGGCCGCGCTCGCCGCCGCCGCCGACTCCGCCCGGGCGGCATCGGTATACCTCCAGGTCAGCAGCTCGCAGAACCCGGCGTGGGCCGAAGAGCTCTCGCAGAAGTTGAGAGCCGCCGGTCTTCCCGCCGAGGTGCTCAAGCCGGCCCGAAGCGACGAGGCATACCGCGTCGTACTCGGTCCCTATGCCACCCGGGAACAGGCGGAAGAGACCGGACGCGGGATCGGCATGCCGTCGTTCGTGGTGACGACCCAGGATTCTCCCTCACAATAGAGTCCGAGGCCCCCGGGCTTCGAGTTCACGCTCCACCACAGGAACGCGCTCATGAAGCTCACCAAGCTCGAGCTCTCCGGGTTCAAATCGTTCGCCGACACGGTCGCGCTCACCTTCGAGGAAGGTGTGACCGCCATCGTGGGTCCCAACGGCTGCGGCAAGTCGAACGTCTCCGACGCCGTCCGCTGGGTGCTCGGCGAGCAATCGGCCCGGCTCCTGCGCGGTGGCAAGATGGAAGACGTGATCTTTCAGGGATCGGCCGCCCGCCGGCCGGTGAACGTCACCGAAGTCTCCCTCTTTCTCGACAACAGCGACGGCGAGCTTCCCATCGCCTACCGCGAGGTAGTCGTCACCCGGCGGCTCTCCCGGTCGGGACAGAGCGACTACCTGCTCAATGGTTCGCCGGTTCGGCTCCGCGATATCCAGGACCTGCTGCGCGGCACCGGGCTGGGCAGCGACGCGGGCGTCGTGATCGAGGCCAAGATGATCGACCTGCTGCTCTCCGACCGGGCCGACGAGCGCCGGTCGCTGTTCGAGGAGGCGGCCGGCATCGGGCTCTATCGCGACCGAAAGCACAGCACCGAGCGGAGACTGGAAGAAACCGCGGTGGACCTCCAGCGGGTGGAGGATCTGATCGCGGAGGTTCAGTCCCAGATCCGCAGCCTGGCCCGCCAGCGGGGCAAGGCGGAGCGGCACGCCAAGCTCACCGAGGAGCGCTTCGCGGTGCAGATCACTCTCGCCCGGAGACTGCTCGACCGGCTGGGCGAGGAAGTGGCGGATATGGAGACCCGCTACGCGGACCTCACCCACCTTCTCCCGGCGGCGAGGACCCGACTGACCGAGGCCGAGCGCCGGCGAGAGGAAGCGGCCCGGGCGCGCTCTGCGGCGGAGGGGCAGCGAACCGAGATCGCCCGGCGGCTGGCCGGCGTCCGGGTCGAGCTCGGCAAGCTCGACGGGGATCTGGCGCTGGCGAGCGAGCGCCTGGCCAACGCCCATGCCCGGAGGGTGCGGGCGGAAGACGAGCGGTCGCAGGCCCAGCTCCGCGCGCAGCAGGCGGCCGCGGAGCAGGAGTCGGCCACCGCCGACCGGGTCGCGGCGGGCGGCGAGCACGAACGCATCCGGGCCGAGCTGGCGGGACGCGCCGGCGCCGAGGAGGATGTGCGCCAGCGCCTGGCCGCGCAGCGCGAGGAAGTGCGCCATCGCGAGCAGGAACTTCAACAGCAGGCGCAGACCCTGCGGTCCCTGGAAGGCGAGCGCACCGCGCTCGAGGGGGAGCTGGCCTCGCTCCGAGAGCGGGTCACCCAGGCCGCCTCTCAGAGGGCCAGCCTCCAGCTCGAGCTCGCCGCCGCCGAGCGCCGGCGCGACCAGGCCATCGAGCGCGCCGGATTCCTGAGCGACGAGGCGAAGCGAGCCGCGGCAGCGGCGGAGCACGCACGACACCTGGTGGCGGAGACCCGGGAGCGCGAAGCGATGCACCGCGCCGATCGCCGCCAGGCCGAGGAGTCCCTGGCCCAGATGACCGCCCGGCGCAACGCGCTGGAGGAGCTGGAGCGCGACCGGGTGGGGCTGGCGCCGGCGGCGGCCGCGCTGCTGGCGTCTCGCGCGCAGTTCGATGGCGGCGTGCTCGGCCCGCTGAGCGACTACGTGAGCACCGGCCGGGACGACGCCGAGCTTGCCGAGCGGCTGCTGGGCGACTGGATGCACGCCGTGCTGGTCCGCGATGGTGAGACCGTTCGCGCGGTGCAGGCCTGGCACCAGCAGCACCAGCCGGGCGCCCTGGTGCTGCTTCCCCTCGATCCCGGCCCCCAGATCGCGGCCAATGCTTCGGCGACGGATCCCAGGCTGACCGTTGAGGGACCGGCTGCGGGTTGGGTCCGCGCGGCGCTCGCGGGTTCCGAGGTGCTCGACGAGTCGGGCCGGATCCTCCGCCGCGCCAGCGGGGCCATCTTCCTGAGCGGCTCGGGGGCCCCGTCGGGACCGCTTCGCCGCCGCGCCGAGCTGGCCACGCTGGCCCAGGAGGTCGAGCAGGTCGGTGAAACGGTCGCTTCGGCGGCGTCGGCGCTGCAGGAGACCGTCGCGAGTCTGGCCCAGCGGGAGCGCGCGCTGGAGGACGCCATGGTCGCCGTGGAACAGGCTCGCGAGGCCGAGCGTCAGGCGGTGGCCGTCCGGGAGGATGCGGTCCGCCTCGCGTCCAACCTCACTCGTGAGTCCGCGGACTCCGAGTCCCAGCTGGTGCGCCTGACCGAACGGCTCTCGCGCTCGGAGCAGCGCATGGCCGAGATCGACGCAGCGCTGGTCGAAGGCGAGCTCGCGCGGGGCCGGTTCGACCAGGACCTGGGCTCCGCCCGGGCACAGCTGGCGGGGCTGGAGAGCGAGCAGGAGGCGGCTCGGGAGCAGCGAGTCCACTGGCAGGTGCAGGAGGCCCACATCGCCGGCGGGCTCCGCTCCGCGGAAGACCGGCTGGCTCGCGCGGCGGCCATGCGCTCCGAGGCGGAGACCGCGAGCCAGGCGCTGGTCGGCGAGCTGGCCCAGCTCGATGGCGACCAGGCCGTGCTGCTGGGCCAGCAGGGCGAGTGGCGGGAGGCTCGAGCCGAGCGCGAAGTCACCCTCCATCAGCTGGAGAGCGCCAGCGCGGATGCCGAGGCCGCGCTGGCGCAAGCGGAGTCGGCCCTGGCCGCGGCGGAGCGCGAGGTCGTCGAAGCCCGGACCACCCTGGAGTCGGGCAACGAGGAGAGCCATGAGCTCCAGGTCCGGCTCACCGAGGCCGCGGGAACTCGCCGGGGCATCGTCGAGCGGGTCGAAGCCGAGTGGCATCGCCCCTTCGACCAGCTGACGGAAGGGGCGCCGCTCCTCGACCTCGATCTGGAGACGCTCCAGACCGAGTCCGCCCGCATCACCGAAGCCCTGGACGCCATCGGTCCGGTGAACGCCCTTGCGGTCGAGGAGCACGCGGAGGAGGTCAAGCGGCTCCAGTTCCTCACCGCGCAGCGGGACGATCTGATCGGCGCGCGGCAATCGCTGATCCAAGCCATCCGGGAGATCGACGGGACCGCCCGGCAGATGTTCCTCGAGACCTTCACCGCGGTGCAAGGCAACTTTCTCCGGGTGTTCCAGACTCTCTTCGGGGGCGGCGAGTGCGAGCTTCGGCTGGCCAACCCCGATGACCCGCTGGAGAGCGAGATCGACATTCACGCCGCCCCCCGGGGGAAGCGCACCCAGCGCATTCACCTGCTCTCATCGGGTGAGCGGACACTGGTCGCCGTTTCCCTGCTCTTCAGCATCTACCTCACCAAGCCGAGCCCGTTCTGCCTGATGGACGAGGTGGACGCGCCGCTGGACGACGCCAACGTGGGACGGTTCACCCGGCTGCTGGACGAGTTCAAGAGCGGCACCCAGTTCCTGGTCATCACTCACAATCCGCGGACGATGCAGGCGGCGGACGCGGTGTATGGAGTGACCATGCAGGAGCCGGGGGTGTCCACCATCGTGGGCGTCCGGCTGGGGGAACGAGAGCACGCCTAGGCCGGTTTCTGGCCTGGAGCTTGCTTTGGCAGCAACTTTGTCATCCCGAGCGAAGCGAGGGATCTTGCCGGTCTGGGCTCGTGGGCCCGCGGAGAAGACCCCTCGCGGCGCTCGGGATGACAGTTAGAACCCCGGGATGACGGTCGCCAACCGGAGACCCTGAATGCTCGTCGTGATGCGCCACGGCGCACCGCAGGAAGACATCGATCGGGTGGTGGCCACCATCGAAGAGATGGGCTACCAGGCTCGGCCCATGCCCGGGAAGCAGCGCACCACCGTCGGGCTGGTCGGGAATGACGGCCGGGTGGACAGCTCGCGGCTCGCGGGGCTCGCGAGCGTGCAGGAGATCCTCCACGTCACCAAGCCCTACAAGCAGGTGTCCCGGGAATGGAAGCCGGACTCCACCGTGGTGCGTCTCCCGGGCGGACTCAGCATCGGCGGGGAGGACGTGGTCGTCATGGCGGGCCCCTGCTCGGTCGAGAGCGAGCGACAGATCCTCGACGCGGCGCACGCGGTGCGCGAAGCGGGGGCCACCGTGCTTCGGGCCGGCGCGTTCAAGCCCCGGAGCTCGCCCTACTCGTTTCAGGGTCTGGGCCGCGCCGGGCTCAGGCTCCTGGCGAAAGCCCGGGCCGAGACCGGGCTGCTCATCGTGACCGAAGCAATGGATGCCGAAGGGCTCGATCATGTGCTCGAGGTGGCCGACATCGTGCAGGTCGGCGCCCGCAACATGCAGAACTACTCCCTGCTCAAGCAGGTGGGTCGAGCCCGGAAGCCGATCCTGCTCAAGCGCGGCCTGTCCGCCACGATTCAGGAGCTGCTGCTCTCGGCGGAATACATCCTGGCGGAGGGGAACCCCGATGTGATCCTCTGCGAGCGCGGCGTGCGTGGGTTCGACACTGCCACCCGGAACCTCTTCGACCTCAGTGCCGTTCCCGTGGTGCACGGCCTGTCCCACCTGCCGATCGTGGCAGACCCCAGCCACGGGACCGGTCACCGCGACATGGTGATCCCCATGGCGCGCGCGGCAGTCGCTGCGGGCGCCGACGGATTGCTGGTGGAGGTCCATCCGACGCCCGACCGGGCACTGTCGGACGGCGCCCAGAGTCTTTACCCGGAGCAGTTCGAGCGGCTGATGCGGGACATCCGGCTCATCGTCGAAGCCATCGGGCGGCGGCTGCCCGAGGCGGCAGGAGCCCGCTCGTGATCCGTCGCGTGATTCGCGTGTGCCTGGTGGTGGTGCTTGCGGGAGCCGTGCAGCGGGGCGAGGCGCAGGACGCCCAGGCGATCGTGGGTCGGTCCTCGCGAGTGTACCGCTCCCTGGCCAGTCTCACCGCCGATTTCGTGCAGGTGATCGACAATCCGATGATCGACAGCGCGGAGAGCCAGGGTACCCTGGTGCAGGCCGGACCCTCCAAGCTCTCGATGCGGTTCTCCGATCCACCCAACGAAGCAGTGGTCATCGACGGCGAGCACGTCTGGGTGTACACCCCCAGTACCGTCCCCGACCAGGTGCTGCGGCTCTCGGTGCCCAGCGGCGGGCCGGTATACGGCTACAACCTGCTGTCGTGGTTTCTCGACCGGCCGGCCGAGCGGTATACCGCGCGATATCTGAGGCAGGACAAGATCGGTACCAGGGCGATGGATGTGGTCGAGCTCATCCCGGCCGTACCCGACCTCCCGTTCGAGCGCGCCGTGCTCTGGCTCGATCGGGAGGACGCCCTGCCCCGCAGGCTCGAGATCACCGAGAAGAGCGGTGCCTTGCGGACCCTGACGCTTTCCAAGTTGCGGCTCAACCGGAAGGTCCCCGACGCCACCTTCAAGTTCGAGGTGCCGCCGGGGGCACGGGTGGTGGATCAGTGACCCGGCGGCGGATTTCCACCGGCGATCCCCAAGAGCGCTCGGGGTGAGGAGGTGCCGCGCACCAGCTGGATCGCGTGCCGGATCTGGGGGTCCCCGGCCGCTCGGCGGCGCTGCTCCGCCAACGGGCCGAAGGCATAGCGGGCGATCTCATAGCCCAGCTGCTCGTCCACGATCCGGCCTCCTCCGCTGAACACGCTGTCCGCCATCGTCACGCCGCGCGCTTCCAGCCTTTGCCGCACCTCGGCCCGCATCTCGGCCGTCACCTGGAACAGCTCGCCCGCCACCGAGCGACCCTTCTTGATCTCGAGCGCATAGGCGGTGAGGACGTCCCGGAAGACCGGGATCTGTTCGCTCAAGGTCTGGGCGAACAGGGACTCGGACGCCGTGAGGGTATCCGGCTCCAGCACGATGTCGGGCACCAGTCCGTTCCCTGAGCCCAATTCTCGTCCCGCGGTGGAATACGTCGTCTCGGTCGGAGGGGCATGCTCGCTTCCCATGGCGGAATCGAGCGCCGCGCCCTGAATCGAGCGCCCGCTCGGCGTGAACCAGCGCGCCGTGGTCATCCGGAGCGCCAGATCGGGCGACAGCGTGAACACGGTCTGCACGATGCCCTTCCCGTAGGTCGTGTCGCCCACGATCAGGGCGCGGTCGTGGTCCTGGAGAGCCCCGGCGATGATCTCGGCGGCACTGGCGGTACCGCTGCTCACCAGCACTACGACGGGCAGATCGGGCCAGCGCTGCGGTCGGTCATCGCTCCAACTGTGATTGTCTCCCGGCGCCCGACCGCGACTCACCAGGATCTCCTGCCTCGGATCGAGGAACAGGTCCGCCGTCTCCACGGCCTCGTCCCGCAGCCCGCCGGGATTGGAGCGGAGATCCAGCAGCAGGATGCGCATACCCTGCCCCACCAGCCGCTCCACCTCATGCTCCAGTTCCCGAGCGGCGTGGTCGCGCACCATGGTCAGGCTGAGATAGCCGACGCTGTCGGTCAGGAGGAGCCCCGGAGGGACGGCTCGCTGATGAATCAGCTCCCGCACCAGACGGAAGCGGAGAGGCTCCGCGGCACCTTCGCGCTGAATCGTGATATCGATCGGGGTTCCGACCGCGCCGCGCATCGCTAGGACCGCCTGGTCGAGCGTCCAATCCGCTGCGGACACGCCGTTCACCTCGAAGAGTCGGTCACCGGTGCGAACGCCGGCCCGCTCCGCCGGTGACTCGGCCATGGGCGTCACCACCGTCACCCAGCCGTTTCTCGCGTCCACCAGGAGGCCGATCCCGGCGTAGTCCCCGGTGGTCCTTTCGACATGCCGCTCGAGGTCCTTGCCCGCCAGCAGGGCGGCGTACGGATCGCGCAGCTGGGCCAGCATCCCGTCGGTCGCCTTGCGATAGAGTTCGCTCTCGCCGATGGAGTCCACGTGGAAGTCGCGGACATGCGCCAGGACGTTCTCGAACAGCCGGGCCTGCTGGTAGACATCGCCGCCGACCCCGATCTGCCGTTGGAGGAACCAGCCGCTGGTAAAGCAGGCGACCATCGCCACCATCGCGATCAGCTTCCACCGTCGGGGCATGGGAGGACCTCGATGAGTGAGCACTGCGCGGGATATTGTCAGTAAGGATCAGCGGGATCGAAAGTTTCGCCCAACGCGTCCGCCATGCGTGCCGCCGTGACGGGCTCGAGGCCCGCCTCCCGAGCCAGCCGCAGCGCCTCACGGGCCAGCAGCAGGTACAGCGCCCGATCGTCCGGGCGCAGCGCGGCGAGGTGGGCCTGCACCGTCTCCACATCGCCTCGGCGAATCGGTCCGGTCAGTGCGGCAGCCGGCCCGGCCTCGAGATTCGCCGCGGCTCCCCGAATTAACGGCAAATACAGGCGGCGCGCCACCTCGGGCCGAATCCCCGCCTCCAGCGCCAGCCGCTCGGCCACGGCGACCAGCGCCGTCGTATAGTTGGCCGCGAAGGTCGCCCCCGCGTGATACGACGGCTTGGCCTGCGAGGGAACCCGGACCGGAGTCATGCGGAGCGATCGGGCGAGCATCTCGGCTACGGCGATGGCCCGGTCGTCACCTTCGATGCCGGCGTAGGCGCCGGCGAATCGATCCGCCGCGGTGGCCGGATCGGAGACGGTCTGGAGCGGATGAAAGGAGCCCAGCGCGGCGCCGGTGGGTGCGAGGGGGGCGAGTGCTTCCCGATCCTGCAGGCCCGAGAGGTGAAGCACCGTGTGCGCGGAGCCGACCCCACCCTCATCGGCGAGTTCCGTGGCCAACGGCACGATCGCCCGATCAGGCACCGCGAGCAGCACGACCGCCGCCGAGCGCACGGCGCGAGCTCGAGCTCCCTGATGAAGCTGCAGCGGTGGAGTGACCGGGTGGGAAGATCGAGAGACGAGGACCACCGAGTGACCGCGCTGGCCCAGCGCGAGCGCCAAGCCCTGACCCATCCGGCCCGCACCCACGATGACTACGCTCGGCTGCGCCACGTTCGCTCCGGAGGATGGCCCATCCGGTGTGTCACCCTGAACGAAGTGAAGGGGACCATGCTCGCATGGCCCCCTTCGCTGCTCAGGGTGGCAGAGGGAACCCGAGTCGGATCAGTTTCTCGCCGATTCCGCCCGCTGACCCGCCACGGCGAGTCCTAGCAGCTCCTTGGGGGTCTGCGCCTGACGAAGCAGGTCGAGTGCAGTCTGGATCTGACGATCGTCAGCCGCCCGGCGGCGGTTCTCGGCCTGCTTTCCAAAGACGTAGCGGGCGATCTCGTAACCGAACTGCTGGTCCACCAGTCGCGCACCTTTGTCGAACTCGGCCGGCGTGAGCTCGACGCCCTTCTCCTTCAGCCGCTGGAACACCCGCTGCCGCAGCGCCGGCGAGACCGTGAAGCCCTCGGAGGTGATCTGTTTGGCGCTCTTCTGCTCCAGCGCCAGCCCGGTGAGTACGTCGCGATACTGTGGCAGGTTGCTGCCCAGCGCCTTGGCGAACTCACGCTCGGCATCCGTGAGCGTATCGAACTTGACCACGACGTCGGGCACGATACCACCGCCGCCGCGCACGATCCGGCCGCCGCTGGTCCGGTAGATCGGACGGGCCTGGATCGCCGAGTCGCTGGCGGAGGGATCCGGCTCACCCAGCATCGTATCGGTGGCTTCCAGCGCCGCCACTTCCGCCTGCTCCTCCTCACTCTCGACCGTCCGCTGGATCGTGCGGCCACTGGGGGTGAACCAGCGGGCCGTGGTGAGCTTGAGCGCGACCCCTTCGCTCAAGGGGAAGAGGGTCTGGACCAGGCCCTTGCCGAAGGTGGGCGTGCCCACGACCACCGCCCGATCGTGATCCTGGAGCGCTCCCGCGATGATCTCGGCCGCGCTGGCGGTCCCTTCGTTCACCAGCACGACGATGGGGAGCTCGGGCCAGGTCTGGCGGGTATCATCGAAGAACTGCCTGGTCGAACCTCGCGCCCGGCCTCGGGTGGCGACGATCTCCTGCTTGGCATCCAGGAAGAGGTCGGAGACCTCCACGCCTTGATCCAGCAATCCACCGGGGTTGAATCGCAGATCCAGCAGCAGGGATTTCATCCCCTTCCGCTTCATCGCGGTGATCTCCGAACGCAGCTCTCCGGCGGAGGTCTCGCTCACCGGATTGAGCGAGATGTAGCCCACCCCGCCCTGGAACATGGTGCCGGAGGGAACCGAGCGGATGTGGATCTGAGCCCGGGTCAGCGGATACTTGAGGGGCTCCGGGATGCCTGCGCGACGGATGGTGATGGTGATCTTGGTCCCGGCGACGCCACGAAGGGCCTTCACGGCCTGGTCGTTTTTCCAGCCTTCGGTGGACTTCCCGTCCACCTCGATGATCTGGTCACCGGTCTGGACCCCGGCCCGCTCTGCCGGTGTCTCCGGCAGGGGGGCGACCACGGTGATCCAGCCGTCGCGCACGTCGATCTGGATGCCGAGACCGGCGTAGTTGCCGGAGGTCTGCTCAGTGAGGGCCCGATAGTCGTCCCCGGTGAGCAACACCGAGTAGGGATCCTTGAGCTGCTCCAGCATCCCCTCGGTCGCTTTCTGGTAGAGATCGGTCTCTCCCAGGGAATCGACATAGTAGGCGCTCACGTGGCCCAGCACGTCGTCGAACAGGCGGGCCTGCTGATAGACGTTTCCGCCCGTCGCCGCACCGCGCTGCAGGAGCCAGCCGCCACTCAGGAACGAGATGACGGAAACGGTCACGATCACGCCCCAGCGCTGCCTCATACAACCTCCGCTCCCAACGAACAGTGACGCCGGCCGGCCCCTCGCCGCGCCGTACGCTGCAACTTAACCAGCCACGGCGCCGAACCGATCCGGCGCCGCGCTCAGAATCTCGGTCCAGGCCAGGTGCAAGAGCCGGTCCGGCGGAAGCCGGCCATCCAAATGTCGCACGCCGTCCCCGCGCACCGCCAGGTAGAACTCCGCTACCCGGCGGTGAAACTCGACGCTTTCCCGGTCCAGCCGGTCGAGAGGCTTACCACCCGCAACTTGCCGAGCCTGGCCCACTTCCGGCGCAAGGTCGAGAATCAACGTGAGGTCGGGCACGAGCCCGTCGGCGGCGGCCCGGTTGGCCGGGAGCACCACCTCGGCGGGAAGCCCCCGGCCCACCAGCTGGTAGGCCTCTGTGGAGAGCGCGAAACGGTCCGAAAGCACCACCCGGCCTTGGGCGAGACTGGGGCGGATCAAAGTCTGCACCAGGTCGGCCCGGGCGGCGAGGTAGAAGAAGAGCTCCGCCACGGGTCCGACGTGGTGCTCGGGGTCGAGCACGGCTTGCCGGGCGATCTCCGCGGCTCGGGTGCCGCCCGGCTCTCGCACCACGACCGGGTCCAGGCCCCCCTGCCGCATCCGCTCGGCCAGCGCGAGGATCAGCGTGGATTTTCCCGATCCCTCCGGCCCTTCCAGCACGACGAACCATCCGGGCGGGCTCATCCCAGCGTGATAATGCTGCTGGTCGCCCCCTTCTCCATGCCCTCGCTGATCTGCTGATTCACCCGTGCCATCAGTTTTTCGAAGTTGGAGCGTGCGACGACGTACGCCTGACCGACCGCGCTGGTCTCCAGATCGCGCACCGCGGTCTCGTAGGCGTCCGCCGTGGGCTGATCGGGCATCTGGCCTTGCGCGATGGCCTGATCCACCTTGCGAGCGAGGGACTGGATCTGATCCAGCTTGGTGACGGTCTCTTTGTCCTCCCGCAACGAGGACTCCGCGCGGCGGAGCGCCTGGTACTCCGCGGACTGGCCGATCTGCCGGCCCAGCTCCTGTGCCTTATCCCAAATCACGATTCTGCGCTCCTTCGCGCGAGCAGATAACGTTCACGTCCGAACAGGTCGGCGTGGATGGCCACGTCAATCCAGCCCAATGCGCTGGCCTGAGCGGCAACTGCGGCTGCCCGCGTGCAGTCCAGCTCCAGCGCCATCCATCCACCGGGACGCAGGACCTCCCGCGCCTCATGAAGCAGTCGGCCGGTGGCGTGCAGACCGTCGGGGCCGCTAGCCAGCGCCACCCTGGGCTCCCAGCGTTTCACCGACGGATCGAGTGCGGCATACTCGCCGTCCGTAAGATAGGGGGGATTGGACACCACCGCGTCCAGCGAGCCCGGGCGCAAGGGACCGCAGAGATCGCCCCGGATCAGGCGCACCGGCGCGCCGGTGAGCGCTCGGTTTTCCTCCGCCAGCGCGAGCCCCTCGCCGGCGCAATCCACCGCAGAAACCTGCTCGAAGCCTCCCTCCACCGCGAGACTCAGCGCCAGACATCCGCTGCCGGTGCCGATGTCGGCCACGCGCCCGGTGCGCACTCGTGGGAGCAGCAGATCCACCAATCCTTCGGTCTCGGGACGAGGGATGAGCGCCCGGCCATCACTGCGGAGCAGCAGCGTGCGGAAACCGACCCGGCCCGTCACATGGGCCCGCGGCTCGCCGGCAGCGCGCCGCTCGACCGCCCGCCGGAGGGCCGCGACGGATTCCGCTTCCACCACCAGATGACCCTCGAGCAGCATGTCAGCGGCAGACGCCCCGCCCAGCTCCGACCAGAGGCTCAGCGCCTCGCGACGCGGCTCGCGCAGGCCGGCTGCGGCCAGCGTCGCGGTACTCTCCGCGAGCAGCGCGCGGCGGGACAGCACGCGATCAGGCTCCATCCTGCTCCTGCCGGCTGGCCATCCGGAGCGCGTCCACCAGCTCGTCGAGCCGTCCATCGATGACGTCCGTGAGGTTGTGCACCGAGAGGTTGATGCGGTGATCGGTGACGCGGCTCTGGGGAAAGTTGTAGGTCCGGATCTTGGCGGAGCGGTCGCCGGTGCCGACCATCGCGCGGCGGTCCCGGGCCCGGGCCGCCTCCTGCTCCGCGATCCTCCGATCCAGCAGCCGGGCCCGCAGCACTTCCATCGCCTTGAGCTTGTTCTGCTGCTGGGATTTCTGATCCTGCTGGCTCACCACCAGGCCGGTCGGCAGGTGGGTGATCCGCACCGCGCTGTCGGTGGTGTTCACGCTCTGGCCGCCCGGACCGGAGGAGCGGAACACATCCACCCGGATGTCCTTGTCCTCGATCTTCACGTCCACCTCTTCCGCCTCCGGCAGGACCGCGACGGTCGCGGCCGAGGTGTGAATCCGGCCCTGAGTCTCCGTGGCCGGCACCCGCTGCACCCGGTGCACCCCGGATTCACGGCGCAGCAGGCCGTAGGCGCCGTCACCCCGCACGGCCACGATCGCCTCCTTGAGCCCGCCCAGCGCGCCTTCGCTGAGCGACATCGGCTCCCACTTGAGGCCGTTGCGCTCGCTGAATCGCTGGTACATGCGATAGAGGTCGGCCGCGAATAAGGCGGCCTCGTCGCCACCGGTCCCCGCCCGGATCTCGACGATGGCATCGCGAGCGTCGTGGGGATCCGGGGGGAGGAGCAGCTCGCGCAGCTCCTCGTTGATCGCGGAGATCTCGGGGGTGAGCCGAGCCACGTCCGCCCGCGCCAGTGCGGCCAGCTCCGGATCGGATTCACCCGCCAGCTGGCGGGCCTGGGCCAGCTCGTCTTCCAGACGGGCCACTCGCTGGGCCAGACGCACGACGGGCGCGAGCCGGGTATGCTCGCGCCCGAGCGACTTGAGCTGTGCGGGATCCCGGGCTACCAGCGGGTCGGCGAGAGCCTTGCCGACCTCCTCCGCCCGCTGCAGTGCCTGGCGGAGCCTGCCCTCCACGCGTTACGCCTTGGGCGTGGCGGCCGCCGGCTCGCCCTGGTACTTGCGCCGGAACCGGTCCACTCGACCCGCCGTGTCCACCAGCCGCTGCCGGCCCGTGAAGTAGGGATGGCACTGGGCGCAGACCTCGACGTGGATGTTGGTCGAAGTGGACCGGGTCTCGAACTGGTTCCCGCAGGCGCACACGGCCATGAGCTTGCGGTACGGGGGATGAACATCGGGCTTCACTGCGAACTCCTATTTCTGGTTAGCCGTTAAATGTAGGCGGGAGGGGGTCCTGGTGGTAGCGTCGGCGGTCCGGCGGCACGAGGATGCGCCTTGGCGGCGTCGGCGGAAGAGCGCGTCATCCCGAACGCAGCGAGGGATCGTCTCGCCATACATTCGCGCCTCGAGCCTCACGCTCATGCCGCTACCGATCCCTCGTTGCGCTCGGGATGACAACCGAGGCCGCAGCACCGACCGCCTGACGGACCGACCACCCGCATCTCGCACTCCTTCCGCTCCGTTGACATGCCTACCGGCCGCAAGTAAGCTATCGCCAACTACTTCCGCTTATCGAGGCCCCCGTGCCGCTGTCTCCGATCGAGGTGTTGCGCAAGGTGCCGCTGTTCTCCGGTCTCGGTGAGGCGGACTTGGCGGCATTCGCCGATCTGACTCGCGAGCGCAGTTATCCCAAGGGCAGCGTGATCGTCTTCGAGGACGATCCCGGCGATGCTCTCTTCCTGGTGGCCGCCGGGCAGGTCAAAGTCGTGCTCATCGCGGAAGACGGCCGCGAGGTGATCCTCTCCGTGCTGGGCGAGGGCAGCTTCTTCGGCGAGATGGCAGTGATCGACGAGGAGCCCAGGTCGGCCCACGTGATCGCCATGGAGGACTCCAGCCTGCTGGTCCTTCGGCGGGAAGACTTCCAGGCCCGACTCCGTCATTCGCCCGAGGTGGCCATCTCGCTGCTCAAGGAGATCTCCCGCCGACTCCGCCGGGCGGACGAGAAGATCGGCAGCCTGGTGCTGCTCGACGTCAATGGCCGGGTGGCCCATCTGCTCCTCCGCATGGCCGACGACGAAGGGGGCGACCGCATCACCCGCAAGCTCACCCACCACACCATCGCACAGATGATCGGCTCCAGTCGGGAGACGGTCTCGCGGACCATGCGCAATCTGGTCGAGCGCGGCGTCATCGCTGTCACGCGCAAGGACATAACACTACGAGACCGGCATTCCCTCATGCTCGCCGCGCGGCGGGCGTGAGCACAGTCACCGAACGGGGGTGACTGCGGCCGTAGCCGCTGAGTCCCGGAACGGAAGACGTTCGAGTATGTCCCGTCCCATCCCGGGGCGCTCTCCATGACCTACACGCTCAGGTTCTGGGGCACCCGCGGTTCCATCCCGACCCCCGGTCCCAAGACCGCCCGCTACGGCGGCAATACGGCCTGCGTCAGCGTCGCCGGCCCCGATGGCCGCCTGGTCATTCTCGACGCGGGGAGCGGCCTCCGGCCGCTGGGCCATGAGCTCATGTCCGGGCCCAGCCGGGCCATCTCAGCCGACATCCTGCTGTCGCATACCCACTGGGACCACATTCAGGGCCTGCCGTTCTTCAAGCCGCTCAGTGGCCTGGGCAACACTTTTTGCATCTTCGGCGCCAATCAGCAGGGCGTGGCCCTGGAGGAGATCCTGCGGCGCCAGATGGATCCGATGGTGTTTCCCGTGCCCCTCAGGGCGCTGGCAGCCGCCATCCAGGTCCGGGAGATCACCGAAGGCGACGTGGAGCTGCCCGACTTCATGGTGCGCGCCTTCCGGCTTCGCCATCCGGGCACCACCCTGGGCTACCGGCTCGCGCCCGCCGCGGGCGGGCGCGACATCGCCTATCTCACCGACAATGAGCTGGGAGATGGTGCGGGCTATCCGGTTCCCACCGACTGGCGGGCTCGCCTGGTGGAGTTTCTGGCGGGGACCGACACCGTGATCCACGACGCGATGTACTCGGAGCAGATCATCAAGGCGCGCTGCGGCTGGGGGCACTCGACTCCCCGCCAGGCGGTCGTGCTCGCGGCGCAGGCCGGCTGCCGCCGGTTGATCCTGTTCCACCATGAGCCCGAGCACGACGACGACGACCTGGACCGGCTGCTGGAGGACACTCGGGCCTTCGCGGCTCGGGAGGCCGGGTCCCTGGAGGTGGACGCGGCCACTGAAGGAATGGAGATCACGCTGTAGGGAGCCCGCCGTGGGTCAGACCCCATCCATTCGACTGATGCGGAATACTAGTTCCGCCGCGCCCGCTGGAGACCGATCGCCACGCCCAGATGAATCGGCAGGGCCAGCGCGATGACCTCACCGTTCACCTGGTCGAACGCGGGGATGAGCTTCAGCGCCAGTCCCGCCATCGACAGCGCCACCAGACCGCGGGACAAAACGCGAGCCCAGTGCCGAGCGCGGCTGGAGGCTGCCAATCCTGCCGGGACCAGGATCGCCAGACCCAGGATCAGGGGGTTCACCTGGAACAGGTTTTCGTTCCGGTACGCCATGACGTGATCGGTCAGTCCCCAGAGCCCGGCCAGCACGACCCCTCCCAGCCCGCCGATCAGTCCCCAGAGCGTCGCCACGGTCCCCAGCGCGAACCGCCCCAGGCCTCGATGCCGCGCGGCGCCGCCGAGCAGCACCGTGATGCCGCCGACCACCAGGCCGAGCAGCAGGTACCAGCGGAGCCACGGCGGCGGAGCGGCGGGAGGCTCTCGCGCGGTGGATTCGAACACGGTGCGCTCACTCTGCACCAGTGGCCGCAACGTGCCATCCGGATACGTGACGTTTACCCCCCGCACATACTCCCGCAGCGCCATGGGCAGAAACATCTCCTGCCATGCGGTGATCGGGCGGTCGACCCGCTGCCCCAGCGCCGTCAACAGCGCCGTGAAGATCAACGGATCGTTGGAGGTGAGGCGCTGGGTGTGAAAGCGGAAGGTCTTCCCCGTCGGCAGGCCGACGGTCTCTTTGCGGATGGCGCCCCCGATGACCCGGTCGATCGCGTCCCGCACCCGGGTCGAGCAGTTGTCGTAGTAGTAGTCGTAATGGTAGAACCGGTTTTCCGGTTGTGCATTCCGGCGGAGGAATTCGCGCAGCTCCAGTCGAGCCGCGGGCGGGACATTCAGCTCCTGAAGCCAGACCGAGCGGTTGTCGCGCCGGTAGCTCTGGACGTACCACTCGGCGGGGAAGCCGGCCATCCAGTACCACATATCGCCCCGGGCGAATCGCAGCAGAAAATTTTCCTGCCGGAAGTCGAACAGACCGTAGTTGTAGGCGGTGTCGGGCTGGGTCGAGGGATCGTGAACCCAGATCGCGTTGTGACCGAACCGCTCCCACACCATGGCGCCGGGGCCCATGGTCATGAGGTACACCCGCAGCTCGGAGCCGGGTGGCGCGGCCGAGGTTTGGGCAGGGGCGATTGGCGCGGCGACCAGGGCGAACAGCAGCGCCGGCAACGCTGCGCCCCCGCGGCGCCAGCACCGGGCCACCCTCACGGCTCTACGTCTCGCCCTTCCTGCGCCGAGCGGTAGATCGCGTCCGCCATCCTGTGCAGCACCAGGTGGTCCTGGAGCGCCGGCACCTTGGCTTCACCCGCGATCGCGGCCTCGAAGTGCGCCCACTCGGCCCGGTAGGAGGCGGTGAACGCATTCTCCCGGCTCCCTGATCCGGTGGGTGACACGTCCACCGGCACGCCGTGCAGCTCCTTCCACACCGTCAGCGGATTGATCGCGGCGCTGCCCTTGCTGCCGCGGAGCCCTACCCCGAAGCGCTCGCCTTCCCCCAGGTGGTGCCAGGTCACGTCCACGAACAGCGACATGCCGTTCTCGCATACCACGAACGCGCTTCCCGACTGCTCGACCGCGCGGTCCTTGCCGGTGACGTCCAGACTTGCGCTCACCCGGATCGGGGCCGGATTGCCCCCCAGCCAGAGCCCCAGGTCGAGCACCGAGAGCCCCAGGTCGAGCATGGCGCCCCCACCGGCCTGGTCCCGCCGCTGCCGCCAGCCGAGCTGCTGCCGGCTGGGACGGAACACGTGCCAGCTTCCCCGTACGCTTTCGATGGTGCCCAGCTCGCCGCTCTGCACGAAGCTGCGGACGATCTGGACATCGGGCCGGTATCGGTGGTTCATCCCGACCATCGTCACCCGGTCACGCTTTTCCGCCGCCCGGATGATCCGGTTCGCGCTGGCCGCCGACATGGCCAGCGGCTTTTCGACCAGCACGTGGAGGTTGGCGGAGAGCGCGGCGAGGAAATGTGATTCGTGCAGGTGATTGGGAGAACAGATCACCACCGCGTCGAGAGCCTCGAAGCGGAGCAGGTCCTCGATGTCGTCGAATGCGTCCTTCACACCGAACCGGTCGGCCAGCGCGCGGGCCTTGGGCAGGTCGGTGTCGCAGATGGCCTGCACTTCGATGGTCTTGAGCTTCTTCAGCACAGGAAGGTGAGCGACCTGGGTGATGGCGCCGCCACCGATGATCCCGACCTTGAGCCGCTCGCTGCCGGACCGGCTGGCGGTCATGCGACCCTCCTCAGTAGACCCGCTGCAGCGTGGCGCCGGGGAAATAGGCCGCCAGGATGCGTCGGAAGTCGTGGCCCGCGCGAGAGCGCCCCACTGCGCCCCACTGGCACAGGCCGACGCCGTGCCCGGCGCCGCGTCCGTCCGCGACCAGCCGGGTGATGCTGCCGCTGGTAGCGGTGGGGTTCAACGTGAAGGCCGAGCTCCGAAGCAGATCGCCGGAGGCGGGCCGCAGCACCTGGCGGACCGCCGGCCCCTCCACCATCACCTGACTCGAGCCGACCGTCAGCGCCAGACGGCCCACTCTCCCGGAGGCGGTTCGCTGGGCCACCCAGACATCGTGCACCGCGCCGATGCGGTCGCTCGAGGTCCCGGTGACCGCGGGAAGGGTGCGTCGCAGCGTTGCCTGGAGCGAGGCGCCGGTCCACTCCTCGCGCCAGCGGTAGCGGGGCGAGATCCGGCAGTACGCCTCGCCGTTCGGGTCCACGTCGGGAAAGGACCGCAGGTAGGGCCGCGACCCGGCCCTGAAGGCCTCCACCCCATCCGCGGTCTGTCCGCCGCAGGTCGAGTAGTAGAAGGCATCGATCGGTGCCCCCCCATGGGTCAGCACCATGCCCCGGGTGGATTGGACGGCTTCCAGTCCCTCGGGGGACTCCGAGCCGCTCCCCACATAGACCTGATCGGCCACGCCGGCCTGGAGATCGAAGCCCAGAGCCTTGCGCCGGCCGAGATGCCTGAGCGCGTAGGTGCGGGACACCACGGCCTGTGCCTTCAGCGCCTCGAACTCCGCGAGGCTCCGGCGGCCCATTTCCGCGGAGACGACGCCGAGAAGATACGCCTCCAGGAACACCCGGTTGACCAGGGTGAGCCCGGCGGTGTCCCGCACGATCTCGACGATGCCCCGGTACGTCCGCCCGTTCACTCGAACCAGCTGGGACGGATCGCCGGCCATCACCGCGATCACCTCGGAGGGGGTGGTGCCCATTCTGTCGGGAGGCTGCACCGAGACTCCGATACCGGACGGCACCGCTCTCCACCGTTCGCCGGCGGGAATGGCCGCCAGGTGCGCACCGCTGGGATCGGTCACTACCAGATCGGCACCGCCTCCGATCCAGGCGGACGACGCTCCGACCGCGAGACCGATGCGCACCCGAGGCTCGCCTGATTCGTTGGTGGGCTCGGGGCTCCGATCGGTGCGGCGCTGCTCCGGCTGACCCAGGACGGGCTCCGGCGCGGGAGGGCCCGCAGGGGTGCAGCTGCCCACCGATGCCAGCACCACGGCTACTACCAGCGCGACGCCGGCGAGGAGCCGGCGCTCAGCCGCGGTAATTGCCAAACTTGAGCTCGATGCCGAAGTCGCCCGCGCGCAACATCGCGATGACCGATTGCAGCTCGTCCTTCGATGGGCTGGTCACCCGGATCTCGTCGCCCTGGATCGAAGCCTGGGTCTTCTTGAAGCCGCCGTCCTTGACCGCTTTGACGATCTTCTTGGCGGCATCCTGGGGAATACCCTGGGTGAGGCTCACGGTGCGACGCACCGACTGCCCGGTGGACGGCGTCAGGTCGCCGATCTTCAGGTTCTTCACCGGTACCCCGCGCTTGATCATCCGGGTTTGCAGCACGTCGAGCAGGGCATCCATCCGGAACTCGTCGTCGGCCGCGAGTCGGATCTCGGCCTTGGGCCGGTCGAAATCGATGCTGCAGTGGGTGCCCTTGAAGTCGTATCGCTGGGCGATCTCCTTCAGGGCCTGATTCACCGCGTTGTCGACTTCCTGCAGGTCGGCACCGGTGGAGATGTCGAAGGAGGCGTTGCTGGCCATGCTCGGTGAGTGTCGGGATGGTGGTCGAGAGTGCGGAAGAAGGATTACCCCGGCACCTCGGGCGGGGCAAGCCGTGACACTCGGCTCGCACCGCTTGACGCGGGCCCGGCCGATCCCTACTGTAGCCCCATGACGCTCAGCCTGGTGCGATCGGCCTGCATCTGTTCCGGACCGCGTTCCTGTCCGGGGGGGCCGCGCGCCTAGTTCATTCTCGCAGCCACATTCGAGGCCCGGCCCGCTCCCCGGCGGACCGGGCCTCATACGTTGAGCGGTTCCCTTCAATCGGAGAAGTGACCATGGCTGTCATCGATGAGTTGCTGCAGGCCAATGAGCGGTATGCCAGCACCTTCGACCGGGGCGATCTCAAGCTGCCGCCGAGGCGCCGGATCGTCATCGTGACCTGCATGGATGCGAGGATACTCCCCTCCCGGGTGCTCGGGCTCGAGGAGGGCGACGCCCACGTGATCCGCAATGCCGGAGGCCGAGCCCGGGACTCCCTCCGCTCCCTCATCATCTCCCAGCGCCTGCTGGGAACCCGGGAGGTCGCGGTCATCCATCACACCGACTGCGGCATGCTCACCTTCTCCAACCGCGACCTGCGGCAGAAGGTGAAGGACGACCTGGGCCAGGACACCGGCGAGTTCGATTTCCTGCCCTTCAAGGACCTGGATGAGAGTGTGAGAGAGGATATCGAGTTCCTGCAGGCCACTCAGCTGCTCAACCCCGACACGGTGATCCGAGGGTTCGTCTACGACGTGACGACGGGGCGGCTGCGGGAAGTGAAGGTGGAGAGCCCGGCAGGGGCGGAATAGCTGCTCTCCTGCCAACCGTCACCCTGAACACAGTGAAGGGGACCAAACCCGGATGGTCCCCTTCGCCGCGCTCAGGGCGAGCTAGGCCAGGAAGCTCTCCAGCGCCCTCGCCCGGCTGACGTGCCTCAGCCGGCTGAGGGCCTTTTCCTTGATCTGCCGGACCCGCTCGCGGGTGATGCCGAGCAGGCTCCCGATCTCCTCCAGCGTCATGGGCTCCGGTCCGTCCAGCCCGAAATAGAGGCGGAGGATCTTGGCCTCGCGCTCCTTGAGGGTCGAGAGTACCTCCTCGATGGACTCGGTGAGGGCGTGCTCGAAGGTCTCGGAGTCGGGACCCGGGTTCTGGGTGTCGGGGAGGTAGTCCAGCAGCTTGTTGTCTTCGCCCGGGGTCAGGGGGGCGTCGAGCGAGAGGTGGTTCTGGGAGATGGAGAGCGTCTTCTGCACCTCTTCCATCGAGATGTCCATACCCTCCGCGATCTCCGACGGAGTGGGCTCCCGCCCCAGCTCCTGGAGCAGCGCCGACGAGCGCTTGCCGATCCGGTGCAGCGTGCCCGCCCGGTTGAGCGGCACCCGCACGATCCGGCTCTGCTCGGCCAGCGCCTGGAGGATGGCCTGGCGGATCCACCAGACGGCGTAGGAGATGAACTTGATCCCCTTGGTCTCGTCGAACTTGTGGGCGGCCCGGATCAGGCCGAGGTTGCCCTCGTTGATGAGGTCGGCGAGGGAAACGCCCTGGTTCTGATATTTCTTGGCGACGGACACGACGAAGCGGAGATTGCTGCGGACCAGCTTGTCGAGCGCTTCACCTTCTCCCGCCCGGATGCGCTGCGCCAGGTTGACTTCTTCTTCCTGGGGAATCAGCGGGTACTTGCTGATCTCGCGGAGGTACTGGTCGAGCGATCCCTCGTCGAATGACGGACCCCGCCTGCCGGAACCGACCTGCATTGGACGCATGCGACTCGACCTCGTACTGGACATGGGGAGCGACTCGACGAACCGCGCGACTGCGAGAGAAGGTCCCCATGATGCCGCCCGGCGGACCGCGATGGAATCGCTTGAGGGAACCTTACTCGCCCGATTGGGAGGAGGCAAGTGGATCACTGAGCTCATATCTCCACTAGATCGATCTGCGCCCGCTGCAGCTTTCCGGAGTAGTCCACGTAGCACACCTTGGTCTCGGAATAGAAGTCGTACACCTCCCAGCCGCCCTCGCGATGGCCGTTGCCGGTGCACTTCACCCCGCCGAAGGGCAGATGGGCTTCGGCACCGATGGTCGGCGCGTTGACGTAGGTGATCCCGTTGTCCAGGTCCTGCATCGCCCGGAAGGCCAGCTCCACATCTCCGGTATAGATCGAGCTGGAGAGGCCGTAGCGCACGTCGTTGTTCACCTTCACCGCCTGGTCGAAGGAGCTCACCCGGATCACACTGAGCACCGGGCCGAAAATTTCCTCCTGCTCCAGCCGGGAACCGGGACGGACACCGGTGAAGATGGTGGGGCGGTAGAAGAACCCCTCGGAGAGCCGCCCGCCGGGCGCCTTGCCGCCCAGCATGAGGTCGGCACCTTCGTCCTGCCCGATCTCCACGTAGCGCTCCACCTTGTCGCGCGAAGCCTGGTGAATCAGCGGGCCCACGTCGGTCTTGTCCTGACGGCCGTCCCCCAGCCGCAGCGCTTCGGCGGCATCTCCCAGGCGTCGGAGGAACCGGTCGTGCACTTTCCGGTGCAGGATGAGCCGGCTGGTGGCGGTGCAGCGCTGCCCGGTGGTCCCGAACGCGCCCCAGAGGACACCCTCGAGCGCGAGATCGAGATCCGCGTCGTCCATCACGATCATCGCATTCTTGCCGCCCATCTCCAGCGAGAGCCGCTTGTGCAGCCGCCCGCAGGTCTCACCGATGAGCGAACCGGTCTCGGTCGAGCCGGTAAAGGAGATGACGGGGATCTCCCGGTGCTCGACGATGGCCTTGCCCACGGTCTCGCCCCGGCCGTGGATCAGCTGAATGACCTCGGCCGGCAAGCCGGCCTCGAGCAGGATCTCCACCAGCAGATGGACCGTGTGGGGCACATCCTCCGAGGGCTTGATGATCACCGCGTTTCCGCAGACCAGCGCCGGAAACATCTTCCAGGTCGGAATGGCCAGCGGGAAGTTGAACGGGGTGATGAGGCCCACGAGGCCGATGGGACGGCGGTAGTTCATCGCCCACTTGGACCGAAGCTCCGAGGGCACCACGTGCCCGAACAGCCGGCGGCCCTCGGTGGCCGCGTAGTACGCCGTGTCGATGCCCTCCTGCACGTCGCCCCGGGTCTCGGCCAGTACCTTCCCCATCTCGCGGGTCATCGCGTCCGCGATCGCCTCCTTCCGCTCGACCAGCAGGTCGCCGACCCGCCGGAGCACGTCGCCTCGAACCGGCGCAGGGGTGCGCGACCAGAGCGCGAACCCGCGCTTGGCCGACCGCACGGCCGCATCCACGTCCCCCCGGTCCGAATCGGGAAATCGGCCGATCAGGTCACCGGTATCGGCCGGGTTGCGGTTCTCGAAATGCTCGCCGGTCGCCGGCGCGACCCAATCGCCGCCGATGAAGTTCTTGAAGGTCTTGGCCATGAAAATGGGTGAAGAGTGAAGAGTGAAAAGTGAAACGGGAACACAAGGGGAGACATTTCATCACGGTCACGCTCCGGGTGCCGGCGGCTTGGCCTGCTCCGCGGGCGGCGCCGGCTCCGGAGCTGCCGGGCAGAGCCAGGTCTTGGATTGGGCGGCGTAGCCGGTCCGGGGCAGCGCCTCACGGGCACCCATCGCGCCGGACCACACCACCACCAGGAGGGAGACCAACTGCGCCAGACCGCTCCGGGTAGCCCAGGCAGACACCGCGCCGGCAATCCCGGCCAACAACGCCAGCGTGGCGGCGCCCAGATAGAAGAAGAGCTGGAGTCCGCACTCCTTGCCGTAGGGCCAGAGGGGTAGCGCCGCAGCAAGCAGCACCGCCAGCACCGTCCAGAACCACGTCATCGCTACCGAGCGTCTCCCGGCCACCGGCGACACCGGCACGGCCGCTCTGGCCGGCGGCCCGGCGGCGGGTGGCAGCGCCGGGGAGCCGGGTCGAGGCGCCGCGCCGGCACCCTGTTTGTCGATCACTCGATCGATGTCCGCCAGCTCCTTGTCCCAGTTCCGTGGCTGCTCGGTCATGCCGGCTCCCGGCTGAGGCCGTACCGCTCGATCTTCTTATAGAGGTTGGATCGCGGCATCTTGAGGGCCCGCGCGGTCTCCGAGACGTTCCAATCGTGCTCCCGAAGCTGCTGCATGAGGAAGTTCCGCTCCGCTTCCTGCTTGAACGTCTCGAACGTCTGCACCCCACCAGGCTCTCCGGCTCCCGCCATGGAGCCGTCGGCGCTGGGTAACAGCCGATCGATGTCCGCCGCGCCCACCAGCTTTCCTGACGCCAGGATCAGGGCCCGCTCCACCGCGTTACGCAGCTCGCGAATGTTCCCGGGCCAGGGCCGCGCCTGGAGCCGGCGCACCGCGTCCTCCGAAAACCTCCGGCCCGCGACGCCCGCGCTCGAGGCCAGCTGCTCGGCAAAGTGCGCCACCAGGGCCGGGATGTCGTCCAGCCGATCGCGCAGCGCCGGAACCTCGATCGGCACCACGTTGAGCCGATAGAGCAGATCCTCCCGGAACCGCCCCTCCGCGATCTCCGACTCGAGGTCCTTGTTGGTCGCAGCGAGGACCCGCACGTCCACCTGGATGGCCTTGGCCCCGCCGATCCGGGTCACCACCCCTTCCTGCAGCACCCGGAGAAGCTTGGCCTGGGCCGGGAGCGACATGTCCCCGACTTCATCGAGGAAGAGCGTGCCTCCATCGGCCTGCTCGAACTTGCCCGCGCGGTCGGCGAACGCGCCGGTGAACGATCCCTTCATGTGGCCGAAGAGCTCGCTCTCGATCAGCTCGGAAGGAATGGCGGCGCAGTTCACCTCCACGAAGGCCCGCTCCCGGCGGGGAGAGGCCTCGTGCAGCGCGCGCGCCACCAGCTCCTTGCCCGTGCCGTTCTCGCCGGTGATCAACACCCGTGCGGAGGTCGGGCCGACCTTGGCCACCAGCTGGCGCACCTCTTCCAGAGCCGGGCTGCTGCCGACCATCTGGTAGCGGTCTTCCGCGGCCTCTCGGAGCCGCGCGTTCTCTCCCACCAGCTCCGCGTGCGCCAGCGCGTTGCGCACCGTGAGCAGCAGCCGGTCGGTATCCAGCGGCTTCTCCAGGAAGTCGAAGGCGCCCCGCTGGGTCGCCTCGACCGCGGTGGCGATGGTCCCGTGCCCCGAGATCATCACGATCTGGGGCCTGGCGTCCAGGTCGCGCAGCCGGGTGAGTGTCTCCAGCCCGTCGAGGCCGGCCATCTTCACGTCGAGGAAGACCAGGTGGGGGCGGAACTCGGTGTACAGGCTGATCGCCTCACCGCCCGAGGCGGCCACCCGCACCTCGAGATCCTCGTACTCCAGCACCTGCTTCAGCGCCTGGCGGATGCCCTGCTCGTCATCCACGATCAGCACTTTGTGACTCATGAGGGCGTCGCTCCATAGAGAGTCGCGCTGCCGGGCCGGACTCGGATCGCCCGGATTCCTCTGGGCACTTTCACCGGAACCGCCTGTCGCGCAGGGTCGCCCAGTGCACGGCCCACCAGACCGGGAATCATCGCGTCCGGTACCGGAAAGTCGCGGATGCGAAAGGTGCGCACCTGCCACTCGCCGGCACCCGGGCGAGTCACCCGTACCGGCCCCGATGCCTGGACCGGCTCGGTCGGCTCCAGGGCGGCGGTGAGCGGGCCGAGCACGTCCGGTGGCAGGTTGCGGGTCCGGAGCCGTGCGCTCACCTGAATCTCGCCATCCAGCAGCTCGACCTTGAGTGAATCGAGCTGGGCGCGGAGCTCCCGATCCATCCCGTTTCCCACCAGGGACGCGAACTCCGACGCGGTGAGCACCACCGAGTCCGCCCGCCACCCGTTGAGGGAATCCACCTTGGCCGTGGCGGACTCCAGCGAGCTCACCCCGGGCCGGCCGCTGGACGAGGGAACGATGCCCTGAATCCGGTCGATCACCCGGCGCACCTCCTGCTCCAGCCGGTCTCGATAGAAATAGCCCAGCGCGAGCAGCACGATCAGAACCAGGCAGCCCAGCATCTTGAACGGGGCGGTGAGGCAGCCCATCACGACGCCAGGTCCAGCGTCAGCCGCGGCTCGTACCGTGGTCCGCCGCGGCCCATCACGCTTTCATAGAGGACCAGCTGGGACGCGAGGAAGGGGACCGGCTGGTACTCCCGCGCCAGACCCTCCAGCGCTCCCGACGGCATGCGCTGGCCTTCACGCACTCGCGCGAGCGTCACGTGAGGCCGGAACGGCGTGCCCTCCGGCGCGAAGCCGATGGCTTCGGCTCGGCGCTCCAGCCGGTCCTGGAGCAGCTCGAGCGCCGGCGGAGCCTCGAGCCCCACCCAGACGATCCGCGGACGCCGCAGATTGGGGAAGGCCCCGATCTCGGCCAGGCGTAGCGGCAGGGCCCCGGTCCCCGGCACGGCCGACCGGACCGCCTCCTCGATCACTTCCAGCCGATCGGGTGGCACCTCGCCGAAGAACTTCATCGTGAGGTGCAGCCCGTGATCGTGCACCAGGCGCAACGGCCAGCCCGGCTCACGCAGCCGCGCCAGCAGCTTCGCGATCTCGCTCATGGCGGGCTCACCGATCGGCACGGCCGCGAAGAGTCGCATCATCCGGCGTCATCGGACACCAGGGCAAGCAGTCGGCCCCGCCGATATCCCTGAGGGTCGAGCTCCACGCTCTCGAAACCGACTCCGGCGAAGAAGCGGCGAACCGCCTCCCAGCGCGACTGCACCACCGCGATCTGTTCCGGGGCGACTTCCAGACTCACGCTCCTCCCGTGATGGCGGACCCGAAGATCGCCGGTGACACCCAGGCCGCGGAGGTACGCCTCGCCCTCTTCCACCTGCCGCAGCCGCTCGGCCGTGATCTCGAGGCCGTAACGCACCCGGCTGGAAAGACAGGGGGCGGCGGGTGCGTCCCAGGTGGGCAGGCCCAGCGCTCGCGCCGTCGCTCGCACGGCTTGCTTGCTCCAGCCCAGCTCTGCCAGCGGAGAGCGAATCCCGGTCTCCCGTCCTGCCCGCAGCCCGGGCCGGTGCTCGCCGAGGTCGTCCGCGTTGGTGCCATCCATGATGGTGTCGAAGCCCCGCTGCCGCACCACTTCTCCCAGACGGTGCCACAGCTCGGACTTGCAGAAGTAGCATCGGTCGGTGGCGTTCCTGAGGTACCGAGGATCCTCCAGCTCGTAGGTATCCAGCTCCAGGAGCGGCACCTCGAACCGGGCGGCGAGATCGACCGCGGTGCGCCACTGGACCTCGGGGTACGAGGGGCTGCGGCCGATCACCGCGAGGAAGCGTTCGGGACCCAGCGTCCGGCAGCCCACCACGGCGAGCAGCGCGGAATCGACCCCACCGGAGTACCCCAGGAGCACCTTGCCCAGGCCGCGCAGGTGCTGCTGCAGCCGCTCGAGATCCGTCATGGAGAACAGTCCGTCATAGAAGAGAAACGTATACGAGTTGTGACCCCGAGCGAAGCGGCTGCTGCGGTGCGTGAAGCCCGCGATTTCGGTGAATCACCGGTTGCGCCCGCCAAGGCCGGCGAGCAAAATGGGCTATGGGTAGAAAGCCGAATCTCTTCGTCATCGGGGCCATGAAGTGCGGGACGTCGTCCCTGTGTCACTACCTGTCGACCCACCCGGCCATCTTCATGTCGCCGGTCAAAGAGCCGATGCATTTCTCCCGAGAAGACTACTCGCATCAGCACGACGAGTATCTCCGGCTGTTTGCGGGCGCCTCCGGGCAGCGATACCTGGCCGAGGGAAGCACTGAGTACACCAAGCGTCCCCGCCGGGAAGGCGTGGCGGAACGGATCCACGAGTTCAACCCCGAGGCCCGGCTGGTGTACGTGATGCGTGACCCGTTCGCCCGGCTGGTGAGCCACTACCGTCACGAGGTGAGAAAGGGACGCGAAAAGGGGTCGCTCCTCCAGGCGTTGACGCGGCGGTCCGACTATCTGACGACCAGTTATTACGCCTTCCAGCTCGAGCCCTACCTCGAGCTGTTCGGACGTCCCGCCGTGTACATCGACACCTTCGAATCGCTCGCATCGTCCCCCCAGGCATTCTGCGCCCGGCTGTTCGCCTGGCTCGAAATCGACGCTTCATACGTTCCGCCCAGCCTCGGCAAGCGGTTGAATGTCAGTCCCCAGGCCATCGAGAGCTTCCAGGAGGGTTCGCTCCGGGTGCGCTTGGCGCGCTACGTGGGGCGGAAGACCCGTCTGGGGGATCGGCTGCCGGCGTCCGCGCGACGCTGGCTCAAGGCGTTCCTGCCCAAGGAGTCAGTGCGGCAGGCCGACTCCGACGACTTTCGGCGAGAGGTGGAAATGGCGCGCCGCAATGTGGAACCGCTACTGGCCAAGTGGATCGCGGAGCTGGAAGGGCTGACGGGACGCTCCTGTCCGGAATGGCCGTCCAGAGACGCCGCCGCGACGACCATGTCCGGCCAGCATTGAACCGCCGGACGGCCCGCGCCGCGCCATGCCTGCCAGCGAGCTCGAGATCACCCCGGCGTTGCGGCTTCCTCTCTCGGAGCTGGAGTACCACGCCACCCGGTCCGGTGGGCCCGGAGGCCAGCATGTCAACACGTCCTCCACCCGGATCGAGGTCTGGTGGGATATCAGCTCGTCCCCGAGCCTGACGGAGGACCAGCGCAGCAGGCTGCTCTCCCGGCTGGCACGTCGGCTCGACACTGCCGGCCGGCTTCGCGTCGTCGCCTCCCAGTCGCGCAGCCAGCTGCGCAATCGTGAGGCCGCTACCGAGCGCCTGAAGGAGCTGGTGGCCGCGGCGCTGGCCATCTCCAAGCCGCGGAAGCGCACCAAGCCGAGTCGCGCAGCCAAGGCGGCGCGGCTGGAGGCGAAGCGGCGGCGGTCCGCTCTCAAGCGCGAGCGGCGTGCGCCACCAGTGGACGAGTAGGGGGAAACCGGTCTTTCCGGCAGATCGTAAAGTCCTCATGCCTGCACAGCTGCGGTTCGCCATCGCCCTCGCCGTCGTCGCCGCATCCCCAAGGCCAAGTGTCGCACAGGGAAACGTCGACGAGGGTGGCTTCGTCGTCTGTCTGGGCGAGGACACGCTGGCGGTCGAGCGGTACGCTCGCTCCGCCACGACCCTCGAGAGCGAGATCATTCTGCGCTTTCCCGCTGCGCGGCGGGTCACCTACCGGGCCGGACTGGGGCGCCTGGGCGAGGTGCGCAGCTTCGACCTGGCCATGGTTCCGGTCGTTCCCGGCCCGCTGGCGCCCAAGCCCAGCCATGGGCGCCTCTGGTTCCGCGGCGACACGGCGGAGATCTCCCTGACCCTGAATGACAGTACCCGCCGGCTCAAGGTGGCCGCGCGTCCCGGGTCCATGCCGCTCACCGCCTTCTCCCATGCGCTGGTCGAGCAGGCCATTCTTCAGGCCAGGCGCACCGGGAAGGACAGCGTGGAGTTCGACTGGGTCGGGGTCGGCGCGCCCACGGCTTATCCCGCGTACGTCGCGCGAAAGCGGGAGGACTCGGTGCTGATCGGCTTCTTCCACGCGCCGGCGGTGGCCCGGCTGGACCAGCAGGGACACATCCTGGCTCTGGATGGTCGCGCTACCACCGCCAAGGTCGAAGTGGCGCGGGTGAAGGCCATCGATCTGGAGCACTTCGCTCGCTCCTTCGCCGAAGCGGAACAGACCTGGGGACCGGCCGGACCACTGTCGCCTCGGGATACGGTGCGCGCGCGGATCGGGCCGGCGCGACTGATGGTGGATTACAGCCGGCCCCGCAAGCGGGGCCGCGTGATCTTCGGGCAGGTGGTGCCGTGGGAACGAGTCTGGAGGACCGGTGCCAACGCCGCCACGCAATTCCGGACCGATGCGGCGCTCGCCATGGGCGGCCACATCATCCCTCCCGGGCAGTACAGCCTGTGGAGCATTCCTGGTAGCTCGGGAGCGACGCTCATCATCAACCGGCAGACCGGACAGTGGGGCACCGAGTATGACCCGGGGCTAGACCTGGCTCGCCTGGCGTTGACCCGCGAGTCCACCGCCGAGCCGGTGGAGCAGTTCACCATCGCCATCGAGCCGGCGGAGGCGGGCGGCGTGCTGCGACTGACCTGGGACACGACCACGTATCTGGTCCGTTTCGCCGTCGCGACCCCATGAAGAATTCCGGCCTGGCGTTCTACACCGCGGACGTGTTCACCAGTGAGATCTTCGGCGGGAACCAGGTCGCCGTGTTCCCCGAAGCCGCCGCGCTCGACACGCGCCTCATGCAGACGATCGCGAGGGAGCTCAATCTGTCCGAGACCGTGTTCGTCTTTCCCCCCGAGCACCCGGCCCACACCAGACAGCTCCGGATCTTCACACCGGGAACCGAGCTGCCGTTCGCCGGGCACCCCACCCTGGGCACGGCCTTCGTGCTGGCGGCGATCGGAGCGATCCCGCTCGAGGACAGCACCACCGGGATCGTCTTCGAGGAGGGCGTCGGGCCGGTCTCGGTGACGATCCGGCAGACGGCCGGCACGCCCGGCTATTGCGAACTCACGGCGGCCCGGTCGCCCGAGCTGGGCCCGCCGCCACCGCCACTGGAGGAAGTCGCCGCCGCGCTCTCGTTGCGCATCGAAGAGATCAGAAGCGACGGCTTGTCACCACGGGGCGCCTCCTGCGGAGTGCCCTACTTCTTCGTGCCTCTCCGCGATGAGGACGCGCTCGGCCGGGCCCGGCCCGATCTCGCGGTGTGGGAGCGATCCTTCTCCCGCTCGTGGGCCCCCAACCTCTATCCCTTCATCGAGACCCACGGGCGTGAAGGCGCCGACTTCCGGGCGCGGATGTTCGCACCCGGGTTGGGAATTCCGGAGGATCCGGCTACCGGATCCGCCGCGGCCGCGTTCGCCGGATTTCTGACGGCCGCGCGGCCGGGCACTGGGACCGTGCACTGGGTGGTGGATCAGGGGGTGGAGATGGGGCGTCCGAGCCGCATGCAGGTGGAGTGCGATCGCGCCGGCGGCCGCATCACGGCCGTCCGGGTGGGAGGGACCTCGGTGATGGTGTCCGAGGCAAGGCTGGTCACCCTTCCCCGCTCCGCTGCGACATGACTGGCGCGGCGACCCGGACCGAGCTCCCGCTCATTTCCCAGGCTCTTCGGCACGGGCATCGCCTGGCCATCGTGGATGCCAACGGCTCCCGCACCTACGCGGACCTGCTCGCTGGCTCGGAGCGGGTCGCGGGTGCCCTCCTGGCCGGGCGACCGGACCTCAAGGAGGCCAGAGTCGCCTTTCTGACGCCGGCGGACTTCTCCTATGTGGCCGTGCAGTGGGGGATCTGGCGCGCCGGCGGTATCGCCGTGCCGCTGGCGACCAGCCATCCGCCGGCAGAGTGGGAATACGTCCTCCACGATTCGGAAGCGGAGCTGATCGTGGTCGGCGTCGAGTTCGCGCAGGCCTTGGGTCCAGTGGCGGCGCGGGTCGGCGCTCGGGTCTTGAGCGTCGGACAGACGCTGGCAGGGACGGTGCCCCCGTCGCCACCGAACCTGACGCCGGAGCGGCGGGCGATGATGCTGTATACCAGCGGCACGACCGGACGCCCCAAGGGTGTGGTCAGCACCCACGGCAATCTGACGTCGCAGGTGACCTCGCTGATCGATGCCTGGGGCTGGGTGCCGGATGACCGGGTGCTGCTGGTGCTGCCGCTGCATCATCTGCATGGCATCGTGAACGTGCTCACCTGCGCGCTCTGGGCGGGCGCGACCTGCGAGATGCTGGCTGGGTTCGACCCGGAACAGGTGTGGAATCGGTTGGCCGCGGGGCCGGTAACCGTCTTCATGGCGGTGCCCACCATCTACCGCAAGCTGATCGCCGCGTGGGATGCCGCCCCGGACGACCGCCGGCGGATCTGGAGCGCCGGCAGCGCGGGGCTTCGGCTCATGGTATCCGGTTCCGCCGCGCTCCCGGTCCAGACCCTGGAGCGGTGGCGCGACATCAGCGGCCACACGCTGCTCGAGCGCTATGGGATGACCGAGCTCGGAATGGTGCTGTCCAATCCGCTCGCGGGCGAGCGCCGGTCCGGCTTCGTCGGCGCGCCGCTGCCGGGAGTCGAGGTGCGGCTGGTGGACGGCGTCGGTCAGGCGGTTTCTCCTGGCACACCCGGGGAGATCGAAGTTCGCGGGGCTGGAGTTTTCCTGGAGTACTGGGGACGTCCGGAGGCGACTCGCGAGACGTTTCGGGACGGGTGGTTTCGCACCGGCGACATGGCGGTGCTGGAGCATGGCGCCTACCGCATTCTGGGACGCACCAGCGTCGATATCATCAAGACGGGCGGCTACAAGATTTCGGCGCTGGAGATCGAGGAGGTGCTCCGGACCCATCCCGATGTCGCGGAGTGCGCCGTGGTGGGGTTGAGCGATCCCGAGTGGGGAGAGCGGGTCGCGGTCGCGGTCGAGCTTCGAGAGGGCGGGTCGCTCGATCTGGAGGCTCTGAAGGGGTGGGCCAAGGAGCGGCTGGCGCCGTACAAGATCCCGCGACAGTTGCGCGTAGTTTCCGGCTTGCCGCGCAACGCGATGGGAAAGGTCACCAAAGCGGAGGTGGCCGCGCTGTTCGCTACCCCTGGATGATCGGCGGCAACCCGATCGGGTAAGCCTGCTGCACCCGCGCCGCCAGCGAGAGCACCGCTTCCTCCCCGAACGGGCGCCCGACGATCTGCAGCCCCACCGGCAGTCCCTCCCGGTCGAGGCCACAGGGCACCGCTCCCACCGGGAGTCCGGTGAGACTCAGCACGAAGGTCGGGGCGATCCAGTCCACGTAGGTCTCCATCTTCCGTCCCGCCACCGTCTCCGGATAGTTCTGCTCCACCGGGAACGGCGGCACCGCCATCGCCGGCGTGACCAGATGGTCGAATCCCGACAGCAGCTGCCGCACGGTCTCCCTCACCAGCGCCCGCACCTGCTCGGCCTTCCCCAGCTCGGCAGTCGTGGTCTCGAGCCCGGCGCGGATGTTCCCCGCCACGTTGGGGCCGAACTCCTCCAGGTGCTCCAGGTGGCTCCGCATCTGCGCCACGAACCAGAGCCCGCGAAGGGCGAGGAACGCCTCCCGTCCCGCGCTGAGATCGAGCGCCACCTCCTCCACTCGTACCCCGGTCTCGCGCAATCCGAATACGGCCGTCCGGCAGACTCGCTCGACCTCGGGGTCCACACCGATGCCGACCAGGTCGGGAGAGTAAGCCAGGCGAAGGCCGCCGGCGACACCTTCTCTTGCCGCCGCGGCGAAACGGCGGCCGGCAGTGGGCTGCGAGATGGGTGACAGCTCGCTCGGCCCGGCCACCGCATCGAGCATGAGTCCGACGTCTTCCGCCGTGCGGGCGATGGGACCGGTCACCTGCAGCGTGTCCCAGAGCCAGTCGGAGGGCCAGGTGGGAATCAGTCCCGCGGCCGGCCGCAGGCCCACGACCCCACAGAACGAAGCCGGGATCCGGAGCGAGCCTCCCAGATCGGTGCCCTCTCCCAGGGCGATCATGCCGCTCGCCAAAGCCGCGGCCCCGCCGCCGGTGGACCCGCCCGCACTCCGCGCCGGGTTCCAGGGATTGCGGGTGCAGCCGAACACCTGGTTGAAGGTGTTCCCGCCGGCCGCGAACTCGGGGCAGTTGGTCTTCCCCAGGATCACGGCGCCGGCTTCGCGCAGCCGTCGGACCACGAGGGCGTCTTCCTGCGGCACATGATCGGCGTAGAGCGGACAGCCGTAGGTGGTGCGCAGACCCGCGACCGGCGTCACGTCCTTGATACCGACGGGCAATCCAGCGAGGGGCCGGAGCAGGCCGCGCGCTACTTCCCGCTCCAGCTCTCGCGCATCGTCCATGGCTCGATCGGAAAGCGTGACGACGGCGTTCAGCACGCCGTTGAGCCGCTCCATCCGGCGGAGACACGCCTCGACCAGCTCCACCGGCGAGAGCTCTCGCCGGGCGATCAAGCGATGGAGATCGGCGGCCGACCGGTCGCAGAGCTCACCCATCGGCGGCGCTACATCTTCCATTCGCCATCGAACGCGACGACCCGGGCGAAAGCCGCTTCCCCGCCCTTGAACTTCCAGGGGAAGCAGCCGATCGGCAGCCGCCGGTTCTGGAGCTCCGGCGCGTCGATCTGGCCGCCCAGGTTCTCGATGTGCATGCAGTCCCTGGGGAACAGCGCGTTGTGGGTGAGCTGGTAGGCGCTCTCGGGAAACAGGCGCTCGACCGCCGCCTTGCCGCCGAACTTGGCCTCGGCCTGGGCCCGCACCCGGTCGCAGTGGCCATGCATGCCTTTGCCCAGGAATCGACCGATCGGGAGGTTCATCGGGTGATCGGTCGAGACCACGTCCACGCCCCACACGTGGATCTTTTTCTCCAGGAGCCAGGGGACCATGTCGGGATGGGCGCCCGGGTGCAGGTGGATGTAGCGCTCTTCGTCGGGCTCGGCGCCGAACTGGGCATAGCGGTGCCAGCCGGTGTGCAGAACGAGGAGGTCGCCATTGTCGACCTTCACCCGCTTTTCAATCATCGCCGGGGTGTAGATGGCGAGATCGTCCATCTCGTCGCGCAAGTCCACGATCACGCCGGGGCCGCACAGCCACTCCAACGGGATCTCATCGATGGTGCGACCGGCGGTCACGAAGTGCCGCGGCGCGTCGAGATGGGTGCCCATGTGGTTCGAAGTCTGGATGTATTGGGCATTGACCCCGTGTTCGGCCTTCCGCTTGATGTACTTGACCTCGAACGGCGGATAGTAGGGCCAGAAAGAAACTTCCTGGTTGAGGGGCTGGGAGAGATCGTAGAGGTTCATTCAGCCTCCACTGAATGGAGTCATGGCGCCGCCGCCGGCCGCGCCGCCCGTTCGGCAGCCCGGGTGAGCGCACGGCCTACCAGCACGCTCGCCAGGTGCCGGCGATAGGCCGCCGTCGCATGGATGTCGCTCGGCGGATCGATGTCTCTCTGACCCGCCACTCGCGCGGCCTCCGCGATCCTGGCTGCAGTGGTCGGGTTTCCGGCCAATACAGCCATTGCCGCAGTGGCGAGCACCGGGCCTTCCCCGACGCTCAGCAGGGCGATCCGCGCCGAGCGACAGACGCCGCTCTCGTCCAGCCGCAGCTCCACCGCCACACCGACCAGCGCGAAGTCGCCGTGGCGCCGCGCCACCTCCAGGAATGCCGCTCCGGCCCCGGCCGGGCGCGGCGCAATCCGAATTTCCGTCAGGAGCTCGTCCGGCGTGAGCGCAGTGGTAAGAAGGCCGGTGAAGAACTCCTGCGCCGGTACCGAGCGGCTTCCGCGCTGGCTCCGCAGCACACAGAGAGCATCCAGCGCCACCATGACCGCGGGGAGCTCCGCGGCGGGATCCGCGTGAGCCAGGCTGCCTCCCATGGTGCCCCGGTTGCGGATCTGCGGGTGGGCCACCCAGGGCATGGCCTCGAACAGGAGCGGCGCACTGCGGGCAACCATCGGGCTTCGCTCGGCGGCCCGCTGCCGCGTCATCGCGCCGATGCGCAGCTCTCCATCGGGCTGCTGGTCGATATAGGCCAGCGCGCCGAGTCGGTTCAGGTCCACCAGTATCGCCGGCCGCGCCAGCCGGAAGTTCATCGCGGGCACCAGGCTCTGCCCCCCGGCCAGCGCCTTGGCCTCACTGCCCAGCTCGGCGAGGAGGGCGAGGGCTTCGTCCAGGGTTTCAGGGCGGTGGTAGTCGAAGGGAGCCGGCTTCATCCGGGCCCACCGACGGTCATCGATCCTGATTCCTTAGCGGCTTGCATCAGCTCGAACAGCCGGTTCGGGCTCAGCGGAATCTCCAGGATCTCCAGCCCGGGCTCATCAAGGGCGTCCTCGATCGCCTGCGCGAACGCCGCACCGGTCGGAATGCAGCCCGCCTCACCGACGCCTTTCACTCCCAGTGGATTGAGCGGCGACCGTGTCTCCGCGTGGGCGATCTCCATCGGCGGGACCTCGGACGCGGTAGGAACCAGGTATTCCATGAACGAGGCGTTCATCAGCTGTCCGCTCTCGTCGTACCTGAGCTGCTCATAGAACGCGTTTCCGATCCCCTGCGCCACGCCGCCGTGGATCTGCCCCTCCACAATGAGCGGGTTGATCACTCGGCCGCAGTCGTGCACCACCACGTAGCGAGTGATCCGCACCATGGCCGTCTCCGGGTCCACCTCGACCTCCATGGCGTGAACCCCGCTGGCCGTGCTGCCCCGGGCCGGGCCGAAGTAGGCCGTGGCCTCCAGCCCCGGCTCAGTGCCGGGCCGCACCGCGCCCCGCAGCGGGTTGGCCCGCCGGGCCAGCTCCCCCAGTCCGATCGCGTGCTCAGTCCTGCCCACCTCGGACACCTTCCCTCCCTCCAGCATCAGGCGGCTCTGATCCACCTTCAGCAGCTCGGCCGCAAGCGCGAGCGCCTTGGTGCGCACGGTGCTCGCAGCCGCGAAGCATGCGCTCCCCGCGACGACGGCACCGCGACTCGCGAAAGTGCCGGTGCCCCAGGGGAAGACCGCGGTATCGCCGGTGACCACATACACGTCGCTCACGGCCACGCCGAGCACTTCCGCCACGATCTGCGCGAAGGAGGTGAAGTGACCCTGTCCCTGGGTGCCGACGCCGGTGGCGACCCGCACCTTGCCGCTCGGCTCGACGGTGACCCGGGCACCTTCGTACGGGCCAATCCCGGTGCCCTCGACGTAGGACACGATGCCCAGGCCGACCCGGCGGCCTTCGGCCCGGCGCCTGGGCTGGACCTCGCTGATGAAGCGTCGGTAATCCACGATCCGGGCGGCCTCCTCCAGTGCGGGGAGATAGTCTCCGCTGTCGTAGACCAGCGGCGCGGAGTCCTGAAACAGGATGGCGTGATCGTGAGGAAACTCGTCGGGCCGGAGATAGTTGCGCCGGCGAATCTCCACCCGGTCGAGGCCGAGCGCCCGCGCAGCGAGATCGAGCAGCCGCTCCATGACGAACACGCCGTGCTGGCGGCCGGCGCCTCGGACCGGCGTCACCAGCGTCTTGTTGGTGAAAGCGACCGTGAACTCGCTGTCGTACGCCGGCACCCGGTAGGGGCCCAGCAGCGTGCACTGGCTGTTGATGGGGATGGTGAGGCCGTAGGTGTCGTAGGCCCCGGTGTCGTGGAGGAATCGGTCCCTCACCCCGAGAATGCATCCCTCTCCATCGACCGCCAGCTCCGCATCATGGATCTGCCCGCGCTCCTGGGTGGTCGCGGTGAAGCTCTCCAGCCGGTCTTCGATCCACTTGAGCGGCCGGCCCAGCTTCATCGCCGCCCAGGGGAGCAGGACTTCCTCCGGGTAGAACATCATGATCTTGGGCCCGAATCCGCCGCCGATGAACGGCGCGATCACTCTCACCTGCGACTCCAGCAGGCCGAGCATGCCGGCCAGGCCGTTGCGGATCGGGATGGGCGCCTGGGTGGTGTCCCAGATGGTCAACTGCTCGGCGTTGGCGTCCCAGGCGGCGACCACGCCGCGGGTCTCGATCGCAGCCGACGCACCCCGGTCATAGTGGAACCGGCGGGAGATGACCTGCGCGGCCGCGGATTTCGCGGCCCCGAAATCGCCTTTTCGCTGGATCGCGTGAGCCGCCAGGTTGGACCCGAGCTCCTCATGGATCAGGGGCGCATGCGGTGCCAGGGCGAGTTCCAGGTCCACCACCGCCTCGAGCGGCTCCGCATCCACCACGATGTCCTCCACCGCATCCTCGGCCAGGTAGCGGCTGGTGGCCACCACCATGGCGATGGGCTCGCCCACGTGACGGACCTTGTCCCGGGCCAGCGGCACCTGGGTGACCGGATGGAAGACGAGTCCCGGAATGGGTGGAGGGGACACCAGGAGAGGACCCGGCTTCCAGTACCCGCCCAGGTCGCCGGCGGTATAGACCGCCACCACACCCTCGCGCTCCCGGGCGGCGGACACATCCACAGCGGTCAGGCGGGCATGGGCATACTCGCTTCGGCGGAAGGCGACGTGCAGCATGCCGTTCAGATGCACGTCGTCGACGAACTGCGCCCGGCCCGTGAGGAGCCGCGCGTCCTCGTTGCGAGGAATCCGCGCGCCGATAGGGCCGGTCATGGGGCCAGACGTTCCGCCGCGAGCCGCACGGCCTGGGTGATGTGCTGATAGCCGGTACAGCGACAGAGATGGCCCGACAGCGCCTCGCGGATCTCGGAAGCCTCGGGATGGGGATGGTCCCGCAGGAGGGCGCTCACCGTCATCAGAATCCCGGGCGTGCAGAAACCACACTGGAGACCGTGGCACTCGCGGAAGGCGGCCTGGATGGGATGGAGCGCCTCTCCGTTCGAGGCCAGGCCCTCCACGGTGGTGATCTCTCTCCCGTCGGCCTGGACCGCGAAGATGAGGCAAGAGCGCACCGGCTCGCCGTCGAGCAGCACGGTGCACGCTCCGCACACCCCGTGCTCGCACCCTACATGCGTGCCGGTGAGACCGAGCTCATGGCGCAGGAAGTCGCTCAGGAGGAGACGCGGCTCCTCCCAGCGGTCGTAACGAGTCCCGTTGACGGTGACGTCCAGCCGGACGGGTGAGGACACCAGGGGAAATATTCCGGCCTTTGCACGAGGAGCAAGCCTTTCCGGGACGGCTCCCTACAGTCAGCGTTGCACTTTGCTTACAAACCGCACGGTTGGCGCGGCCGCGCCCCTGCTTCGGGCACGAATCTGCTCGCATGCCTCTTGCTCGACCGTCCCCTCACCCCAGACCACCAGGATCAGATGCAACTTCTTGCCGTCGGTGCCGCCTTTCGTGCGAGCTTATCGGGCCTGCGGATTCGAGGAGCCCCCGGAGGTGAGCGTGATGCGCTCGTACGGCTGGGGAAAGCGCTCGCGGTATCCAAGACCGCCGGCGCTGACCCTGCGCTGCGGGGCCTCCTCACCCAAGTTGCGAAGATCCGCCTCCGGGTCGAGGCCCTCTCGGAGGACATTTCTCGGTCAGTCGAGGCCGACCTGGCTGATTATCCGGCGGCAGCCGCCTGGGCGCGGCCACTGGTCGTGGTGCGCGGGCGCTCCAGCCGAGCGGTCCTGCGGTACCGACGAACACTGTACCACCGCGCCCTGTCCTCGCTCTACGAGGCATTGGGAAGAGCGGCGATGCAGAAGCCCGGGGCGAGGGCCGCTGCCGTGCCTGCCGCCCAGCCGGAGCGTGAATTCGCGGCGGCCGACGGGGGCAGGTACTTCGCCCCGAGTGAAGGCGCGCCGGCGTGGATGACGGGGCACGCTGCTGACCGTTTCGCAGGCCGTACGGCGCAGGTACTTCTCGAGTCGGACACCCGTGCATCATCGGTGAACGGGGCATAAGCCCCGAGCGAAGCACACGCACTATAGAAGCCCCCCATCGCGCCGCTCGGCCCCCACTCCGAGCGGCTTGTGATCGACCGCTCGATCCTCGTCGCGCGCCGCGCCGGCACCACTCGGCGGTGATGCCGGTCAATCCCAGGACCGCGATGACCCCCGCGTACACCTGCCCGTCCTACGGATTCAGTCCGAAGAGAACCAGCTGCAATCTGACCGAACAGTCGCGTGCGGCTCGCACCCGGCGCGGTGCGGATCGCGACCTCGCGGCTGCGCAGCGCGGTACCGGCGACCAGGAGGTTGGCAGGTCTGCGCAGACGATCGAGAACCGGATACCGAGGATGGAAAGCTTGGCCGCGACAAGGAGGTGAGTCGGACGGATGCTGGACTATGTGATGCACACAATGGAGGTAGAGACGGACACAGTGGAGGCAACACCGCGGACGGAGGAAGCGCGCTGGTGGACAGTGGAAGCATGCGGCTCGACGATGGACTTCGCCGGAGCGCCGATGAAGCCTGGACGGCTACGATGGAGCGTGGGTCCGCGACGAGCGAAACGCCGGGTCGGATGATGGAAGGGCGTGGCTGTCAGGCGGACAGGTGGGATCCGCTGGCAGAGCCATCCTGCACGTCAATGGGCTTCACACAGCAGTCAATGGACACGAAGCCAGGCTCGGCTTGCACGCTCCCATGCTCAAACCGGGCAGCGACGTGCTCAAGCCGTTTGGCGGCCAGCTCGGACGGCCCAGTGCGCCGGTCGACTGGCCGAGTCGCCGGCTCAAATCGCCTCGTCCGTGACTCGAACAGCCCCGATCCGGGCTCGATCTACCTCAAACGGCCGACGCATCGCCCGGTCCGCCGATCGGCGCGCCTGATCTGCCACTCGAACCATGCCGTCCGCCAGTCGAACCACCCCGTCCGCCGGTCGAATTACCAGTTCCGCCCTCAAAGCACCTGCCCCCGCCGTCCAAGGCGGTCGTACGGCGGACGAAGAACGTCCGGGCCCCTGCAAGGCACTAGGCGCCGGGAACTCGCCAGTTGTGCTGGCCGGTCCTCTAATGCAAATTCTTGCGTAGCCCTACCCCCCACATCCGACCGCTGGTTACACCGCCGCTCGCCGGCGATCCAGGCTTCGGTACTGGATGGCCTCGCTGACATGCTGGGTGGTCAGGTCGGCGGCGTGGTCGAGATCGGCAATGGTGCGCCCGATCTTGAGTACCCGGTGGTAGGCCCGGGCCGACAACCCGAGCCGGTTGACTGCGTCCCGGAGCAGCGATTCGACGGGACCACTCAGCCGGCAGTTCCGGCGGAGATCGCGGGCGGTCATGTGGGCGTTGGCATGCAGTCCCGGCTGGTCCCGGAAGCGCTGGCGTTGGAGCTCGCGCGCTCTCTCCACCCGGGCGCGGATGGCCTCACTAGGCTCCTCCGCGCTGCCGCCGACCAGGTCTCGATAGGCCACGGCCGGCACCTCCAGGTGGATGTCGATTCGGTCGAGCAAGGGACCGGAGACTCGGGAGCGGTAGCGCTCCACGTCGATCGGACTGCAGCGGCAGGAATGAATCGGATCGCCCCGATATCCGCAGGCGCAGGGGTTCATGGCCGCGGCCAGCATGAAGCGCGCGGGATAGGTCAGGCTGATCGCCGCCCGGCTCAGCGTGACCGTCCCGTCCTCCAACGGTTGGCGAAGGACCTCCAGGACATTTCGCCGGAACTCGGGAAGCTCGTCGAGGAACAGGACCCCGCCGTGGGCCAGGCTGACCTCGCCCGGCCGGGGTGAGGATCCGCCCCCGATCAGGCCGGCATCGCTGATGGTATGGTGGGGCGCCCGGAAGGGACGCACAGTGCAAAGCGACTGGCCGGGAGCCAGCAGGCCGGCCACGCTGAGGATCTTGGTGGTTTCCAGCGCCTCATCCAGGGTCATGGATGGCAGGATTGTAGGTAACCTGCGTGCCAGCATGGTTTTGCCGGCACCGGGCGGGCCGATCAGCAGGATGTTGTGCCCCCCGGCCGCCGCCACTTCGAGGGCCCGTTTGGCGGCCGGCTGACTGCGGACATCGGCGAAGTCCAGCACCTCTTGAACTGTGCTTGACATCAGGGTGTTTAAGTCCACGTGGGTAGCAGGGATCGGACGCTCACCCGACAAATGGGAGCAGATCTCCGCCAAGGTCCTGGCGCCACGGACTTCCAGCCCCTGGACGACCCCGGCTTCGGACAGATTGTCCGCCGGCAGTAACAGATCGCGACACCCGGAGGCCCGCGCGGCCAGGGCCATGGACAGAGCACCCCGAATCGGGCGGAGGTCTCCCTCCAGGCCGACCTCGCCCAAAACCATGGTGGTGCTAAGGTTGGCATCAGGAAGCTGGCCGCTGGCCAAAAGCAGCCCCAGTGCAATCGGGAGATCCAGCGCGGAACCATCCTTGCGTATGTCCGCGGGAGCCAGATTGACGGTGATTCGCCTCAAGGGGAACTGAAAGCCGGCGTTGGCCAGGGCCGCGGAGACCCGCTCCCGACCCTCCTTCACCGCCCCATTGGGCAGTCCAACGGTAGAGAACGACGGCATACCACTGCTGATATCGACCTCGACTTCGACCGGAAACGCGTCGATGCCCAGGACGGCAGCGGATCGGATACGGGAAAGCATGGCTGGTCGGCGCGGAGGTTGCCGACAACGTAGGAGCAAAGGGCCGCCGGCTGGGTACCGGCGGTGGCAGTATCAGGACCCGAAAACCGCAGAACCTCTTGGAGCTCGATGATGCGTCTGTCCCGCTGGTACGCTCTGCCGTTCCTCCTCGCCGCCTGCGCCATGCCCAAGGCCGGCGCGGCTCCGGTCGCGCCCATCGAGCGCGCCTGGGCCGTCCCGACCCTGGACCTGTACCAGGCGTGGTGGATCAAGACGGAGGAGTGCTCCGGGCTCCGCGGCGACATGTCGCAGGTCACCTTCTACGCCGTGGACTCCCCGTCGGGTGCCATCTCGCTCGGTACCGAGGTGGCCCACGGCTGGTGGATGCGCAAGGGCAACCGGATCTACCTCCCGGCCAATGCCCTCGGCGAGGAGTGGCTGGTCCGTCACGAGATGCTGCACGCCCTGATCCAGCGGGGCTCGCATCCCCCGGACAAGTTCGTCCAGGACTGTCATCTCGCCTCGCTCAAGACCTGGCGGGACTCCAGCTTGACCGTGGACCCCATGAATCCGGCGGGCCGCTGATCCGGCCCTGACGGCCCCCCTTTTGCTGCGAGTTCGAGCAGCGTGTTGCACCGTTCCACCTTCCTTTCTCCAGGGGTTGCGCCGGGCGATTCACCCGGCAATCTGCGGGAGCGAGTGGCGATGAAGTCCTTTCCCCGAGCGCGTTGGGTCGCGCTGACATCGGTCGTGGCGATCTCCTTCGTCAGCGGGGCTTGGCTCACCCGAGCGAAGCCCTCCGCCGAAGGCAGCGTCTATCAGCAGGCCCGTCTCTTCGAGAACGTCGTCGGCGCCATTCACCGCCACTACATCGATTCGATGGGCGAGGGCGACCTCTATCAGCGCGCCGCTTCGGCCCTGGTGACGTCCCTGAACGACCCGTACGCCGAGCTGCTGGTTCGGGAGAACTATCGGGAATACAAGCGCCAGATGAGCGGCAATCGGGTCGAGTTCGGGGTCCAGAATGAGCCCACCGAATCGGGCGACGGTCTGGGCGAGGGCACCTGGGTGGCTCCGGGGGACGAGATCCTCAGCATCGATGGCCGGAGCACGGTGGGCTGGAGTCCCGCCAAGGTCGAGGATGCCCTGCGCCGCGGCAGCAATCGCACCCTGACGGTGGTGGTGAAGCCGCTGGGCGCCGACCACACGGTGGTGCGCAAGATCACCCGCACCTCGGTCCACGTGTCGGCCGCCTCGTCCGGTGTTCTTCTGGACGGTGGCGTGGGCTACGTCGTGCTGCACCGGATGAGCGAGCACGCCGCCGACGAGCTGCGTGACGCGGTCGAGCGCTTGAGACAGCAGGGCATGAAGGCCCTGGTGCTCGACCTCAGGTCCAACCCCGGCGGGCTCATCCGGGAGGGCGTCAAAGTCGCCGGCCTCTTCCTCAGCCCGGGGGACACCGTCGCCGTCAGTCAGGGGCGCTCGGCGAAGACACCGCGGGTTTACCTCGCGGGAGAATCGGCCGGATGGGATGATCTGCGGCTGGTGCTCCTGGTGAACCGGGGAACGGCCAGCTCGGCTGAAGTCATCGCGGGCGCGCTCCAGGATCACGACCGCGCGGCGGTGGTGGGCACTCCGTCCTACGGCAAGGGCGTGCTCCAGACCACCTACCCGCTGGGCGAGGAAGTGGCGCTCAAGCTGACGACGGCGAAGTGGTTCACGCCGAGCGGCCGCTGGGTGCAGCGCCCGCCCGCGGAGGCTCTGGGCGCGGCCGGCAATCGGACTCCCGCCCTGGAGCCCAAGGTCTTCCGCACTGCTGCGGGACGGCCGATTCCGGACCAGAGCGGCATTCTACCCGACCTCACGGTCCGTTCGTCGCTCAGGTCCGACGGCGAGCGAGTGCTCTATTCGGCCCTGGGGCACGATCTCGAGCGCTTCCGGCGGGTGCTGAGTGCCTACGCGGCCGAGCTGCGCCAGCGCGGTAGCGTGACCAACGAATCCTTCCAGATCACCCGGGAGATGCGGGACGGCCTGTATACCCGACTGCTGGAGGAAGGCATCTCGCTGAGCCCGGAGACCTACGAGGACGCCTCCCCCTACGTGGCCGACCAGCTCGGCTACGAGATCGCCCGGGAGCTGTTCGGCACCGAGTCGGTCGTGCGCCGGCAGGCCAAGGCGGACCGCCAGCTCCAGGCGGCGCTCCGGCTGCTTCGGGGATCCGATTCACAGCAGGAGACGATCACGGCTGCCGTGGCGGCCCAGGCCTCCGGGCGTTCGCGGTAGGACTGTACTTCATCCCGAGGGAGCGAATGCGACCGAGGGACCTGCTCCGCGGATGTCGAGGACCGCGAAGCAGGTCCCTCGCTGCGCTCGGGATGAGGTGTCGTGTTCCACGCTCCCCAGCCTATGCCGACAGCCGAACCGTAATCGTCGTCCCCCGTCCCACCGCGCTCTCCACCTCGATCTGACCGCCCCAGCTCTCCACCAGCCGCTTCACGATCGCGAGGCCCAGTCCCGAGCCGCTGGTCGTGGTGGAGAACCGGGGCTCGAAGATCCGGGGTAGCAGGTCCGGCGGGATGCCCACTCCATCGTCGGCTACCCGGATCTCCCGCGGCGCTACCCGGACCCGGACCCGCCTGGCTCCCGCGTTCCTCGCGTTCTCCAGCAGATTCACCACGACCTCCTTCACTTCATCCACTCGAGCGGCACCGACCGAGCCCGGCTCCCGTTCCAGCTCGACCTCGCAGCTCTCCTCCGCCAGCCGATAGAGCTGCACCACCTCGCCCACCGCGGTCCCGAGCTCCACCCGATCCAGCGGCTGCTCGTCGCCCGCGGGAGCGGCAAACCGGCTGAACGCGCGCGCGATGGTATCCAGCCGGTCGATCTCCGCCAGCATCCGGTCCGCGGTCTCCTCCAGTGTGCTGTCGAAGTCGCTGCGCCGGTCGCGGTACACCCGCCTCAGGTGCTGCAGGCCCAGCCGCATCGGCGTCAGCGGGTTCTTGATCTCATGCGCCACCTGTCTGGCCATCTCTCCCCACGCGAGGACTCGCTCGGCTCGGGAGAGATCGGTCACGTCGTTGATGGCGATGACCACGCCGCGCACCTCGAGCCCCAGGGGTGAGAGCTGGAGCGTGAGCCGTCGGCCGTCCACCTCCAGCTCCGCCGCCGAATCGGCCTCGGGATCGCGCAGGAAGCGGTGGACCACGGCTGCCAGCGGGGCCCACGCCGGTCCCAGGCGATCCAGCAGCGCGTCGCCCTCCCCGAGGCTGGTTCCCAGCAGGTCTACGGCTTGCCGGTTCGCGATCAGGATCCGGCCCGCGGGGTCGAGACCCACTACGCCGGTGGCCACCGTGGCCAGCACCGCCGCCGTCCGCTTCCTCGCTTCCTCCAGCGCCTGCTGGCTCGACCTGATGTCGGCGGCCATCCGGCCGAAGGCGCCGAACACGGGCTCGAACTCCAGGGGAGGGTTGCCCGACTGGGCCGGCATGGGATCGCCTTTGCCCAGCGCGAGGGCGGAGCGGCGGAGCTCGGCTACCGGGCGCGAGAGCGCCCGCGAGGCGCGGCCGGCTCCGGCCAGTGCGGCCCCGACGCCGACCAGCGTCGCGAGGAGCAGCACCAGCGCCAGGTCCAGCCGCCGGACGGCGAGCAAGGCGTCCTCGGCCAGCTGAGGCGTGGCCAGGATCCCGATCGCGGCGGGAAAGCCGGGTTGGACCACCCGGTAACCCACTCGCTCGTTCAGCCGCGGTATCGAGCCGTCCCGGGTCACTTCGAGCTCGCCCTCGAGGGCCAGCACGGCGAACGCGGCGGGGTCCATGAGGCGCGGCATGACGCCGAGATCTTCCAGGATCTGGGTGCTGGTGCCGACCAGTTGTCCGCCCTGGTAGAACGCCAGATCGGCATCGATCCGGCGGCTCAGCTCCTGAAGCCGCTCCTCGACCGCCGCCGCTTCGCCCCGCAGCGAGCCGCCGGCCGTGATTGCCGCATCCCGCAGCGTCTGCGTGATCAGCAGATCGCGACTTCGCTCCACCTCGTCGGCCAGCCGGTTGAAGCTCCAGGCGGCGAAGCCGACCGCGGGGAGGATGAAGAACGCTGCCAGCGTGGCCGAAAGCCGGATCCTGAACGAGCGGGACAGACTGCGCCACCGCGGGCTCGGCGGTTGCGCGCCCGAGACCAGCTCGGCCAGGAACCAGAGCGAGGCGAGGACGGCGGTGTCGAGCAGCACCACCAGCACGCTGCGAACCAGCAGCGGCACCGGCCCCCTGAGGTCTACCGCCGCATGGACCACTCGAGCCCCGCTGGGGAGCAGCAAGGGATACTCGTTTCGCACCACCCATCCTTCGCGGCGCCATCGCGGGCGCGGCAGCTGGGTCGAAGGGCCTGTGGGCGGGGAGAGAGTGAGCCGGTAGAGCGGAGATTCGACTCGCCCGGGCTCGAGCAGTCGGCCGATCCGTCCGGGAGTGACCAGCTGCGAGCGAGGGCCGACCGAGGCGGTCATGACTTCATCGTCGGCGATCGAGATGAGCAGCACGTAGTGCACGCCCGGCACCCGGGCGATCTGTGCGATCCGCTGCGCCTCGCCGGGCCCCAGCTCGCGCACCATCGTGGAGAGCAGGGAGAGCGGCAGATCGAGCGAGTCCAGTGGAAGCTCGTCGTGCAATACTCCGGTGCGGGACCAGAGCGCCAGGTGGGACGGATAGCCCTGATCGCCCAGGGCCGAGCCGTGCCACAGGGCGTACATCTCGGACCCGGTGGTCGGAGGCGGGGCCTCGGCCACCTGCTCGGCGAACCGCTCGAGCAGAGGCACCGCCAGCGGGTCGGGCTCGACGCCGAGCCGCGCGATGTCGCGTTGAGCCACCTGGATCTTGCCGCTGAGCTCGGCGCCCCAGGTGACCAGCGCGGCGGCGCTGCCCGCCACCAGGGCGATGCCGCTGATGGTGGCCCAACGGGGGGCCGGCAGGGTCACCAGGAACAGCGCCGGGGTCCAGAGGAAGGTGTACCAGTCCGGCCAGCCCCCTCGAGGACTCCAGACCAGCACGCCGACGATGGCGGCAGCCGCGGCGAGCGCCACGCCGGCGACGATGCGGCCCGCCGTGATCGGAGTCTGGGCCGAGCCGCGGAAGAGCGCGGCGCTGGGCACGATGAGCGCTGCCGCCGAGACCAGGATCGCGAGCTGCCAGCTGAGCCAGAGCCCGACCGACACGCCGCCGGCAGGTGGAGTGATCCCCCGCCCCAGACTGCTGATGAGGTAGGGCGAGATCAGGAGCAGGATCGATCCGACCGCCACCCCGTACCAGCGCCGCGGCGGTCGCCGGCGCCAGAGCCAGACGCCCGCGATCGTGAGCAGGGTGCCGGCCAGGGCCAGGGCACCGGCCGAGCCTGACAGTGGACCCAGAAGGGCGCGAAAGAACGTCGCGGGGGAGAAGAACGGCTGGAGGTCGAGGGCGCCGCCGATGGGCGCGCGCACGGCGAGCCAGAGCAGTACGCCGAGGAGGGCGAAGCGCTCGAGCGGCTTCACCGTCAGGGAGAGCGCCAGGCCCATCGCCAGCAGGATCAGCCAGGTCGCCATCCGCACGCCGGTGGTGTAGGCGCGCTGCTTGGCGGTCCCCTGCTCCGGCGGCACCGGCCGAACGCTGAACAGCAGCCTGGGACCGGCAGTGGTCGGCTCCTCGTAATCGAACACGTCCACGCTGTCGGGCGCGGACCCCGGCGGGTAGACGGTGAGCCCGACCTCGGTGCCCTCTCTGAACAGCTCCGCCACGCTGCGGGAGCGATCGGGGACGGCCGGGTGGGCCCAGATGAGCACACCGGCCACCGCGGTCCGCCCTTCCGGAGAGTGGCGCCGTGCCTCGAGCACGACATAATATCCAGTCGCGCGGGACCCGAGGGAGTCGCCTTCGGCCACCGGCGGCAGACGGTGGCGTCCGGCCCAGGCCCAGACATCGCCCTCGGGATCGAGCAGCACCACGCTGGTCTCGGCGCCGCGGGACGGCACCAGCTGCTGCAGCATCCGGAGCGCGGCGGCGCGATCGTTCTGCGGCGCCGCCAGTGCCGACTGGGCCAGCCGGTCGGCGGCGTGCAGGGCGGCATGGAGGTCACCGGCCAGCCGCTCCGAGGCGGCCTGGACCCGCTGCTCACGCTGCTCGGGCCAGCGGGTCTCGATCGCCGTGAGGCGCGACTGCGCGACGGCCATGGTCGCGATCAACGCGGCGAGCGTGGAGGCCAGGACCGGCCGGCGCCACCCGCGATACGGCAGGAGTCCGACCAGGACACCGGCGGCCGCCAGGGAGCCGACTACCACCCACAGCACCGACGGCCGCCGCAGCCACTCGGCCGCGGCCACACCGGCCGCCAGCGTCGACACCAGCCACCACGGCGGACGATGACTCAACCCGGACGCCCCCGGCGGATCAAGGAAATGACATTCGTCACGATCGGCGAGCTGCTCCAGCGCCGGCCCACCTTGATCGTGCCGGTGGGCACCACCGAGCAGCACGGCCCACATCTACCGCTGGGTTGCGATACGATCATCGTAGAGCGGCTCTCGGACGATCTGTCCGCCGCCTTCAGCGTCCTCCGGGCGCCGACCCTCGAGTTCGGCGTCCACGCCACCTCCCGTCCCTTTCCCGGAGGGGCGGCCTTGAGACATCGCACGTTGCACCGTGTCATGAACGAACTTATCGAGTCGTGGGAGGAGGGGGCAGGCGTGCGTGAGTTCGTCATCCTGACGGCGCAGGCGAGCGATGCCCACCTGGAGGCACTCAGCACCATCCGCACCGAAGAGGCCAAGGTGACGGTGATGGACATCTTCGGCCTGGACTTCGGTCCGCTGCTGGATCAGCCCGGCGCGCCCATCCACGGCGGCGAGCTCGATACCTCGCTGCTGCTCTACCTGGCGCCCGATCTGGTCCGGATGGACCTGGCCCACGACTTCGCGCTCACCCCGAAGATGTTGGCGCGCTATCGTCCGGGTCACACCCGTCGCTTGCCGGAAGGGTCGCCGGGCTCGGTGGGATTTCCCAGTTTGGCATCCGCCCAAAAGGGGGAGGTTCTGTATAAATTCATCCTCGATCGCATCAGCAGCCATCTGGCCGGGAACTGAGGTGAGCCCAATGGGCTATCGCGCCGCGGCGCTGGTCCTTCTCCTGGCACATCAGGTCACGCCGGTATCGGCCCAGGCCGATGCTCCGATCACCCTGGTCATCACCGAGGGCGGCAAGGAGATCGGCCGGGAAGACTTTACCCTGGTCCGGGGCCGCGGCAGAGGCGCACCGGGAACCACGTTATCCGCGACCGCCAGGTATCCCGCCACCTCGCCCACGACGCGGCTCACCGCGCAGCTCGAGCGGACACCGGAGTTCGCGATCGCGAAATTCCAGCTGGATGTGGAGGCTGCCAGCGGCACCACGGTCATCCTGGCTGCCGGTTCCGGCGCCCGCCTGGTCGTCCGGACTGTGGCCCAAGGATCGGAGTCCGGCCGGGAGCTTCCCGGCGGCCCTGATGTGGTACTGCTCGATGATGAGGTTTTGTCGCTGTATTCCGCCGTCGCCGACCTCGCCACTCCGTCGGGAAAGCGGCTGACCGCCATCTTTCCGCGCACCGGCAAGCGCGTCGCCCTCACCGCCCGGTTGGAGCCCGGTGAGGGCGGCCGGAGGCACATCGCCCTCACCGGGGACGTGTCCGGCACGCTGGTAACGGACGCCGAGGGACGGCCCCAGCGGCTGGAGCTGCCGGCGCAGAACAAGGTCGTGACGCGGGCGGAGTAGCTCCCTCCCCTAACTCGTTCACCGACAGCCTCGAATCCGGTCTTTGTCGCAACCTGAAACCCATGCGACGAGGCTGCCGTATTGGCCCCGGTCACGTCCCCAGCACAAAGGGATCAGTCATGAATCGCTGGCTCGGTTTCCTCACGGTCACGCTGTTTCTTCCAGCCAAGGGAATCGCACAGGACACCACCACCGTCCGATCCGCAGACACGACGGCTGCGCCGAGCCGGCCGGCGGCCACGGTGACGCTCTCGCTCCAGGATGCCATGCAGCAGGCGCGGGCGAACAGCCCGGCGTACCGGCAGACGCTCAACGATGCCGGGCCGGCGAAGTGGGGAGTGAGAAACGCGTACGGAAGCTTCCTTCCCACGGTGAACGTGGCGGGGGATCTGGGCTACATCGGCTCGGGCCAGACCAATCTCGGGGGCGGATTCGTCCAGCCGACCTCGGCCTTTCTGACATCGGGGTACAGTCTCGGTCTCAACTGGCAGCTCGACGGCCGGGTCCTCTCGGGCCCAGGTCAGCAGAAGGCGCTGCAGCGGGCCACCGAAGAAGACATCGGCGGGGCCGGCATCAATCTCCGCGCCGACATCACCACCCAGTACCTCAACGCGCTCCAGGCCGCCGCGCAGGTGGAAGTCGCCAAGCAGCAGGTCATCCGCAACGTGGACTTTCTCAACCTCGCGAAGGCCCGCTACCAGGTGGGTCAGGCCACCCTGCTGGACGTGCGGCAGGCCGAGGTGGTGAAGGGTCAATCCGATGTGGCCTTGTTGCGGGCCACTCAGCTGGAGAACGAGGCGAAGCTCGATCTGCTCCGCCGCATGGGCGTCGAGCCCCCGGTGGCCATCGAGCAGATCGCGCTCAGCGACTCCTTCCCGGTGACGCCCCCCGACTTCCAGCTCAACGATCTGCTGGCGAGAGCGGACGAGCAGAACCCGCTGCTGCGCTCACTGCGTGCCCGGCAGGACGCGGCCACCTGGAGCGTCCGGGCGGCGCGGTCCGAGTTCCTGCCGACGCTGTCGCTGCAGGCGGGCTGGAGCGGATTCACCCAGGAGTTCACCAACGAGCAACTGTTGCTCGGCCAGTCGCTGAGCGACGCTCAACAGCAGTCGCAGAGCTGTCAGTTCGACAACCAGGTTCGCACCTCGCTGAACCTGGGGGGGCAAATCGACTGTTTCGGGACCTTCGGGCTCAACACCGCCGGGACGGCCTTGACGGATCCCACGGCCCAACAGATCCGCGACGCGAACAACGTCTTCCCTTTCGACTACACCGGGCAGCCGTTCCAGGCCAACCTGACCATCTCCCTGCCCATCTTCACCGGCTTCTCCCGCTCGCTCCGGGTGTCGCAGGCCCGGGCCCAGGAGCTGGACGCCGACGAGGACGTCCGGGCGAGCCGGCTCCAGGTCCGCAGCGACGTGCATGCGCGGTATCTCGCGCTGCAGACCTCCTACCGCGCGATCGCGGTGCAGGAGGCCAACCGGGGATCGGCGCGGGACCAGCTTCGTCTGGCGCAGGATCGCTACCGGCTGGGCGCCGGAACCTCACTGGAGGTCTCGGACGCGCAGAATGCGGTGCAGCAGGCCGAGGGCGACTACGTGAACGCGATCTACGACTACCATAAGGCCGTGGCCGCGCTGGAGGCGGCTGTCGGACGTCCCCTTCGTTAACAAGGAATGGACATGTCGCGTGGGATGAAGGTCGGTCTGGTCATCGGTGTGCTGGCGCTGGCGGCGGGTGGTGGCATCGCCTACAGCATGAACAAGAAGCGGAACGCCTCCACCGAGGTCCGGATGGAGCAGGTGAGCCGCCGGGACCTGGTCAGCGCGGTCACCGCGAGCGGAAAGATCGAGCCACGGACCTCGGTGGACGTCTCCGCCGATATCACCGGCCGCATCATCAGGATCGCGGTGGAGGAAGGCGACCGGGTCACCAAGGGCCAGTTCCTGCTCCAGATCGACCCGGCGCAATACCAGGCGGCCGTTTCCCAGGCCCAGGCCGTGGTCTCGTCCACCCAGGCGACGCTGCTGCAGACCCGGGCCAACCGCGACCAGGCGGAGCGCGAATGGAAGCGGGCCGACGAGCTCACCAGGCTGGGGCGGAACCTGATCGCGCCCGCCGCAGCCGAGCAGGCTCGCACCACCCTGGAGGTGGCTGAGGCGACATACCGGGCAACCCGGGCGCAGCTGGATCAATCCCGCGCGAGCCTCCAGGAAGCCAAGGACAACCTGGCCAAGACCCGCCTGGTGTCGCCGATCTCGGGCCGGGTGGTCCGGCTCGCGGTGGAGGAAGGTGAAGTCGCGGTCCCGGGAACCTTCTCGAGAGAGACCGGCCTGCTCCTCACCATCGCCGATCTCTCGGTGATCCTGGCCAAGGTGCAGGTGGACGAGACGGACGTCGTGCGGCTGAGCCACAAGGACTCGGTCGAGGTCACCATCGATGCCTACCCCGACTCGACGTTCGTCGGCCGGGTGACCCGGGTGAGCCAGAGCGCCAAGCTGACCAGCACCGAGACCGCATCGGGCTCGAACGATCGGGCGGTGGATTTCGACGTGGAGATCACCCTGAAGTCCCCGCCGAAGGACGTCAGGCCGGACCTGAGCTGTACCGCCCGGGTCATTACCGACACCCGGAAGGACGCACTGAGCATCCCGATCATCGCGCTCACCGTCCGCAACCACGAGCGGGTGCCGAACGAGAACAATCCGGCGCTGGACACGATGACCCGTCGCCACCCGGGTGAACGGGAAGAGGAAGGCGTGTTCCTGGTCAAGGAGGGTATCGCCAGCTTCCGGCCGGTGAAGGTGGGCATTGCGGGTGACGAGTACTTCGAGGTGGTGGACGGGCTCCGTGGCGGGGAGACCATCGTGGCCGGCACCTACCAGGCCATTCGAGACCTCAAGGACGGAGCCAAGGTCCGTGAGGCCGAGGACACCACCAAGCAGGACCAGGTGAAGTCGCAGGCGGCCTCGTGAGCGCGATCATCAGGACGCTCGATCTCACCCGCGAATACCGCATGGGATCGGAGCTGATCCTGGCGCTTCGCGGCGTGACGCTCGACATCCATCGCAACGAGTACGTGGCGATCATGGGACCGTCCGGCTCCGGCAAGTCCACCATGATGAACCTGCTCGGGTGCCTCGACACCCCGAGCGCCGGCGAATACTGGCTCAATGGCGAGGAGGTGTCCCGGCTGAGCGACGACGCGCTGGCGCGGGTGCGCAACCGGGAGATCGGGTTCGTCTTCCAGACCTTCAACCTGCTGCCCAGGGCCACCGCGCTCCACAACGTGGAGCTGCCGTTGATCTATGCCGGGATACGCGCCCGCGAGCGGCGGGACCGAGCGGCGGTGGCGCTGGAGCGGGTGGGCCTGAGCAACCGGATGGATCACCGGCCCACCGAGCTGTCGGGCGGGCAGCGTCAGCGCGTGGCGATCGCCCGGGCCCTGGTGAACCAGCCGAGCATCCTGCTGGCGGACGAGCCGACCGGCAACCTCGACAGCGTCACCAGCGAGGAGATCATGCGGGTGTTCGGTGACCTGCACTCGGCGGGCCAGACGGTGATCATGGTGACCCACGAGCCCGACATCGCCGCCCACGCCGAGCGGGTGGTGGTGCTGCGCGATGGGCGAGTGGAGACCGACCGGCTGAACCGCGGCGCCGCGGCCTGAATGCAG
>DATBJC010000165.1:0-1966 GCA_036556625.1 Gemmatimonadales bacterium
TGCCGCCCGCCGGCGGGATCGCGGCGTGCCGGACATACCGATCCACCCAGGCGGCGTCCGGCCAGTCCGCCTCCACGGCCACGATGGAGAATCCCTTGCGCTCGATCAGCTCGCGGGTGATCCGGGCCCGCATCCGGTAGAACTCCGAGCTGCCGTGGGTGGCCTCGCCCAGAAGCACCACTCGCGCCTCGCCGATCCGCTCCAGGAGCGAGCCCAATTGGACCTCGGCGATGCCCGTGAAGCGTTCGGCCGCCTCCCGCAGCAGGAGGTGCACGGCCGGCGACCGGACGGGAGCGTGCATCAGCGGACTCCCCGACGTGCCCCTTGCCACCTCGGCGCCATGACCAGGTGCTCGACGAACCACCCCGATGCCCATTGCCCCGCCTCCGCCAGCTTCCCCGCCTCTTCGAACAGGTGGGTGGCACCCGAGACGACGATGAGCTGCTTCGGACAGTTCATGCGGCGATAGGCTTGGCGGTTCAGCTCCAGCACCACCTCGTCGCGGCTACCCACGATGAGCATGGTCGGCGCGCGGACCAGCGGCAGCGCGTCTCCTGCCAGGTCCGGCCGGCCGCCCCTCGAGACCACCGCGCCCACGGGAACACCGGGCGCCGCGGCCGCCTGAAGCGCCGCGGCAGCGCCGGTGCTGGCGCCGAAGTACCCGGGCACAAGGCCGGCAACCTCGGGTTGGGTGACTACCCAGTCCGTGGCGGCCCGGAGCCGGCGGGCGAGGAGTGAGATCTCGAAGACGTTGGTCCGCTGCTCCGCCTCGTGCGACGTAAGGAGATCGAAGAGCAAGGTGGCCAATCCGGCGGACCGCAGCTGGCGCGCGACCGCCAAGTTGCGCGGGCTGAGCCGACTGCTGCCGCTGCCGTGCGCGAACAGCACGATGCCGCTCGGGTGGTCGGGCCATGCCAGCGTGCCCGGTAAGGTCAGAGAACCCAGGGGCACGGCCACCGCGCGCTCGGTGGCGGAGGTTACCGTGCTGGTCATGCGGGTACCCTCGGCGCCTCGGTCCGTTGCAGGCACTGCACGACCTCGGCGTCAGTGGTGGGGGAGAAGTCGTCATACCACAAGCCGACGGCCTGCATGATCCCGGGGCATTCCAGGCACTCCACCTCGTCCGCGACGGTCCGCAGTGCCGCGGCGCCCTCACGCGAGCAGATCGGCGCGGCGAAGACAATGCGCCGGGGATCGCGCTGCCGCAGAGAGCGGACCGCCGCCTGGGCAGTCGCTCCGGTGGCGAGCCCATCGTCCACCACGATCACCGTGCGGCGGGAGACATTGATCGGTTGCCGGAAACCGCGATAAACGCGTTCGCGGCGGTGCAGTTCCTCGGTCTCCCGCTTTACCATCTCCATGAGGACGGTACGAGGAATGCCGAGGAGCCCCTGCAGTTCCTTGTCTATCAGAGTGGCACCCGCGGCGGTAGCGCCCAACGCCACCTCCTGATTCCCCGGGATCCCGAGCTTTCTTACCATCAGTACATCCAGTGGCGCGTCGAGCGCCCGGGCCACCTCGTACCCGACCACTAGGCCACCGCGCGGAAGACCGAGAATCACCGGCTGCTCCATCCGATACCGCTCCAGTCGTGCCGCCAGCCGGCGCCCGGCGTCGTGCCTGTCTCTGAACCTCATCTTGGCGCTCCATCTTGATCCTGCCGCTAATCTGTAATGCCGAGGATGAAGCCGAGCTGAACTGCCGGTGAAGGCTCGCGTTTGGAAGAGATCTTCATCCAGCCTTCAGCCTTCCCTCCGGCGCCCGCATGCACACATGACGCCATGTCGCGCTACTACCGAGCCGTCGCGGTGGACTACGACGGCACCCTGACCGAGGCCGAAGCTCCGGACTCGATGGTGCTGGAGGCGATCCGCCGTACCCGGGGCGCCGGACGGCGCGTCGTCCTGGTGACCGGAAGAATTCTCAGGAGCCTGCTGACGAGCTTCCCGGACGCGGAGCGCGCCTT
>DATBJC010000166.1:0-1884 GCA_036556625.1 Gemmatimonadales bacterium
CGACAGGGTGGAATACCATGGCTGAAGGATATCACCTGACCTCGATGGGCACGACCTGCGCATTACTATGAGGACGGAAGCGATCAACCCCATCCTGCGAGCGGCCTATGTCAGCTCATTCCACCACTACCCTGCCTCAACCGCCCGGCCGGGCCCCCGGCTCGGGCGCAACTCTGGACGCCACTGCGGTCGACGCCCTTCGATCGCGACTGCGCGGGCCCCTGATCCGGCCCGGCGACTCCGGTTATGACGACAGTCGCGCGATCTGGAATGGCATGATCGACCGCCGCCCCGCGCTGGTGGCTCGTTGCCTGGGTGTTGCCGATGTCCTTGCCGCGCTAGGGTTTGCCCGGGAGTACGGCCTGCCGCTCACGGTCAAGGGTGGCGGCCACAACATCGCGGGCCTCAGCCTGGCGGACGGCGCGCTTACCCTGGATCTCTCGCTGATGCGCGGGGTCCGGGTCGATCCCGGCGCCCGGCTGGCCTGGGCTCAGGCCGGCTGTCTGCTGGGTGATGTGGACCGGGAGACTCAGCTCCACGGCCTCGCGGCGCCCCTGGGCTTCGTCTCCACCACCGGCATCGCCGGCCTCACGCTGGGCGGCGGCTTCGGCTACCTCACCCGCCGCCTGGGCTGGACCTGTGACAGTGTCGTCGCCTTCGACGTGGTGACCGCCGACGGTCGGGTGCTCCAGGTCAGCGAGACCGAGCACCCCGACCTCTTCTGGGGACTCAGGGGCGGCGGCGGAAATTTCGGTGTGGTCACGGGATTCACCTATCGGCTCGCGCCGATCGGCCCCGAGATCGTGGGCGGCGCCATCGCCTGGCCCGCCGCAGAAGCGCCCCGGGTGCTCGAGCTGTTCCGCACCATGAGCGAGAGTGCGCCACCTGAGCTCGCCGTGGTGGCCGGGCTCCGCAAGGCCCCGCCCGCCCCCTGGCTCTCCCCGGCCATTCACGGCCAGGACATCGTGGCGCTCTTCCTGTGCCACTCGGGCGACCCGGCTGAGGGTGAGCGACTGCTGGCACCGATCAAGCGCATGGGGAAACCGGTGGGAGACATCGTGCAGCGCCGACCCTACGTCAGCCAGCAGAGCCTGCTCGATGCCACCCAGCCCAAAGGGCGCCGGTACTACTGGAAGTCGGAGTACCTGCCCGGACACGACCCCGCGCTGCTGGCGGCGGCCACTTCGCATGCGGCCCGGATCAGATCGCCCCATTCCGCCGTTCTCTTTTTCCCGCTTGATGGCGCGCTCAACCGGCAGCCGGGGGACTACTCGCCGGCGGGCAATCGGGACGCGCGATCGGTCTTCAACGTGGCCGCATCGTGGGAGCGGCCGGAGGACGATCAGGGGAACATCGCCTGGGCCCGCGAGGCGTGGCAGGACCTGCGGCGGTTCTCTACCGGTGGGACGTACGTGAACTTCTTGACCGAGGAGGAAGGGGGCGACCGGATTCGGGCTGCCTACGGAGAGCAGTACGAGCGGCTGGCGCGGATCAAGGCCAAGTGGGACCCCGACAATCTGTTTCGGCAGAACAAAAACATTCCGCCGAGCGCGGCCTAGGGCCCCGGTTCTATGCGTGAGCGGAGGGGTGAGAGTTCCTCCGCTCACGCAAAACTAGGCCGGTGATCACAATTTCTCGGAGAGCTTCCGGCCGGAGTGGGCCAAGCGGTCCAGCAATGGTGCCGGCTGCCAGAAAGCTGGATCCCCGTGCGGATTGCCCGCGAACTCGTGCACGCGGGCCAATACTCGATCCAATCCGACTTCATCCGCATAGAACATCGGTCCACCGCGCGCTCGCGGAAAACCGTAGCCAGTGAGATACACCACGTCGATGTCGCTGGCTCGGGCGGCGATCCCCTCCTCCAGGATCCGCGCTCCCTCATTC
>DATBJC010000167.1:0-7652 GCA_036556625.1 Gemmatimonadales bacterium
CCTGATCGACGGACAGTTCTCGCCCAAGGGAGCGGTCGTGTTCAGCCCGAACGAGGCGCACTCGTTCCGCTTCTCGGTGAACCGCGCGTTCCAGACCCCCAACTACTCCGAGTTCTTCCTCCAGGTGCCGGTGGCCGAGCCCACGACAGCTCCTCGTACCCTGGAGACTTCGGTCGAGACCTACTACGCCGCGGTCCGGGCCAACATTCCGCCGCCACTGATCGCGGACCTCACTATCACCGACGACCTGCCCTGGGAGTTCTCCGGAGCGACCCAGGCGCTGGCACTGGGCAATGAGAATCTTGATGTGGAGAAGGTGACCGGATGGGAGCTCGGATATAAGGGAAGCATCGGCGACAATGTGTACATCACGGCCGACGCGTACATCAACCGGCTGCGGAACTTCGTGACCGATCTGCTCCCGGGAGTCAATCCGGCCTTCCCCTCGTATGGCGTCACCGACGAGGTGAACGTCCCCGCCGAGCTGACCGCGCTCGACGCCCGGCTGGCGCTGCTCGGGTTGCCGCCCGACCATCAGCTCCGGGCACCGATCCCGCTCCTGCTGGGCGGACATGCGCAACTGCAGGCGGGCACCCAGATTCAGGGCGGCAACGCGCTCGCCACACTACCCGACGGGAGCCGCGCCATCGTCCTGTCGTACACCAACGCGGGTAAAGTGACCGAACGCGGCATCGAGCTGGGTCTGGGCTATCAGTTCACGCCGGAGATCCGGGGCGACGTTTCCTTCACCGGGTTCGACTTCTCGGTGGATGAGTCGGAGCAGGCCGCGGGTGACCAGCTGCTGCCCAACACCCCGAGCAAGAAGGCGACGTTCTCGCTCAGCTACGCCGGGCAGCAGGGCTTCGACGGCAACGTGACGCTCAGGCTGGTGGACGGCTACGAGTGGGCCGCCGGCATCTTCCAGGGCTACGTACCCGCCAGCGAGCTGGTCAACGTGGGCGCCGGCTACCGGATCAACAACTACGTCCGGATCCATGCCACCGCGACCAATCTGCTCGATCAGCAGCATTTCCAGCTGTTCGGCGGGTCGGTGATCGGTCGGCGGATCCTGGGAGGCGTGACGGCGACGTTCTGACGTTGAGACGGTCGGGCGGTCGGGCGGTCGGGCGGTCGGGCGGTCGCAGCGCGAACATACCTCATCCCGAGCTCCCTCGCTTCACTCGGGATGAGGTACATGGTACGGGAACCTCTGAGACCATTTCATCTCTGGTCGTAGCGCCAGAGCCTGAGAAAAGCGTCGGCTACCTGACATGCCGACGTTTCGGCATCCGCAGCTTTGCACGCCGCTTCCACTGCCTCTGCCCCGAATCGTCCCAGGTCCTCATAGGCCCTCCCGCCGAGCTCGCCGGCGAGGGCGCTGAGCAGTGCCGCCTGCGAGCGGAGCAGCGTGGCGAGCCGCAGCTCGGCGATCGGCGAGTGGGGCGCTGTCATGAGGAGTCGCTCAAGGCGCCCGAGCGAGGAGCGCAGCGCCGGAATGAACTCCTCCAGCACCGAGGCGCCGGCTACAGCCGCCACGACAGACCCAGCCCCGCTTCCCACATGGTCCGCTTCCGCGTGAGCGGGCTCGCCGCCGCGCCGCGCTCCAGCCTGGTGGCCCCGCCGGTCCCGATGATCGACAACCGCTGGGTGAGCGCGTATCCCAGCGAAGCCGTGGCGCGCAGCTCGCGCAGGCCGCACGCCGGGGTGAACGGCACGCTGTCGCCCGGGCCCAGGTCAGGCGCGCCCTGCTCGATCAGCTCGCCCCGTCGCCGGGCCTGGACACTAGTGACGCCGTAGTCCCACCGCAGGTTCGCGCAATCCCCGACTACCGCGACACTGCCGGCCTGGCCGAACCAGCGACCGCCCAGCAGTCCCCCGGCCGACAGGCCGAGCACGCCCAGCAGCCCCATGCGGTCCTTCAGTCCAATGGCGGCGGCTGCGGACGCCTCCACCGGTCCGATTCGGTACGCCAACGTCGAGCCGCCGAACACGCCGAACCCTCGGTCACCCATTCCCGCCAAGGCCCCGGTCCGATCCTCCGGCCGATCCGAGGTGAGGGCCAGGTCCGCCGTCCAGGAGAAGCCTCCCTTCTCTACGAGGAAGACGCCGGCCCCGGCGGAGAGCCCACCGAGCCCATCGCCCACGTAGAACCGGTTGGCGATGCGCAGGTCCACCACCGGCACCGGGATCACCCACCGCTCGTCGGCGCCCGGGTACGCCGGGAGGTCGAGCACCATTGCCCCGATCTGGCCAGCGATGAGTGGTGCCGGCGGCTCCGGCGATTGCGAGCGGACGGAGGCCAGTGGTATGGCGAGCGCCAGGGCGATCAGGGTGGGACGGATAGTCATATGTACTCCATCGAGTGGTCTTGCGGCGAATGCCTCGGACACGGCAGGATGCGGAATCCCTTCTGCGCGGCCAATCAATTGGGGGGGAGTCGCGGGATGATGGGGTGGGTTCCTGATACGGGCGCGCTAACGGATTCAACCGGCTGTCTTGACCACGGAGGGCACGGAGATTACACGAACTATGCATTCGATCTTTCTCCGTGAGACCTCCGTGCCCGCCGTGCCTCGGTGTTGAAGCAAGCCAGTAGCACTGGGAGCAGTCGTACAACGGGAACCCACCCCATCACCCCGCGACTCGCCCCAGCAGGGTTGCGCCCCGTTACCCCATGCATAGCGTTGGGCATGGCACCTCCCGGCAGCCCTTCCGTTGGCACCCTTCTCACCCGCGACCGCCTGCTCCCACCCGTCCTCGCCGGGCTGGTCATGTGGGCGCTGGCGGCGGTGCGCATGGTGGCCGCGGTAGTGGGACAGGACGGATCGCTGGCGCTCGCCGCGATCCTGCTGCTGCCGCCGCTGCTCTACTGGCTTGCGTTGCTCCCGGGCATCCTGTGGCTCGGGCTCCGCTTCCCGCTCCGGCGCAGTGCCCTGCTCCGATCCATCCCGGCCCATGCCCTCGGCGCGGGCCTCTCATCCGCGCTGTACGCCGAGCTCATGGTATTCCTGATGCAGCGCTGGCTGCCCCGGCCTCCGCCGGAGTGGATGGGCAGCGTGGCGGATTGGGGCGTGCGATTTCAGTTTGGTCTCCTGGCCTACAGCTTTATCCTCAGCTGGGGCTACGTCCACGAGTACTTCACCGCCCTCCGGCACCGGGAAGTGGCGGTGACTCGGCTGGAGGCCGAGCTGGCTCGAGCCCAGCTTCGCGCCCTCAAGGCGCAGCTCCAGCCACACTTTTTGTTCAACACGCTGCACGCGATCACGGTGCTGATTCGGCACGATACCGGGGCCGCCGGACGGATGGTGATGCAGCTCTCCGATCTCCTGCGGCTCACTCTGATGGACAGCGATCGCCAGGAGGCGACGCTGGAGCAGGAGCTTCGATTTCTCCGGCTCTACCTGGAGATCGAGCAGACCAGGTTCCGGGACCGGCTGGAGGTGCGCTGGGAGATCGCCCCGGGGCTGGAGGATGCGGCCGTGCCGACGCTCCTCTTGCAGCCGCTAGTGGAGAACGCGCTCAAGCACGGCGTGGCGACTCGCGCGGCCGGCGGACGCGTGGTCATCGGCGCCGACCGGGAGGACGGCCGCCTCCACCTGCGGGTGATCGACAACGGCGCGGGAGCGCGGAGTCACGACCGGACCGCCGGCTCGGGCATCGGCATCGCCAGCGCCCGTGGCCGGCTGAAGCTGCTCTACGGCGCGGACCATCAGTTTCGATTCGAGCCCAATGCCGACGGCGGCGTCAGCGTGGTCGTGAGCATCCCCTACCGCCGGCTGGGGGAGGACACCTTCCGTGCCTGATCTCCGGGTCCTGCTGGTGGACGACGAGCCGCTGGTGCGGCAAGGCATCCGGGATTTTCTGGACGCCGAGCCGGGCGTCGCCATCATCGGCGAGTGCGGCAACGGGCTGGAGGCCCTGGAGATTATTGCGCGGGAGCCGGTGGACGTGGTCTTCCTGGACGTGCAGATGCCGGAGCTGGACGGGCTGGGCGTGGCGGCCGCGCTGGCCGGCCAGGGTGGGCCCGAGGTGGTGTTCGTGACCGCCTATAGCGAGCACGCGGTTCGGGCGTTCGAGGTCAACGCGGTGGACTACGTGCTCAAGCCGTTCGATCGCGAGCGGTTCGTCGCCGCGCTCGGACGGGTCCGGGCCCGCCGCACCGGTGGCGACCGAGAGGAGCTCGCGCGCCGCCTTGCGGCCGTGCTGGCGGAACTGCAGCGATCCCAGGGTCATGTACAGCGGGTGCTGGTGCGCTCGGACGGGCGGATCCGGCTGCTGGCGGTGAACGACATCGACTGGATCGAGGCGGCCGACAACTACGCGCGACTGCACGCAGGAGCGGAGCGGCACCTGATCCGCGAGACGATGGCCAGCCTGGAGGCGCGGCTGGATCCAGCGCACTTTGCCCGGATTCACCGCTCTACGATCGTCAACCTGGACCGGGTCCGCGAGCTTCAGCCGACCTTCAACGGTGAGTACGCCGTGCTGCTGCACACCGGGGCGAAGCTCACGTTGAGCCGCGGGTACCGGGACGCGCTGCGCGAGCGGTTGGGATCGGGCTGGTAAACCGACCGGCTCTAACCTCGTACCCGCGCCATCGCCCGGTCCTGCCGAGCCCGCAGCCCGGTGCTGACCCGGACCGGATACTCGGCCTGCCCTCGGAGCCGGCGAAGCCCATCGGGAAGCGCGGCCAGCTGGGCGAGACAGTGCCGGCGCACCTCGGCCAGCGGCGGATTCGGGCGCCGCAGCTCGCCGTCGCGCATCACCGTCTCCAGCAGCGACTCGGCGCCGCCCGGCAGGGTCTCGTCGGCCAGCGCGAGCACGTCGCCGGCCGGTTTGCCGCCAGCGTCTTTGGTGCGGTACAGCGCCTTTCGTCCCACCCAGGTCTCCTTCCCTTCACTCAGCTTGAGCACGTCCCGCCCGCCGTACGCCACCAGCTTGTAGACCAGGTCCAACGACGGCGCATCGGCCGAGACGTTGTAGCGGGTGCCCACGCCGAAGACGTCGATCGACGCGTCCTCCTCGAGCAGTCGCTCGATGTCGTGCTCGTCGAGCCCGCCGCTGGCCACGATGCGCACGCCGCGACAGCCCCCTGCGTCAAGGATCCCGCGCACCGCCCGGCTCAGCGCCAGCAGGTCGCCACTGTCGAGCCGCACTCCCGCGAGCTGATGTCCCGACTCGATCAGGTCGTGCGCCACGACGACCGCCTTGCGGGCGCCTTCCAGTGTGTCATAGGTGTCGATCAGGAGCACCGCCGTATCGGGAAACGATCGGGCATAGGCCCGAAAGGCCTCGTGCTCGTCGGGAAAGGCGGTGACGAACGAGTGCGCCATCGTGCCCGACAGCGGAATGCCGTAGGTCGCGCCCGCCAGCACGTCACTGGTGGAGTCGAAGCCAGCGATCCAGGCGCAGCGGGCCGCCTTGAGACCGGCGTCGCTCCCGTGACTGCGGCGGAGCCCGAACTCCGCCAGGCCGCGGCCCCGGGCCGCGATGGTCACCCGTGCGGCCTTGCTCGCCAGCACGCTCTGGAGATGGCAGATGTTGAGCAGCGCGGTCTCCAGCAGCTGGGCCTCGATCAGCGGCGCCGTCACCTCGAGGAGCGGTTCGTCAGGGAAGACCACCGTGCCCTCGGCCACCGCGCGGATCTCGCCGGTGAAGCGGAGTCCGCCGAGAAACTCGAGAAAGCCGGCCTCAAACCGATCCAGTGAGCGCAGATACGCGAGCCCTTCCGCCGTGAACCGGAAGCTGCGCACGTACTCCAGCACGTCCTCCAAGCCGGCGGCCACGATGAATCCGCGATCGGGCGGGAGTCGCCGCGCGAACAGACTGAACGTGGCCGTTTCCGTGATCTTCTCGCGGAGGAAGGCCGCCGCCATGGTCAGCTCGTAGAGGTCAATGAAGAGCGCCGCGTCACGAAGGATCAGGGCGCCGGAGCGGAACTCGCCCGCTGAAGATGACGGCATATCGCTGGCCTCAGGAGTGGACCTACGGCGCCAGCCTCTCGATCCTCCATCCCTTCCCCTCCCTCACATACCTGATCCGATCGTGCAGCCGGTTCTCGCGGCCCTGCCAGAACTCGATCGTCTCGGGCCGTACCCGGTATCCGCCCCAGTCGGGCGGAAGCGGCACATCGCCGGTGCCGAAGCGTCGCTCGACGTCGCGGAGCCCAGCCTCGAGTGTCTCTCGCGACGGAATCGGCTGACTCTGGTGAGAAACCCAGGCGCCGAGCCGGCTGCCCAGCGGACGGGTGCGGTAGTAGGCCTCCGATTCCTCTACCGAGGTGCGCATCACGCCGCCGGTGATGCGGACCTGCCGCTCCAGCTCGCTCCAGCACAGCACCAGCGCCGCCCGGGGATTGGCCTCCAGCTCCACGCCCTTGCGGCTCCGGTAATCGGTGAAGAATGCGAATCCGCGCTCGTCGAACGCCTTGAGCAGCACCATCCTCGCCGAGGGAACGCCGTCCGGCGTCGCCGTCGCCAGCACCATGGCATTGACCTCCTCGATCTCGGCGGCCTGCGCATCAGCGAACCAGGCCGCGAACTGGACGATGGGGTCCGGACTCACGTCCCTCTCGTCCAGCCGGGCACGGGCGTACTCCCGGCGAAGGTCGGCGATGGAGCGTGGCGGGGTCATGGGCCGGTCCCGGGCTGGGGTCTGGGTCGGTCGTATGTATACTCGCGCCGGGAGGAAAAGTCGCCTCGCGCGGTTGTGGGATCGTAGGGAGCAGGCTTAGAGTGCGAGGGTGGGTGCGCCGCTCGTCCTGGGCCGACTGCCGGTCGGGCCGGGCCGTCGTGCTCTACCCGATCGATGGGGGAGGCCACCGCCCCGCACCATGAATCCCCTGCTCGACTTGACCGCACACCCGGTGATCGCACATCGCGGTTCGTCGGCGGAGGCGCCGGAGAACACGCTGCCCGCCTTCGAGGCCGCTACCAGGCGGGGCGCCGACGCCTTCGAGCTCGACGTCCGGCTCACCGCCGACGGTGCGCCGGTCGTGATCCACGACGCCACCCTCGACCGGACCACGGACCGGATGGGGCCGGTCAGAGGGCTCACGCTGGCGGAGCTGCGCTCGGTGGATGCGGGCTCGCGGTTCGCACCGGCCCGCGGCCAGGAGTATCCCTTTCGCGGGCAGGGCGTGCGGATCCCGACGCTGGGCGAGGTCCTCTGGAGCTTCCCTCGGATGCCGATGCTGGTGGAGATCAAGGAGCCGGAGGCCCAGGACGCTGTGCGCCGGGTGCTGCTCCAGGAGGGAGCGGCGGAGCGATGCGTGGTCGCCTCCGAGTACCAGGGAGCGCTGCGGGCCTTCGATGAGCCGCCGTTCACCCGCGCCGCTACTGGCGCCGAGATCTCCGCGCTCTACTGGGCCGTCATGCTTCGCAGGCGTCCACCGGAGACCCGCTACCGGCTGCTCTCGGTACCTCAGCGTCACCGGGGGCTGCCGGTTCCGACCCGGGCCTTCGTTGCCGCGGCGCGCGAGCGCGGCTGCCCGGTCCACGTGTGGACGGTAGACTCGACGACCGACGCCAGGAAACTGTGGCAGCGCGGAGTGGCCGGGGTGGTGACCAACGTGCCCGGGAAGATGGCGGAGGTGCGGGAGCAGCCGTGAAGCGTGAAGAGACGATCGTCTCTTCACGCTTCACGCTGTTCTA
>DATBJC010000168.1:0-30846 GCA_036556625.1 Gemmatimonadales bacterium
GGTCGGCCGGAGATCGGGGTCGGGATCGGCATCAGTCACGGCGAGGTGTTCGCGGGGAACATCGGAAGCCACCGCCGCCTGGAGTACACCGTGCTGGGCGACGCGGTCAACGTCGCGTCACGGCTGTGCGCCGAAGCGGGCTCCGGAGAGATCCTGGTGAGCGAGGCCTTGCTCCGCGTGGTGCGGAAGCAGGTGGACCACGAATTTCTGCCGGAGCTGGGGCTGAGAGGAAAGACGCAGACGGTGCAGGTCTACCGCATCAAGACCGGGGTCACCCGGTCACCCCGGAGCTAGCGCAGGGGGCGGAACGTCCTGCGAGGCGGCCCCACCGAAGTCGTACCTCTCCCCCGCCTCCTCCAGCAGCCGCAGCACCAGACGCACCGGCAACCCCATGACGCTGAAGAAGTCCCCTTCGATCCGCTCCACCAGGGCGGCGCCATAGCCCTGAATGCCGTACGCCCCCGCCTTGTCCATCGGCTCACCCGTGGCGACGTACGCGCGCAGAAACTCCTCGGTCATCCGGCGGAACCCGACGTTGGTGACGTCGGTGGCCTGGTGGATCCGCTCCCCCGCCACCAGCGCGACCGAGGTGACCACCTGGTGGGTGCGGCCCTGCAGCTTGAGCAGCATCCGAAGGGCGTCGGCCTCGTCCACCGGCTTCTCCAGCACTTCATCGCGTACGATCACCGTAGTATCAGCGCCGAGGACCAGGCGGCCCTTGACGCTGAGTGCCTTCTCCCGGGCCAGCCGCTCGACGTAATCGAGCGCCGTCTCCAGCCGCCGCCTGACCTCGGGCACGTTCGAAGGCACCACGCGGAGTGGGATACCGAGCATCTCGAGGAGCTGGCGCCGGCGGGGCGAGCCGGACGCCAGGGTCAGGGGTTCACGGGTCATGCATTGCGCTCCAGAATCAACGTGACCGGCCCGTCGTTGTGGATCTCCACGTGCATGTCGGCGCCGAACTCCCCGGTGGCCACCTCGAGCCCGCGCTGGCGCAGGGCATCGACGAATCGCTGATAGAGCGGAACCGCGGTCTCGGGCCGGGCGGCGTCGATGAAGGAGGGCCGCCGTCCCTTGGCCGCGTCGCCGTACAGCGTGAACTGCGAGATCACCAGTACCCCGCCACCGACTTCGTCCAGCCCCAGATTCATCTTGCCTTCGGCATCGGAGAAGAGCCGCAGGCCGGTGACCTTCTCGGCCATCCAATCTACCGTCGCGTCCGTATCGCTGTGGGTCAGGCCGACCAGCAGACAGAACCCGCGGCCGATCGCGCCGGCGATCCGACCGTCGATCGACACCGATGCGCTGGAGACCCGCTGCAGCACGACTCGCATGATTGGGGGGCTAGATTTCCCTGGTCTCCAACGCGTGGCCCGAACTCGCATGGTGAAGATAAGCCCGATCCCCGCTGCACCACATCGTCCGGAGCCTCTATCCTGGTCCGAGGACCGGCTCACCGTGGCGTGGCTGGGCCATGCCACCGTCCTGCTCAATCTCTACGGAACGCGGATCATCACCGATCCGGTGCTGGAAGAGCGGGTCGGCATCGGCCGGGGCAAGGTCAAGCTGGGTCCGAGGCGGCTGGTCAGGCCGGCGCTCCGGGCGCGGGAGCTGCCGCCGCTCGACGTCGTGCTCCTGTCTCACGCGCACATGGATCATACCGACATCGGCACGTTGCGCTCGCTGCCGCGTGAGGTGCCGGTGATCGTTCAGGAGAGCAATCGGGACCTGGTGCGTCGGTTCCGCACCGTCGAGGAGCTGAGCTGGGGCGACAAGGCTGCGGTGGACGGCGTCACCGTGGAGTCGGTGGAGGCGCGACATTGGGGAGCCCGGATGGTCACCGACCGGCATCGCGGGTACGGCGGTTACCTGCTCACCAAGGCCAGGGGCACGGTGTTGTTTGCTGGGGACACCGCGTTCACCGACGCGTTCGACCGGCTGGGCGCACGAGTGAAGGTGGACCTCGCCATCCTGCCGATCGGCGCCTATGACCCCTGGATCGCGAATCATGCATCACCGGAGCAGGCGTGGCGGATGTTCAAGGAGCTCGGGGCGGAGTACTTGCTGCCGGTCCACCACTCGACGTTCCGGCTGAGCCGGGAGCCGGTGGCGGAGCCGATCGAGCGATTGCTGGCAGCGGCGGGCAGCGAGCGCTGGCGGGTAGTGGCGTCGGAGGTCGGCGCCACCTGGATTCTGCCGGAGGAGACGTCACCCTGAACGAAGTGAAGGGGGCCATCTCCGTGAATGGTCCCCTTCGCCGTGCTCAGGGCGACAGGCTTGTTGGAACGGGAGTCAGTCGACCCGAAGCAGCGTCGCTCCCATCATCACGTGCAGTTGACCATCGATATAGACCGGTTCGCCGAGCCCCGAGCTGACGTCCTCGGGCGACTCGCCGACACTGGCCCGGTAGCGACGCTCGGTGCCGGTGGCCTCGGACGTGAAGACGATCTCGCCGTCGAGTCCCATCGCTTCGATCCTGCTCCCCTCCCCGAAGGCGCTCACCTGGGTTTCCTCTCCCGCAAGCGACCGCCGCCAGATCTGTTTGGTGTTGGAAATGTCCAGCCGGGTAAAGGCGATCCAGCCATCGGCGACCTCGTAATCGGCGTGGGGCTCGAGGTCCCTGTAGGCGGTATCGGAGGCGAGGACGATGTCATCGCCGGGACTGACCAGCAGGATGGAGCCCGCAAAAGCGATGCTGCCGGGAGAGAAGTTCCTCCGTTGGTACACGACATTGACGCCGTCGGTGACCGGAGCGGTGTTCCTGAACTCGCCGTCCCCATCGTTCGTCAGCTGCGTGTTGACGCCGTCCTCGAAAAGAAAGATTTCTTCTGCCGCCCAAGCCACCTCGCCGGTCGGGGCCACGTCTCCGAAAGTCGGGCCGGGGGTCACGGTCACGCTGGTGCCCGAGTTCAAGTCGCGTCGAGTGAGCTCATCGGTCGATGCCCAGATCGCGAATGGTCCCTCGACTTCGAAGAGGAAGCCCGACAGACCCGTGGCAAGCACGCTCGATGTGCCGTTGCGCGACTCTCTTATGGACCCGGGCGGGCCAGTGAGGAAGATCGCGCCGGCCGGGAAGAGAGCGCCGTCGCGAGCCGGCTCTGGCGCCGCGTCGTGAACCACCGTGCTCTGCCCTGACGCCCGATCGACGATCCGCAGGGCGCCCGCGGGGAAGCCGTCCTGCTCGCCGTCCACCGCCAGGAGGGCACCGGCATTGGCATCGACGAGAATGCCGGATCCGCTCGTGCCCACCGGCGTCAGCCCGGGGCTCGCGTCCACGTACACGGTGCGAGCGACACCGACATTGCGCGGGATCCTGTCCTGGACGAAATCGGCTCCACGAGCGCTCACGGTGACAATCGTGCCATCGAATTCCGCCAAAGAGATCGTCTGATCCACACTCGCCTGGGCTACTGCCTTGCGGATCGTGGTGGATCCCGCCGAGGCGTAAATGACCAATGCCTGACAACCTGCTGGATGGTCATCAGTACAGGTCGCGGCAACCCGGAGGGATTGCCCCGTAAATGCATCGTCCTGGGGTGACGACATGGTCACGACCGGTAGCTTGTCGAACCGCAACAGAGCCGCTGTCCTCGCCGTATTCCCGGCCGCGTCCGTCGCCGTGTAGTGCACAGTCTGAAAGCTGGGCGAGGGCGTGTCGCCCAGGTCGAAGAAACCTTCCCATTCGTCGCTCTCGAGGTGGTAGGTGAGGTCATCGATGAATGCTCCCACCCGAGCCGTCACACTGGTCAGCTGGAAGACCGATCTGATCTCGACCGTTACCGAGAACCGCGCCCCCACGATCTGTGTGGGGCCCGGGTTGACGAAGCGAATGGAGATGGGCCCATCCGGCGTCGCCGACACCTCCGCCGAGGGGCGGGTCTCCCCCTCGGGTCCGATCGCGGCGACGGCGTAGTAGTAAGTGGTTCCGGCGCTGAGCTCGGTATGGATGAACGGGTTGGGCGCATCGGCCACCCGGACCCCTTGCTCCGCGTTAACTGGTGAGTGGGTGCCCCAGTACACCACGTAGCTCGTGGCCCCGGCCACCGGGTCCCACCTCACTCGCACGGTGCCGGGCGTGGCTGCGTCCGTCGTCGCTGAAACTCCGGACGGACCCGGAGGACCGAGGTCGGCGACCAGCTCCACCGTGATCTCCTCGGTCTCCCCCACCCCGATCTGCACCTCGACGGTCTGCCCCAGGTAGCCCGCCTTCGATGCGACGACCTGTTGTGCTCCGGCAGGAACGCTATCGAGCGTGAACCGCCCGTCGCTTCCGCTCTGGACCTGAATACCGGCCACCAGCAGGGTCGCATCTTCAAGCGGCGCCTTGGTCTCCGCATCCCGCACCAGACCGACAAGGACACCGGTGGTACCGGCGTCAGTGGGATCTCCGCAGGCAAACGTGCTGAGAGCACCGAGCGCGAGCAGGCCGCTGAGCGCCAGAGTGAAGACCCGGCCCTGTCCGGTCCCTTGCATCGTTCTCATGGCCCCACCTGAAGCGTGAGGTCCGCCGTTGCACTTTGGCCCCCACCATCACGCACGCGAGCCTCGAAGGAGGCCCGCCCCGCAGCGTTGGGCGCGCCCGTCAGCTCCCCTGCCTCTGTCAGCGAGATACCTGCGGGCAGGGCACCCTCTACCACGTCCCATTGGAACGGACCTGTCCCTCCTTCTCGCACCAGAAACACGCGATAGGGTATGCCGAGGCGACCCACGGGCAAGGCCGAAGTGACGATCGACAGTGGCTTGTCGGCGATCAGGACCGTGTACTCACGGGCTGCAGCGACTTCTCCACTCGAAACCTGCAGGGTGAAGGAATGGCGCCCGGCAGTCGTCGGTATTCCCTCGAGTGCCCAGCCGTGGAGTGTTGAGCTGTAGATGGTCAGTCCTGGCGGAAGGGCTCCAGACAGCACCGTCCATACCCGCTCGCCCGTGCCGCCGGTCGCGCTGAGCTCCTTCTCATACCATTCCTCCACTCGGCCGTTCGGCAGTTCTGTCGTGATGACGACCGGGGCGGGCCTGATGCCTACCCGAACGATTGCGAAAGCACTCGCTCCTACCAGGTCGGAAACCGTCACGGTCGTCTGTCGTCCCTCACCTCTTGGCCCGGTCGGACTGGTGGGGATCCCGGATAGAATGCCGGTGGACCGATCGAGCGTCAGCTCCGCGATACCGTTGACCCAATCGAACGTGTAGGGCGGAGCACCTCCGACAACTTCCACCGTGTCCACATAGGGCTGGTTCACGCCACCCGTCGCCAGTTCCGGACTGGTGATGCGCAGTGCGCTGGTAGCGGTCACTTCCAAGGCTAGCTCCGCCACCGCCCCCTGACTCGCGGCGTCGTACAGGCTGACCTTCATCCGGTACGCACCGGCCGGATAGTCAGGCGTGCCTGAAATCAATCCTTCGCCGCTGGTCGTGAGCCCCGGAGGATTGAACGACGTTATCCAACGGTAGGGCGGGGTTCCCCCCGCCGCTTCGAGGGAGGCCCGATAGGGCAGATCCACGGTTGCCGAGGGAAGCGCGCTAGTCGTGATGGCGAGCGCCTCCGGATCCTCAGGTCCCGGACCCGAATCGAGCGGCGTCGCCGGGCCACCCTGGTTACACCCCCACGCCAGCACCAACCCGATGAACGAAAAAATCGACCGGACCCTCGCACATCCGAGGACCCGGCCGACAGAATAGGTGCCAAGCACGGTGCGGGGAGGCGGCGTTATCATTTCGCCGGCTACTCCGCCGTCACCGCCTTGGCGACTGCCATTGTGGTATGTCGTAGGTGAGCTCGTAGATTATGCGACACCCACGTAACGATTTCGTTCTATCCGCTATTCCACCGTCACCGACTTGGCCAGATTCCGCGGCTGGTCCACGTTGCACCCCCGAGCCACCGCCACGTAGTACGACAGGAGCTGGAGCGGAATGCTGGTCAGGATCGGGGTCAGCAGATCCAGCGTCACCGGAATGGTGAACGTGGCATCAGCCAGCCGCCCGATCTCGGTGTCGCCCTCGTTGATCAGCGCGATCACCTTCCCGCCCCGCGCCTTCACCTCTTCGATGTTGGACACGATCTTCGAGTGCACCGCGTCCTTCGGCGCGATGAACACCACCGGCATGTTCTCGTCGATCAGCGCGATCGGCCCATGCTTCATCTCCGCCGCGGGATAGCCCTCGGCGTGGATGTAGGAGATCTCCTTCAACTTGAGCGCGCCCTCCAGAGCCACCGGGAAGTTCACCCCGCGGCCCAGGTAGAGCGCGTTGGTGGCGGAGCGGAGGAACCGGTCGGCCAGTTGCTCGATCTCCGGGCTGCGCGCCAGGATCTGCGCGATCTGGTCGGGAAGGACGCGGAGCGCCTGGATGAACTCACGGCCCTGGAGAATGCTCAGGTTCCGGAGCCGGGAGATGCGGAGCGTCACCAGCGCGAGCGCCGCCACCTGGCTGGTGAACGCCTTGGTGCTCGCGACGCCGACCTCGGGCCCTGCGTGCAGGTAGATCCCGCCATCCACCTCGCGCGCGATGGTCGAGCCCACCACGTTGACCAACCCGATGGTGCGGGCGCCCCGCCGCTTGGCCTCACGGATCGCCGCGAGTGTATCGGCCGTCTCGCCCGACTGGGAGATGCCGATGACCAGCGTCCGGTGGTCCACCACCGGGTTTCGGTAGCGGAACTCGGAGGCGTACTCAACCTCCACCGGGATCCGCGCCATCTCCTCCAGCATGTACTCACCGATGATCGCCGCGTGCCACGACGTGCCGCAGGCGGTGATGATGATCCGCTCGACCTGCTTGAGCTGATCGTCCGTCAGGTTGAGGCCGCTGACCCGCGCGGTCCCCTCCTCCTCCAGCAGGTGGCCGCGGAGGGTGTTGCAGAGGCTCTCGGGCTGCTCGCAGATCTCCTTCAGCATGAAGTGGGCGTACCCGTTCCGCTCCACCTGCGCCAGGTCCCAGTCGATCTGGTTGACCGGTTTGCTGATGCGGGTCGTCTCCAGGTTCCGCACTCGGTAGCCGTCGCGGGTGAGCACCACCATCTCGCCGTCGTCGAGGTACACCACCGAGCGGGTGTACTGCAGCAGCGGCGAGGCGTCCGAGGCGACGAACCACTCGTCCTCGCCTACGCCGACCAGCAGGGGCGAGCCCTTCCGCGCCGCCACCAGCACGCCCGGCTCCTCAGCCGAGATGAAGGCGAGGCCGTAGGCCCCGTCTACCTCGCGGAGCGCCGCGGCCACCGCCTCCTCGAGGTCGCCCTCGTAATACTCGCCCACCAGGTGGGCCAGCACCTCGGTATCGGTCTCGGACTTGAACGTGTGCCCCCGCCGCTCCAGCGTCTTCCGGATGGCCGCGGAGTTCTCGATGATGCCGTTGTGGATGACGGCAATGCGCCCTGATTGGTCGGTATGCGGATGCGCGTTTGGCGTGGTCGGTGCGCCGTGGGTGGCCCACCGGGTGTGGCCGATGCCGAGGGTACCGGACGGCATCCCACCATTCTCCAGCTCCTGCTCCAGCATGGTGAGCTTGCCCGCCGACTTCAGAATCTTGAGCCCGCTGCCGTTGACGACCGCGATCCCCGACGAGTCGTAGCCGCGGTATTCCAGGCGGCGGAGTCCCTCGAGTAACAGACCCGCCGCCTGGCGGGGTCCGATGTAGCCTACGATGCCGCACATCGTGCCATGAGCCTCAGTGCAAGAGTTCTCGGCCTGCGGCCACCAGTGCCTCCGCTTCGGCGGCAGTGGGAGCCTCGGCGATCAGTCGAACGATCGGTTCGGTCCCGGACGGACGGATGTGAAGCCAGCGATCGGTCCACGAGAGTCGCAGTCCGTCCCGGTCATCCACCGCGGCGTCGGCAAAGCGCCGCCGCAACCGGTCATACAGGGGGGCCAGCTCGGCGCCCCGTGGTCCCTTGGCTTTCACGATGGAGTACCGGGGCGCTGCCTCCACCATCCCGGCGATCGTTACTCCAGACGTGGCAACGAGATGCAAGATCAAGGCCACCCCTAGCGGAGCGTCGCGCCCGAGGTGCAAGGCGGGAAACATGACGCCGCCGTTTCCCTCGCCGCCGATCGCCGCGCCGTGATCTCGTATGGCACGGGCCACGTTGGCTTCGCCCACCGGAGCCCGGTGGACGCTGGCGCCCGCGGCACGCGCCGCATCCTCAACCACCAGGCTGGTGGAAAGGTTCACCACCACGGTGGGGCTTTTTGCCGGAATGCTGCGTCGATCCAACACGGCCCGGACAGCAAAGGCCAACGTATAGTCCTCCCCGATCGCGCGCCCGGTTTCGTCCACCACGGCCAGACGATCGACATCGGGGTCCACCGCAAGCCCGAGATCGGCGCCGCTTTCCCGGACCAGCCGGCCCAGCTCACCCAGGTTCTCCGGCAGCGGTTCGGGCGCCCGGGGGAACCGCCCGTCCGGCTCCAGGTTGATCCCACTCACCCGGCACCCCAGCCGCTCCAGCAGCGGCAGCATGGCGACCGAGCCCGCTCCCCGGACGCAGTCGAGGGCAACATGAAAGCGCCGGCGCTGGATCGCGGTAACATCGATCACCGGCAGCCGGAGAATGGCATCGAGGTGCCGGGAGACCGCCTCCGGGTCCTCCCGCACCTCGCCGATGCCATCCCACCCGGCGCGCTGGGGCCCGGTGTCCGCCAGCGAGCGGACCCGTTCCCCGGCGGCAGCGTCGAGGAAGATGCCGTCGGGCCCGACGAACTTGAGCGCGTTCCATTCGATCGGATTGTGGCTCGCCGTCAGGATGAGGCCGGCGCCCGCGTGATGGTGCTCGACCGCCATCTGCACCGTGGGAGTCGGCACCACGCCGAGGTCCAGCACGTCCACCCCCACCGACATCAGACCCGCGGTGGCGGCACGAGCGAACATCGGCCCGCTGGTCCGCGCATCCCGGCCGAGCACCACGCGCGGCCGTGGTCCGTTGCCGGCGGCGCCGTGGGTCGAGCGGACCCAGGCACCGAGCGCAGCGGCGTGGCGCGCCACCAGCTCCGGCGTCAAGTCGGTGCCGACGTGGCCCCGCATGCCGGAGACGCTGATCATGAGCGTGTCGGACATCGGACTGGAGATGGCGCTCAGCGGCCGATGGGGAGCGCGACGTCGCGGAAGGCCCCCTCGAAGGCACCGACCACCTCGGCGTCGAAGTGGGTGCCGGCGCAACGACGCAGCTCGTCGAAAGCGTCGGAGGGGGTACGGGACGAGCGGTAGGCTCGATTGGTCGTCATCGCGTCGAACGCGTCCACCACGGCCACGATGCGCGCCTCGCGGGGAATGCCTTCGCCGGTCAGCGCGTCGGGAAACCCGCCGCCGTCCATACGCTCGTGGTGGGACCGGACGATGCGCAGCGCCATGGGGGTCTCGTTGAGGAACGGCGCGAGGATCCTCTCACCCAGGACGCAGTGCTCCTTGATGTGCTCGAATTCCTCGGGAGTCAGCGGGCCGGGCTTGTTCAGGATGGCCTCCCGGGTGCCGATCTTGCCGATATCGTGCAGCTCGGCGCCCAGCCGGATGTGGTCCAGCAATTCGCCCACGTACCCCAGCTGCACCGCGGTCTTGACGGCATAGCGGCTCACCCGAGATGAGTGGCCGCTGGTGTAGGCGTCCTTCGCTTCCAGCGCATGCACCAGCGTCTGGACCCCGTTGATCAGCGACTGCTTGTTGCGCTGGCCCAGCTCCCGGACCCGGGCCTCGAGGTTCTTGTGGTAGAAGCGGTTCTGCAGGACCAGCTGGCGCTTCTCTAGCGCCTTGTCCACCCGCGCCCGGACTTCCTCCATCAGCACCGGCTTGGAGATGTAGTCCAGCGCGCCAACCTTGAGACATTCGACCGCCGTCGTCACATCTGCCACGCCGGTCAGCATGATGACGGCCATGTCGGGAAAGAGCTGGAGCGCTTCGCGGAGGAAGGTGACCCCGTCCATCTCCGCCATGTGCACGTCGGAGATGCAGAGGGGGACCTCACCCTCGCGGCGAAGCAGCGCCAGCGCCTCGACGCCCGACGCGGCTTCGGTGGTGGCGAGTCCGTGACCCGCGATCACCTTGGCCAGGGCACCACGGACGCTGGCATCGTCGTCCACGATGAGACAACGTGCGGTGGCGCCTGCAGATTGGGGTTGATGCACGTCCCGAAGCTAATCGCGACCGGGGCGCCCCTTCAACCGATCCGACAGTCTTGCCGCCCGCCGTCGCGGGCCGTTACGCTTCTGGACTCCCACGCGAGCCGGCCCTGATGACCCGAACGCTCCCCCACGATGACCAGCATGGATTCGCTACCCGGTCGGTGCATGCCGGGCAGGTCATCGAGCCGCTCGCCGGCGCGGTGATGACGCCGATCTACCAGACCTCCACCTATGTGCAGGAGGGCCTGGGCCGGCACCGCGGGTACGAGTACGCCAGGACCCAGAACCCCACCCGCGAGGCCCTGGAGCGCAACGTGGCCAGCCTCGAGGGCGGCACCCACGGGCTCGCCTTCGGCTCCGGCCTGGCGGCTCTCGATGGCGTGCTCAAGCTCTTTCAGTCGGGTGATCACGTCGTCTGCGGTGACAACGTCTATGGCGGCACTCAGCGGCTGATGGAGCAGGTGTACGCCAGGCTCGGACTCCGGTTCAGCTTCGTGGACATGCGCGACGTGCGAAACATCGAGCGCGCGCTCACCCCGGCCACCCGCCTCATCTATTGCGAGACCCCCACCAATCCGATGATGAACCTGGTGAATCTCGCGGCCGTGGGCGACCTGACCCAGGCCCGCGGCTTCCTCTTCGTGGTGGACAACACCTTCGCGACGCCCTTCTTTCAGCGGCCATTGGAATACGGGGCGGACATCGTGCTGCACTCCACCACCAAGTACCTCAACGGACACAGCGACATGGTCGGCGGCCTGCTGGTGATGACGCGCGATGACCTGGCCGAGCGGCTTGGCTTCATTCAGAACGCCGCGGGCGGCGTGCCCGGGCCGATGGATTGCTGGCTCGCGCTGCGCGGGATCAAAACCTTGCCCCTGCGAATGCGCCAGCACGACAGCAACGGGAGACGAGTCGCGGAATGGCTGGTCGGGCGGAAGGACGTGCCCAAGGTGTACTATCCGGGCCTGCCCTCCCATCCTCAGCACGAGCTCGCCTGCCGGCAGATGAGCGGCTTCGGCGGGATGATCTCGATCGATCTCGGTGAACCCGGCCGGGCCCGCCGAGTGGTGGAGAGCACCCGGATCTTCGCCCTGGCGGAATCACTGGGCGGCGTGGAGAGCCTGATCGGCCACCCGGTGACCATGACTCACGCCGCTGTGCCGCCGGCCATGCGGCAGGCCATGGGACTGACCGACAGCCTGGTCCGGCTGAGCTGTGGGATCGAGGACGCGGAAGATCTGATCGCAGATCTGGACCATGCGTTGTCATCCTGAGCCCTTCGGCTGCGCTCAGGGCAGGCTACGCGAAGGAGCCGGTGCCGGGATGGCCCCCTTTGCTACCTCAGTGAAACAGAGGATATGTCCCACAATGAAACAACCTGCTTTCTGCGCCGTACGTGCTGCATCCCCAACCCCGAGCGATCGATGAGCACCTCCGTTGCCCCCCGCGCCCGCCGCACCTTCCCCGAGATCGGCGCGGTCTCCTGGGAGCACCCCGCCGACCGGGCGGCGCTCCAGGCCCTTCGGGCGGTGCCCGGAGTAGACGAAGTGATCCGCAAGGTGCTCGCCCTTTTGGGCGGCGAGCGTGGTGTCCGACTCCTCTTTCAGGGCAATGCGGTTCGGGTCGGGCCCACCCAGTTCCCTCGTATCTGGCACCTGCACACCGAGGTCACGACCACTTTCGACTGGCCCGACGTTCCCGAGCTCTACGTGTCCCAGACGCCGTTCTTCAACGCCGGCGCCTACGGGATCGACCAGCCGTTCATCGTCATCCACTCGGCGGCGCTCGAGCTGCTGGATGACGACGAGCTCCGGGTACTGCTCTCCCACGAGCTGGGTCATGTGATGAGCGGCCATGCCCTCTATCGTACCATTGCCGCCATTCTCGCCCTGATCAGCCTCGGCGCTCTCCCGGTTCTGGCCAGCCTCGCGGTGCTCCCGGTTCGACTCGCCTTCCTCGAGTGGTCCCGGAAGTCCGAGCTGTCGGCCGATCGGGCGGGCCTGCTGGGCGGACAGGACATCGCGGTGGCGCAACGGGTCGACATGAAGATGGCCGGCGGGGGCCGCGGCGAGGCCTTCGCCGGTCAGCTCAACGTGGACGCCTTCATGCAGCAGGCTCACGAGTACGCCGCCAGTGCCGAAGGGCTCGACGTGGTGTACAAGGTCCTGAGCACGCTCGCGCTCACCCATCCCATGCACACGGTTCGAGCCGCCGAGCTCCAGCGCTGGGTGTCTTCCGGCGAGTACGACCGGATCCTGCGCGGGGAATACGTGCGGCGCGGTACCGAGACCACCGATCGTCCGATGAAGGACGACTTCGCCGCCGCCGGCAGCTACTATGCCGGCGAGGCCCGGGACATCGCCGCGCAGGTGGCCGAGGCAGCCAAGCGCGCCGCCGAGCGGGCGCGAGAAGCGTTCCGGAACGCACAGAAGCCGTGAGGCTGCTGGTCGTCGGTTCGGGAGGACGGGAGCACGCCATCTGCCATGCCTTGCGCCGGGAGAATTCCGATGCCGACCTCTACTGCGCACCGGGCAACCCGGGCACCGCCGAGCTGGCCATCAATCTTCCCGTCGCGGCCGACGACCTCGATCGGCTGGCCGACGCGGCCGATATGCACGGGATCGATCTCACCGTGGTCGGCCCCGAGGTGCCCCTCGCGCGAGGGCTGGCCGACCGGCTCCGGGCGGAGGGTCGAGCGGTCTTCGGGCCCGGCGCGGCCGCGGCCCAGCTCGAGGCATCGAAGGCATTCGCCAAAGAGGTGATGGCGGCCGCGGGTATCCCCACTGCCGCGAGCCGCACGTTCAGCCAGCTCGATCCCGCGCTGGAGCATCTCGCCGATCATCCCGAGCCCCTCGTGGTGAAGGCGTCGGGTCTTGCCGCCGGCAAGGGGGCGATCGTCTGCCCCACCCGGAAGGAGGCGATCGCGGCCGTGCGGTCGATGCTCGCCGATGGGTCGTTCGGCGACGCCGGCCGTACAGTGGTGATCGAGTCCTACCTGCGGGGGGAAGAGGTCTCGGTCCTGGCCATTACCGATGGAAGGGATGTGGAGCTGCTGCCGGTCTCGCAGGATCACAAGCGACTGCTGGAGGGAGATGCGGGCCCCAATACCGGCGGCATGGGCGCGTACAGCCCGGTCTCGGTGGCCCCGCCCGAGCTGCTGGAGCGCACCCGTCGCGACGTGCTCTTGCCCGCGCTCGCCGAGATGCGCCGTCGCGGCACACCGTTCACCGGGCTGCTGTACGCCGGGCTGATGGTGGACGACGACGGCGCACCGTGGGTGGTCGAATTCAATTGTCGGCTGGGCGATCCCGAGGCCCAGGTGGTTCTGCCGCTCATCGCCGGGGGACTGACCCGGTCGCTCTGGGCAGTGGCGCGCGGCACGCCGCCGACCCCCTTGCAGCTGCAGCCTGGGGCGGCATCGGTCACCACGGTGCTCGCCTCTCGGGGGTACCCGGATGCGCCCGAGAAGGGCGCTCCGATCAGCATCCCTGAGCGTCTGCCGGAAGGGGTCATCGTCTTCCACGCGGGAACCACTCGCGGCCCCGACGGGATGCTCCGGGTGAGTGGCGGCCGAGTGCTCAATGTGACCGCCGTCGCTGGCGGCTTCCCAGAGGCTCAGCGTCTCAGCCGAGAGACCGCGGAGGCGATCGAGTACGAGGGCAAGATCTTTCGCCGCGACATCGGGTGGCGCGAGGCCGCCCGCCTGGCCGGCGCGGTGCGCGAGCACTAGCGGACGTGCGGAGCGGCCGGGTAGCGGGGATCGTGCTCGCGGCAGGCTCCTCGTCGCGGCTCGGCAGCAACAAGCTTCTGGTGCCGCTGGATGGGGAAACGGTGGTGCGTCGGGTTGCCCGGCGAGCCGTTGATGCCGGGCTCTCTCCGGTGATCGTGGTGACCGGGTTCGAGGCGGAACGAGTCGGCGCGGAGCTCGAGGGACTCGCGGTCGTGCCGGTGACCAACCGGGAGCATGCCCTCGGGATGCACGCGTCGGTTCGGATCGGGATCGGTCAGGTCCCGGCCGATTGCGACGGCTTGATCATCATCCTGGCCGACATGCCGCTGGTGACGTCCGCCATGCTCACGGCGCTGGTCGCCCGCTTTCGCGGGGGGCTCGAGCCGCTGGTGATCTCGCGGTACGGGGAGGTCCAGGCTCCGCCCACGCTCTACTCCCGGGCGCTCTTCTCCGCGCTCGGCGCGGCGGGCGAAGGGTGCGGCCGCCAGGTGATTCGGGATCACAAGCATGAAGCGGCGGAGTTGCAGTGGGCGCCCGAGCTGCTGGTGGACCTGGACCGCGCCGAGGATGTCGCCCGGCTCCGGGGTACCGCGCACTAGCCGTATAGATTTCGGGCTCGATGCCCGAGCTTCCCGAAGTCGAAACCATCGTCCGCGACATTCGACCTGCCCTGCTTGGCCGCCGTCTCGAACGAGTGTCTCTCAGCCATGACGACGTGCTGCGGGGTGTGACCCGCCGGCGCCTGGTCCGTGGCCTCACCGGCGCCACCGTCGGCGACGTGTTCCGCCGGGCCAAGCACGCGGTGCTCGACCTGGGCGAGCGCCGGCTGGTGGTCCAGCCGGGCATGACCGGGTCCTTGATCGTGCATGCGCAGCCGCTCGCCCGAGGCGAGCGGCGCTACGCCGTCCTGCGGGCGGCGCTCGACGACGGTCGCGAGCTGGTCTATGACGATGTCCGTCGCCTCGGCACCCTGCTGCTGCTCGACCAGCGCGGATGGAGCCGCTATGACGCAGCCATCGGGCCGGAGCCGCTCGACCCCCGCTTCACGCCTGAACGTCTGGGCGAGGCGCTCGGCCGGTCCCGGCAGGCGGTGAAGAAGGTGATCATGGACCAGAAGTACCTGGCGGGCGTGGGGAACATCTACGCCAACGAGGCGCTGTTCGCCGCCGGTATCGACCCCTCCAAGCCGGCCGTCAAGCTGACGCCCGACCAGCACCGCAAGCTCCACCGCGAGATCCGGCGGATCCTGCTGGCCGCGATCGCTGGCGACGGCACCACGGTCCGCGACTACCGCACCGGCACCGGCGAGGAGGGAAGCTTCCAGCTCGAGCTTCAGGTGTACGGTCGTGAGGGCGAGCCCTGCCGGCGCTGCGGGACCAGGCTCGCCGGCACTCATGCGATCGATGGGCGGATCACCGTGTTCTGTCACCACTGCCAATCGTGAGTCGGCGCCTCGCTCGACGTCTGGCTGCAGCGCCGGTCACCGACCTTCGACTGCTTCGTCAACGCGTCGGTACCAGCGCCGAGAATCGCCCCGCGGTCTATCGGATGCTCGACGCCGACGGCCGCATCATCTACGTCGGCAAGGCCAAGCGGCTTCGAACCAGGCTGCTGACGTACTTCCGAGCTCGCTATCCCGCCGACAAGGCGGCGCGGATCCTGTACGCCTCCCACGACATCGCTTGGGACTACGTGCCGTCCGAGTTCTCCGCCTATCTCGGTGAGCTGCGCCAGATCAAACGGTACCGGCCGGCGTTCAATCACCGGGGCAATCTCACCCGAAGAGCGGTGTTCATTAAGGTCTCGAGGGGACCGGCGCCCCGAGTGTATGCCGGCGATACGGTCGCCCGTGATGACGTCCGCTGCTACGGTCCTTTCCGCTCGCTCGGGCGGACCGCCGAGGCGGTGCGAACGTTGAACGACCTGCTCGGCCTCCGCGACTGCGCGGCGACGACGCCGATCATCTTCAGCGGTCAGGGCGATCTTTTCGGCTCCAACCGGCAGGCAGGCTGCATGCGTCACGAGTTCGGCTTCTGTACCGGCCCGTGCGCGGGGTTCGTCGCCGAACGCGAGTACCGGGCCCGGGTGGAAACCGCGATTGCGTTTCTCGATGGCCGCACCATCCAGCCGATCGACCAGGTCGTCACCGCCATGCAGGACGCTTCGAAAGCGGACCGCTTCGAGCTGGCGGCGCGATGGCGGGAGAAATTCGAGCACCTGGAGTGGCTTCTGGCGGCGACCAGCAGAGCGCGCACCGCGGTAGACCTGCTCACCTTCGTGTACCGCGATCCCGGTACCTATGGAGACGATCGGATCTATCTGATCAGGCAGGGCGTGGTGCGCGCCGGTTTTGCCGATCCCACGACGCCGATCGAGGTGGAGGCGTTCCGCTCGGTGGTGGCTGCGGAGCTGGCGAAGCCGGATTCCGCCCCGGGCCCGCTCCCGTTGGAGTCGGTAGACGAGATTCTCCTCCTCATGGCGTGGTTTCGAGCCCATCCGGAGGCGCTTCGCCGAACCGGACCTCTCGTCGAGTGGGCTGACCCTGCCACGCGTCCTCTGGAGAGGACAGAACGAGTCGGCCCCCCGCCGGTTCCTCGATTGTAAAGGCCTCCCAGCCAAAGGCTTGCGCCACTGCAAATCGTGGCACCTGATGTGCCTGCCTCCCCCTGGTCCTCGGCGCCCCGGCGTCGATCAACTGACGGATCAGGGAGGCTCACATGCTACGATCGCTTTGCGCCGGCGCTCTTGCCGGCATCCTGCTCGCCGCACCGCTCCAGGCCCAGAGTGGAGCGCCCGGCAAGTTCGGCATCACCCCTTACGCGGGCTACATGAAGTTCGGCAATCTGGTCAAAGGGCCGCTCGGCACCGAGGTGCGCGGAGCGGCAGGACCGGTCTACGGGGCCGAAGCCACCTTCGGCATCACCCGGGGTATCGCGCTGGTTGGGAATGTCGCGTATGCCAGCTCCGATCTGGAGGTGGGCCTGCCGGTGGTAGGTGGACTCTCGGTCGGAAAGAGCTCGGCCCTGCTCTACGACGCGGCGCTGCGGCTCAGCGTGCCCTTGAACGCCGGCAGTGGAATCCGGCCCTTTGTGCAGGCAGGCGCGGGCGCGATGCGGCAGGAGATCGAGGTGGCTCCGGTGGCGACCAGGGCCACCAACTTCGCGTACAACCTGGGCGCCGGTGTTGATGTGCCGTTGGGATCCCGGTTGGGACTGCAGTTGATGGCGAAGGACTACATCGGAAAGTTCGACGCTCGGGAGGCGACCTCGGTGAACCTGAACACGGAGACGACGCACAACTGGACCGTGAGCGCAGGCGTTCGGCTGGGGTTGTGAATCGGGGCGGAACGACAGAGCGTCGTCACCCTGAACGCAGTGAAGGAGACCATGACGGCTATGGTCCCCTTCACTGCGTTCAGGGGTGACCCACATCTACTCGCCGACCACCGCCCAGAGATCCGGTAGTCGCTCCACCACGGAGCCTTGTTGCCCCGGTCTTGGTGGTGGCCAGGCATACCACCCTCCCGGACTGTCATCGTACAATCGAAACGCGATAGTCGGTCGCCTGCGCGCTTCACCCTCGAGCCACGCACCATCCAGCCGCAGGACCAGCGACCAACCCGACCGATCGCCTCGTGCGTCAACCGTCCAGCCTCCCCCTTCCCGCGCCCGGCCGAGCCGCCAGTCGGGGTCACCTCTCGGAGCCTCCCACCGCCCCGCCCGACCGCGGTAGACCACGCTGCTGTCCAGCGCGCGGCGGAAGTACCACTGGAAATCGTCGTGGCCCGGCATCACTCCTCGATCACCGGAGATGTCGAGGCTGATCACCAGATCGTCGCCCCAGTAATAGGTGGAGTCGGGGATCCGGGCGACGACGAAAGCCGAGTCGCCGGCACGGAGCAGCCAGATGCGGGCGACGCCCTGCCCGGTGCGAATCCGCACCGAGGGCTCCCCCAGGCCCGGGAAGCTCGAGGCGGCTTCAGGGGGCCCTGCGTTCACCCGCCGCACGGGCACCGTATCGGGAGGGGCTGTCTGGGGGACGAGCGAGAGCAGGACCGGTAGCAGGATCATGCTGGATCGAACGGCGCGAGTGGAACCAGCCGGCCTCTTGGAGGGATCCCAGCCTCCAGCTCGAGGATGCCGACCGAGGGGGGGAGGCGGAACCGCCGGGGCCCGGCACCGCCCGGGTTCATCACCGTCACCACCGTATCGACCAGGGTGAGGACCGGCCGGTGCGTGTGGCCGAACACGATGATCTCCGCCGAGGGAAACGCGGCCTGGACCGACTCGGGCGTGGGGGTGCCGAACTGGTCCCCGTGCGTGATCACGATCTCGAAGCCGTCCAGCTCGATGGTCGCCACCTGGGGAAGCTGTGCCCGGATGTCCCATCCATCGGTATTGCCGTAGACCGCTGTCACTGGAGCGATGGCACCCAGCTCGGTGAGGATCTCGAGAGGCCCGACGTCGCCCCCGTGCAGGATGTGGTCCACGTCCCGGAACACGTCGAACACTTCCGGACGGAGCAGGCCGTGGGTATCGGAGATCACGCCGAGACGCATCGGGCGGAGGCCTACTGCGGCAGGGCGTTGAAGGCGGCGAGCAGCTCGTTGGCGGTGAAGGCGCAGTGCCCGAATCGTTCGACATCGCTGCGCTCGAGGAGATCGCTTCGACCGGCGGCCGCCACCTTCTCCGCATAGAGCGGCTGGTGGAAGAATGGGACGATCGGATCTCCCGTGGTGTGAATGATCGAGATCGGTGCCGAAGGATCGCCAAAGGTCTGGAAGCGAAGCAGCTGAGCGCGGGCCTCCGCGTCCGCCGTGAATCGTGCGACCGCCGCGTTCAGTGCGGGATCGTCGGAGGAGCCCTGGTATACCCGGTCCATGTTGTCGTAGGGCTGGCCGCCAAGCCGCTCCTGCGCATCCGCGCTCCCCAGGACGTTGTACCGCAGGATCGCCGCGACGGTCGCGCCGAGGGTGGGCGGATCGAGGCCGTCGGCCGGAATCCCGGTGACGGCGGCCAGCTCGAGCGCGACGTCGGGATGATCGACCAGCGCGGTCACCACGGCGGGCGAGTAGGTCGACTCCCAAGCGGCGCGCACTTCCTCCGGTGGGTCAATCGGACTGCCGGGGATCACGCCGGGGAAGAGGTAGTCGAAGACCACGCGTACATCGCCGAGGTAGTCGATCTGCCGCCCGAAGTCGCCGATCGGGCCACAGGCCGCGAGGACGCCGGCGTACGGGTCCAGCGGTATTTCGGCCGACATCGCGGCTACCAGCCCGCCTTCCGAAAACCCGACGATGTAGATCCGGGCGGGATCCGGCCGCACCGTCCTCCGCACCAGTTCCTTGAGCTGCACCAGATCATCCACCGCCAGGTCGGCGACGAGCCCGTTCGCGCGGTAGCTCGTCGTTCCATACGCGTACCCGAGGCCGGTGACCACGTCTTGTGCCGAGATCCCACCGATCAGGTCCTCCCGAATCGCCAGGGGCTCGTCGGGGCGGACGTAGCCGTGGGCGTAGAGGATCAGGTCGCCGTTCCACTCGCCGGGGAAGCAGACTCGAGTGAGTGCCCCGCCGGGGGTGGTGCCGTCGGTGCAGCCCGCCACCGGCGGCTCGCCTTCGTCCTCGATACCCTGGCCACCCTCACCATCGCCGCAAGCCGCGAGACCGATCACCGCCGCGAGGATCCATCTTCGAAAGTCGCTCATCGGCCCTTCTCCTCGCCGGACCAGCGGCGCGCGATCTCGATCTCGAGGCCCAGCTGATCGAGCACCCGCTGAACGATGAAGTCCACCAGCTCCTCGACCCGCGCGGGACGATGGTAGAACCCGGGTGCCGCGGGGATCACCACCGCCCCAGCTTCCGTGACCGTAACCAGGTTCCTGAGGTGGACCAGCGAGAGCGGCGTCTCTCGTGGCACCAGGATCAGCTTCCGTCGTTCCTTGAGAGTCACGTCCGCAGCCCGCTCCACCAGCGAGCGCGAGGTCCCTGCCGCGACGGCCGCCACGGTGCCCATTGAGCAGGGACAGATCACCATGCCGCCGGTGCGTTGGGAGCCGGAGGCCGGAAGGGCCCCGCGGTCGTCGTCAGGGAAGGCGGTGACCGAGGACCAATCGCCACCGGTGGCGGCTCGCAGGGCTTCCAGCGAGCTGATGCCCGTCTCTGCCGCCAGGAGCCGCATCCCGTGACCGGACACGATCAGCCAGACCGGGACCTGATGCCGGGCGAGGGTCTCGAGCAGGCGCACGCCGTAGGGCGCGCCGGATGCGCCGGTCACGGCCAGCACGATGGGATGGGGAACCGGCATGGCTCACCCCGCCAGTCGGTCCAGCAGAGCGAAGCCGAACACCGTCACGCTCATGATGCCGTTCATGGTGAAGAACGCGGCATCGAGGCGCGAGAGGTCGCCGGGGCGCACCAGTCCGTGCTCGTAGACCAGGATCCCGGCGGCCACCACCAGTCCGGCGTAGTACCACGGGCCGAAACCCATGCCATAGCCGAATAGCGCCAGCGCCGGGAGGGTCACGGCATGCAGCAGCTTGGCCAGGAGAATCGCGCGCGACTCGCCCAGCCGCACCACCGCGCTGCGGAGCCCCTGACTGCGGTCGAATCCCTCATCGGGCAGGGCGTAGAAAATGTCGAACCCGGCCACCCAGGTCGCGACGGCGGTCGCGACGGCAAAGAGCGGCCAGGCGGGCTCACTCCACCGACCGGTCACCGCCAGGTACCCGCCGACCGGTGCGATGGCCAGACTGAGGCCCAGCCACAGATGCGGCCACCAGGTGAACCGCTTGGTCAGGCTGTACCCGAGAATCCAAGCCAGCGCGACGGGACTGAGCAGCAGACAAAGTCGGTTGAGTGAGCCGGCGGCCGCGATGAAGATGGCCGACGCCAGCACCACCGACACCCACGCCTGGGTCAGGGTGATGGCTCCGCGGGGCAGCTCCCGCTGCATGGTTCTCGGGTTTTGGGCATCGAACACCCGATCCGCGATGCGGTTGAATCCCATCGCCGCCCAGCGCGCCGCGGAAAAGGCGAGCACCACCAGCGCCACCGTCCTGATCGTCACCGGAGCCCCCGCCAGCGATGCCGCCAGCACACCGAGCAGCGCAAACGGCAGGGCGAAGAGCGTGTGCGGCAGCTTGACGAAGTTGACGTAGCGGACGAGGAGCGACTCGCCGCCGAAGGTCTGGCCCTCGGCGGACCGGCGGGCCGGCGGAATGGCCTGCCCCGAGCTCTGCGAGGGGGCGGAAGGATCGCTCATGTGCTAGCGCTCCGGCGATCTCGGCGTTGCATCGGTCCGCCCCCTCGCAGAGCTCGGGGCAAGCCGTTCCGTCGTTCCGCCGCTCCGCCGGCCTTCCAGTCTGATACCGAGCTGGTTCCACATCTCATCCACCCGCCGCTTCGTCTCCTCATCCATCACGATCCGCTCCGGCCACTCCCGATCGAACCCCTCTTCCTTCCACTTCCGGGTGGCGTCGATGCCCATCTTGCTGCCGTAGGTGAAGGCCCGGCTCGAGTGGTCCAGCACGTCCATCGGCCCCATCGAGAAGCGCACGTCGCGCTCGGGATCGATGTTGTTGAGCGCGATCCACCACGCCTCGTCGGGATCGCGGACGCGTACCTCCTTGTCCACCACGACGATCACTTTGGCCAGCGACATGAGGCCCTGTCCCCAGAGCGCGTTCATGACCTTGTACGCCTGCCCAGGATACTGCTTGTCGATCGCCACGAACACCAGATTGTGGAAGATCCCGGGCGCCGGCATGTGATAGTCCACGATCTCGGGAACCGTGAGCCGGAGCAGCGGGAGGAAGATCCGCTCGGTGGCGTGGCCGAGATAGAAGTCTTCCATCGGGGGACGGCCGACGAGGGTGGCCGGGTAGATCGGATCCCGCCGCGCGGTGACCGCGGTGACGTGGACCTGGGGATAGTAGTCGGCCAGCGAATAGAAGCCGGTGTGGTCTCCGAAGGGGCCCTCCATCACCAGCGGCTCGGCGGGATCGATGTACCCCTCCAGCACCAGCTCGGCCTCGGCCGGCACTTCCAGATCGCAGGTGATCGCGCGAGTCAGGTCCACAGGATGGCGCCGGAGGAATCCGGCGAAGAGAAACTCGTCGATGGTGGGCGGCAGCGGAGCCGAGCCAGAGTAAACGCTGGCCGGATCGCCGCCAAGCGCGATGACGACCGGCATCCGCTCGCCGGCGGCGGCCATCTCCCGCCAGTGGGCGGCTCCCACCTTGTGCCGCTGCCAGTGCATCGCGAGCGTGTCCCGCCCCAGCACCTGGATGCGATACATGCCGACGTTACGGATGCCGCGCGAGGGATCGCGGGTGATCACCATCGGCAGGGTGATGTATCGCCCGCCGTCGCCGGGCCAGGTTGTGAGGAAGGGAATGTCGTCCAGGTTGACGGCGTCATTCCGGAGGATGACTTCCTGACAGGGCGCCCGCCCACCTCGGATCTTGGGTGGAAACTTGCCCACCTCCGCGAGCTTGGGGAGCATCGCGAGCTTGCCGAAGAGGCCCTCGGGCACCTTCATCTCCACCAGCTCGGAAATCCGTCCCCCGACCTCCTCGAGATCATCTACCCCGAGCGCGAGGCACATGCGTCGCATCGAGCCGAACAGATTGATGGCGACCGGCTGCGAGCTCCTGCGGCCGTCCTCCAGCAGCACGTGCTCGAAGAGCAGCGCCGGCCCTCCGCCGGGACTCTTCATGCACCGGTCGGCGATCTCGGCGACTTCCAGCCGGGCGCGAACCGGATGCTCGACCCGGACCAGCTCGCCCATGCCTTCGATCGCGGCGATGAACTCCCGGAGATTATCGAGCGCCATGCGTCATCCCGAGCGGGAGCGAGGGATCGGCCAAGGCATGCGAGTGAGTCCGGATACCTGAGTGCATGAGCGAGCCGATCCCTCGCTCGGCTCGGGATGACACCTGGGGCTCAGCTGACCCACTCACGCGCGGGTCCCTATGTGCAGCGCCGTCACCCCGCCCAGGAACAGCTTGAATCCCACGTCGCGAAAGCCCTCCCGCTCCATTCGACGTGCCAGCTCCGGTGGACCCGGAAAAGCCTGGGTCGACTCTGGAAGCCAGGTATAGGCGGTCGTATGTTTGGAGATCACTCGGCCGATCCAGGGCAGTATCCGGCGGAAATAGAACTGAAAGACTCGCCGGAGCCGAGGGTTCGGGGGCAGAGTCATCTCCAGGATCACCAGCCGCGCGCCCGGCTTGAGCACTCGCGCTGCCTCGCGCAGTCCGGCGTCGAGATCCATGAGGTTTCGGACACCCCATCCGACCATCGCGCCGTCGAACACACGGTCCCCAAACGGGAGCGAGAGGGCATCGGCGGTGACCGGCGCGAGACGCGACGATTTCCCGCGGCCCAGCCGCAGCATCCGCTGGACGAAATCCGCGCCCACGATCCTGCCTCCGAATCCGCGCTGTCGCGCCAGCGTGGCCCCGAAATCCAGCGTGCCCGCGCAGAGATCCAGGTACATTCCCTCCGGCGCCCGCTCCCACTCCAATCGCCGCACCGCGTATCGACGCCAGCGCTGGTCCAGCCGAAGACTGATGATCCGGTTGAGCCGATCGTAGGTGGGCGCGATGGCGTGGAACGTCTCGCGGACATAGGTCCGCTTCTCGAGGCCGCCCGAAACTGGTAACTCACTATCCGAGGCTAACATAGGCGCAGAATGTAGTCCCGCCGCCGGAGCCTTGGCAAGCCGGACGAGCGATGGCTGAGGGGCCGGATTGGATCCGGCTCACCGATCAGGAAGTCGTCCTGCTCGCCCGGAGTGGGCGAGAGCCGGCGTATCGGGAATTGGTGCGCCGGTACGAACGGCCGGTGTTCGCCCTGCTGTACCGCATGGTGCGGGATCGCGAGCTGGCCGAGGATCTGGCGCAGGAAACGTTCATCAAGGCGCTCAACGCCATCGATTCATATCGCCCGGAGTTCAAGTTTTCCTCCTGGATCTTCAAGATCGCCAACAACGCGGCCATCGATCATCTCCGCCGCCGCGAGCTGGACACCTTGTCGCTCGACGGATCGCCCCATGCCGAGACACCCGAGGCGATGCAAGCCACGGCACTCCAGATCGGCGCCCGGCAGGAGTCCCCCCTGGATGCCGTCGAGGCGCGAGAGCTCGGGGGCGCCATCGAGGCGGCCATCGGGCGGCTCAGGCCCGAATACCGCTCCTGCATCCTGCTGCGCCATGTCGAGGGCCGGGCCTACGAGGAAATCGCCGAGATCCTGAATCTCCCGCTGGGCACGGTGAAGACCTATATCCACCGCGCCCGCAACGAGCTGCGACTCGCGCTGGCGCACTTGAAAGAATGAAACCTTCGCATCACACTCACCGTAGGAGGGTCCACTTATGACCCAGGCTCCCGGCCCCCACCTCTCGCCGGACGACGTCGAGAACTGGCTCAGCGGTACCCTCGGCGCCGAACGCATCCGACATCTCGACCTGTGCCGGGAGTGCTTCGACCGGGCCCAGGCCGAGCGCGATATCGTGGAGCAGCTCGCCGCCCTGCCGCCGATGGGGCCCTCGGCCGGGTTCGCCGATCGGGTCATGGCCTCGGTCGCCATCGCCGACCCCTTCGCACTTCGCTCTCTCCAGACGCTCCGCCAACGGATCTTCGCCACCCGGAAATCCATCGCGATCGCCGCCACTGTTGCGGTGCTCTTGGTCGGCTCGATGGCCGCGAGCATCGGGTGGAGCCTGGCCAATCAGGACCTGCTGGCGTCGCTCGGCAGCTGGGTCATGGCGCAGGGCACCCAGGCGGGATGGCTGGCGGTCCGCGGGCTCGCCTCCAACTTCATCGAACAGCCGTGGTATGAGAGTGCGCGGGCACTCGCGGGTCATCCCGGCCGTTTGTCGGCAGCCGTCGTCGTGACGCTGCTGGCCTACCTGAGCGGGGTCGTCGCGCTGCGTCGCCTGCTGGCTCTCCCGACCCAGCAGGTGGCCCATGTCGGCTAGCCTCAGGGCAGCCGCCGCGCTCCTGAGCCTCACGGCGCTGCTGCCCACGACGGCGCATGCGGACCCGAGATCGGTTCCCTCGGGCAGCACCGCGGTGGAGCTGGTCCGGAACTTCTGGGACCTGGTCGCAAGCCGGCAGGGCGAGGACGCCGAGCCCAGACCTCAGCCCCAGGCCATCCGCCCGGCGCCGGCCGGAACCCCTCCCGTCGATCTGAGCGACCTGTCGCGGCCCACCGAGGTGGAAAGCAGGCTGAAGCGCGCGCTGACGTCCGAGGACGGCGCCATTCGGGTCACCGTCACCGGTGGAACCGCGCGGCTGGGAGACTTCAGTGTCGGCTCTGCCGAATCACTCGACGGCCACCTGCTGGTGGTCCGGGGCGATGCGGACGTGTACGGGCGGCTGAACGGCAACCTCGTCACGGTGGACGGCGACGTGATCGTCCATCCCGGCGCCCTGGTCTCGGGCGACATTCTGGCACTGGGCGGCGATGTGCGGAACCTGGAGGGTGAGATCGGCGGCGAGATCCGGACCCTCAGATCCAGCCGGATCTTCACGCCGGCCGCTCCGGTTGCGCCGGCCGCCGAGCCCAGTGCGCTGGCTACAGTCGGCCGCCGGCTCGCGGGCGCCCTGGGCGTGTTCCTCATGTTGGCCGCGCTCGGCTTCGGTCTGGTGATGTTCGGGCGGCCCAACCTGGAAGTGGTCTCGGATACCGTCTCCCACTCGTTCGGCCGTGCGTTCGTCACCGGGCTGCTGGGCCAGATCCTGGTCGTCCCCACGTTCGGGATGCTGGTGGTGGGGCTCATCCTCAGCGTCGCGGGTATCCTGCTGCTTCCCTTCGCGGTCGCGGTCTATGGACTGCTCGTCGTGATCGGAGCGCTCGGTGGGTTTCTCGCCGTGGCCCATGCCATGGGAGAGACCTACACCCGGCGCCGCATGGCGATGGGAGCGGTGATCGGATCGCCCAACAGCTATCGCTACCTGGTGGTCGGACTGGTTCCCCTGGCGGCGCTCTGGCTGACCTGGTCGGTCTTCGGCTGGGTGCCGGTGGCCGGCGACATCATTCGAGGCCTGGCATTTCTGGTCACCTGGTTGCTCGCCACGGCGGGGTTCGGCGCCGCCCTGCTCAGCCGCGCCGGCATCCGGGAGAACTTCGCCGGACGACTCATCCCTCCCGAGGCGCTCACCGACGAGTACCTCTGGGCCACCCCGCAGTTCGGAGTCCCCGCCGCGCGGAGACCCGGCGGCCGAACACCCACGCGGGGCCTCTGATGCTCCGGGCCGTCCTGCTGGCGCTCATCCTCTCGCTCGGCGCGGGGAGCGCCTCGGCGCAGGACCTGCGGGCATTCTCCACCTTTCGCCAGCTGCACGGCGAGACCCGCCTTCGGGCCGAGCTCGACTACCGGGCGGGAGGCCTTCGTGTCGCACCCGGCCGCGAGTCCGAGCTGTACCGCATGGACGCCTCCTACGATGCCGAGCGCTACAACCCCACCAGCACGTTCGACGCCGCCAGGAGCGCCGTGTCCCTCGGCGTTCAGCCGGCGGGACAGGGCGGCCTCCGCGTCGTGTCCCGCCGGCAGCTCCGGCAGGACGCGAACGTGGCCTTCTCTCCGGCGGTGGAGCTCGATCTCGATGTGATCCTCGGCGCGGTAGACGCCGATCTGGAGCTGGGTGGGCTCAGCCTCTCGGAACTGACCATGCAGGCGGGGGCCAGTCAGGCGGTGGTCCGCTTCTCCCAGCCGAATCGATCGCGCTGCGGCTCGGCCCAGATCACCGCCGGGGCGGCGGAAGTTACCCTGCTCGGACTGGGAAACAGCCGGTGCGACCGGATCGACTTCGAGGGCGGTATGGGCAAGGTCACGCTCGACTTCGACGGCGCCTGGACCTCGAGCTCGCAGGCGGCGGTCAAGATGGCGGTGGGCGAGCTGACCCTCCGGCTACCCCGCAGGGTCGGCGTGCGGCTGCAGCTCGATCGGTTCCTCGCGAGCTTCGATCCGGCCGGTCTCGAGCGAGTCGGCAGCGCCTTCCAGTCCGCCGGCTACGACCGCGCGGAGCGCCGGCTCGACATCAGGGTGACCACCGCCGTCGGCGGAGTGAAGGTGGAGTGGGCGGACTGATGTAGATTGCTATCCATGTCTCCCCTCGAGACCCTGGGCTTCGCCCTCGGCACCTCGTTCGCCTCCGGCCTCAACCTGTACGCCACGGTCGCCGCGGCGGGGCTGTTCCAGCGGCTCGGCATCGTCACCCTGCCCGAGCCGCTTCAAATTCTGGCGCACCCGGTGGTGCTCGGCATCGCGCTGACGCTGTTCCTCATCGAGTTCATCGCCGACAAGATCCCGTACATCGACAGCGCCTGGGACGCGGCGCACACCTTCATTCGCCCCCCCGCGGCGGCCCTGCTTTCCTACAGCGCGTTCGCGGGCGGCAGCGTGCCGGAGGAGTGGAAGCTGGCCGCGGCGCTGCTCGCCGGCAGCGTCGCGCTGACCTCACACGGCGCGAAGGCCAGCACCCGCGCCGCCGCGAACGCCAGCCCGGAGCCGGTGAGCAACTGGACGTTGAGCCTGCTGGAAGACGGCATCGCCGTGTTCCTCGCCTGGATGGCGGCGGAGCATCCGCTGTTGACCGCCGCGATCGTGGTCGTGCTGGTGATCCTGGCGGTGTTCGTCATCTGGAAGCTCTACGGCTATCTCAAGCGAGCGCTCTCGAAGCTGAAGGGCAGTCCTACCCCAGTCGGACCCTGACTCTCCCACCGACACCCATCCCGAGCCTGCGCGCCGCGGAGCCGTCGCGCACGGCGATCTCGATCTGCCCCCCGGACCCCACGTAGGCCACCAGACCGCCGGTGGCCACATCGCCGAAGGTGCGGCGCAGCGGTCCCACCTCCAGACCTTCCACCTCGATCGACCCATACGAAGGCACCATCTCGCTGGTGAGGTTCGTCACCAGCGTGCCGAAGCGATCTACATAGACCACCTGCCCGACGACTGACTTCCCTTCATAGTGCGGCTTGGCGTAGGCCAGTCGCGCCGGCATGCCCGCAAACGGCTCGCCCAACGCGCTCAGCGCGGTGCCGGCGGCGAGCGCGGCTGCCGCCGGGGCGAAGAGATCGCGACCATGGAAGGTGGCCGACGCGCCAGCCGGCGTCGGGAGCGAGACGATCTGAACTTCGGCGTCGTGAAGGACGAAGGTGAAAAGCCCGTTGTCGGGGCCCACGAAATGATGGCCCCGGGTCGACAGCGCCAGCGCAGCCCGCTCGGTGCCCACGCCGGGGTCCACGACCGCCAGGTGGACCGTCCCCGACGGGAAGCGATGCCAGACTCGTCCCAGCAGATAGGCACCTGCGCGCACGTCGCCCGGCGGAACGGCGTGGGTGACGTCCACCAGTGTGGCACCGGGTGCCGCAGCCAGCAGGGTCCCCTTCACCTCGGCCACGTAGGAGTCCGCGGTGCCGAAGTCGGTGAGCAGGGTGATCAGGCTCAAGTGAGGAGCGCTGGTCGGCGGAGGTGGAACTACCCGCGGAGGATCGGGAGGGCGGCGGCGTGGCCGGCGGTCTTCCTGAGCAGCTGGTCGGCAACGCTCTGAAGCTCCGCGGCAGCGGCGCTGTCCGGCTCGGCCACGAGGATGGGATGACCGGCGTCGGCCAGCTCGGCCATGCGAGGCTGGAGCGGAATGCTTCCCAACAGGTCCACTCCCAGCTCGTCGGCCAGCCGCTGTCCGCCGCCGGAGGAAAACAGCTCGAACCGGCGGCCGCTCTCCGGGTCCACGAAACCGCTCATGTTCTCCACCACGCCGAGCACCGGCACGCCGACCCGCTCGAACATCCGCGCGCCGCGGAGCGCATCGCCTACCGCCATCTCCTGCGGCGTGGTCACGATGATGGCGCCGGAGACATGGGTCGCCTGGACCAGGCTGAGCTGCGCGTCGCCCGTGCCCGGGGGCAGATCCACCAGGAAGTAGTCCAACCGGCCCCACTCGACGTCGCGAAGGAACTGCTGCACGATCTTCATGATGATGGGGCCGCGCCAGATGGCGGGGGCGTCGCGCTCCACCAGGAATCCCAGCGACATCAGCTTCACGCCCTGTGCCTCGAGCGGCTGAATCTTCCCGCCGACCACCGGGGGGCGCTCGGAGAGTCCGAACATCCGCGGGATGTTGGGGCCGTACACGTCGGCATCCATCAGTCCCACCCGCTGTCCCGAGCGAGCGAGAGCCACCGCGAGGTTGGCCGATACGGTGGACTTTCCCACGCCGCCCTTTCCCGAGGAGACGGCGATGATGCGCCCCAGGTTCAGCGCCTCGGCGGCCGGCGATGGCGGTGGAGGGGTGCCGTCGGACCCGCCGGGGGGACCGTGGGTCACCTTCGCCGGCCCGGCCGGATTGGTGACCGAGATCTTGATCGCGTCGCGGCGCACTCCCTCGACCTCCTGCACCGCGGCGCGCGCCTGGCGCACCAGCGTGGCCGGATCCTCGGGCGCGAGCAGAAAGGTGAAGCTGACCGCGCCGTCGCCCCCGACCACCAGATCGCGGATCATGCCGGCGGAGAGCAGGTCGTTATCGAGTCGGGGATTCTGGATGCGTGCGAGAGCGGCGGCGACCCGGGCTTCCAGCGGCTCCGCCATCAGACGGCCTCCACGTGCTTCACCTCGGGCACCATCTCACGCAGTCGGGCCTCGATACCCTGACGCAGGGTCACCGTAGAGGCCGCACAGCCATGACACGTGCCGCCCATCCGGAGGAGCAGCACGCCCTCGCCCTCATCGAAGTCCACCACCTCGACCTGGCCGCGGTGGGACGCGATGTAAGGCCGCAGAGTGTCCAGGGTCCGCTCGATGCGATCAATCGTGTCCATATGTCACCGAACCGCTAATTCCTACTATCATAGTCGGCAATATAGGACGGCGAGAAAAGGGGTCAACTACGCCCCGGTGGCGGGCCCGCCGTTGCTGCCAAGGTACTCGCGGGCGGCCGCGAGGACAGTGGCCTGGACCTCCGCCAGCGATCCGGCCAGGGCGAGCCCGGCGGCTTTGGTATGGCCGCCGCCGCCGAACCGCTTGGCGAATGCGGCCACATCCACCGGGCCGATGGAGCGGAGGGACACCTTCACCCGGCCCTGGCTGACCTCGCGGAAGAGGAGCGCCATCCGGACCCCTTCGATCGAGCGGGGGAACTCGACCACACCATCGAGGTCGTCTGAGGAGACGCCGAGTCGCTCGATCGCGCCGGGCGGGACGGTGACCCAGGCGAGCCCATGATCGGGCTCCACCACGAGTGTCTGCAGCGCCTCGGCAAAGAGTCGGGGTCGGCCCTCGGGCGCGCGGGCGTACACCTCGAGGTAGATCTCCTCGGGGTCGACTCCCGTCTCCAGCAGCTCGGCCGCCACTCGGAGCGTTCGGGGGCGGGTATTGCTGAAGCGAAAGCCGCCGGTGTCGGTCAGGATGGCGACGTAGAGCCCTCGCGCCGCGGCCTGGTCCACCGGCCACCCGTTGGCGATGGCGAGCTCGAAGACCAGCTCACCGGTGGCCGCCGCGTCCGGATCGAGGTAACGGGGTCCCTCGGGCAGGAGGCCGGTTCCCACGTGGTGATCGATGCAGGCGACCGGCACGCCCCGGGAGCGCACGGTCTCGGCCAACATGCCGAGCCGTCCCAGGTCGGCGATGTCGAGCACCACGATCCGATCGGCGCGCCGGAGCTCCTTGATCGCCTCGCCGGTGCGGTCCACCTCCGGAAGGTCCTCGAAGAGAAAGCCGAACCGGGGCGGCGTCGGGGTGGGATTGGTGATCGCGACCTCCACTCCCCGAGCGCGGAGCAGATGCGCCAACCCGCTCTCGCTGCCGAGGCCATCGCCATCCGGATTGACGTGGGTGGTGAGACAGACTCGCTGGCCGGCATGGAAGGTGGCGGCAAAAGCCCTGGCCGCCTCGAGCCGGGCAGGCGGACGCGTGAACGGCATCCGCGGAAGATGGGTGGGAGGGCAGAGCGATGGTAGGTCGGGCGGTCCGGCGGACCGCCGGACCGCCCGACCGC
>DATBJC010000169.1:0-13224 GCA_036556625.1 Gemmatimonadales bacterium
GGCCGGCAGCTGTAGTCGATAGAAGCGATTGAACAGCATCGCCGCCACCGCGCCGATCAGGATTCCGCCGAACACCCCGGTCTCGATCGACTCGATCCCCATGATCGGCCGCGGCTGGTAGCCGACCAGCGGCGCCATGACCCCCATGGTCGCGACCATCACGGCGAAGCCCACCACGGCCGCGAGCGCGCTGACGCCGTCGTTTCCGGTCAGGCCCAGCGCGACACCGATGGCGAAGATGAGCGGCAGGTTGCCGAACACGGCGCCACCCGCCTGCGCCATCACGTTGGAGACCACCGGCGGCACCCAGGCGAACTTGGCGCTCCCAACCCCGAGCAGAATGCCCGCCACCGGCAACACCGACACCGGCAGCATCAGCGACTTCCCGATCTTCTGCAGCCACCCGAAGGCCGTGCGCCAGATGCTCATGTCGGGTCTTCCGGGTGACGGCGTCCCACCAAGGCACGGACTTCCGCGGCGTCGGCCGCCTCTAATGCCAGTCGCGCCGTCTCCCGGCACTCGGCCAGCGTGAGGGTGCGCACCTGCGCCTTCACCATGGGCACGACCGGCAGGCTCATGCTCAACTCGTCCAGGCCCAGGCCCACCAGTACCGGCACAGCCTGGGGGTCGCCGGCGAGCGCGCCGCACACGCCGACCCACCGCTGATTCGCCCGCGCCCCAGCGACGGCTCGCTCGACCAGGCGCAGCACCGAGGGATGCAGCGCATCGACCAGGGGTGCGAGCCCCGGATTGGTTCGATCCATCGCGAGCGTATACTGGGTCAGGTCGTTGGTGCCGATCGAGAAGAAGTCCGCCTCGCGCGCAAAGCGGTCGGCCAGGAGTGCCGCGGAGGCGGTTTCGATCATGATACCGACCGGCAGCGGTGTAACGTCGAGCGCCCGGCGTTCGCGCTCCACCATCTCGCGCGCCGCACGCCATTCGGCCAGGGTCGCGACCATGGGAAACATGATGGCTACCTTGCCGGCCCGCGATGCTCGAAGGATGGCGCGCACCTGAACGGCGAAGACCTCCGGCCGATTCAGCAGCAGGCGGATACCACGTTCCCCTAAGAAGGGGTTGGCCTCCGCTGTCATGGAGAGATACGGCAGCGGTTTGTCGCCGCCGACATCCAGGGTACGGACCACCACGAGTCGCTCGGGGCCGACCGCGCCGACGATGGCCTGGTAAACCGCCGTCTGCTCATCCTCGGACGGCGCGGCGCGACGCTCCATGAAGAGGAACTCCGTCCGCAGCAGTCCGACCGCCTCCGCGCCCACCTCGGCCACTCGGCGCGCCTCCTCTACCGCCCCGAGATTCGCGGCGATTTCCACCCGATGACCGTCGCGGGTCACTGCCGGCTGCGCGGCCATCGCCAATTCCTCCGCGCGCCGCCGCGCAGCGGCCCGCTGGCGGCGCGCGATGTCCGTCTCCTCCGCTGCCGACGGTGCAGGCCGCAGTGTTCCCGCATCGCCGTCCAGGACCACCCGGGTGCCGGGCGCCAGATCCAGCGCTCGGGGATCGACGCCCGCCACCGCCGGAATGCCGAGCCCCCGCGCCAGGATGGCTACGTGCGACGTCGCGCTCCCCATCGTGGTACAGAACCCCCGCACCCGGGTGCGATTCAGCGAGGCGGCGTCCGACGGCGCCAGGTCCTCGGCCACGACGATCGAGTCCGATGGGATGTCGCGGGGGCCATGGTCGCGACCCACCAGCAGGTGGAGCACGCGCCGGCCTACGTCACGCAGATCGGCCGCGCGTCCGGCGAGGAGCTCGCTCTGGAGCCTGAGCAGCCGGTCCACCTGCCGCATATAGGCCTGGCGCCAGGCATAGGCCGCCGTGGCACCGTCCTGGATCCGCTCCACGGCGGCCTCGAGCACTTCCGGGTCCTCCAGCAGCTCCTGATGCGCCGCGAAGATCGCCAGGCGATCCGGGTCCGCCTCCTGGGACAGCCGGGCCTGCAGCGCCTCGAGCTGGAGGTGGGCGGTGGCGATCGCGGCGTCCAGTGCGCGTCGCTCCTGGCTCGGGTCCGCCGCGCGTTCCTGGGGCACTTCGTCGTCGTCCCGCAGCTGGAAGACCTGGCCGATCGCGACACCGGGTGAGGCGGCTACCCCCCGCAGCAGACCTTCCGCCGAGATCGGGAGCGACGCGACGGCCGCTCTTGGCGCGGCAGCGGTCGCCGGCGCGCCGGGCGCGCTGCGCTCCTGCGCCGGGGTAAGTCCCGAGCTGATGACGTGTGCCACGGCTGCAACCGCGTCGCCCGCATCCTCACCCCGGGCGACGACGGTCACGGCCTCACCGCCGCCGGCCTCCAGCGCCATGATCGACACGACGCTTCGGGCGTTGGCCTCGCGATCGCCCCTTACCAGGCGCACGTCGGAAGTGAAACGGCGGGCCGCGGCCGCAACCGCCGCGGCAGGGCGCGCGTGCAGCCCGGTCTCACTTGCCACCAGCGCCGGAGCGGACTCCACCCTCTCGTCCCCCGACCGGGTCGACGCCTCGGGTGCCGCGCCGATCCTGACCCGGATCAGGGGATCCCGCCCGCCGGTCACCCTGCCGCTGCTGGCCTCAAGTGCCGTCACCCGCTCCAGGTTGGTCACCAGCACGGGAGTGAGCAGGCTGCGGGCATGGGTCGCGATATAGTCCGCCTCGAAGGTCAGCAGCAGGTCACCCGCGCGGACGTCGTCACCGGCTTTCACCTTCGGTTCGAAGCCCTTGCCGTTCAGGACGACCGTGTCCAGCCCGACGTGGATCAGGATCTCCAGTCCTGCCGCAGAAAGGGTGAGCGCGTGTCCCGCCCGGTGCACCTGCAGCACCCGGGCGTCGCAGGGAGCGACCAGGCGCTGGTCCAGCGGCTCCAGCGCCACGCCATCGCCCGCCAGGCGCCGGGTGAACGCCGGATCGGGAACCTGATCGAGGGGCACGACGGCACCGGACAGTGGGGCGAGCAGTGTGATGCTGCCCGGCGCCTCGGTAGGCGACCTTCGACTCGAGGCCATTTCACCTCTGCGGGGACGAGAATCGGCTGGCCCTATTCTCATCAGGGATAAGTGGATAGGCAACGGGGCCCGGGCGCGCGGTCGGTGCGCACTTGCGCGCCGGACGGGCACATTGTAACTAGTCCCCATTGGTTGCTGGCCGACGACAGTAGTTCGCGACTCGGAAATCGGGCACTTGGTGAGTCAGCATAGACAGGCGCGCAGCCGGTCCGCTGCACCCGTTCCACCACGCAATCCACTCAACGCCGCACCATGGGGACGGCGGCTCCTCCCGTTTTCCGATCCGAGTTTCTCCGACCTCTCCCCTGTTCGCTCCCTTCCCTCAGTCCCACAGGACACCAGACGCTCGATGCACTGACCCGCACTGACGTCACCGGTGCGCCAGTCAGGCGCTCGAGCGCGGTGAACGATGGAGGATATCCGATATGGACCAGAAATCAGGTGCGGTAGCAAGATCCGGATTCGCCCTCGCGGCCATCGCCATCCTGCTGGCCGGCTCGAGCCGGGACGCAGCCGCGCAGGACACGCCCCAAACCGGCACGGTGACCGGACAGGTGGTGGATGAACGGGGAAGCGGGATTTCCGGAGCCCAGGTGTTCCTCGTGCGGCCGGCGATCAGCGCCCAAACCGGCGCCGAAGGCCGTTATTCACTGAACCGGGTTCCGGCGGGCACGCACATGCTCATGGTTCGGATGCTGGGGTTCAGTCCCGACTCCGCCAGCATCACCGTGCAGGCCGGAGGGACAGCCACCCAGGACTTCACCCTGAGCCGTGACCCGCTCCAACTGCAGGAAATGGTCGTCACCGGGACCCAGGCGCCGCGGCAGAACCTCGAGGCGAGTGTGGCGGTGACTACGCTCACGGCGGAGGAGGTGGAGCAGGCCGCGCCGCGGAGCACGACCGAAATGCTCCGCTACGTTCCGGGGTTCACCCGGGTCGAGAGCTCCGGGGGTGAGGTCAACCAGAACATCAGCATGCGCGGCATCCTGGGGGTCGAATACGTGATGTTCATGGAGGATGGGATGCCGGTGTTCCCCACTATGCACACCTTCTTCATGAATGCCGACAACCTGTTCCGCTTCGACCAGAACATCGAGCGGATGGAGGTCGTGCGGGGTGGGGCCTCGGCGCTCTTCGGATCGAATACGCCGGGCGCCATCATCAACTTCATCAATAAGTCCGGCAGCGATCAGTTCGGCGGCACGACCCGGGCCACGGCAGGCACTCAGGGGCTGGCTCGGTACGATCTCAGCGCCGGCGGGCCCATGGGAGACGACTGGCGGTTCAACGTCGGCGGGTTCTACCGCTACGATCACGGCGTGCGGGATCCCGGCTTTCCCGGTATCCGCGGGGGCCAGTTGAAGGCCAACGTCACCCGGCAACTGGACAACGGCTACATCCGGGCTTCGGTCAAATACCTGGATGACCGGAATCAGTTCATCCTGCCTTTGCCCTTCGCCAACCCGGAAGACCCCGAATATGTCCCGGGCTTCAGCAATTACGGGTCGATGAACACCGCAGAGGGCCTGGATCTATCGATCAGGACGCCCGACGGCGACCTGACGCTGCCGCTGGACAACGGACTTAAGACCAAGGCTACCTGGTTCACCGTGGATGCGGCGTTTGACATCGCGGACGGATGGCGGCTGCAGAACACCGCCCAGGTCATGCAGAACGACCAGGAGTGGAACGCGCTCGTGCCTTCCAACGCGTTGCCGGCAGCGGATTATGTGACTGCCGCTCGCGGCGTGGGAGGGCTGGGCTTCCCGGTCGGCAGCACGTTCCAGTTCACCTTCACCAACCACAACGACGCCTTCGGCAATCCGGCCGTGTTCGACACGCCCAATGGCCTGGTCGCCCCGGGCGAGGAGACGCACGTAGAGAAGCCGATCTCGGCGATTCACGACCAGATCCAGTTGCGGAAGACCTTCGGGCGCCACGCCGTAGCCGTCGGCGGCTACTTCGCCAACTACACCCAGGACAACCGCTGGTTCTTCACCCAGATCCTCACCGACGTGCGGGATAACCCTCGGTTCCTCGACGTGGTCGTCACTCCCCCGGGTGGGGATCCGGTCCAGGTGACCAGCGACGGCTTCCGGAATTTCCTCTCCAACACCGTCAGCGGCCACGGTCAGGCTTCGGTCGTGTCCGGGGTTCTCGGCGCGGAAATCCAGCTCACCGACCGGCTGCGGGCCGACATAGGTGGTCGGGTGGAGTACAACGATTTCGTGCAGAGCGCGGAGAATACCGCTCTGTTCGATCTCGACGGGGATTCCACCACGACGTTCGACAACGTGACTTTCGGTAATAACAGCTTCCGGCATTTCAGCCGGGGCATCACCGACTGGGCCGGGTCACTGGGTCTCAACTTGAAGCTGCGCGATAATCTCGCGGTGTACGTGGCGGGCTCCCGCGGCTACAAGATGCCCGCGCTGGACGAATTCCTGAATGCGCAGGCCCAGGCGCAGGTCGACCTGTTCGACTCGCGCGAAGTGCTCTCGGGCGAAGGTGGGGTCAAGACTCAGTTTGGCCAGCTGGCGGTGACAGTCAACGGCTTCTACACCCACCTCAAGAACATCGTGAGCCAGGGCTCGGTCGTGGATTCGGTGACCGGCCGGACTACGTGGATCATCGAGACCTCGCCTGAGACCCGATCCTACGGCGCCGAGCTGGAGGTGGTGGCCTCTCCAGTGCCCGGGCTCCAGCTCATCGGTAACGGCACCCTCCTCGAGGCCGAGTTCGGCACCGGGACCGACATCGGCAGCCGGATCACCGGCGTGCCGAGAACGATCGGCAACGTCGCGGCGATCTACACCTCGGAACAGGGCTTCCAGCTGCGGGGTGACTTCCATTGGGTCGGGAGCCGCATCGTGTCGGCCGACGTCGGGACCGCTCTGACGGGCTACGAGTACTTCAACTTCGGCGCCGGCTACACCCTGCCCGGTGGGAGCACCACGATCAACGTCGACCTGCTCAACGCCTTCCAGGGCAAAGGTCTGGAAGAAGGAAACCCGCGGCTACAGTCGGTCGGCGGCGCGCCGATCTTCCTGGCCCGGCCCATCCTGCCGCGGCGGCTGACGGCGTCGATCACCTACAACTTCGGTGGGAGCGGCCAAGAGGAGGGCCAGCCCTGAAGAGGTGGGCAGCCGTGAGTACGCCCCCATCCTGGGGCCGTCGGCGTGGAGCCCCACCGGAACGAGTTGTTCCGGTGGGGCTTCTGCCGCTGATCCTTCCTTCCCGGCGATAGTGCGCAGTGGGAATCAGCAGTTGGCTGTTGGGAACGGGTGCGTTGCTGATTCAGGCCGGCCACCCGCTGGACCCTCCTCCCGACCCTCAGTTCCACGTGATCCCCCAGCCGGCGGCGATCCGGCGGCTCAGTGGGAGGTTCACGCTCGACCAGCACACTCGTCTCTTGGCCCAAGACTCAGAGAGTCGCCGGGTCGCCGAGCTGTTCAACGATTTCCTGCGCCAGATTTACGGCCTCACGCTGGGAGCGGCTGAGGCCGACCCCAACGACAAGACCATCGAGTTCACCAGCGCGGGAAGCGAGAGCCTGCCACCGGAAGGATACCGTCTGGTGGTGGAGCCCAACCGAGTTCGGATCGTGGGCCGACCCGCGGGACTGTTCTACGGGATGCAGACGCTGACCCAGCTGCTGGCGCCGGGAACCCGCCCTCCGCTGGCACTGGAAGCGGTCGAGATCACCGATGCTCCGCGCTTCGGCTATCGCGGATTGCTGCTGGATGTCGCGCGGCACTTCTACCCGGTCGAGTTCGTCAAGAAGCTGCTCGACCTCATGGCCCAGTACAAACTGAACCGGTTCCACTGGCATCTCACCGACGATCAGGGATGGCGCATCGAGATCAAGCGCTATCCGCGGTTGACTCAGATCGGCGCCTACCGCAAGGAGACCATCAAGCTCCAATTCTTCTACCCCTATGTCGGCGACGGCGTGCCACACGGGGGGTATTACACCCAGGAGCAGATCAGAGAGATCGTGGACTACGCCCGGGCTCGCTACATCATCGTGATCCCCGAGATCGAAATGCCGGGCCATGCGCAGGCGGCCCTGGCGTCCTATCCCGAGCTGGCCTGCACCCCCGGACCTTTCGAGGTCAGCACCATCTGGGGCGTTCATAAGGACGTGTTCTGCCCCAAGGAGGTGACGTTCCGCTTTCTGGAAGGCGTCCTCACCGAAGTGGTGGACCTGTTCCCCGGGCCGTACGTCCACATCGGAGGTGACGAGGTTCCCAAGGACCGCTGGAAGGAAAGCCCCCTGGCCCAGGCCGTCATCCGGCGCGAAGGTCTGAAGAACGAAGAGGAGCTCCAGAGCTACTTCATCCGGCGCATCGAGAAGTTTCTGAATGCCAAGGGCAAGCGGCTGATCGGATGGGATGAAACCCTGGAAGGCGGCCTGGCCCCCAACGCCATCGTGATGTCCTGGCGCGGTGAAGCTGGGGGGATCGAGGCCGCTCGGCAGGGCCACGAGGTGGTGATGGCCCCGACGGGATACTGCTACCTCGACTACGTGCAGGGCGATCTGCGCCGGGAGCCAGTGAACATCGGCGCTCGGCTCACCATGGACACGGTCTACAGCTACGACCCAATTCCGGAAGAGCTGCAGCAGTCCAAGGCCAAGTACATCCTGGGAGCCCAAGGCACCATGTGGACCGAGTATCAGAAGACGCCGGAGTCGGTCGAGTACATGGTGTTCCCGCGGCTGCTCGCCCTCTCGGAGGTCGTCTGGTCGCCTCCGGAGCGAAAGGACTACGGTGATTTCCTCCGGCGGCTGCCCTATCATCTCGGCCGGCTGGAGCGCCAGCGGGTCGTCTTCAGGGTCCCCGAGCCACAAGGGCTCAAGGACTATTACACCATCTCCGCCGACCACGCGGTGGTGCAGCTAACCTCCATGGTCCCGGGGGGGAGGATCCACTACACCCTGGACGGCACCGACCCCGATGAGCGGTCGCCGCTGTACCGATCGCCGCTCCGGGTGCCGCTGGCCGAGCACCAACCGGTGACGCTGAACGTGATCGCGCTGACACCCTCCGGCCGGCGCAGCGTGGTATACGGCGCGACCCTTCTGCGACGTCCGCCGAAACCCTCGCTCTCCTCCGCCGGACGAAAGCCCGGCCTGGCGTTTGCGTTGTTCGAAGGGCGCTTCGCCACTACCATGGACCTGGACGCTGCGGTTCCGAGCGCCACCGGCCTGGTGGATTCGGTCGATCTGCGCCAGCTCGGACGAAAGGCGGACTACGGGGTCGTCTTCGAAGGGTATGTCGACGTGCCTGCGGACGGCTACTATCAGTTCGGGTCGGAATCGGACGATGGCTCTATGCTGTACATTGATGACGAGGAAGTAGTGAGCAACGATTTCGAGCACGGCAGATACCTGCTGTCGGGCCATATTCCGCTGATGAAGGGCCTGCATCGGATCAAGGTCAAGTATTTTCAGATCGAGGGCGACGCGGTGCTCCGCGTGCTGTGGGCACCCAGCGGGCGGCAACTGAGGGCGCTCGAGCCGAGTGTCCTGTTTCACTGACCGATCCCGGATGGCACTCCGCCTCTGGGTCGCGATCGCCGCCTGCTGCGGGCTTGCCCCAAGCATCAGCCCGCTGGCCGGCCAAGACCGTTCGGCAGGATGGGCTCCCGATTCCACGTTTCTTCTCGCCACCAGTGATCCCTCCCGGTCCCCGTCGCCCTTCATCGGTAACGGCCGACTCGGGGTCGTCATCCCAGCGCTCGGTATCGGCGCCAGCAACACTTTCGTCGCCGGTCTGTACGAGCACGGCACGGGCGACGTGCCCCGCATCGCCGCAGCTCCCGCCTGGAACGCCATTGCCATCTTCGATGGTGAGCGGTGGCTCGACAGCTCCGCCATCGCAGCGGGAGCGGTGCGCGACTACCTCCAGGTGCTGGACATGCGCACCGGGGCTGCGCGCACGGCTTACGACTGGGTAAACGGCACCCGCCGCACCGCGGTCGCGGTCGAAACCTTCGTCTCGCGGGCGGATTCGCAGCTCGCCGCCATCAAGCTCGACCTCACGCCGCACTCCGCCGGCCGGATCCGGATTCGCTTCGCCATCGTGGCGCGGCCACCCCCCCGACGGCTGCCGCTCGCCACCCTGCCCCGAGCCGATCCCCAGTGGCGGCCCTCGGACATCTGGTACCCCGGGCACATGGTGGTCCGCTCCCGGGCCTCGACTCGCGTCCCCGGCGGGGCTCGGCTGTCGCTCACCTCGACCCCGCAAGGCCGGACGATCATGCTGGGCCAGGCCGCCGCCATCAGCTGGCCGCGCGACCTGACCGATGCGAGCGTGCGGACCCAGGCCTCGGGCGATACAGTGCTGGTGGAAGTCGCGTTCGACGGCGCGCCTGGGCGGCCCTACACCTTTTCTCAGCTGGTCAGCTTCGCGACTTCGGCGACGGATGACCGCGCTCCCGGCCATGCCAGCCGCGAGGTGGAGGCATCGAGATTGCGCGGCTGGGATGCCCTCGCCAGCGAGAACGCGCTGGCCTGGCGTCGGCGCTGGGAATCCGACATCGAGATCCAGGGTGATCCCCACCTGCAGCGAGTGGTGCGATCGATGCTCTTCTATCTGCTGGCCAGCGCGGATCAGGGGCTCGCCATGGGCGTTCCACCGATGGGACTCTCCAGCGGCGGATACTACGGCCACGTCTTCTGGGACTCCGATACCTGGATGTTCCCCTCGCTGCTCGTCACCCACCCCGACATCGCCCGCTCGCTGGTGGCGTTTCGCGGCCGCACCCTTCACGCCGCACGCGCCAATGCCCGGGCCAACGGCTACCAGGGCGCGATGTATCCCTGGGAGGCCGATGAGCGCGGTCGGGAGACCACTCCGACCTTCGCGGTGCAGAACGCCAAGATGGAGATCCATATCAACGGCGACGTCGCGCTGGCCCAGTGGCAGTACTATCTCCTCACCGGCGATTCGGTCTGGCTGGCGAGGGACGGATATCCGGTCATCCGCGAGACCGCGAACTTCTGGGCCAGCCGGGTCCGGCGCGACTCGCTCCGGGACCGCTACCACATCGACAGCGTGGTCTCCGTGCACGAGGGATTGATCGGCGTCAGCGACGATGCCTACACCAACGCCGTGGCACGGAAGAACCTGGAGCTCGCAGTCGCGGCGAGTGCCCGAATCGGCAGGGCTCCGGATCCGCGCTGGGGCGACATCGCCGCCAAGCTGCACCTGCCGTACGATTCGGCCAGCGAGTACTACCGGACGTACGAAGGCGCTCCAGACTCCACCCTGGGTGCCGTCACCCCGCTGCTCAGCTACCCGCTGGGTGTGCCGATGAGCGAGCGCGCCAAGCGGGCCCAGCTCCGGCAGGCGGTCCGGCGGCTGCTCGAGCAGGGGCCCGGCGCGATGATGGGCTCGACCCTCCTGTCGGTGGATGCCGCGGAGCTGGGCGACCGGGCATTGCTGGACTCGCTGCTGCCGCACAGCTATCAGAGCCATGTGCGCGGCCCGTTCCTGATGTTGTCGGAGACTCCCACCAACGACGCGGTGAACTTCGTGACCGGCGCGGGCGGATTCCTCCAGCAGGTGATCTTCGGCTGGACCGGTCTTCGCCTGGGTGCCGCCGGGCTGGAAGAGGCCTTCGAGCCATTGTTGCCGTCGCGGGTCACCCGCCTGGTCCTCCGCAACGTGTACTGCCGCGGCAAGCGGTACGACATCGTGGTGGACTCGACCGGCCGGCGGATCGTGCCTCGGGCCCAGGGCCGGCTGAAATGATCCTCGGCGCGCTCGCCATCGCTGCATTGCTCCAGGCCGGGCAGGTCGAGCCGGTGCTCGCCTTTCCCGAGCCGGGGCTGGACGACCCGGCCGCCTATCAGGGATATCAGACCCGGTTCTATCGCGACTCCCGCAAGAACGTGGTGCAGATCTACCTGGAGCCCAGGGGCAGCCGGGCAGTGCACGTGTGGGCCGACGCGGCGAACGAAAGCGCCGGGTTCACGGTCCGGGACGCCGCGGGCAAACCGGTCCGGATGGCCTGGGGCGCCGAGTCGGCGGAGGTCGCCGACTCGGGCGCCTCGCGAAGCATCCAGTACCGGCTCACCGCCGCCGCGCCCCAGGTGGAGCTGGGATGGTTCGTGCTGGGTTCCATGCGAATCGAGCGCGACTTCGTCTACGCCGGACGGCATCGCCTGCCGTTCCCATCGAGTCCCTTCCTGGTGGCGGAAGAATCACTGCTGGTTGCCACCGTGGGCCGGCTTTCGCCCGACGAGCGCCGGCGCCACCTGGCGCTGCTCCATGCTCCCACGCTCGAGCACCTGCGGGCCCGCCTCCAGCCCACCATCTCGACCCGGTGCTGTCAGGGCGGCTGGCTGGCGCGGGTCGAGCGCCCGTCACTCGACGGGGGCAATCGTCTCGCGCTCGAGCTTCGTCTCCAGCCCGGCGACTCGGTCTGGCGACCCACGCGGCGCACCATCGCGATCCGGGCGCGCTCCGGGCAACAGGTGCGACTGTCGGTCCGGGTGACCACCGACGCGCTCCCGCTCACCCCGCTGGACCGGGGGGAAATCTTCAACCGCGACTTCGCTCGGTTCCTCGCCTCCGCTGCGACGGCTCGCGACAGCGTGGGAATGCTGCGCTACCGCAGGCTCGAGCGTCAGGTCCGCGCCGTCGAGCTGCTGAGCACCCGCGAAAAGCTGATGGCGGGGCTCCCCAACTTCGCGACCTATTTCGGGCGCGACATGATGATGACCGCGTTGATGATGCGACCGGTCTGGACGCCGGCCATGGCGGAGCACGTGCTGGCCAGCGTGCTCCGGAAGCTGGGTCCCGCCGGCGCGGTGAGTCACGAGGAGGCGCTGGGCGGCCAGGCGATTCGAGAGAACGCCGTGATCTACGATTCGCTGGTCCGGGCCTCGCTCCAGGCGGCGCGGGCCGGGCCGCAGCCGACCGCCGACAGTTTGTTGGACCGCGCGCGCGAGCTGCTTCGCGACCTTCAGGCTACGCGCGAGAACTACCACATGATCGACGACGAGTACCAGCTGCCGGTGCTGGCGGCCCGGTACCTCGCCGATAGCGCCGTCGCCCCGGAGCGGAAGCGGGCGTTCCTGCTCGACACTGTCGCCGGGGGAGCGACCCGGCTGTCGCGCCTTGCGGAGGAGCTGTCCCTGGTCGCCAGCCAGACCCGCGCCTATGTCGATCGGCCCACCGCTCTCAACCTGGTCAGCTTCCCCAAGCGCGACTCGATTCACTGGAGATCGGCCAGCTGGCGCGACAGCGACGCCGGTTATGCCGGCGGGCGCTTCGCCATGGACGTCAATGCAGTGTGGGTGCCCCAGGCACTGGAAGGCCTGGCAGTCATCCTCACCGGGCTGCCCGCGGTCGGTATCCCGTCGGCGACTCTCGACTCGCTCGCCTCCGGGCTCGCGGGCACGGCGTTGGCCGGCTACATGCGGGACAGCGTCTCCCTCCGGCGTGCCATCGAGACCTGGCGGGGCGCCCGGCGGCACTTCGAGGTCCGTCTGGGTCCCCGCGAGATCCAGGAAAAGGTCCGTGGGAAGCTGGCCTGGCTGGGCCAGGAGGAGCGGCGCTACTGGGAGAAGGTGATGAGCGACAACGGGGAGCCGGGCGATTCCCTGATCTTCCTGGCGCTCTCGCTCGACGCCGCAGGGAAGCCCATACCCATCGTCAACACCGATCCGGCGACGGGACTCTTTCTCGAGAACCGGACCGCTGACGTCCTGGCCGGCACGGTCCAGCCGGAGGCAGTGCTCCGCGACGTCGAGCCGTTCGGGCGGTCGTTTCCTGTGGCGCTCTTCGCCGACGGGCTCGGCCCGCTGGTGGCGAACGACGCCTACGCCTCGTCCGAAATCTGGGAGCGCTTCGCCAAGGATCCCTACCACGGCCCGCGTGTGGTGTGGGGGCGCGAGGTCAATTTGCTTTTCCTCGGCCTGGCCAATCAGATCGCAGGGGGATACGACAAGACCGGCCGCCCGGCCGATGCCCGCCTCCAGCCCTACCTCCGTTCCCTGGACACCGCGCTTCGGCGCGCGCTCGCCGCGGTGGAAGCGTCGGGACTGGAGCACAACGAGCTCTGGAGCTACCGGATCGAGGGCGGCCGCCTGCTGCCGACCCGCTACGGGACCAGCTCCGACATCCAACTCTGGAATGGGACCGATCTCGCCGTCGAGTTCGTGCTCTCCCGGCTGCCGCGGCCCTAAAGCGTTGAACTTGCTGCCACCGGCGTA
>DATBJC010000170.1:0-8871 GCA_036556625.1 Gemmatimonadales bacterium
TCGGTGACGACCAGGGCCGCTCGCCGCGCGAGGTCCACCAGCGGCGAGGGCCGGCCGGCGGCCCGCCGTGTGTCGGCGTCGTCCCCGCCGCGCTCGAGATAGAACGCGTACTGAATGCCGAGCTCGGCGAACTCCCGGTAGAGATCGGCGGCCGTTTCCAGCAGGAAGGTGTGCAGCCGGTCGCTGGCCCAGGGATAGTCGTGTCTGAGACCGTGGTATACCAGCAAGGGGAGCCGCAGCTCGTTCGCCTGCGTCAGGGCAAAGATCAGGGCATGATTGTCCCGGGTTCGGAACGTGCTCTGCATCCAGTAGAGCACGTGGTCTCCGTCGGCGCGTGGCCGCGGCTCGTCAGCGGCGTGGATCCGGAGATCGTCGATCACCCGGGAGCTTCCGCCGCCTTCACGATGTTGCGGAGCATGCCGGCGAAGACCAGCTGGTGAATCCCCCAGAGCCCATACCAGTAGATCAGCCCCGCCAGCCCCACGGGATCGAACAGGGCGGTCTGCCGGATCAGGCTGCCCCCGTTCTCCGGCGTGACCTCGAACTGAAGCCAGGCCCGGCCGGGCAGCCGCATCTCCGCGGCGAGCCGGAGCAGGTGCCCCGGCCGCACCTCTTCGACTCGCCACCAATCGAGGTCGTCGCCCGCCGCGACGCCGTCCGGGTCTCGACGGCCTCGCCGCAGGCCGGGGCCGCCCACGGCAAGGTCGAGCAGGCCGCGCAGGCGCCAAAGGCGATTGCCGTAGTACCAGCCCACGCTGCCGCCGATTCGCGAGATGGGGCGAAAGGCCTGCTCCGGAGAGCACCGCACCCAGGCGGCTCTGGAGTCCACCCGTCGAGATCCGAACTTGACGCCGCCCCAGCTGCGCGGCGCTCGCTGGGAGGAAAGCGCATCGGACCAGCGGGTCGCGGCGAAGCCGAGGTCCTCGTTGACCAGTGCGCGGGCCAACATCTCGCGGATTCCGCGCGGGCGAATGCTGAAGTCTCGCAGGGCGCGGTCGTCGCGAACGACGGTCTCGTTGCGTACGCCGTCGATCAGCTCGCGTCCCACTCGCGCATGCACCGGTGAGACCAGCGCCAGCCAGAGACCGGAGAGACGCGGTGTCAGGAGGGGCACCGGTACCATTATGCGCTCGAGGCCTCGCAGCCGGCCGTACTCCCGCATGAGGTCGCCATAGGAAACCCGGTCGGGACCGCCGATCTCGTAGACCGCGCTCTCCGAGAGCGGCAGATCCAGCGCCGCCACGAGGTAGGCCACCAGGTCCTCGATGCCGATGGGCTGCGTCGGCGTATCCACCCAGCTCGGCGTGATCATGGCCGGAAGCCTCTCCACCAGGGCGCGGATCAGCTCGAACGAGAGGCTCCCCGAGCCGATCACGATCGAGGCCCGGAACTCGATGGTCGGGATGCCGCACTGCCGCAGAACCCTGCCTACCTCCTGGCGGCTGGCGAGATGGCGCGACAGGCCGTCGCCCTGCCCCAATCCGCCCAGATAGATGATCCTGCGAGTGCCCGCCGCCCGCGCCGCGGCCGCGAACGCCTCGGCGCCGGCTCGATCTCGCGCGGCGTAGTCCCGCGAGGAGGCCATCGAGTGGATCAGGTAGTACGCGGTATCCACCCCAGCCAGCGCTCGGGGAAGCGAGCCGGGGTCGGACACATCGCCGGCCACGACCTCGGTGCCGGCTGCCACCTTGGAACGGAGGTATTCCGGTCGCCGCGCCATGCAGCGCAGCGAACGCCCGTCCGCCTCGAGCGCCCGGCGAAGCCGTCCGCCTACGTAGCCGCTGGCGCCGGTGAGCAGGGTGAGGTCGCCGCGGGTCACGGGGCCTTCTCGGGGGCCAGCCGGCGAATCAGCGAGCGGAACTCGAGTAACGTGTCCACCACCTGCGCCCCCGCGGCTTCCGCCTGTTGCTTGATCTGCAGGCTGGCAGCTCCGCCCACGAGCAGGGCCACGTCCCGGGGCAGCCCGGCACGAGTCTCCCGCAGTGCCGCTATCAGGTCGGGAGTCCCGGCGGCGTAGACGACGCTGAGAGCCACGGCGTTCGCTTCAGTCTGACGAGCGGCGCCCACCAGGTCGGCCGGCGGCAGGTCCGGGCCGAGGTAGGTGACCTTCCATCCTTCGGCCGCCGCGCTCACGGCCACCATCAGGGCACCCAGCTCGTGCACCTGACGCGGGGGGGTCGCCACGACGAGCCGATCCGCGGGACCCGACACTTCGTAGACGCCGAGCAACCATCCCAGCACCCGCCGGACCACCGCGGTCGCCATGTGCTCCTGCGCGATGGAGACCGAGCCCTCGGCCCAGCCATGGCCGATACGCTCGACCACTGGCGTGGCGACCTGATCCAGGAAAGCCGGAACCCCAAGGGTCACCGCCGCGCGCTCCAGTACGGTCTGCACCTCGGCCGCGTCGAACCGCCGGGCGGCACGGAGGGCGCTCTCGACGGCGAATCGGGTGCTCTCGTCGTGCGCCAACTCTCCCGGGCGCTCATCGGCCTCGACCGCTGCGTCCTCCAGCCGGATGAGCTCGTCCAGCGGCAACGGCGCCAGCCGGCCGATGGCGTGCCCCCGATCGGTGAGCCGGCGCAGACGCCGGAGGCGCTCGATGTCGAGCTCGGAGTAGAGCCGCTGCCCTCCTTCGGTTCGGGTCGGGGTGACCACTTGATAGCGGCGCTCCCAGGCGCGGAGGACATGGGGCGTGAGCCCGGTCCGAAGCGACACCAGGCGGACGGGATAGCGGGGGAGCCTGAAACAGGACGGTTCATTCATGGGATAACTCTACGTCGCTGTCTATATAATGTCAAGCAATTACTTAGACGACAGCTTGACATACCTCAATAACGGCCATAGATTCTTAGACAGGTATTAGACAAACACTTACTCCTTGAGGACCAAATGAAGACAATGGACGTGGTTGCCGCGGTGCTCCTCGTGGTCGGCGGAATCAACTGGGGACTGGTCGGCGCGGCGGAGGTGGATCTCGTCGCCATGCTGTTCGGCACTCTCAGCCCCGCAAGCCGCGTGGTGTACATCCTGGTCGGCCTCGCGGCCCTGTACCAGGCGCTCCAGTGGAAGGCCATCCAGCACCGCTGGGCTCTGGCCACCAGCTGAGCCGGTCATCCCTAAAACACCGTGACTCGAACCAAGGTGACTCCGATGAAGCTGAAACTCCTGACCCTCCTGTTCGCCGCGAGCGCCGTGGCCACCGGCTGCAGCGATGACGACAATGCCGGTCCGGCCGGCGAGGCGCGGGTGCGCGTGGTGCATGCCTCTCCCGATGCCCCCGAGGTGGACGTGCTGGTGGACGATGCCGAAGTCCTCAGCGAAGTGCCCTATCTCGTCGCATCCGACTACCTGGATCTGTCGGCCGGCGACCACAATCTCAAGGTCAATGCCGCCGGCACCAGCGCCACGGTGATCGATGCCGACGTGACGTTGGCCGACGGTACCGACTACACCGTCATCGCCGGAGGGCCGGTGGCGGCGATCGAGCCCATCGTGCTGGAGGACGACAACAGCGCGCCCTCTTCAGGCAACGCGAGGGTGCGCGCCATCCACGGGGCCCCCAGTGCCCCCGAGGTGGATGTGTACATCACCGCTCCCGGGGCGGACATCACGGAAGTGACGCCCACGCTCGGCGCCGTCGCCTTCGGTGACGTGGCCGACTACCTGGAGGTCCCGGCCGGTGACTACCAGGTGCGGGTCACTCTCGCCGGCACCAAGACGGTGGCCATCGACAGTGGTGCACTGAGCCTCGCGAGCGGCCAGGTCCGCACCGTCATCGCCGTGGACGCGGCTGGTGGTGGGGTGCCGTTCGATCTGCTGCTCCTGGAAGACGCGAACTGAACCGACATGAACTGGAGATACACGATGATGAGCAGTCTTCGATTGGCAGCCGCGGTGCTGCTGGGCGCGACCTCGGTCCTGCAGGCACAGGAAAGTGATCGGCGGTTCACTTTGGAGGCGCGTGGTGGTTTGAACGTCCCGACGTTCGACATCTCCGATGCGGTGGACGCCGGCCCCAGCGTCGGCGTGGGCGCGGCGCTGCAGCTGTCGCCTCGAGTATGGCTACTGGGAGACGTGGACCTGGGCTTCCATTCCGGCGCATCCATTGGCGGAGGAATCGACGGGCCCGATGCCAAGGTGTACCACTACATCGCCAAGGTCGGCTACTCGTTGCTGCCGGAGGGCTCCTCGCCCTGGTCGGTGATCGTCAACGCGGGCGGCGGGGCCATGACCTTCGACGTCGACGGGGGGAGCTCCAACACCTACCCCGCCATCAATGTGGGAGCCAAGATCGCGTACCAGCTGAGTCCCCGGGCCAGTCTGCTGTTGAGTCCTCAGGGCGACATCGCCTTCACCGATGAAGCCGAGGTGGGAACCAGCACCGCCTGGGTCTGGCCCTTCACCGTGGGCCTCCGCCTGGGGCTCTAATCCGTGCCGCAACGCCGCGCTCGAGAGGCTCGCAGTCCGCGGGCATCTCGGCGCCGGCACGCATCCGGGAGGGTATTGGAGTGGCTACGAGGAAGAAAACGACTTCGGGACGGAGGAAGCGGCGGCAAGCCCCGTGGAAGAAACCGGCGCCCAGAGGCTCTCGCAGGACCACCCTGAGCGCGTCACGGAAGGCGAAGGCCAAGACGGCCGCCAAGCGGGCCGGGCGCCCCTATCCCAACCTGGTGGACAACATGCGAGTGGCTTCGAAGAGACCGCGCAAGAAAAAGGGGAAACGATGACCAGGACGAACAGCGTCGCCCAACGGAAGAGTCTCAAAGGTGGGCTGACCGCCGCAGGCCGGCGCTACTTTCGTCGCGCGGAGGGAGCGCGGCTCAAGCCCGGGGTGAAGAAGCCCCGATCGCGGATGACTCCGGAGGAGATGCGCCGGAAAGGAAGTTGGGCCGTCCGTTTCTACGGCCGAAAAGGCAAGCTGCCCGCGCTCAGGACCAGGGACGGAAAGCCGACCAGATTTGCCCTGACCGCCGCCGCTTGGGGCGAGCCGGTCCCCCGCACGGTCGCCGCCGCACGGCGCATCGCGGCTAAGGGGCGCCGCCTGCTGGCGGCCTATCGCAAGACAAAGGAAAAGAGCGGGACGGCCTAAGCACGGTTCGAGGCTGAAGCCTTGGCGATGAAGCGGTTCGAGACTACCATGCAGACCGCATGTCCCGCTCCCTTCCCGGCCGCTTCCTCTGCCTCATCTGCGCCACCACAGCCTGCGGCGAATCGCCGCGGGCGATGGCCGGCGCGCCTGATTCCTCCCCGCCGGCGTCTGCACCGAAGCCCAAGGTCTGGGAGCCGCGGCCGGTGTTGGCGCCTGTGCTGCTCGATACTGCGAGGGTGGACAGCCTGGAAGCGGGTGATTCGGTCGTTGACAGGGTGAGCCTCAGGCCTTCAGCCGACTCCGCTCCGCGAGATGCCGTGCCGCCCCGCACCCGAGCCCGGGGACCGCGTCCGTTCGTCCTGAGCCCTGCAGACTCGGCCAAGTGGCCGGTGAAGGGTCCGGATCCTTTGCCCGGCTCGATGCTGCCCGAGCACCGCATCATCGCCTACTACGGCAACCCCCGCTCCACCCGCATGGGGATCATGGGGCAGATTCCGCCCGACTCGATGCTCCCGCGGCTGGAGCGGGTCGCGATGGAATGGGCCCTGGCCGAACGCGGGCGGAAGGTGATGCCCGCGCTGCACCTGATCGCGACGGTGGCACAGGGCAGGCCGGGGCCGGGGAAAAAATATCGGCTGCGGATGAGCGACAGCCTGATCAACACGGTGGCATCATGGGCCGAAGAGCGTGGCTGGATCGTGTTCCTCGACATCCAGATCGGCCACAGCACGGTGGCGGCGGAGCTGGAGCCGATGGTGCCGTTCCTGGAGCGCCCCTATGTCCACCTGGCGCTCGACCCCGAGTTCGCCATGAAGGCCGGCGGGGTGCCGGGTCGCAAGATCGGCACGCTCGACGCCGCCGATGTCAATCACGCCATCGAGGTGCTCGGCAAGATCGTCAGCGAGAAGAAGCTGCCGCCCAAGGTGCTCATCATCCATCGGTTTACCCGGAAGATGCTGACCAACACGGATAGCATCCGGCTGGATCCCCGGGTCCAGATGGTGATCCAGATGGACGGTTTCGGTTCTCCGGCGCACAAGCAGGACGCCTATCGCCTCTGGATCTCACCCTATCCGGTGCAGTACGCCGGATTCAAGCTGTTCTACAAGAACGACCGGGATGCTCGGACCAAGAGGGCCGGGTTCGAGCCGAGCTGTGACCGAGTGACCTACGAGCTGGTGGGCTGTGGGGACGATGGACTGATGACGCCGGAGCAGGTGATCAGCAGCCTGTACCCGGTGCCGCTGTACATCCAGTACCAGTAGCCGAAGCCACCAGCGGTCCGCGCAGATGCGAGCAGGTCACTGCGGTCAGTCGATGGACTCGACGTCGCGTGTCTTGGACTCGCCGGCCGATGAGAGAAACCAGTCGCGATAGGGAGTATCGAGAGCCCGGCGGCGATTGTAGTCAGGCGCTCCGTCCTGCCACCAGACTGGGCCTCGCTCTCCCAATTCGACCTTCGCCTGGTGGACCCGAAGGCGAGCCAGCCGCTCCCTTGCAGGGTCGTCTTGCTGTCGAGCCGCTCGCACCTCCCTCCGGGCGTCCATCAGACGCCGAACCAGCGCCTCGCGGTCGGATTCCGTGAGCGCAGGGTTGCTACGACGCCAGAGCCGGCCGCGCACGACGAAATAGCGACCATCCGGTGTGACCGGATACCGTGGCACTACCGGCCCCGGTCATCCTGCTTCTTGGTCATAGCGGCGGGGATGCTGACGCGGTCAGTGGAATGGCTCCCTGCGCTGCTAACGATGAGTGAAGCAGAACAGCCTACGCGCAGGAAACGATAGTTCGCCCGGGCCGGCGGCGGAAGGTCGCCGGTCACATCGAGCGATCACTTTGGCTTGAGGGATTCGTCAGTCAGCCGGGCAGAGTAAGGGGGACCATGGGTTCCATGGTCCCCGTCGCATCACGCAAGGTGACGAGCAGTGCCGCTCCGCTGTTCCCGCTCGCCTCGTCGTCCTCGATAGCCGTCAGCGGCCCCGGCTACCCATCCGACCTACGTCCCCATCGGTAACGGCTTCACGTCCGCCTTGTCCCAGATCTTCCGGTACTGCGCATCCACCTTCGCTGCCTCCGCTGTCTTGTTCTGCTTCTCGAGGCTCCTGGCAAGACCGTAGAGCGACCATCCGTTATTGGGATAGTGCACCAGGTCCTCCCGGTACAGCTTTTCGGCCACCGCCGGGTGACCCTTGGCCAGGTGCACCGCCGCCAGCTCCTGCCGGATCGGATGGTACCAGGCTGGCGGCTCGTCGTAGAGTAGCTGGTCCTCGTGCCCGATGGCCTGCTCCAGCGCCGCGATGCCGCCGGCGGTGTCTCCCTTCGCCAGGGCGAGCTTCCCGGCCAGGTGTCGCTCGGCCAGGGACAGCAGCGCCTTCTGCGAGTTGATTCCGGCGGCCGCGTCCTTGGGCGTCGCCGCAACCGCCGCGGTCACGCTGTCCAGCTCGGCCTTCGCCTCGTCCCGGCGGCCCTTCGCTGTGAAGGCGAGACCGCGACTGTAGCGCCACATCGCCGTGGCGTACTTGAGCGGCTCCGCCGGAGCGGGCTCGGCCAGCATCTCATCGTACTTCCCGAACCTCGCCAGCGACCAGTAGGGGGCGGGGAAGAAGTACTCCAGCGGGGGCGCCGACTTCACCACGTCCACCGGCACCACCTTCACCAGCTCACGCGACGCGTTGATTGCTTCAGCGCCCCGACCCAGCTGGATGAGGCCAGACCACATCATGTGCCAGTTGTGCGGGTAGTACATGTACTGGTAGAACCCGGTGGGCTTCCGGTCCTGCACATAGGCCTGGTCCGCCTCCACGGCGTCGTGGTTGTGATTCACCACCCGGTCGTAATAGCCCACCCGCATGTAGATGTGGGACGGCATGTGAACCAGGTGCCCGGCGCCGGGGATCTGCCGCGCCATCTTGTCGGCGCAGGGCAGGGCACGACCCGGCGTAGTCGAGGCCTCCACGATGTGGATGTAGAAGTGGCAGGCCCCCAGGTGCTCGGGATACTTCTTCAGCGTGCGCTCGAGCGTGGTGACGACATCCTGGGTGCCCGGGCGCGCCTTGGTCCCGCGGCCCTCCCAGTAGTTCCAGGGAGAGAGATCCATCTGGGACTCGGCGAACAACGTCTGCGCCTCGGGATCATCGGGATACTTCTGGGCCACGTTCTTCATGGCCTTGTTGTAGGCGGAGTCCAGGGGCGCCCGGTTCGCGACGGGCTCCGGGCCGTATCGCTTGGCCATCGCCAGGATCAGGTCTCGCTCGCCGGGCGTGGCCTTGGATGAGAGCTTCACCGCCCGCTGGATCGCGGTGTAGGCCGGCCGGTACGCCGCCGTGTCCATGGGCGCGTTGATGTTGGGGCCCAGCGCGTAGGCGATCCCCCACCAGCACATCGCGCAGGTGGAGTCCTCGCGGGTCGCCCGGGTATAGGAGGCGATCGCCTCCTCGTGGTTGAAGGCGTAGGTCAGGCGGAGGCCCTGGTCGAAGAACCGCTGTGCGGCGGACGAGCCGGTGCTGACCTTATGGGTCAGGTCGCCCAGGTTGTCGTAGAGGGGCACGGCCGCGCTGACATCGGTGGTGGTGGGCACGCCCGGCGTGTGGTAATGCTGCTGCTCGTGCGACTCCTGAGCCAGGACCGGTCGCGCCGCGAGGCCTGCCACCAGGGCCAGCACCGGGGCCAACGTGGTTACCCGCATACCGTTCTCCTTGGGAGAGTTAGCGCCGGGAGGCAATCCCTAGCGCCGGTTCCAAGCGCCGGGCCGGCGGGAGCCTCCCGGGACGCACCGGATA
>DATBJC010000171.1:0-43544 GCA_036556625.1 Gemmatimonadales bacterium
CCACTGCGAGATGTGCAATCCTTCATCCGAGATCTCGCGCCGGGGGCCGAGGTGCACTTCGGGGCGTTCGCAGTCGAAGGGGCCATCGAGCTGCTCGGCGAGGAAGAGCCGCTCCTGCACCAGGACCCGATCCCCTTCGCGCCAGGCCGGCCACCCCATATGGTACGGCGCGGTGGGGTGCACCATATGGGTCAGGAAGACCACCACCGGCGCTCCGGCGACGAGGCGTTGGGCGGCATCGAGCCACTGGGCCAGGTAGTCGCCCGGGGCCCAGTCGAACAGCGGCGCCTGGAACTCGTCCCGAAAGCCGCCCAGGGTGATGCGACCCCAGATGAAGAGGTGCTCGCCCTCTCCCTCGGGACGGCCGAGCAGTTCGAGATCGAACATCGCAGTAACTACGGTAGTCGGGGGACGGGGATCAAGCCCTGAGCGGCCTGGCCTCACTGTGACGTGGGTTCCGCCGGTCCCGAAATCAGGTTTACATATTCCTGGAGTCCGCAGGCCCCGTGACCCGAGGTGCGGGATGGCCGAGCCCAAGACTGCGAAGAAACCGCGCCGTTCCAGCAGGAAGAAGCCGGCCGCCGCCCCACGCTCGCGCGGGGTGGCGGCCGACGCGCTCACCGGGGGCAGTCCGCCGGCGGCGGTGACCCAGCTGGCGGAGGCGATCCAGGGCGACGGCGGCGCCGTCCTGGCCACCTATCGGGACCCGCTGGGGGGGAGCTGGCAGATTCTCGCCGGTCTGCCGATCGACCGGGTCGAGCCCACTCCTTATCAGCGCGATCTCTCCGAGGCGCACGTCACCAGGCTCTCCACGGCTATCGACAAGCTGGGCCGCTACCTCGACCCCATCGTTGCAGTGCGTACCGAGGACGGGCGCTACTGGACCCCCAACGGCAACCACCGGTTGGCCGCACTTCGCGGGCTGGGGGCCCAGTCGGTAGTGGCGATCGTGGTGCCGGAGATCGAGGTGGCCCACCGGATCCTGCTGCTCAATACCGAGAAGGCCCACAACCTCCGGGAGCGCGCGCTGGAGGTGATCCGGCTGGCCCAGAATCTGGCCGAGCTGGACGACCGTCCGGAGAAGGAGTTCGAGAGCGAGTTCGAGGAGCCGGCGCTGCTCACCCTCGGTCTCTGCTATCAGGAAAACGGGCGCTTCGCGGGCGCGGTGTATCACCCCGTGCTCAAGCGCATCGAGCAGTTTCTCGGCTCGGCGCTCCCCAGGGCGCTGGAGACCCGGCGGGAGCGGGCCGCGCGGATGCTGGAGCTGGACGAGGCGGTGAGCGCGGCCGTGGCCGAGCTCAAGTCCAAGGGCTTCGAGAGTCCCTATCTCCGGGCGTTCGTGGTCGCCCGGATCAATCCGCTTCGGTTCAAGCGGGGCGCCAAGGCGGATTTCGACGAGACCATCGACAAGATGCTGACGGGTGCCCGGCGGTTCGATTCGGGGAAGATTCGGGCCGATCAGGTGGCGAAGACCGGGGGCGCGCCGGAAGAGTAGACCAACCATGGTGGAGGAGCGGGCATGCGAGAATGGAAGGCTGGATGGAGCGCCATCGTTCTGGTGGTGGCGGCGATGCTCGGCGGCGCCTGCGGCGGCGGGCGCGACGCCGGCGAGACCGGGACCCGGGGGGAGACCGCGGCCGCGGTGGACAGCGGACCCACCGCGACGATGGCCCTCACCCTGGAGGGACTCCAGGCTCCTGAAGCCGCCCGGTTCGATCCCGAGCTCGGCCTGTACTTCGTGTCCAATATCAACGGCAGCCCCATGGCGAAGGACGGGAACGGCTTCATCAGCCGGGTGACCCGGGATGGCAAGATCGATTCGCTCAAGTTCATCGAGGGAGGGCGCGGCGGGGTCAGACTCAACGCGCCGAAAGGTCTGGCCATCAAAGGCGACACGCTGTGGGTGGCCGACATCGACAACGTGCGGGTGTTCGACAAGCGGAGCGGCAAGCCGATCGCGACGGTAAGCCTGACCGGCAAGGCGAAGTTTTTGAACGACGCCGCGGTCGGCCCGGACGGGGCAGTCTATTTCACTGACACAGGCGTGGACGATGACGGCAAGGGCGGGATGGGCGCTCACACCGGCCCCGATCTCGTCTTCCGGGTAGAGGGGAAAAGAGCCAGCGTTGCCGTCGAGTTCAAGGACAAGCCGGGCCCCAACGGCATTACCTGGGACTCCGCCGGCTCCAGGTTCATCGTGGCTCCCCTCAATGCAACAGCCATCTATCAGTGGGAGCCGGGGGACTCAGTCCCAACCGTTCTGGCGCAAGGGCCGGGAGGAATGGATGGGATCGAGGCTCTGGGTGACGGTCGCTTCGTGGTCACAACCTGGACCGATTCGAGCCTCTTCCTCCTTCAGAACGACAACGTTACCAGGTTGATCGGTGGACTGCCGGGCCCGGCCGATATCGGGCTCGATCGGGAGCGTGGGCGGGTAGCCGTGCCGCAGCTGACGGAGAACCGGTTGACCTTCGTGGATCTCCGGCCATGAACGCCATCTCCCAGCTGGCCGTCGCGGCGGGCGCGGTGCTGATCTGCGCGGCCGGAGCGAACGCGGTGCGCCGCTCCGCGCCGCCGGCGATCACCACTCACGGCGAGTGGGTCCGCTACAAGAGCGGCACGGACTCGGTTCGGGCGTACGTCGCCTACCCCGAGCGAAAGGACAAGGCGCCCGGGGTCATCGTGATCCACGAGATCTTCGGGCTCACCGACTGGGAGCCTACGGTGGCCGACCGTCTGGCCAAGGAGGGGTTCGTCGCCATCGTGCCCGACCTCTTGTCGTCGAAGCACGGCAAGTCGCCGGGGAACGAGGACGAGGGGCGCAAGCTGATCGGCGAGCTCGAGCCCGATCGAATCACCAAGGACCTGGACGCCACCTACGCCTATCTCAACGCCCTGTCGGCCGTCCGGAGGGGCGACATCGGCACCATCGGGTTCTGCTGGGGCGGCGGGCAGAGCTTCCGCTACGCCACCAACAACCCGAAGCTGAAGGCGACGGTGGTGTGCTACGGTCCTGCGCCCGACACCGCCAGCATGCGCCGGATCAAAGCCCCGGTGCTCGGGATCTACGGGGAGAACGATGCTCGCATCAACTCGGCGCTGCCCGACGTGAACTCGGCCATGGAGACGTACGGCAAGACCTTCACCCAGGAGATCTTTCCGGGAACCGGCCACGGCTTTCTCAAGCCGGGCCGGGAGGGCAACGACGGGCCGCAGCCGGAGCGGGCCTGGGCCCGGATGTTGGAATTCTACCGGGCGAGACTCGGCAAGTAGCCGCGGCTGACAGCGTATTCTTCCAACTCATGCTGCCTCTTCTCCTCGCGCTTCAGGTCGCGGCGACGCCGCACGACGCGCTCCACTACGACATCACCCTCGTCCCTGCCGACACCGGGGCGCACCTGCTGGGCGAGACCGAGACCACCTGGCGCCTCGCCACGGCCGACCCGGTCGCGGTGGAGCTGGACTCCTCCATGCGCGTGGTGCGGGTGCTGATCGACGGCCGGCCCAACACTCGGCTCTCGCGAACGATGTACGGGCGCTCGGAGCACGACGTGCTGGTGCCCCATCAGAAACAGGCGGGTGACTCGATCACCACCCGGATCCGCTATCACGGCCGGGCGCACGGCGGCGCCCGGGTGGGGAGCAATCTCAAGGGCGAGCGGATTTTCATCGCGACAGCGCGGGGGGATTCCGCGCAGTCCTGGCTTCCGGTTCCGCTGGAGACCGGGTTTGATCGCACCGCGGCGTCGTTCCGCATCCAGTCTTCTCTGACACAGCGGGTGATCGCGCCGGGCGCGCTGGAGAAGGTGGACACGCTGCCCTATGGGCACGCCATCTGGCGCTATCGGATGGAGACTTCGGCCCCGATCGCCTCGCTGGCGGTGGCGAGCGGTCCGTACCAGGTGCGCTCGCTGACGCCGGGACGCTGCGGGGATGGCTGTCCAGCAGTGGAGGTATGGAGCTACCCGGGGGGCCCGGTGGTGCCGGCAGGCCTGGGCAAGGCGTGGGAGATGGTGGAGTTCTTCGCCGAGCGGGTGGGCCACTATCCCTACCATCGGCTGGCCCATGTGGAAGCGGCGATGCCGGCCACCATCGATTCCCCCGGCATGGTGCTCCATCCCACTGGATGGCTCGCCGGAGCAGGGCCGGCCGATTCCGCCGTCGCCCAGGCGACGGCGCGCCAGTGGTTCGGTGTCGGCATCTCGCCCGCCGCCCGCGACGACGGTCCGCTGATCGACGGGCTAGCCAGACTTCTCGCCGAAGTGTGGCGCGGCCGGGCGGCCAAGCCCCGAGTGCTGATGCCGCGGGATTCGCTCAGCGCGGCGGGTCGCGCGGTGGTCGAGTTGAGCTCGCTGCGAGTGCAGGTCGGTGACTCCGGGTTCTTCGCCGGTCTCCGCGCCTTCGCCGCCGAGCGGATGCACCAGTCGGCCACTGGCGCCGACTTCGTGCGCGCGATGTCGGCCGCGACCGGACGCGACATCGCGCAAGACCTGCGGCAGACCCTCGGTCGTGACCGGTGAGCGGCGGCGCTTCGCCGGCGGCGCGCTGCTGCTGCTCGCCGCCTGCGAGGGCGGGTTCCTGCCGCTGCGCGGCAAGATCGAGGTCGGCCGCGATCCCATGGTGGTCTTCGTGGGTGGACCCGCCGCGTCCAGCGACCTCTACGCGCTCCCGGCCGATGGCGGCCGAGCCATCGCGATCACCTTCAGCCCCGTCACCGAGCTGCGCCCCGCACTGGCGCCGGACGGCGGGGCGGTCGCCTTCCTGCGCGCGGGCTCACTGGGAGACTCGGTACCGGCCGGCGTCTGGGTCCTGAACCTGGGCAATGGCCGGGAGCAGCAGATCGAGCTGCCGGCCGGTGCCGAGCGGCCGGAGCAGGTGGGCTGGAGCAAGGGGGGACGGTGGCTGGTGGTGCGAGCGGGTGGAAAGCTCTATGGCGCGGAGCCTCCTCCGGCGACAAACACCGCGAGGCCGGTAGCCGCCGATGAGCGTGCCGGGGCGGACTCGGCGCTGGCGGTGCTGCTCGGGCGGCCTGCATTCGCGCGAGTGGTCCCCTGCGAGCAGCCGGAAGCTCTCTGCGTGGTCGGCGAGACCGGCTCGCCCTCACTCCTCGCCCCCCACGCCCGCGATCCCGCCCGCTGGGGCGATGACTCGGTCGCCTACCTGCAAGACGACCGCCTGGTGGTCCGGCCGCTGGGCCCGGGACGGACCCGGCGGGTGGAGTGGACCGGCGTGCCCGTCTCGCCTCGCCAGCTCTCGATGTTTGCGGGAGCTACTGCCGAGCCGCGATAGCGTCCCAGGCCGCGCCCAGCGTGAGGTCGATCTGGGGGCTGCCCTCGTCCCACTCCCGGGCCCCCACCCGCTCCACGGCGAACGCGATCAGCGCGAGCCACACGTCGGTCCACAGCTCGGGCGGGCCTTCCCGCACGACACCTTCCGTTCCCCCGCCGGCCATCACCTGCTGGAGCGCCTGCCGGAACTCGCGTGATGCCTCGCGGCTTCGCTCATCCAGGTGCTGTTCGTCGCGACTCCGGAGCAGCATCCGGGTGAGCGACGGATCGCGCGCCGCGGCCTGGAGCAGTCGCCGGGCGATGCCGCTCAACCGCTCGGGGACCGAGTGGCCGTTGGGCTGCTGATCCTTGACCAGGCCGGCACCCCAGCGCTGGGCATTGCGGTACACCTCGTTCAGGAGGTGTTCCTTCCCGCTGAAATGCCGGTAGATGGTACCCTCGGCGACGCCGGCGCGGGCCGCGATGGCCGGCGTGGTGGTGGCGCGAAATCCGACGGTGGTGTAGAGGTCGAGCGCGGCGCGGAGCAGACGCTGACGGGTGGCCTCACCGTCGCGGCGTGAAGTAGTCGTAGGATTCGACATGCGAGCAAATTAAGGGGTGTTCGGCCCGTTGAAGGTGATCGCTGCCACGGCTATTTTCCGGGGCTTTTTTGGTCACTTTTTCTGGGGTTGTCCATGAAGATGATGGTCCTCGGTGCCGGGCTTCAGGGTTGCGCCTGCGCATACGATCTCCTTCAGAACCCGGCGGTGAGCCAGGTGACGCTGGCCGACCTCCGCCCGGGCCAGCTCCCGCAGTTCCTCGCGGGCGACTGGAATGGGCGGCTGCGACCTCTCCAGCTCGACGTCACCGATGTGGCCGCGGTCAAGCAGGCTCTGGAGAGCCACGCCGCGGCCATGAGCGCGATCCCCTACTACTATAACGGGCCCATGGCCCGAGCGGCGGTGGAAGTCGGCTGCCACTTCGCGGATCTGGGTGGCAATACCGAGATCGTGTTCGAGCAGAAGAAGCTGGATGGCGCGGCAGTGGCCAACGGCGTGTCGGTGATCCCGGATTGTGGGCTGGCGCCGGGGATGGTCAACATCCTCGCGGCGGAAGGCATCAGGCGCCTGGACCGGGCGGAGCGAGTGAAGGTGTATGTCGGCGGGCTGCCCCAGGCGCCCGAGCCGCCGCTCAATTACCAGATCGTGTACTCCCTCGAGGGCGCGCTGGATTACTACACCACACCGTCGTGGGTCCTGCGCGGCGGGCGCCCGGTGCAGGTCGAGGCGCTGAGCGAGCTGGAGCCGGTCGAGTTCCCCTCGCCGGTCGGGACCCTGGAGGCCTTTCATACCGGCGGCGGCATCAGCACCCTCCCCTTTGCCTATCAGGGCAAGGTGAACGAGATGGAGTACAAGACCCTGCGCTATCCGGGGCACGCCGCCATCATGCGTCCGATCCGGGAGCTCGGCCTGCTCGATCTGAAGCCGGTGGAAGTGAAGGGACAGAGCGTGGTGCCCCGCGACGTCTTCATCGCCTCGGTGTCGCCCCGGCTGCACAAGCCCCAGAGCCGGGATCTGGTCGCGTTGCAGGTGCTGGTCTCCGGGGTGAGGCAAGGGAAGCCGCATCAGGTGGGCTTCCGGCTGATCGATTACTACGACGCGGAACACGGCATCAGCGCGATGATGCGGACCACGGGGTATTCACTGTCGGTCACCGGCCAGATGCAGGCCGACGGCCGGGTCACGCTCAAGGGGGTGCACACGCCGGACGAAGCGATCCCGTTCCGGGCCTACGTGGACGAGCTGGCCAAGCGGAACGTACGGATCGAGGAACTGTAGCTCTCGTCCGGGTGTTCGAGTAGCCATGACGGACTTCGAGCGACTGTGGGCGGACGCGCTGCCCTATCAGGCATTCGTGACAGCCAGCGACAAGCACTGCGGCCTGTGGCAGGGCATCTACCAGATAGTTCGGCTGCCCGAGTGGGCCCACCGGGTGGTCCCGCCCGGCACCAGGCGCCGGCTGTTGGTGATTGCGGAGGACTGGTGTGGTGACGCCTCGAGCACCGTGCCGATCCTGGCCCGCTTCGCCGACGCGGTGCCCGGCATGGAGCTCCGAGTGGTGCGGCGCGACGAGCACCCCGAGCTCATGGACCGCTATCTCACCAACGGCTCGCGCTCGATCCCCATCGTGATCGTGCTGGACGAGCGCTTCCAGGAGCTGGGTCATTGGGGCCCCAGGCCGGCGGAGCTCCAGGCCTGGGTCTTGGAACACCGGCCGCGGGTGCCGAAGGCCGAGCTGTATCCCCAGATCCGGCGCTGGTACGCCAGAGACCGCGGCGAGAGCACCCTGCGCGAGGTGCTGGCGATTCTCGACCAGGGGAGATCGGCGGCGTAGGCGGTCAGGCGGTCAGGGGGTCGGCCGGTCAGAGGGACCAGCTTCGCCCCGCCGTCCCGCTGTCCCGCTGTCAGAACATCCACCCGTTCCCGACCGAAAAATTGAACCCGTCCGGCCCGCCCGCGAAGTTGAACGTGAAAATGGTGGACCGGAGGATCCGGAGCGCGATCCCGCCGCCTCCGCCCACGTGGACATCGTCGGCGGTGAGTCGGAACGACTCCTGCTCGAATACCCGGCCCGCGTCCACGAACGCGAGCAGAGTGATGGCGCCCAGGTCGCCCAGGGGAAGCAGGTCGTGCCGGACCTCGAGGTTGCCGAACAGCGCGCCTTTGCCGGCGTAGCGTCCGGTGTCGAACGAGCGGTGGGAATATTCACCACCCAGGACCGGGATGTCGTCGTTCCAGGCGGGGATGTGGAACCGGGCGTAGAGGGTGGGCCTGCCCCCCATGCCGAACCCGGCGAGTCGCGCGGCCACCGTGGTGCCTTCGCGCACGGGGAGGTAGCCGCGAATCACGCTGTAGAGCCTGGTGTAGCCGTCGCCTCCGCTGCCCACCTGCGCACCGGCCTCAGCGAAGAATCCGCGCAAGGTATTGAACTCGGTGTCCCGCGTGTCGTAGATCAGCGCCAGTCGTCCGGACAGGTCGTGCTGCTCCAGCTCTTCCCCGAAATCGTCGATGAAGCGCGAAGGTCCCGGCAAGGTGGTGAATTCCACCTGCGCCAGATCGGCCCGCATCGCGGCCTGGAAGGGTCCCCGGATCCGGCGGGTGACCTCCACCCTCCCCTCGTACCGGATGCGTCGTACCCGAAAGAAGAAGGGCGTGGCGTCGGTCACCAGATTCTCGTCGTGCTCGGTCGCGTTGCCCAGCCCGAAATATCCGAAGCGAACCAGCCGCTCGGCGCCCAGCGAGGCGTCGAGCCGCCAGTCCTTGCGCAGTCCGGGTGCGCGGAACCGCACCTTGGCGTAGCGGGTTCCCGCAGCGCTGATCCCGGCGCCACCGTCGAGGGCTCCGGTGTAGGTCGTGCGGGCTTCGTAATCGGCGGGCTGCCAGTAGCGGATCCGGGCAGAGAGCACCGGCCCGTCGTTGGCCATGCCGCTGAGATAGGGGAAATAGCTGGTGCGCCAGGGTGAGTGGGAGATCTCCTCCTCCTCCTGAGCGACCAGGGCGGGCGACCGGATCAGCGGCCAGACCAGCAGGGCGGGGAGCAGCAGGAGGCGGCAGAACCGCCGTACAGTCGGGCGAGCCGGCATGTCGGACGCCTCCCATAGGGTGCAAAACGAACCCTGGATTTAGGAAAGGCGCTGGCGGAAGTCAAATCGGCGTTGCTTGATAGGACCTGGCGCCCGGCCTAGTTTGCGGGCTTGCGCCTTTCTTCGCTCCTCCAGCGCGCGCTCGATCGGGCCAGCACCCCGAGCGACGAGCCGCTCCGCCTCGTTCGGCTCACCGCCGGCTTCCTGCTCCTGTTCGGCACCCTGGTGGCGATCGCGCTCGCGGTGTCGGGCGTCGCGCCGCGGGCGCTGCTGCTGGTCGGCAGCTTCTGGGCGATCTACGGATTCGTCGTGGGGCTCACCAGCGGCATCCTGGAGCCGGCGATCGAAGGAGTTTTCCATCTGATGTCGGACGTGGGACTGGTCCGGAGCGGTGGGTTCTCGGCAGTGGAGACCCTGGTAGTTCGCGGTCGGTTCGCCGCGGCGGCCGAGGCCTATCGGGAACGGGCGCAGCGTCCGGCGGATCGGGTGGAGGCCACGGTTCGTCGTGCCGCGCTGCTGGCCGGCCCGCTGAGTCAGCCGGAAACCGCCCTGGTGGAGCTGGACGCGCTCCGCCACTCACCCCTCTCCGCCGCGGACGATCTTCGGGTGGGCGCCGCGCTGGTGGAGCTCTATGAGCGCCGGCTGGGCGATCCCGGCCGGGCCATGGCGGAGCTGCGTCGGCTCATCGATCGGCACCCGGGAGACCGATCGGTGCGGCGTTTGAGACATGCCCTGGCCGAATTGAAGACCGAGCATCTGGAGTCGCCATGACGCGATTGATCTTCTGGGACGTGGACACGCTGTACGATTTCATGAAGCAGGACGGGAAGCTGTACGTGGCCGGCTCGGAGGGCATCATTCCCGTGGTCGGCGCGCTCACCGACTTCGCCCACGCGCGTCACATCCCCATCGTCGCCTCCGCGGACGATCACGACCGGTCTCACGCCGAGATCAGCGATACGCCCGACTGGCGGGTCACCTTTCCGCCCCACTGCATGCGGGGCACGCCGGGGCAGCGCAAGATCGCGGAAACCGCGCTTCGCGACCCGCTCCTGCTCGAGCCCGAGCCGCAGGATCCCGGCGCACTGAGGCACCGGATTCTGGCCCATCGCGGCGATTTCCTGCTGCATAAGCACACGCTGGACGTCTTCAGCAACGCCAACACGCTGACGCTGCTCCGGGCCCTCGAGCCTGAGGCGATCGTGCTCTACGGCGTCGCCACCGACTTCTGCGACCGATACACGGTGGAGGGTCTGCTGCGGCACTCGCCGCGCAGCCGGCTCTTCCTGGTGACTGATGCCATCCGGGCGATCGATCCTGGGGTGGGCGACCGCCTGGTGGCGGAGTGGCTCCAGCGTGGGGTGGAGGCAGTGACGTCTGCGGATGTGATCGCGGGTGGCGTCGTCGAGGCGTATCTGCCCGCGGAAGCAGTGTGATCCACCGCACAGCGGAGTTGTCGGGCCGGTCTATCTTGCTGACCGTGGGAGTATGGTACAACGGCGATTTGCGAGACGTCCGAAATCAGCCCTGAGTCCCCTGCTCTGCGGCCGGATGAGCTGTTGACCCTCTACCCTCATTGCTGATCCCTTCTCAACCCCCTCTCTATCCATCTCGCCGGGAACGGGCCTCGTGCCCGTTCCACCCACCTTGTGGATCAGTGTGATCCTCCGCACGCGCCATCGCTAAGCCCATGCGATGTCTGGCCGCTGGCGAGCGGACGTGGGCTGCCTCACAACCTTCGAGACACCGGCTTCACAGCAGGGATCATCCGGGTCGACAATCCTGAACCTTGCCGGGCTGGGGCTCGGTGCCGCCGGTGCAGGGGCGGGACACTCGTTTCCTGGAGAGTCTTATGTCGATGCTGAAGCTTCGTGGGATCGTGCCGGCGCTCCTGGCTGCCGCGTCGCTGGCGGTGGCCACGCCCGGTACAGCGAAGGCCCAAGGCGGAGTGAGTTTGTCCCCATGGGCCGGCGCGTATATCCCGACACGGAATTCTTTCGGCGACCTGGACAACGCCATCGACCGCGATGTGAGCGTGATCGGCGGCGGACGCCTCACCTTCTGGGGCACGGGTATCCTGGGATTCGAGGCCACCGGTGGCTACTCGCCGGCCCGCGTGGCGGGCGAGACCATCAACGAGCGGAACACCAACCTCTTCGCGGCGAGCGGACGCCTCTTGGTGGCGCTGAGTCCGGTGACCAACCCCGTAGGGTTCTACCTCGGCGCCGGCCCGGCCCTCTTGGTCCGCGGCCGGAGCGTGTTCAACGAGGACCGCAGCAGCACCGACTTCGGTGGCACGGCGGGACTCGGGTTCCGCTTTGCATTGGGCGAGAGCGGCCGCTCGGCAGTCCGGCTGGATCTCGAGGACTACTTCTATAACGGGGATTTCGGCGGCGGCGACGAGTTCCAGAACGACATCGTGGCCTCGTTGGGCCTCGAGATCGCCCTGGGCGGCCGAGCGGATTCCGACGAGCCCTGAAGCAGGCTACTTACAGGGTCAGGGCAATGGAGCGCGCGATGGTTGCGCGCTCCATTGGCGTGGTGCCGCACGAGAGCTTGTCACCCGCTCCGTTCAGCCTTCGCGGCGCACCTCGCGCGCGGTCTTGTCGTCCCGCAGGCCGAGAAATCGCGGGTGCCGCAACAGCCCGGCCTCGGTCCACTCACCGAAGCCGATCTGTGCCACCAGCTTCGGCGTGACCCACTGCACCGTTCCCGCCGGCACCGGGCCGGGCGCGAAGGGGGACGTCCGGCGGTGGAGCGAGGCCAGCCTGCGATTGAGCATCGCGAGAGTACCGCGGTCGTAACCGGTGCCGACCTTGCCGGCGTAGCGCAGCACCCCGTTGTCGTAGTAGCCGACCAGGAGGGCGCCCAGGTGCTCCCGTGAGCCCTGAGGGTCGGTGTAGCCGCCGATCACGAATTCCTGCTGGTGCACGCATTTGATCTTGAGCCACTCGGTCGAGCGCCCGCTGGTATAGCGGGACTCGGCCCGCTTGGCGAGAATCCCCTCCGCGCCCTTGGCGCAGGCCTCCCGGTACATCGCGGCGGACCCGGTGGTCCGATACGGCGTGAAGTGGATGGGATCGTCGTACCAGACCACGTCGCGCAGAACCTTCTTCCGGTCCAGCAATGGAAGCCCCGTAAGGTCGATGCCCTCGTAGAAGAGACAGTCGAACAGATACAGCTGGACCGACACCCCGGTCCGCCCTACCCGCTGCATGTCCCGCAGATGCATGCGCTGTTGCAGCCGGGCGAAGGAGGAGAGCCCGGTGGCCGGATCGGGTGCCACGATCTCGCCGTCCAGCACGGCGTCGCCCCGCACGGCCAGCGAGAGCGCCTCCCCCAGCTCGGGGTAGCCGCCCTCGACCTGCTTCCGATTGCGGGAGAACAGCCGCACCGTTCCGCCCGTCACGTAGGCCAGCACTCGCACCCCGTCCAGCTTGGGCTCGTAGATCCAGCCGCCGCCGGTCGGCGGACGATCGGTGAGGGTGGCGAGCATCGGCGGGATCCAGGCGGGCTGGGGGCGGTAGCGCAGCCGCTGTTGACCCCGCAGGGAGAGGGCGTCGCGGGAGCGACTCACGCCGCGCCTCCCACCCCGAAGATGGCGCCGAGATCCTGCTTCGCCTCGAGAATGCCCTCCCAGGCGTCGCCTTCGGTCTCGAGCCGATCGGGTACCGTGCGCAGGGTAAAATCGGTCGGATAGATCCTGTCCAGCTCGTCCCACCGCACCGGCATCGAGACCGTGCCGGCCGCGTGGCGACGCGGAGAGTAAGGCACCGCGAGCGACTTGCCCCGGGTATTCTGGTTGTAGTCGAAGAAGATCTTGCCCCGCCGGCGCTCCACCGCCCACTCCAGCGTCACGTCCCGGGGCCGCTCGCCCACCGCGTGGCGCGCGATCGTGGCGGCCACCTCACGGGCGGCGTCGAAGTCGAGATCGCGGACGATGGGCAGGTACAGATGCAGACCGGTCCGGCCCGAGGTCTTGACCCAGGTCGAGAGGCCCAGACTCTCCAGCTGCGACCGGACCTGCCGCGCAAGCTTGCGGGTGCGATTGAAGGCCCGCCGGTGCAGCTCCGGCTCGGCGCCGCGCGACTCCCGTCCCGAGTAGTCGTAGGGATCGAGGTCGAAGACCACGAAGTCGGGAAAGTTGAGCACCGACTGCTCCAGGGCCTCCTCCGAGCCGGTGAAGCGGCGGCCGCGCGAAGTGGCATCGGGCGCCGGCTCGGTGCGGGAATACCAGGCGTGCAGCTCGAGGCCGGCCATCTGGCCCAGCCACAGCAGGGTGGGGAGGTTCTCGCAGATGACGTAGTCGCCGTCGGTATCGCCGTGACTGGAGTAGATCGACACCGTGCGAGCGAACGGCGGCGGGTCCTCCCAATGCTTCTGGTAGAAGCTCTTCCCGTCGATGCCGTTGGGAAACCGGGTCACGAACAGCGGCCGGTCCGCCAGGTGGGGCAGCATCCAGCGGGATACCCCGGCGAAGTAGCGCAGCAGATGCCGCTTGGTGATCGGCCGGCGGCGACCCGCCCCGGGCCAGAGCGGCTTGTCGAGGTTGCTCACGGCAATCTCGTGGCCGTCCAGCTGGAGAACGCCACGGACCTTTGCCGCGTCCAGCTGTCTCAAGACGTCGCCGACCGTGCCCGCCGATGGGATCCGGAGAGACACCGGCGCCGGCTCAGCTGACCTTGCGGGTGGCCCGCCGCGCCGCCGGACGGGTGCGCGGACGCGGTGCCCGCTTCGGCTTGCCCTTCTTGGCCGCCTCGACGCTCTTGCGGAGCGCGTCGGCCAGGTCGATCACACCGGTCTCCCGTGCCGCCGGCGAGGTCACGATCTCTCGGCCCTCGAGCTTGGCCTCGATCAGCTGGTTCAGTGCCTCCCGGTAGTGGTCGGTGTACTCCTCGGGCTCGAACGGCTTCCGCAGAATGTCGACCAGAGTGGAGGCCATCTCGATCTCGCGCTCGGTGACCTTGGTCTTGGCGAGATCCATCTCCGGCTGGTTCCGGATCTCATCCGGGTAGTAGAGCGTCTCCAGCATCAGCGCGCCGTCTCTGGGCCGAAGGGCGCAGAGCTGCTCCTTCTTCCGGATGGTGACCGTCGCGATGGCGATGAGGCCCTTCTTCTCCAGGGTCCGGATCAGCAGGGCATACGGCTTCTCGCCCCGCTCATCGGGGGCGAGGTAGTAGCTCTTTTCGAAGAAGACCGGATCGATCTCGGTGTCCTTGACGAAGGCGCTGAGCTCGATCGTGTGCTTGCTCGGAAGCGGAAGCTTCTCGAAGTCCTCGTCGGTGAGTGTGACGTACTGGTCCTTGGCGTACTCGTAGCCCCGCACCGTCTCGCCCCAAGGCACCTCCTGCTCATCGGTGGGACACCAGCGGACCTGTTTCAGCCGAGTGCCACAGGTCGCGTGCAGCAGGTGGAAGGAGATGTCCTTGCTCTCCGTCGCGCCGTACAGCTTGACCGGGATGCTCACCATCCCGAAGCCGATCGAGCCACTCCAGATAGCCCTAGCCATCACGCCTCCCCGTAGCTGGAATCGCCGCGGGAGTTATCCACACCGCGGGAGGTATTATCCACAGGTTTATCAACATAACTTGTTGATAAACAATGACTTACACGCCCGATATTTGGCCGACTCTGGAGACGTACGCTGTGGGATGAGTCACACGGGATTACGGCTTGGCTGGGGGCTCCGCCGGCTTGGGTCCGTTGAGGGCGCGGAGGATCTTTTTCATCCCCATGGTGTCACGGGTTTGCGCGGTGGGCGCGATCGAATCGGGGGGAAGCTCGGGAAGACCCAGCTCCAGCGAGAGCGGTGCGGGCGTGATGACCGCTGGTTCCGCCGCCGCCGGCGCCGGCGTGGGAGCGGCCACTCGGAGGAAGGCCCGCGCGGCCGAATCGGCGCCCGGACGAGTGGGCGCGGACGCGGCGAACGCGGGTCCCGGAGTCATCGGCACGCGGGCGGGCGCACTGGTGACGGTCGGTGGCTCGGTCGCGTCCGGAACGGGTGCAGGCTGGCTGCCATCCTCCGCGGCGGGAGCTCCCGGCTCGTCACGGTCGGCGGCCGGCGTCGCGGCCGGCGCGCGGGTGGATCCGGCGGAACGAAGCGGAGTCGTGGTCAGCACCAGGTGCGTGCCGATCACCAGCGCCGCCGCGGCGCCCAGCATCCTGAGCGGATGTGCCCGGAACCTGCGTGAGCGCCGTGCGGTCGGGCGTGCGGGCTGTACCTCGTTCGCCGCGTGGGCGTCGTCCAGCGGCCCCGAGTATTCCAGCGGAACGTAGGCCGCGGGCCGGACGTGCGGACGCGCGTCGGTCGCGGCGGGGGTCGGCGCCTGCGCCTCCGACCAATGCTCCGCCCGCGCATACGGTGGGGGGGCGTGCACGGGGGAATTGTGCACCGCGGGCGCGTGATACGGAGATCCGCGCACTGGTGGTGCGTGCACCGGCGAGGGGTGCACCGGCGAGGCGTGTACCGGCGAGGCGTGCGTCGGCGAGGGGTGCGTCGGCGAGGCGTGCCTCGGCGACGGATGCGCCGGGGGCGTCTGCGCCGGTGCCGCATGCACCGTGGGCGAGTGCGCCGACGGGGGGCGCACAGGAGCTGAAAGGGGCAGCGGAGCCGAGGCGGCTTGGGGTGCCGGTGACTGCCAGGGCAGCGGCACCGGCTCGGGGATCGAGACCACGGGGAGGTCGCGAAGTACCTCCTGCTGCATGGTAATCACGGGCGATTGCACCGGCGGGCGGATCTTCGGCACCGGCGCCGGCTCGTAAGTCGCTCTCCGCTCGTGGAAGACCTTGGGCTCCGGCGCGGTCTTCGGCTCGGGCGTGGCCTTCGACTCGTGGCTCGCCTGAGCGTGGTGAGTGGCCTTCGGTTTCGGTTCGTGAACCACCTTCGGTTCGTGAACCGCCTGCGGTTCGTGGGCGACCTTCGGTTCGGGGCGGAGCTTCGGCTCGACCTGCGCCTTGGGCGCGGGGGCGATGTTGGGCTCGAAATCGAGCTTCGGCTCGAAGTGGATCTTCGGTTGCGGCGCGGGCTTCGGCTCCGGCAGCCGGGAGGGCGGATGGTGGGAGCCGGATGAGCCATGGCCCTTGCGCGAGGAACTCGGCACCGGGGTGGACATGGTCACCGGCGCCGGACTGGCACTCGCCGCAGGCATCTCCAACGCCTTCTTGTAGTGCGGATGCAGCCCGATCGGGAGCCACTTCTGAGACGCGTGATGGTAGATCCGGGAGCGCTGGGTGATGACGCCGTTCCGGATACCAACCGCCAGCTCCTCGATCGTCCGGAAGACGGTTTCCTCTCCGGGGCCGACCTCGATCCGATACATGAACGCGTCCTCTGGGCTGCGGGGGGGACTGCAAATGCACGCCAAATTCATGCTCGGGCCTGGTGCACGTTCCTGCAGGCGGAGCAAGTTCATGTGATGCTCGAGTCCGCTCTCGGAACCCTCAGGTGAAACGACGTCGTTCGATAGGGTTAACTTCGCGACCCGAGACTGCGCCGGCGACGGCTCGGCTGAACGGGCGGCGAGGAGAGTGCCGAGGCTGGCATACCGAGCCGTCGCGAGGTTCGCCGGCTCTCGTAGATTGCACGATATGAATGAAGCATCGGCAGCTGACGCCGGTTGCCGTCCGGCGCCGCCGCGCCGATGACGGCGCTGCAGTCGGAGCGCGTCTCCAAGCGATATGGCGACGTCGTCGCGCTCGACGCGGTGTCGCTCGAGGTCCATCGGGGCGAGTGCGTCGCCTTGATCGGCGAGAGCGGCTCGGGAAAGACGACCCTGCTCCGCTGCTTCAATCGCCTGACCACGCCGGACCAGGGCAGGGTCCTGGTGGACGGCCAGGATGTCGCCACCGTGGATCCCATCGACCTGCGGCGCCGAATCGGATACGTCCTCCAGGAGGGAGGGCTGCTGCCTCACTGGCGGGTGAGGCGCAACGTGGCTCTGGTCCCCTGGCTCCTCGATCGGAGCGACATCGACGCGGCGAGCGCCCGAGCTCTTCAACTGGTGGGTCTCGAGCCTGAACGATTCGGCGCCAGATGGCCCCGGGATCTCTCCGGCGGACAGCGGCAGCGCGTGGCCGTGGCGCGGGCCCTGGCGGCCCGGCCCGAGGTCGTGCTGCTGGACGAGCCGTTCGGGGCCCTCGACGCCATCACCCGGGCTGACCTCCAGACCACCTTCCTGACGCTCCGCCGCGAGCTGGCCCTCAGCGCCCTCCTGGTCACCCACGACATCGCAGAGGCGTTCCTGCTCGCCGATCGGATTGCCGTGCTGCGCTCGGGTCGGCTGGAGCAGATCGGCGCTCCGGCCGAGCTGCGAAGCTCGCCCGCGACACCGTACGTCGGGGAGCTGCTGCGTCGGGCGCGGGCCGCCCGGTGAGTCCGGCCGCGGTGCTGCTCCTGCTCGCCGCGCAGACCGGGGCGGACCCACGACCGGTCGTAGTGGCGTCGAAGCCGTTCGGCGAGTCCTACATCCTCGCCGAGATGTTCGCCCAGCTGCTGGAAGCCCGCGGCATCGCGGTGGACCGTCGCCCCGGGCTCGGCGCCACCGAGATCGCCTTTCGCGCCATCCGCAGCGGATCGGCGGACGTGTACCCCGAGTACACCGGCACCGGACTCCTCGCGATCCTGGGTGAGCGGCCGGTGCAGGACCCCCGACGGGTATTCGACCGGGTGAGCCGGGAGTTCCGCCGCCGATGGGACGCTCGCTGGCTGCCGCCGCTCGGCTTCGAGAACACCTACGCCATCGCGGTGAGGCGGGAGACGGCCGATCGATACCGTCTCGCGACCCTGAGCGACCTGGCCCGAGTGTCGAGGTCGCTGCGCGCCGGACTCACCGCCGACTTCATCGGACGGCCCGACGGCCTCCCGGGACTGGCCCGCGCCTACGGTATCAGCTTCGCGGAGGTGCGGGCCCTGCTCCCCGCCGTGAAATACCAGGCGCTCGCCGCCGGCGAGGTGGACCTGATCGACGGGTACTCCACCGACGGCCTGATCGCGCGCTACGACCTCGTGGTGCTTCGAGACGACCGCCGATTCTTTCCCCCGTACGAGGCAGCGGCGCTGGTGAGCGGCAGGCTGGTCGAGCGCCGTCCCGCCGCCATCGCCGCGCTGACCGAACTGAGCAGCCGGTTGGACGTGACGACCATGCGGCGGCTCAACCGACGGCTGGAGGTGGATCACGAGCCGGTCGGCCGTATCGCGAGCGACGCGCTCGAAGCGCTGGGGCTGATCGCGGCTCGAGAGCGCGAGGCGAGCGCCGGGCCCTCGAAGGTGGGGAGCCTGGCCGACTATCTCTGGGCCCGCCGGGGGAGCCTGGTGGCCATGACGGCACGGCACCTCCTGCTGGTGGCCTTCTCGCTGGCCGCCGCGATTCTTCTGGCGGTCCCGGCCGGGGTTGCGCTCGAGCGACTGCCGCGCGGCGCCGAGGCCTCGGTGCGGGGTGTGGGCTTGCTCCAGACGCTGCCGGGCATCGCGCTGCTCGCCTTCATGATCCCGCTGGTTGGGATCGGTTTCCTTCCGGCGGTCATCGCGCTCTTTCTGTATTCCCTCTATCCCATCCTGCGGAACACCTACACCGGCGTGCGGGACTCGGCGCCCGAGGCCGTGGCCGCCGGCGAGGCTCTGGGGATGACGCCGCGGCAGGTACTCCGGCACATCCGCCTGCCCCTCGCCGCGCCGGTGATCATGGCCGGGATCCGGACCGCGGCGGTGATCAACGTGGGCACCGCGACCCTGGCGGCGTTCATCGGTGCCGGCGGTCTGGGCGACCCGATCGCGGCCGGGCTGGCTCTGTCGGACACCCGGATGATTCTCTCGGGTGCGATTCCGGCGGCGCTGCTGGCGCTGGCGGTGGACGGGGCGCTTGGCGTGGTGGAGCGATGGGTGCGACCGGGGGGTTAGATCAGGTCCTGGAGCGGCGTACTTCATCTCGAGCGAAGCGAGGGACCTTACACGCGGTTGTCTGGAGCCGGCGGAGCAGGTCCCTCGCTTCGCTCGGGATGAAGTATCTCTACGGCGGCACCTTGATGGGGATTGACGCCCGCTCGCACCTCCGCGTAGGATAGGGCCCGCTTATGCGCCTGAATCCGTTCCGTGCCGTCCGTCCGCGTCCCGAGCTCGCCGCCCAGGTGGCAGCTGTGCCCTATGATGTGGTGAACCGTACGGAGGCCGCGGAGCTGGCCCGGGGCAACCGGCACAGCTTCCTCCACGTCGGCCGCTCCGATATCGACTTGCCCGATGACGTGGACCCGTACGACCCGCGCATCTACGCCCACGCGCGCGGAGCGCTGGACGAGTTCCTGGCCGACGGGACGCTGCTGCACGACCCCAGTCCGGGCCTCTTCCTCTACCGGCAGGTGATGGATGGCCGCACCCAGACCGGCGTGGTCGGCTGCGTGCATGTGGACGACTACGAGCGGAATCTCATCCGAAAGCACGAAAAGACCCGGCAGGACAAGGAAGACGATCGGACCAGGCACGTGCTCACCTTGCAGGCCAACGCCGAGCCGGTCTTCCTCACCTACCGCGGCCGGCCCGAGATCGATGCACTGGTCGAAGACATCTCGGGCTCGCGTCCGCTCTACGACTTCACCGCTCCGGACGGCGTGCGCCATACGGTCTGGACCGTGCCCGACCCCGAGGCTTTCACCCGGGCCTTCGGCCCGGTGCCTCATGCCTACGTGGCCGACGGCCACCACCGCTCCGCCAGCGCGTGGCGCGCGGGGAAGGAGCTCCGGGAGCAGAATCCCTCGCACCGGGGCGACGAGGAGTACAACTGGTTTCTGGCGGTCCTCTTTCCGGCCGACCAGCTTCGGATTCTTCCCTACAATCGAGTCGTCCGGGACCTGCAGGGCCAGACGGACCGGCAGGTGCTCGATCGGCTCGGCCGGCTGGGCAGGCTGACTCCCACGAAGGACCCGACTCCCGACCGGAGCGGGGTCTTCTGTGTCTACCTCGAGGGGCGCTGGTATCGCCTGGAGCTGGATCCGGGGGGTATCGACCGCTCGGACCCGATCGCGTCTCTGGACGTGAGCCTGCTGCAGGACCGGGTGCTGTCGCCGATCCTCGGCATCGGCGACCCGCGCACCGACAAGCGCATCGACTTCGTGGGCGGGATCCGCGGCGCCGCCGAGCTGGAGCGCAGAGTGCGCTCGGGCGAGATGGCCATCGCCTTTTCCCTCTTTCCGACCACCCTCGATCAGCTGATGGCGGTCTCCGACGCTGGGCAGGTGATGCCGCCCAAGAGCACCTGGTTCGAGCCCAAGCTGCGGAGCGGGCTGTTCGTGCACCGGCTAGCTTAGAGGACGCTTGTCACCCTGAGCGGAGCGCGGAGGCATGACCATGGGTATGCCTCCTCGCGCAGCCTGCCTGAGGCCAGGCGAAGGGCTCGGGATGGCACTCAGCACAATCGGAGTTCCGAATGAAGGTTCTCATCGCCGACAAATTCGAGAAGGTCGGCATCGATGGTCTGAAGGAGCTCGGCTGCGCGGTGACGTCGCGGCCGGAGCTGACGGCGGAAGCGTTGCCCGGCGCGATCAAGGAGGTGGATCCCAACATCCTGATCGTCCGGAGCACCAAGGTGACGGCCGAGACGCTGAACGCGGGCACGGCGCTCACCCTGGTGATCCGGGCCGGGGCGGGGATCGACACCATCGATGTGGACACCGCGTCGAGCCGGGGGATCTTCGTCTCCAACTGTCCGGGCAAGAACTCGATCGCGGTGGCCGAGCTGGTCATGGGGCTGCTGCTGGCTTGTGACCGCCGGATCCCCGATCAAGTGGCCGATCTGCGGCAGGGCAAGTGGAACAAGGCGGAGTATTCCAAGGCTCGGGGACTCTACGGCCGGACCCTCGGCATCGTGGGACTGGGGCAGATCGGAAAGGAAGTCGCGGCCCGGGCCCGCTCCTTCGGCATGCGGGTGCTCGCCTGGTCCCGGACCCTGACCCACGAGGAGGCGGACCGGCTGGGGATCGCGTACGGCCAGAGTCCGCTGGATGTGGCGCGTCTCTCCGATGTGGTCACCATCAACGTGGCGGCGAACACCGAGACCAAGCACCTGGTCAACGCGGAGTTCCTGGCGGCGATGCGTCCGGGCGCGTATCTCATCAATACCTCGCGCGGCTCGGTGGTGGACGAGCAGGCGCTGCAACAGGCGATCGCGGAGAAGAAGATCCGGGTCGGCCTCGACGTGTTCCAGAGCGAGCCGGCCGGCGGCACCGGCGAGGTCAGCAATCCCATCGTGCGGGTACCCGGCGTGTACGGCACTCACCACGTCGGCGCGTCCACCGATCAGGCGCAGGTGGCGATCGCCCACGAGGTGATCCGCATCGTTCAGGCCTTCCAGGAGACCGGCGAGGTGCCCAATGTGGTGAACCGGCTGGCCCGGAGCTCGGCCAGCCACGTGCTCACCATCCGGCACCGGAATCGTCCCGGCGTTCTGGCCCACGTGTTCGGCGTGCTGGCCGGGGCCGCGATCAACGTCGAGGAAGTGGAGAACATCATCTATCACGGGGCCCAGGCCACGCTGGCGAGGATCCATCTGGACGGCGAACCCGGCAATGGGGCGCTGGAACAGATCAAGTCGGGCAACCAGGACATCATCAGCGTGGAGCTGAGCGAGATCGACGGGAGGCGGTAACGCGTATGAGCAAGCGCATCTTCAATTTCTCCGCCGGCCCGGCGGTCCTCCCGGAGCCCGTGCTCAAGAAGGCCCAGGAGGGCGTCTGGGACGTGGCCGGAAGCGGCATCGGCATCATGGAGCACAGCCACCGGGGCAAGGTGTTCGACCGGATCCGGGACGAGGCGGAGCAGGCCTGTCGCGACCTGGCCGGAATACCCGACAACTACCGGGTGCTGTTCCTCCAGGGCGGCGCGTCGCTGCAGTTCTCGATGGTGCCGATGAACCTGCTGCCGGCGGATCGCACCGCGGACTACCTGCTTACCGGGGTGTGGGCCCAGAAGGCGGTCAAGGAAGCCAAGATCCTCGGTGGGAAGGTGCATCTGGCGGCGAGCAGCGAGAGCACCAACTTCGATCGGATTCCCGCGGCGGCCGAGATCAAGTACTCGGAGCGGCCGGCCTACGTGCATCTCACCACCAACAACACCATCTACGGCACCCAGTGGCGCCGGGAGCCCGAGGTGCCGGCCGGCGTGCCGCTGATCGCCGATACGTCGAGCGACATGTACAGCCGCCCGATCGACCTGAGCAAGTACGGCCTGGTCTACGCCGGGGCGCAGAAGAACCTGGGCCCCTCGGGCGTGGTGCTGGTCATCATCCGCGACGACCTGGTGGAGGCCGGTCCCAAGACCCTGCCCACCATGCTCCAGTACCGGACCCACGCGGCGGAGAAGTCGCTGTACAACACGCCGCCGACCTTCGGGATCTATGTCATGGGCGAGGTGTTCAAGTGGATCCAGCAGGCAGGCGGGCTGGAGGCTATGGAGGAGCACAACCGGGCGAAGGCCGCCCTGCTCTACGACTTCATCGACCAGAGCGACTTCTTCCGGGGCACCGCCCAACTGGACAGTCGCTCGCTCATGAACGTGTGCTTCCGCGCCCCGACCGAGGAGCTGGAGAACAAGTTCATCGGGGAGGCGACCAAGCGGGGGCTCGATGGGCTCAAGGGCCATCGCAGCGTGGGCGGCATGCGCGCGAGCATCTACAACGCCTGTCCTCGTGCGGCGGTCGAAGCGCTGGTGGCACTGATGAAGGAGTTCGAGCAGGCCAATCGGGCCGCGGCCAGGGCCTGACGCGGGACTGAAACGGAGGGTCGCCCGAGCGCGTACGGCTCGGGCGACCCTTCCTCGTTTTCAGGAGCCTTCCATGCTGCACCTCGTGCTCGCCTGTCTCAGCGCGCCCGTTCCCCAACCGATCGATCCGCCCTGTCAGGTGGAGCCCACCACGGCGTTCGTCGATGTCACCGTCATTCCGATGGACCGGGAGCGCAGGCTCCCAGGGCAGACGGTGCTGGTCCGCGGCGATCGGATCGTGCAGATCGGGCCGAATGCGCGGGTGAAGCTGCCGGAGGGCGGCGTGCGGGTGAATGGCCGGGGCAAGTTCCTGATCCCCGGACTGGCCGAGATGCACGCCCACATTCCCGGCGGCCAGGCCACAGACGAAGTAGTGGAGCGAACGCTTTTTCTCTACGTCGCCGGAGGGATCACCACCGTGCGCGGCATGCTGGGCCATCCGCGACACCTGGACCTGCGGGCCCGGGCGGCCCGGGGTGAGCTCCTGAGTCCGACGATCTATGCGGCGGGCCCGTCGTTCAACGGGAACAGCATTCCGAATCCCACGGCTGCGGCCCAGGCGGTTATCCAGCAGAAAGCCGCGGGCTATGATCTCCTCAAGATTCACCCGGGATTGAGCCGCGAGTCGTTCGACACCCTGGTGGCCACCGCGAGACGAGTGGGCATCCCGTTCGCGGGCCACGTGCCGGAGGAGGTGGGGATCGCTCGGGCGCTGGAGGCGAGGTATTCGACCATCGAGCACCTCGACGGGTACATCGAAGGCATGCTGCGCGACGGCTCGTCGATGAGCGCCGAGCAGTCGGCATTCTTCGGACTCAACCTGGGCGAGCAGCTGGATGAGTCGAAGCTGGCCCGGCTCGTCACCGAGACCAGGCACGCGGGCGTCTGGAACGTGCCGACGCAGGTGCTGCTGGAGAACCTGATCATCGGGGGCACTACCCAGGAGCTGACCCGCAGACCGGAAATGCGCTACGTCCCCCGGGAGAATCTGGCGCAGTGGGCGGAGACCAAGGACAACATGCTCTCGGAAACCGGCTCGACGCCGGAGTCAGCCCGCAAGACGATCGAGATGCGGCGCCGCCTCATCAAGGCGCTCCACGCCGCCGGTGCGGGACTATTGCTCGGCTCCGACGCGCCGCAGATGTGGAACGTGCCCGGGTTCTCGACCCACCGCGAGCTGGAGTCGCTGGTGGCTTCCGGGCTCACGCCGTACCAGGCGCTGGAGACCGGCACGCGCAACATCGCGGCGTTCTTCGGGACCCTGAAGGACACCGGCACGCTGGAGCCGGGAAAGCGGGCTGATCTCATCCTGCTCGACGCGGACCCGTTGGCGGATATCAGGAACACCACCCGACGGGCGGGTGTGATGGTGCGGGGTCGCTGGCTGCCTCAGGCTGAGATCGAGCGGCGGCTGGATGAGGTGGCGAAGGCGGTGGGGAACTAGGCGCTGGATCTTGCCGGCCAGCACCGTAGCTTGCCGAGAAGATCCCTCGCTTCGCTCGGGATGACAGGCTTCACTCTGTGCGAAACTCAGCCCTCCAGTCGGCCCTAGCGCCCGTTCAGGCTCTTCACCAGCTCCGCGTTGGTCCGATGGCGCCGCAGGTCCACCAGCAGATCGTTCATCGCGTTGATCGGCGTCATCCCGGCGATCCGCTGCCGCAGCGCCCGCGACGCCGCCAGCGTCGGTTCGTCGAGCAGGAGCTCCTCCCGGCGGGTGGCACTGGCGACCAGATCGATCGCGGGGAAGATCCGTCGCTCGGCCAGCTCCCGGCTCAGCACCAGCTCGCTGTTGCCGGTGCCCTTGAACTCTTCGAAGATCACCTGGTCCATCTTGCTGCCGGTGTCCACCAGTGCCGTGGCGATGATGGTGAGCGAGCCGCCGCCTTTCGCCGGGTCCACCCGGCGGGCGCTGCCCAGAAAGCGCTTGGGCTTCTCCAGCGACTGGGCGTCGAGCCCGCCCGAGAGGGTGCGCCCGGTGCCCTTCTCCACGGTGTTGTAGGCCCGCGCCAGCCGGGTGAGGGAGTCCACGATGAGCACGACGTCCTCGCCCAGCTCCACCCGGCGCCGCGCGCGTTCCAGGGTGAGCTCCGCCACCGCCACGTGCTGCGATGCCGGGTTGTCGAAGCTCGACGCGATCACCTCGCCGACTCCGGCGGCCTCCATCTCGAAGACCTCTTCGGGGCGCTCGTCCACCAGGAGAATCAGGAGGTCGGCCTCGGGATAGTTCGCGTTCACGCCCTGCGCGATCGCCTGGAGCACCATCGTCTTGCCGGCCTTGGCCGGGGCCACGATCAGGGCTCGCTGGCCCTTGCCCAGCGGCGAGAGCAGGTCGATCACCCGGGTGGTGTGGTCGGGCTGGCCCGAGCGCACCAGCGGGCTCTCCAGCCGGATCAGCTCGTTGGGATGGACCGCCGAGAGGCGGGTGAAGTCGGCCCGGGCGCGGACCTGCTCGGGCGAACGGCCGTGGATGGCGGTGATCCGCTCGAGGGTGGGCCCTCGCCCCTTCCCCCCGGGGCGAGTCTCGCCGACGATCTCGTCGCCGGGACGGAGGCCGTACTGTCGGACGATGCGCTCCCCGACGTGGACGTCGCCGTTGGACGGCAGGTAGCCGGCCTCGCGGCGCCGGAGGAAGCCCGCGCCTCGCCCCGCGAGCTCCAGGACCCCGAGCATCAGGTCGCGGCCACGGAGCGCTTAATGCGATGGAGAATGGCGGTGAGTCCCTGGGTTCGGGTCATGCCGAGGGTTTCGCTCAGGCCGAGCTGGTCGAGGAGATCGTCCGGCACCTGCGCCACCGTTTCGGGCGAGGCGCCTTCGAGCGACCGGGCCAGCAGCGAGACGAACCCCCGCACCGTGGGCGCCTCCCGGGGGACGTCGGCATGGATGTGGACCTGCCCGTTGTCCACCTCGACCCAGAGGAACACCGGGGTCTGGCATTCGTGCACCCGGTGGTCGCCCCGAGTCTTTTCCTGCTCCAGCCGCTCGGGGAGCGCTGGGAGCTTGCGGGAGTAGTCGAGCAGCGTCTCCAGCCGGGTGGTCCGGTCGGCCGCCTTGAAGCGCGGGATGATGCTTTCCAACGTAGCCATAGCAGGAAAAGTAGTGGCCGGTGGCTGAGGCGGACAGGCGGTCGGGCGGTCAGTGATATGGCTCTACGGCGAAAGCGACGGACCGCCCGACCGCCCGACCGCCTCCGCTTGACGTCCCCCCGGTTCCACACGTATAGATATTCATGCTTCCGAATACCGGCACCCCGCTCACGATTATTCGGCTCCGACTCTGCTCGAGAGGCGACGCGCGGACTTGCGGGTAGCGGGACCACCCGACTTCAGCAGCGATCCACGGCCTCTCGCATCGAGAGGCCGTCGCTTTTTCCGGGACGGCACATGACCACACCAGACCTTGTCTCCGGGCTCCGGCTCTACGACACCACGCTGCGCGATGGCACCCAGCGAGAGGGACTCTCGCTCTCGGTGGACGACAAGGTGAAGATCGCCCGCGCGCTCGACCGGCTGGGCGTCCACTACATCGAAGGCGGGTGGCCCGGCTCCAACCCCAAGGACGCGGAGTTCTTCCGCCGGATGCGAGAGACCTCCCTCGAGACCGCCAGGATCGCGGCCTTCGGCAGTACCCGGCGGGCGGGCATTCGCTGCGAGGATGACGCCAACCTGCGCGCCTTGGACCAGGCCGCCACTCCGGTCGTCACCCTGGTGGGGAAGGCCTCGACCCTCCATGTCGATCGGGTGCTGGAGACGACCCGCGAGGAGAATCTCCGCATGGTGGCGGAGAGCATCGCCTGGTTCAAGCGGCTGGGCCGGGAAGTGATCTTCGACGCCGAGCACTTCTTCGACGGCTGGCGGCTCGACCCAGGCTACGCGCTCGCCGTCCTCGACGCGGCCGCGGACGCCGGAGCCGATTGGCTGGTGCTGTGTGATACCAACGGCGGGGAGCTGCCAGACGTGGTGGCCGATCGGGTGCTCGAGCTGCGCCAGCGCCTCCCGGTCCCCCTCGGGGTCCACCCGCACAACGACGCCGGCCTGGCGGTGGCCAATGCCCTGGCGGCGGTACGCGCGGGCTGCGGGCAGATCCAGGGCACGATCAACGGCTACGGCGAGCGCTGCGGCAATCTCGACCTGGTGCCGCTGGTCGCCACCCTCCAGCTCAAGCTGGGGTATCGGATCCTCTCCGCCGACGCGCTCCGCCGTCTCAGCGAAGTGTCCCACTACGTCGCGGAGGTCGCCAATCAGCATCCCGACCCTCACGCCCCCTACGTGGGGCGCAGCGCCTTCGCCCACAAGGGCGGCATCCACGTGGCGGCCGTGGCCAAGCTTCCCGAGAGCTACCAGCACGTGGCTCCGGAGCTGGTGGGCAACGCCGGCCGCGTGGTAGTGAGCGAGGTGTCCGGCCGGCGAAACGTGCAGCTCAGGGCCCGGGAGCTCGGACTGGGAGCCAACGGCGGGGAAGAAGTAGTGCTCCAGCGGATCAAGGAGCTGGAGCATCGCGGCTTTCAGTTCGAGGCGGCAGAGGGATCGTTCGAGATGCTGCTGCGGCGGCAGGATTCCACCTACCGACCTCCTTTCGTGATGGATGACTTCACGGTGATCGTGGAAAAGCGCGGCGGTGACGGGATCCGCGCCCAAGCCACGGTCAAGCTCCAGGTAGGCGATGAAGTCATGCACACCGCCGCGGAGGGCGACGGGCCGGTAAACGCCCTCGACCGTGCGGTTCGCAAGGCCCTGCTTCCTCATTATCCCGCCCTGGCGCTGGTTCACCTGGTGGATTACAAGGTCAGGATCGTGGACCAGCATCTCGGCACCGCGGCGCGCCCCCGGGTGATCATCGAGTCGGCGCGCGGCACGGAGCGGTGGAGCACGGTCGGGTGCTCGGAGAACATCATCGAGGCCAGCTGGCTCGCGCTCTGCGACGCGCTGGAGCTGGCCCTTCTCAAGTGACTTGAATCACGGCGGCGCCTGGCCGGCCGGCGCTATCCCAGAAGGCCTCGGCCCCGGAACCTTCCGGACCCCGCGGACGTTGCTGCCATATCCAGCCGGATCACCCGTACCTCAGCAGGCTCATGAGCTCACCTGAGAAGTACGATGCCATCGTCATTGGCGCCGGTCAGGCCGGCGTGCCCTTGACGACCGAGCTGGCCGGAGCCGGCCGGCGGACCGCCCTGATCGAGCGGGAGCACGTGGGCGGCACCTGCATCAACGAAGGATGCACGCCGACCAAGACCATGGTGGCGAGCGCGCGAGTGGCCTATCTGGCGCGACGGGGCGCGGACTACGGGGTGGAGACCGGGCCGGTGCGGGTGAATCTCGGTCGAGTGCGGGAACGCAAGCGAAGCATCGTCGAGAGCTTCCGCAGCGGGAGCCAGCGGCGGATCGAGAGCACCAGGAGTGCCGAGCTCATCCTGGGCGAGGCCTGCTTCGTCGGTCCCCGGACCGTGGCCGTGGACCAGCGGACACTCCAAGCGGACCTGGTCTTCATCAATAGCGGCGCCAGGCCGGCGTTACCCGAGGTGCCGGGTCTCGAGAGCGTGGGCCCACTGAACTCCACCTCGATCATGGAGCTCGATCAGGTTCCCCAGCACCTCATCGTGCTGGGTGGCGGATATATCGGCATCGAGTTCGCGCAGATGTTCCGGCGCTTCGGAAGCCGGGTCACCGTGATCCAGCGCGGTCCCCAGCTTCTTCCATTGGAAGACGAGGACATCGCCGATGCCGTGCTCGCGATCCTGCGGGAGGATGGCGTCGAGGTGCTGCTCCAGGCGGAAGCCCGCTGCGCCGAGCGGGTGGACGGCCAGGTGCGAGTGGCCGTCGCCACGAAGGAGGAGCGATCGATCACGGGCTCGCACGTGCTGCTGGCCGCGGGTCGGGTGCCCAACACCGATCGCCTGGACCTGAGCGCCGCGGGTGTCGACACTGACGCCAAGGGCTTCATCCGGGTGAATCAACGCCTGGAGACGTCCGTGCCCGGGGTGTACGCCCTGGGCGATGTGAAGGGCGGCCCGGCGTTCACCCACATCTCGTACGACGATTATCGCATCATTCGGGACAATCTGCTCCACGGAGGACAGCGCACGGTCCACGACCGGCCGGTGCCGTACACCGTATTTATGGACCCACAGCTCGGCCGGGTCGGCCTCAACGAGCGGGACGCCAGGAAGCAGGGCCGGACTTACCGCGTAGCCACGCTCCTGATGAGCAGCGTGGCGCGGGCCCTGGAAGTGGACGAGCCGCGGGGGCTGATGAAGGTGCTGGTGGACCCCGGGAGCCGGCAGGTTCTGGGTGCCGCCGTGCTCGGTATCGAGGGTGGAGAGCTCATGGCCGCCCTCCAACTCGCCATGATGGGAAACTTGCCGTATGATAGGATTCGCGACGCCGTCTTCGCCCATCCCACCCTGGCGGAGTCATTGAACAACCTGTTCGCGACGCTCGACTGACCGGCCGGGCAAGGAACTGCCGATGACGACAGCCGCGGCCCCCGAACGGGCCCTGCAGCAGACCATAGCCGAACACCTGGAGGAGGCCCGCACCCGGACCTTCCTCCTGGTGCAGCCGCTCAGCGACGAAGAGCTGCACACGCAGCACGATTCGCTGATGAGCCCCATCCTCTGGGACCTGGGACACATCGCTCATTTCGAGGAGCTCTGGCTCACCCGCAACCTCGACGGCCCGATCGAGTTCGTCGAGATGCCCGGGCTGTACAATCCGTTCGAGCACCCCCGCAGCACCCGGGGCGCGCTGCCGCTGCCCGCCATCGAGCGCTGTCGCGCGGTAATGGAGGAGATCCGCGGGCGGGTGCTGGCTCGGCTGGCGACCACCGACCTCAGGGATCCCAATCCCCTGCTGCGTGACGGATACGTCTATCGCATGGTGCTCCAGCACGAGTACCAGCACAACGAGACGATCCTTCAGACCCTCCAGCTCAAGCTGGGCGCGCCGTATTCACCGGCCCTGCGTCACGAGCTTCCTTCGGCAACGGCCGGATGGGCCCCGCCCAGCGAGATGGTGCGGTTTCCCGGCGGGACGATCGAGATCGGCACCGACGATCGCTCGGAGGCGTACGACAACGAGCGGCCGCCTCATCGGGTGGAAGTGCCGCCCTTCTTCATCGATGCCCATCCGGTGACCAATGGCGACTACCTCCGCTTCATGAAGGCGGGGGGCTACACCAGGCCGGAGTACTGGTCCGAGCCCGGCCGCCGCTGGCTGGCGGAGTCCGGCGCGGAGTCACCCAAGTACTGGTATCACACGGACGGATGGTGGATGAGCCGGGTGATGGACCACGGCCGCCCGGTGGACCCGACCCACCCGGTCTGCCACGTCTGCTGGTACGAGGCCGAAGCGTTCGCGCGCTTCGCCGGGAAGCGGCTCCCCACCGAGATCGAATGGGAAGCCGCCGCCTCCTGGGATCCCGCCTCCGGGCGGAGTCGCCGGTTTCCCTGGGGAGACGAGCCCGCCGACGGCGACCTGGCCAACCTCGACCAGCTCGGCTTCGGCACTGCGCCGATCGGCGCTTACCCTCGGAACGTGTCGCCCATCGGCTGCTATGGGATGATCGGCGACGTGTGGGAATGGACCGCGAGTGACTTCCGGCCCTGGCCCGGCTTCGAGGCCTTTCCCTACAAGGAATATTCCGAAGTCTTCTTCGGTGACGAGTACAAGGTTCTTCGCGGGGGCTCGTGGGCCACCCGGCCAGGTGCGGTGCGCAACACCTTCCGCAACTGGGACTACCCCATTCGCCGCCAGATCTTCAGCGGCTTCAGGTGCGCCCGTGACGCATAGAGTGCTCGCCCGGGAGACGGTTGCCGATCCGCGGATGCTCGCGGAAGTGGCCCAGGGTCTCTCCTCCCCGCAGAAGGAGCTGTCACCCAAGTATTTCTACGACCAGCGCGGCTCCGAGCTGTTCGAGGAGATCACCCGGCTGGAGGAGTACTACCCCACCCGCACCGAGCGCGCCCTGCTCGAGGCCTGGATGCCGTCGCTGATCCGGCGGCTCGGCTCCCGTTCGCTGGTCGAGCTCGGCGCCGGCAGTGCGGAAAAGAGCCGGGTGATCCTCGACGCGATGCGCGGAGCGGGGACGGCGGAGCTGTACGTACCGATCGACGTCAGCGCCACCTTCCTGAGCCACACAGCGGCGCGGCTCCGGCGGGAGTACCCCCGGCTCCTGGTGGAGCCGGCGATCGCGGATATCTCGGAGGAGCTCAACCTCCCGCGGCGGGTGCCCCGTCCGGCGCTCTATGCGTTCCTCGGCAGCACCATCGGCAACTTCTATCCGCCGGCCGCGATCCGTCTCCTGGGGCGGGTGCGGGCCGCCATGGAGCCGGGCGACCGGTTTCTCATGGGCGTGGACCTGCGGAAGGACGTCGCGCGGATCGAGGCCGCCTACAATGATGCCGCGGGGGTGACCGCCGAGTTCAACCGCAACATGCTCAAGGTGCTGAACCATGAGCTGGGTTCCGATTTCGAGCCCGCGGCCTTCGATCATCTGGCGTTCTACGAGCCGGTGGCGCACCGGATCGAGATGCACCTCGTCTCGCGCGAGCCCCAGCTGGTGACCGTACCCGGCGTCGGCACCATCCACTTCGAGGCGGGCGAGTCGCTCCGCACCGAGATCAGCTGCAAGCACGACCGCGAAAGCGTGGCGCAGCTGTTCGAGGCCGCCGGGCTGGAGATCCAGGCGTGGCGCAGTGACCCCGACGCGCTGTTCGCCCTGGTGGTGGGAGCGCCGACGTGAGTCAGACCCTGCGTGCGGCGCTGCGGACCGACCTCGCGGAACAGGTCTTCGCCGCGCAGGCCACCGCGTCGCGCACGCGACGGATTGGCGCCGAGGTCGAGCTGATCCCGTTCGAGGCCGCCACGGGCCGCCGCTGTCCGCTGGATACCGGCGCCGTGACCGGGACCCTGCCGTTCCTGCGCCGCTTCGGCGCGCGCCAGGCCTGGACCGAGACCCGCACCGAGAAAGGCACGCCCTGCTTCGATCTGCGGGAGGGAGGCCGGCTGAGCTTCGAGCCGGGGGGTCAGCTGGAGTACAGCTCCCCCGTGTGTCGCTCGCCGAGCGCGCTCCTGGCCCTGCTGCGGGCAGTGGTGCTCCCGCTGCGTTCCGCCGCGGCCAACGAGGGCATCGAGCTGCTCGCCGTCGGCATCGACCCCCTCAATTCCGCCGACAGCGCGCCGCTCCTGCTGCACTCGAAACGGTATGCGCGCATGGCCGAGTATCTCGCGCGGATCGGCCCGGCCGGCGCGAGGATGATGCGGCAGACGGCGGCCTTCCAGATCAGCCTCGACCTGGACCACGAGCCGTGGCGACGCTGGTCGGTGTTGAACGCGGCGGCCTCCTATGTCACCGCGATCTTCGCCAACTCCCCCCTGTATGAGCGGTCGGCGACCGGCTTCCAGAGCACCCGCGCCCAGGTGTGGCGAGCGCTCGATCCGGCCCGTACCGGCTTGCCCTGGGACGATCGGGACCCGGTTGGGGCGTATCTCGACTTCGCCCTGCGCGCTCCGGCGATACTGCTTCCGCGGCTGCACGGGGACTATCGCCCGTTCGGCGATTGGCTGGAGCACGCGCGACCGACGATGGTGGAGTGGCGGGAACACCTGACCACGCTCTTCCCCGAGGTCCGCCCCCGCGGTCACCTGGAGCTGCGCTCCTGCGATGCGGTGCCGCCGCGATGGTTCGCCGCGCCGGTCGCGCTGGCGGTGGGGATCACGTACGACTCCCAGGCCTTGCGCGCGGCGGTCGAGCTGCTGGGGCGGCCGGATCTGGGGCTGCTGGATCGCGCCGGCCGGCTTGGCCTGGGCGATCAGGCCATTCGCCGTACCGCCGTTGATCTCACGGAGATCGCACTGGCCGGGTGCCAGGCGCTGGGGCCCGGGTATTTTCATCCTTCCGATCTGGAGCAGGCCCGCTGCTTCTTCGACCAGTACACCCGCCGTGGGCGGTCGCCCGCGGACGATCTGATCGGGAATGAGATTGCGGCCTGAGAGACAGCGTGAACAGTGAAAGGTGAAGGATGAGACAGGAGGGCTCCATGAGTCATCCGGACGCCAATCCCCAGGAGACCACTGGACGCACGGTGGTCGGCCTGTTCGGTCTTCGGGCCGACGCCGAAGCGGCGATCAGCGAGCTCCAAGCCGCCGGATTCTCCCGGGACACCATCGGTGTGGCGATGCAGGATCAGGCCGAGCCGAGCGATGCGGCGAAGGGCGCGGTGAGCGGAGGGGTGCTGGGCGGGCTGCTCGGCATGCTCGGCTCGCTCCTGATTCCGGGCTTGGGTCCGGTGATGGTCGGCGGTGTGCTGACCTCGGTGCTTGCGGGCGCGGGCCTCGGCGCCGCTACCGGAGGGCTGCTCGGCGCCCTGGGGTCGCTCGGTGTCTCGGACGAGGATGCCCGCCACTTCGACACCGGGCTCCGCTCGGGTGGCACGCTGGTGACGGTGGACGCCGGCGCACGTACCCCCGAAGCGCTGGCGATCCTCCGCCGACACCAGATCGACTTCGGCCCTGGCGGCGCGCGGCGGTTCGATGGACTGGACTGGAGCGCCCGCGACATCTCCACGCCCGCAGGCGCCGCGCCCAGTCCCTACGCCGGAGCCGAGCGCAGGATCTACCCCGATCCCTCCTATTCCGGACCGGAGCGCCGCCTGGCAGGTGTCTGAGCGGTGCCGCCGTAGATTGAGGCGGTCACCCTCGCTGGAGCCCACGTGAAGGCGATCCGCGTTCACGCCACCGGCGGCCCGACACAGCTGCGGCTGGAGGAGGTGCCGGTTCCTCTGCCGGGCCCGGGGCAGGTGCTGATCCGGGTCGAAGCCGCCGGGGTGAACTTCATCGATGTCTATCATCGGGAAGGGCTCTATCGGCTCCCATTGCCCTTCACGCCGGGTCGGGAGGCGGCCGGTGTGGTCGAGCGGGTCGGCGATGGCGTCACCACGTGCCATCCCGGGGATCGGGTCGGCGCGGAGAGCCTCACCGGCGGGTATGCGGAGTACGCCCTCGTCTCGGCGGACCGCGCGGTGCCGATCCCGGATGGCATCGACCCGCGAACCGCGGCCGCGGTCCTCCTTCAGGGTCTCACTGCTCACTACCTCGCCTTCAGCACCTATCCGCTGCGTCCGGGTGACACCTGCCTGGTGCATGCCGCCGCCGGCGGCGTGGGTCTGCTGCTGTGCCAGATCGCGCGCCGGATCGGCGCCCGCGTCATCGGCACCGTGGGAAGCGAGGAGAAGGCTCGCCTCGCGCGGGAGGCCGGCGCGCACGATGTCATCATCTACACCAGGGACGACTTTCAGGCGGAGACCAGCCGGCTCACCGGGGGCGCCGGAGTGGAGGTGGTGTATGACTCGGTGGGACGGACCACGTTCCTGAAGAGCCTCGACTGCCTGGTGCCAAGAGGGATGATGGTGCTCTACGGCCAATCCAGCGGACCGGTGGATCCCGTGGACCCGCAGCTTCTCAACCAGAAGGGCTCCCTGTTCCTGACCCGGCCGACCATCGCCCACTACGTACGCACCCGCGAAGAGCTGCTGCGGCGGTCTCAGGAGCTGTTCGGCTGGATCGCCGACGGGTCACTGGTCGTGAGGATCGGCCGGGAATTTCCTCTCGCCGCCGCCGCGGAGGCGCATGCGGAGCTGGAAGGACGCCGGACCACCGGCAAGGTGCTCCTGATTCCGTGATCGAGAAGTCGCTGGTCACCACCGCGTGGCTCGCTGAGCGGCTCGGTCATCCCCGGCTCCGCGTGGTTGACGGTTCGATGTATCTGCCCAACAGCGGACGCGATGCCGTTGCGGAGTACCAGGCCGCCCACCTCCCCGGCGCCGTCTTCTTCGATCTGGAGGCGTCGAGCGACCGGAGCTCGCCGTTGCCGCACATGCTGCCGACCCCAGCCGACTTCGCGGAGCGGATGAGCGCGCTCGGTCTCGACGACGCGGATGACATCGTGGTTTACGATGGATCCGGGGCCAACCTCAGCGCGGCTCGGGTCTGGTGGATGTTCCGGCTGTTCGGTCACGATCGGGTAGCGGTGCTCGACGGAGGCCTGCAGCAGTGGCGCCGTGAGGGCCGGCCGGTCGAATCCGGGCTCCTCACTCGACCACGGGCCCGGTTCACCGCTCGGCGGCCGCCGCCCGGCGCCGTCAGAGACCTGGCCCAGGTTCTGGAAGCGAGCGCACAGGCGCGGGAACAGATCGTGGACATGCGATCCGCCGGACGCTTTGCCGGCAGCGAACCCGAGCCGCGGCGGGGACTCCGCGGCGGACACATTCCGGGCAGCCTCAACCTTCCCTACCAGGAGCTGGTCGCCCCGGACGGCACGCTGCTGCCTCCCGATGCGCTCCGGGATCGGCTCGCCCGGGCGGGCATCGATTCCCGGCGCAGCATCATCGCCACCTGCGGCTCGGGAGTCAGTGCCTGCACGCTGATCCACGCGCTCCACCTGCTCGGCCACCAGCAGGTGTCTCTGTACGACGGGGCATGGGCCGAATGGGGCGCGCGCGCAGACACCCCGGTCGAGCGAGTCGAGCGGTGACGGCACCTGCACCGTCTGCACGAGGGCTGGGACTGGGCTGCCTCATCCTCTTCATGGTGCCGTTCGTGACGGTGGGCGTTGTGCACCTGGGCCAGGCACTATTTCAAGCCGCCCGGGGCGACTGGGGGGGAGCCGCGTTCCTGGCGCTCTTCGGACTGGTGTTCGGACTGGTCGGCGTCGGCGGCATCGTCGGAGCGATGAAGGTCCGGCGGGCGGCCGTCACGGCCGATGCCCGGCGGTCCGCTCGTCCGGAGACGCCCTGGCTCTGGCGGGCCGACTGGGCCCAGGGCCGGATCGAGGACAGCAATCGCTCGACCATGGTGGCAGCCTGGCTGCTCGCGGGCTTCTGGAATCTCATCAGCCTGCCGTCTGCCTTTTTCGCCGTGCGGCAGGCGTTGCGCGACGAATCCTATGCCCTCCTGTGGGCGCTGGTCTTTCCCGCGGTGGGGCTCGGGCTCCTGACGTGGGCGGTACACGCCACGCTGCGCTTCCGACGGTTCGGCGTCTCCCGGCTCGAGCTCGGCACCGTGCCCGCACCGATCGGACGCTCGCTCCGCGGCACCGTGGTCGCCACCGGTGCGCTCGACGCTCGCGAGAGGCTCCGGGTGACGCTCACCTGTGTGCGCCGGGTGACGACCGGGTCCGGCAAGAATCGCTCGACCAGCGAGCGGGTGCTCTGGCAGGAAGAGCAGCAGGTCCAGGGACGCCAGAGCCGGAGCGCCCAAGGCATGATCACTTCCATCCCGGTGGAGTTCGGCGTGCCGGCCGATGCCGAGCCGACCGATGCTTCGAATTCGCGGAACCAGGTGGTGTGGCGACTCGCGGTGAGGGCCGACGTGCCTGGTGTGGACTACGGCTCGACCTTCGAGGTGCCGGTATTCCGCACCGCGGAGAGCGAGGAAGTCAGGCCCGCGACCCCAATCAGCGCGCCGTCGCCGCCCGAACCTTACGTGCAGCCGCCCTCGTCCCGCGTGCAGGTGACCCGGAATCGCAGGGGTACCGAGATCGTCTTCCCGGCGGCTCGCAATCCAGGCGCCGCGGGGGGACTCAGCGCGTTCCTGGCGATATGGCTGGCGGCCATCTGGGCCACGGTCCACTTCGATGCTCCGCTCGTGTTCCAGCTCCTCTTCGGTTTCTTCGGGCTGTTCCTGCTCTGGGCGACTCTCCACTTGTGGTTGGGAGTGACGCGGGTGACGGTGGGCGACGGTACCGTCGTGGTGTCGAGCGGGCTTCTCTCCCCGGTCCGCGAGCGGCGGCTCCCCGCCCCCGACGTGGCCGAGGTCGTCGCCCGGATCGGAATGCAGGCCGGCAACACGCCGTATTACGACGTGATCCTGATTCGGAAGGACGGAAAGCAGATCCCCGCCGGCCGGGGCATCCGCGACAAGCGAGAGGCCGAATGGCTGGCGGGGACGCTACGGGAAGCGCTGCCCGGCTAGCGGCTGGGCGGCGCCAGGTTTCCGCAGGCCAGAATCGTCCGCATGTTGTTGACCGACGCGTGCACGTTGATGAAATACTCGCCCGCGCTCGGAGCCGGCACCGCAAGCTCGGCCTTCGCCTCCGCGCGACCTTTGCCGTCGACCTGCAGCACTCGGTAGTTCTGGGCCGGACCAAAGATGCCCCGGTCGACCCCGCAGCGGCCGAGGTGGACGTGCCAGGGATGCTCCCCGCCGGGCACAGCGTTCGCGATCGAGACGAACGCGATGGTCTCTCCGGGATCTTTCTCATCTCCCATCATCCACCCGGTGCCCTTGATCTGCACCACCCCCGCCAGCTGACTCGGCGTCGCGAGAATCGCATTCCAGCGATTGGCGACGACCTCCCGCTCCGGATTGATCTCGACCCCGCCTCCGCCACCGCAGGCTACCAGGCCCAATAGGCTGACGAGCCATCCGGCCGCTCTGGAGTGTGCCATGCTTCACCCGTCCTGTGTATGTGGTCTGCCTCGCGCACATACATGCGTCGGAAGCCGGGTGTGGGCCGTGACTCGGAACACAGGTGCGGGCACTAACGTCGGACTCCGCAGGCTCGGAGCACGATCCGTGGCGCCGGATGGTTGGGCAGGAGCTCGCGGGCGCGGGTCGCGTGGGGGGTGGCGCGGTCGCAGCGGCCGGCGGCACGCCACCGCTCGGCCAGCAGCATGTGAATGCGATAGCTGCCCGGATCGACCTTGGCGGCGAGCTCCAAGGCTTCCCGGCGCCCGCCATCGGCCAGCGCCATCGCGGCCACCTGCGAGACGCTCTGGGCCAGCAGCAGTCCGCCGATGATGGCCACTCCCAGCATCAATCTCCTGCGCCGGCGGCTCGACAGCTCGATCCGGCGGATCGGCCGCGCCGACCAGGCCAGCGCACCGATCGCCGTCCAGGCGACAAAGGTCGGCGCCGGCAGCAACAGCACCGCGTCGAAGGCGCCGACCACGACGGTGGCGATGGTGATCGCCACGAGGGCGAGATCGTCGAGCTCGGGCGGGCCCCGCCTCGGTGCTCGCACCCGCGACCAGGCCGCCAGTGCGATGGAGCCCCCGACGACGAGCAGGAGCAGTGACGCCGGCGTCCCACGCTCGGCCAGCATCGCCATCCAGTCGCTGCTGGGCCATGGGTTGGTGGGGATGGGATCGTCGGCATCGAAGGAGGGATCGCCTGGTGACCGGTACTCCGGATAGTGGACCGGCCAGTTGCCCGGACCGACGCCGAGCAGCGGATGATCGGCCGCCATGGCGAGGGTATTGCCGTACTGGATCAGCCGCCCGCGGCCACTCCCTTCCTTGTAGTTGGCGACGCCGGCGAGGGAATCGAGGTAGGGGGACTCGGACCGCCAGTTCAGTCGGTTGGGGATCACCAGAGCCATCAACAGCCCGCCGAGCGCTGCGCCGCTGAGGATCAGCCCCCGAGTGCGCAGCCGCCGCTCACCCCACAGCCTCCCGATCCAGATTCCCTCGACCGCGAGAAATACGGTGCAGGCCGCAGCCCCCAGCCACGCGGCGCGGGAACGCGAGAGTACCAGGGCCGCCGCCGTGAGGGTCACGCCGGCCACGGCCAGAACGAACCCCCACCGGCGACGCGCCCGCAGACTGACGAGGATCAGCACGGGCAGGCCGAGCGCGATCAGGTGGGCCATGAAGTTCCGGTTGCCGAAGGTCCCGCCGGGGGCTCGGGTCGCGCTGGCCAGCTCGCTGCTGACCAGCCCGTACGCCTGGATCAAGCCGGTCGAGGCCGCGAGCACCACGGCGGCCGCCAGCGCGGCGAGCAATCGGTCCCCCTGGCCGGCGCGGGCGACCGCCCGCGCTGTCCAGAACAGGGCAGCTCCCGCGAGGGACACCCCGAACGCGCGTGCCGCCAGCCAGCGGTTATCGGCCAACAGTGCCGAGACCAGTGACAGGGCCAGAAAGCCGCCTACCAGCACGTCGGCCATGGCGATAGACAACGACCGCGCGTTCGCGACACAGCACACTGTCGCGGTGAGTGCCGCCATCAGCAGCACCAGTTCCTTGGCGAAGGTGTAGCGGTCGAGCTGAAAGAGCGGGTAGGGGAGCGCGGCCAGCACGACCAGCAGCGCGCCGGCCTGAAGCGCGAAGAGAGACCACCTGCCGTCCGACAGGGCCGCCCTGGTCCCCACTGCGGATTCCTCAGCGGTCCGGCTGAGACCGGTCCGATGAGCGGAAGCGATCGCCATAGCGGAGCGGCTCGCCGCGTGCCCAGGGCCGATACCGGTTGGAGAACTCGATCCGGTCGGCCAGGTCGGGATGGCTGCCGCGCCAGAGCCGGTACAGCGTGCCGGTGCGCGGTACGGCGAGGTTTTCGTCGTGGAGCCTGACGAAGGCCCGCGCGGCCGCGGCGTTGTCCCGGGTGATCTCGAGGCCGAAGCGATCCGCCTCGTGCTCCTCCCAACGCGAGAACGCCAGCGCCGCCGGGGAAGCGACGAATATCACCAGGCCGCCGACCAGTTGCAGGAGAGGCAGCGAGGCCACGTCCTCCAGCCGGTCGAACCCGAAGCGCCGCCGGAACCTGGCGATGAGCCAGGCGGCCACCCGATGCACCACGTACAGCGAAAGGGTTACCAGCAGCGTGGCCCCGACGATGATCGTGAGCGTGTGGCGGAGAACGAAGTGCCCCATCTCATGCCCCATGACGAAGAGCACCTCGTCCGGTGCCATCCGGTCCACCAGGGTGTCCCAGAGCACGATGCGCTTGGTGCCGCCGACCCCGGTGACATAGGCATTGACCTGACGGGTCTCGTCGCTCTTGCGCACCTCGTAGATCCGGCTGTCGGGAATGCCCGCCAGGGCTGCAAGGCGGTCGATCCGGGCCTCGAGGGCGCGATCCCGCATGGGCCCGTATTCATCGAACAGGGGCGCGATCCACAGCGGCACGACGATCAAGGCGAGCGCGGTGAACGGCGCGGTCAGCAGGCCGGTCCAGAGCCACCAGCGGCGGGGACTCGCCCGCAACAGCCGGTAGGGCACCCAGAGCACCAGCGCCACCACCACCGCCGAGATCGCCACCGCCTTGGCCCAGTCGCCCAGCCACTGGTCGGCCGTCTCCGTCGAGAGACCATACTGATGCTGCCGCACATAGCCCACGTACCAGCTGAACGGCAGATAGACGGCCGCCTGGATCAGCACGAACGCCGCGCCGTAGGTCGCGACCACGAAGAACCAGCGGCCCCGGGCGATGCGCTCCGCCCGACGGCGGAGCCGGGCCGAGAAGCCGGTGAAGAGCATCGCGGCGGTCACCGCCAGATCCAATACCGTGCCCATGGCCCAGACCGCATGGCCGCTCCGGTGATATTGGATCGCCAGCGCGCTCGGCTCCGGCACCGGCACGGCTGAGCCGGCGGTGGTGTCGGTTGACTGGGCCGGGATGGGGAGGAGCACCCACGAAAGCTAGTCTGCTTCGGGCTCCGAACGCTGATAGGTTTCCGGCGTGCTGGACGCGATTCGCGGTTTCGTCAATCGCCGCATGCTGCCATCCGCCGGGCCGGCCGCAGCCCCCACCGGCCCGTCCGGCGTGCAGCTCGCCGCCTGCGCGCTGCTGTTGGAGCTGGCCCATGCCGACGGTGTGATGAGTCCGGCCGAGCTGGCCCACATCGAGCGCGCCCTCCAGCGGCACTTCGGACTCGATGACGCGACCGCCCGGGAGCTGATCGCGCTGGCGGACGCCGAGCGAAGCCAGTCCATCGACCACTTCCAGTTCACCCGTCTCATCGCATCCCACTACGACCTGGGCCAGAAGATGGTTCTGGCCGAGGTCATGTGGGGAGTGATTCTGGCCGACGGCCAGCTCGCCACCCATGAGACCTGGCTCATCAGAAAGCTCGGACACCTGCTGGAGCTGGAGCCCGCCTATCTGTCGGAAGCCCGCAAGTCGGCCTCCCATCGAGCGCCGCCTTCGGAAGGAGATGGCCCATGAGCGACGACGCGCTGGCCAGCTACCTGAACGACCACCTGGCAGGGGCTATCGGCGCCATCGAGATGGTGGAGCGAGTGATCAAGGAAAACGAGGGGCAGCTGCTCGCCCGCCGGCTGGACGAGGTCCTCAGGGAGATCCGGAAGGACCAGGACGTGCTGCGCGACTTGATCGAGCGCATGGGGAGTAAGGAGAACCCGCTGAAGAAGGCCGGGGCGTGGCTGGCGGAAAAGGCCGGCCGGGTGAAGCTCGGCGGGACCGCGGATCCGGCGGCGCTCTCGCGCATGGAGACGCTGGAAGCGCTCGCGATGGGGATTCAGGGCAAGCGGGCGATGTGGCGGGCCCTCCGGGTGGTGGTTCACAAGCATCCATCGCTCTACGGCCTCGACCTGGACCTGTTGGAGCGCCGCGCGGTCGAGCAACACGACCGGGTCGAGGAGTGGCGGCTCGAGGAGGCCAGGGCAATTCTCTGAGGGGCGTGGGACCACCGCTATTGCACGCTGGTTGAAACCCCCACGAATATGCCGCGCCCGCGGGCGGGGAAACCCACTGCCTGCTCGTACTCCTCGTCCAACACGTTCTCCACCCGGGCGGTGAGATCCAGGCCCGGAGCCCCCCGCCGCCGCGGTAAGACCGAGAAGGTTCCGCTCAGATCCAGCGTGGTATAGGACGGAAGCTCCACCCGCCGGTTGGGCTCGGGAAACTGCCCGAAGCGTATGTCGTCCCGCGAGCCGACCCACGATACCACCGTGCCCAGCCGGACCGGCCCGAAGGAGGACGCGACCCGCAGGGCCACGGCATCGTCCGGCCGTCGTAGCAGGCGCTCGCCCTCTACGAACGTCGCCGCATCGCCGGCGTCGAATCCGGCGTCGGTCACCTCGGTCCACAGACGGGTATAGCTGACCGAGCCGCTGAGCGGACCCGCGGGCCTCAGGTGCAGAGTGCCTTCGATGCCACGAGAGTTGGCGGCGGCGACGTTGAAGTAGTTGGGTCCGCCCGGCTCCGGCGGCACGAAGGTGAACTGGATGAGATCCCGGAACCGCTGGGCGAACAGGGTGACGCCCAGGCCCAGAATGCCCTCTGCCAGATCCTGTTCTACCCCGCCCTCGAGGCTGAGGGTCCGCTCCGGTCGGAGATCCGGATTCCCCATCGAGAAGGGGCTGTCGAAGTTCTCGAAGAATCCCGGCTCCTTGAACCCGGTTCCGACCGACCCACGGAGCCGCGTGGCGGAGGAGGCGAACGCCAGGGCCGCGGCGCGGTAGGTCCAGAAGGTGCCGAACTTCTCGTTCTCGTCCAGCCGGCCACCCACGGTGAGCTGAAGCCGGGACACCGGAAGCGCGGTGGCCTGGGCATAGAGGCCCCAGTTGTCGCGGCCTTCGCTGAACGCGCCGGTGACGGCCTGCCGCTGGGCTTCGAAGCTCGCGCCGGCGAGCCCGCGGATGCCCTTCGGCAGGGAGAGCTGCAGCCGCGCGTCGGCCGAGGTGCGATCGGTGCTGGTCCGGTCGCTGCTGGCGAACCCCGGACCGGGCGGCGGATCGGCCGGATTCTCGAACCCGGTGACGATGTCGCTTCGGCCGAGCAGGAGCTGACCCTCGATCAGGTTGGAGAAGCGGTGGCCGGCATCGAAGGCCAGGGCGGCGGTCTTGTCGGTGGTGAACTGGTTCCGATCCACCGGGATGCCGGTGAAATCGGTCGGGAAGTGGTACTTCGCGTCATAGTACCGGCCGCCGAGACTCAGCGTGGTGCGCTCGCCGGCCCGGACCTGGAACCGCCCGCTCGCGGCGGTATTGCGGTAGTCGTTGTTGAACTCGTAAGTGCCGTCGCTGGTGAGCCGGGACAACGACGCCGACCAGCTGAGCGGCTCGCTGCCACCCAGGCCTGTCGCTTCCCACCGCGCGGTGCCGAAGCTCCCCCCCTCGCCCTCTGCCCCCAGCCGCAGCCCGGCGTCACCCTGCCGGGTGACGATCTGCACCACGCCGGCGATCGCGTCCGAGCCGTACAGCACGCTCCCCGGTCCCCGCAGCACCTCGATCCGCTCGACGTTGTCGGTGGTGAGTGAGGCAAAGTCGTAGAACCCGCCCGGCTGGTTCACTGCCACGCCATCCACCAGCACCTTCACGTAATCGCTCTCCCCCCCGCGGATGAACAGGGACGAGGCCGCGCCGAAGGGTCCGCCCTGGACCAGGTGGGCGCCGGGCACCTGGCGGAGCGCGTCGCCCACGAAGCGGATGCCCTGAGCCCGCAGGTCGTCTCCCTGGAGCAACGTCACCGTCGCCGCCACAGAATCGGCGGCGACCGGATAGCGGGTGGCGGTGACCACGATCTCCGGGAGAGCCGTGGTGTCGCTGACCTCCTGAGCGCGGGCGGCCGAAGTCGACGAGAGGATCGTGGCGAGCAGCAGCGGAGCGGTAGCCGAGCTTCGACGGACGCCGAGCATGGTCGGTCTCCCCGGTTGAGCTCGGGATGGGGCGCGTCGAATCGGACCGGGGATGGGGGTGCCCACTAAGGGAACGCCCATCCTCGGGGTTCGAAGATGGGCGCTGCGGGCCGTGTCAGCGGGGCCGGAGTCGCCACCGTTCCCTCCCCCGAGGGGTTACGTGGTGGCACGAGCGAGAGGTCTCCTGGCTTCGGGCCCTCGCTCGCCTTCCCGGTTGCCCAGTGGCGTGTGGAGCGAGGTGATCGTGCCCGTTACAGTGGCGGGGCCGCGCCGGAGTTGCACCGGCTTCCGAGTGTCGCTGCTCGCGTGCTTCAGTTGGTCAGCGGGGACATCTTAGGCATCGGCTCCCACCCGCGCAAGTGGAGCCCGGTGACTTGGCGCACCGCGACACGCGTCGCCGCGTTTCATAGTGCCCATTCCAGCCTGAAGGAGAACGCCCATGACGATGCCGGACTCGAAAGGCTACGAGGAGCGGCGCTCGGTGAGCGAGCTGTTCGGGCAGCTCACCCAGGATCTCGCGCTG
>DATBJC010000172.1:0-11518 GCA_036556625.1 Gemmatimonadales bacterium
AGAGCCAGCAGGCCGACGATCGCCACGCAGGCCCCCGCGAGATAGAACGGGGCCGCATGACCGAGTCGCTGAAACGCCGTGGTCGCGAGCAGCGGTGCCGCCACCCGCGCCATCCCGGCGAACGTCTGGGCCACACCCATCGTGGTGCCCAGCTCGGCCGGATCGGACTGGCGCGACATGAGAGAGGTAGTGGATGGAAAGAGCAGTGCCGTGCCGATCGGCACAAGGGGGATGACCGCGGCGAAGGCCCAGAGGGATTCGGGCAGGGGATAGAGCCACAGCCCGGCGGTCAGCATGACCGTGCCCAGCCGCACCGTCCACAGCTCGCCCAGGCGGTCCACGATGGGGCCCAGCAGCGCGCTGCGCATGACGAACGACAGGATGCCGATGTAGGTGAAGATCGGGCCGATGGTGCGCTCATTGAGGGCGAACTCCGCGCCCAGATAGAGCGCGAGCACCGAGGTCAGCGAGGCGAATGCCAGCATTCCGATGCCGTAGATCCAGAGCAGCCGGGAGAGCGGCTCGCCGGGATGGCGCAGCGCCGTCCACGCCGGGTGCCAGACCGGCCGCCGCTGTCGGGGCGGCCCCACGTCGCGCACCCGGGACTCGGGCAGCCAGCGCCAGGCGAAGATGACGTTGAGCAGGCAGAGCGTCGCCGCGACCAGTCCCGGCGCTTCCCGGCCCAGATGTGCCGCGAACGAGCCGATCACCGGCCCGAAGGCGACGCCGGCGGACGTGGCGGCGGAGAGCCAGCCCAGCGCCTTGGCCCGCTCCCGGGGAGCCATGGTGTCGGCCACGTACGCCTGGGCGACGGCGGTGGTCCCACCCCCGGCGCCCTGCACCAGGCGGGAGAGAAACAGCAGCCAGAGGCTCTCGGCGAACCCGAAGACCACATAGGCGATGGCCGACGCGGTGAGACCGATCAGCAGCGCGGGGCGACGGCCGTAGCGGTCCGACACCCGGCCCCAGAACGGGGCGGCCACCAGCTGGGCGATGGAGAAGGCGGCGATGAGGAGGCCCACGATCTCGGGCGTGGCCCTGAGCTCGAGGGCGTAGAACGGCAACAGCGGGAGCACGATCATGAAGCCGACCATGTCCACGAAGTTGACCGCGATCAGCACCGCCAGCCGGCGGAATCCGCCTCCGTTCGCCGCGGTCACCCGGCGTTTCCTCGGCCCTGGCCCCCGGATCCCAGCGCGAACACCGCCGCGCTCACCAGCATCAGCACCACCCCGTAGGCCGCGGCCACGCCGACGTCCGCCTGCCGCAGGCTAGACAGGATCTCCAGCGAGATCGGACGGGTGTCGTAGGTATAGAGCATGATGGAGGTCACGAAGTCCCCGAAGGCGGTCACGAAGGCCAGGCTGGCGCCGGCAAGCAGCGCTGGCCGGAGCAGGGGCAGCGTCACCCGCCAGAGAGTGCGCCCGCGGCCGGCGCCGAGGCTCGCAGCGGCCTCGTCGAGCGAGGGATCGAGCGCGCGCACGCCGGCAGTAATGGCGCGGCTGGTGATCGGCAGGTTGCGGACGAGATACGCCAGCGGGAGGATCCACAGGGTGCCCACCAGCACCAGCCGGCCCGTGGCCGGCGCGCGAACGCTGAAGGCGGTGGCCAGCGCGATAGCGAAGACGGTCCCGGGCACCGCCCACGGCAGGGCCAGGAGACCATCGATCGCCCGGCGCACCGGGGTCGACCGCCGGGCGCTGAGCAGCGCGCTGGCCAGCGCGATCCCCACCGCCGCGAGCGTGGCCACGGTGGCCAGCCAGGTGCTGTTGAGCAGCGGCCGCACCCGTACCGGGTCTTCCACCAGCGCGAAGTAGTTGCGCACCGTGTATGCCGGAGGCAGCGGCTCGGTGGTCCAGGTGCCGACCGGCACGAACGACACCAGTACCAGCGTGAGATGCGGAAGCAGGAGCAGCGCGGCGAGCCCCCAGCTCACCAAGCCCGCCGCGATCCGGGTCACCCGGCTGCGGAGGGCGATTCTGACTGGACCGGCGCCTTTGCGCCCGCCGCCGCTCGCGGTCGAGCCACTGCGGAAGAGCAGCAGCGCCAGCAGCGCCATCGCCGCGAGCGATGCGGTCTCCACCATGGCCAGCTGATTCTCACCGTTGAGCCGGGTGGCGACGATCTGGGTCGGCATGACTCGGAACCCGCCGCCGAACACGTAGGGCGCGCTGAAGGAGCCCAGCGCGGTCATGAAGGTGAGCAGAGTGGCGCCGGTCAGGGCCGGCCTGAGATGGGGCAACACCACACGTCGGAGCGTGCGCCAGCGTCCGGCGCCGAGGCTGGCCGCCGCCTCCAGCTGCGCGCGGTCCAGCGACACCAGAGCCGCTCGCACCAGCAGGTAGAAGTACACGTACATCGAGTAGGCATGGACCAGCAGGATCGCGCCGGCACCTTGCAGGCGCCAGGGAGGCTCTTCCAAGCGGAACAGCCGCATCAGCAGCAGCGCGACGAATCCGGTCTCGCCGTAGAGAAAGAGGAATGCAACCACCCCCACCAGCGGGGGGAGCACCGCGGGCAACGCCACCAGCCCGCCCAGTACCCGACCACCCGGCAAGTCGTAGCGCTCGAGGAGAAAGGCGAGCGGAATCCCCAGCAACGCCGCCAGCGCCACGCTCGCGAGCGAGATCCAGAAGCTGTTCCACAGCGCGACCATCTCGGTGGAGCGCCCCAGGAACTCCCGCAGATGCTCCGCCGTCCAGCCGCCTGGGCCGCGCACGCCTTCCACCAGGACCAGAAGCAGCGGGTAGAGCACGAGCCACACCAGGAATGCGAGCAGCAGCGGAACTCCGATCGCTTCGTTGCCGCGGCGGGTCACGCCTTCTCCGACGGAAAGAGGTGGAGTCCCCCCGCCGCGCGACGACTGGGCAGAACGCCGACCCGCTCTCCCACTCGCACGACGGCGGGTGGCGCCGCCACCTGGATGGTGGCCCCACTTCCCGCCAGCACGGTCAGCAGCGCGGAAGGGCCGGTGAACCGGCGTGCCGTCACCGTCCCCATGATCGCCTGGGGATCCTCGCCCAGCCGGAGCGCCTCGGGCCGGACCAGCAGGAGGGCCGGCCCCGGCAGCATCACCGGATGACCCGCCGGGCGCTCGATCTCCCACTCGACGCCTTCCACGGCGATCCGCGTGCCCCATTCGGTCGGACCGAGCACCGTGACCGGCAGCTCGCTGGAGCGCCCGACGAAGCCGGCCACGAACCGGTTGCCCGGAGCGGCATACAGCTCGTCCGGCGTCCCGATCTGCTCCAGGCGCCCCGAGCGCAACACCGCCACCCGGTCGCCCAGGTCGAAGGCCTCGTCCTGCTCGTGGGTCACCAGGACCGTCGTGATGCCGACCCGCCGGATCAGGTCGCGGATCTCTCGGCGGGTCCGCTCCCGGAGTGTGGGATCGAGATTGGAGAGCGGCTCGTCGAGGAGCAGGACCCGTGGCTCCGGCGCCAGCGCGCGCGCCAGCGCCACCCGCTGCTGCTGGCCGCCGGAGAGCTGGTCCACCCGGCGCCGCTCCAGCCCCGCCAGATCCACCAGCGCCAGCGCGCGAGCCACCCGATCGCCCAGCTCCGCTCGCCGCACGCCGATGGACTCCAGGCCGAAGCCCACGTTCTGGCCGACATCCATGTGGGGGAAGAGCGCGTAGTGCTGGAACACCATCCCGAAGCGGCGGTGCACCGGCTCCACCAGGGTGACATCGTCGCCCTCGATCAGCACCCGGCCCGCATCCGGGGTCTCGAAGCCGGCGAGCAGTCGGAGCATCGTGGTCTTTCCGCTGCCGCTCGGGCCCAGCAGGGCGAGCAGCTCGCCCCGCACCAGCGACAGCGTCACATCCGCCACGGCGACCGTGCCGTCGAAGCGCTTGCTCAGATCTTCGACCGTGAGAAACGGCGTCATCGCAGCGCGGTCCGACCGCCGCCGCGCACGTGCCGGTCCCAGTAGCCCATCCACGCCGCTCCCCGCTCGGCCAGCATGCGCCAGTCCATCGGGGCCACCACCATGACGGACTCCACCTCGGCTACCCACGCCGGTACCCGGTCCGGGGGCAGGTCATGGCGGGCCGGCAGCCGAAACACGCCGCTGGCGGCCAGCAGCTGGGCCTCGACTCCGCCGACGAAATCAATGAAGGTCTTGGCCGCGTCGGGATGCTTGGCGCCACGCACCAGGCCGATCGCGTCGTCTATCACCACGGTTCCACTTCGAGGGAAGGTGTATCCGAACGGCAACCCCTTGGAGATGCCGATCAGGATGTCCGGCAGGTCCCACAGCGTCACCAGACCCTCGGCCCGGGCCAGCTTGGCGTCGAGTATCGCGGGATTGAGGGTGTAGGTCTTGGTGGCGGCATCCAGCCGTCTGAGCCAGTCCATGCCCCAGGCCGTGTCGCCGGTTTCGCGGATGCTGCGAACCAGGATCAGTCCCCAGATCGCCCGCATGGTGCCGCTGGCCATAGGATCACGGATGATCACCTTGTCTCGCCACCGCGGCTCCAGGACTTGGTCCCAGTCCTGCGGCGCCTGGTCAGGCCGCACCACCCTGTTGTTGTAGGCGATGACTGCGGGGGTCCGGTAGAGCGGGTAGTACAGGTCACCCGGCCCGATACCATTGGGCCCCACCCGGTCGGCCCAGGACGGGCGATAGGGCTGGAGCAGCGAGTCCTCGATGCCGAGGTCGAAGGTCGTGGTCGGCCCGCCGAACCAGACGTCGGCCTGCGGGTTCACCCGCTCGAACCGCAGGCGGTCGAGCACTTCCTGCGAGCCCATGTCGAGCCATCGGACGTCTATGTCCGGTTGCTCCCTCTCGAAGGCACGTTCCAGCAGCGTGAGCTGATCGCGGCCGTGGGGGGAGTAGAGGACCAGCGGTGTGCGGGCGTCAGCCGCACATCCCAGGAGCATGGCCGACAGCATCGTTCCGCAAAACAACGGAAGCAGTAGAGGCGGTCGCTCACGAATCTCTCGAGCGTTCAGCTTGAGAGCGAACCAAGCGGGATGATGCCCTGGCCACGCACCTGACCGCCCGACCGCCTGACCGCCCGACCGCCTTTGATGGTGGTGAGGAGCCACGTCAGCGAGGCAGGCGCTGGCCGAGCGCCAGGAGGTTCGCGAACAGGCGCAGCGCGCCCGGCACACCGGCGGGAAGCTGCCGGAAGAAGCTGAGCCCGGTATAGACGTAGGTCCCCTTCCCCAGGCCCGCGATCAGGAGCCCGCCCTCGAGCTGCGCTTCTCCCTCGTCATGCATCTCCAGGATCGGCTGATAGCCGGGATCCCAGCTGCGGGCGAAGTAAAGTCCACGCTCCTGGATCCAGCCGTCCCAGTCGCGTTCGGAGATCCGGTTGGGTCGCTGGAGCACGGGATGGTCGGGCTGGAGCAGGGTGACCGACGCCTGTTCGTCCACCACCCGGTCGTGACTCACCGGTCGCTCGTCGGTGCTCACCGGCGAGGAAGATCCGCTCGCCGCGGCGGCGGTGTCGAGGCTGTCTCCCTCGGCGGGGAGCCGGGGTCCTCCGACGGTGAGCGGAAGCGGCGCGTAGCTCCCGGTGAAAAACTGGTGTTGCTGATACTGCACGATCAGGACGCCTCCGCCTCGGACGTACGCCAGGAGCCGGCTGTTGTTGTCCACCAGCGCCGAGTCGGTTTCGTATGCCCGGGGACCGATCACGATGACCGGGTACCGGCTCAGGTCCTCCATCTCCAGCGCCCGCGCATCGAGCAGGGTCACCGGCAGGCCGGCTCGGGCCAGCGCCTGCGGCACCAGGTCGGAGGCACCGCGCACGTAGCCGACCCGGGCGAGCCGGGGGAGCGCGACCGGCGCCAGGTGGACCTGCGCCTCGGCCAGCGCCAGGTAGGAGCGGGGTCGAATGTGGGGATAGTTGACGGTGAAGACGCCGGCCTCGTATTCCCGTCCCGCCGAATCCCGGGCCACCGCCCGAATGGTGGCACTGATCCGACCGCTGCCCCGTGGCGGTCGGACATCGAAGGTGTAGCTCTCCCGCTCGTCCTGGCTCACCAGCCGAAACCGCTGGGGCCGGCTGGGGGGCCATCCCGCCGGCAGCACCAGGCTCACGGTGCCGGTGGTGGTGTCACGGGCGCCGTGGGTCAGGGTCACCGTGAAGCGCTGGCTACTCGGCGCGAGCGTGGACCAGACCAGCGTCGAGGGGTCCAGCTTGACATCGACCCGGGGAACCACCGTCACCGGCCGCCGCACCTCGCCGAGCGCCTGGTCGATCGTCTGGTAGCTGACCTCCCTGGACGTCTCACCGCCGATTCCCAGCCGGCCGAAGCGGGCGATCGGCGCGGACGGGCCGAACGGCTCGCCCAGCTCGGCCGCGGCCACGGCGGACCAGTCGTATAGCGCGCCCTGGCGAGGGCGGCGCATGAAATACGGTGTGGTGGCGGCGGCCAGGCTGTCCGGTGAGAGCATGGCCGTCGAGTGGTGCGCCTCGCCGGGCGCCAGTGACATCTCGTTGTTGGAGTCCGCCTGGACATGCCACTCCGCCGAGGGCACGATGCCGCCCGCCACGTTGATGGAATCCGGCCCGGCGTTCCAGACGACCAGCCCGACGGTGTCGGACTCACCCGCGACCATGCGGTCGTCGCCGGCCTGCGCATCGGCAACCAGTCCGGCGGCAATAGCCAGTGCCCGCTCGGTATGGCGGCGTTGGTCCGCCTGCTCCGGCGTGGAGAAGAGCAGTTGCGCGCGGGTATCGTCGGATTGGGGGAGCAGATCGCGCTTCCCACGATCGAGCAGCGCGATCACCCGACGGTAGGATCCCGATCCCAGCGCTCCGCGGGCGCTGTCGGCCCGGGCGGCAAAGCGGCGTCGCGAGGCGGGGCCGTCGGTGCCGGGCGCGTCGCGCCAGGGCATGGTCGCGAGCGTCGTGTCGATTCCGTCGAACAGGTCGCCGCCCCCTTCGGCGGTCCGATCTTCCACCAGGGCCAGCTGGATCCGGGATGGGCCGATCGCCTGAAGCCGTCCCATGTCCTGCGACCGGTGGAGGCTTCGCCCCGCCATGGCGATCTGGTGGTACGACTTGCCCACCGCGCGGTCGAGCACACCGCCGTCCAGCGTGAGCGTGGTGGCCGTGGTGTCGAACCAGGTGCTCCGGTAGAGCTTGAGGGGAATCCAGGGACGAATGCCCTCTTCCCGGGCCAGCTCGGTGAAGGCGGTCGTGTCACCGGCGGCCGTGAAGGCTTCCCGGGCCACCCAGCCGGCTGCCTGGTGCTGGCCATGGCCGTCCTTGGGCTCGCCGCTGAAGATCGAGACGATGATCTGGGGCCGGAACCGCCGGATGATCCTGACCACGTCCTTCAGCACCGTGTCCCTGGGCCAGTGCTTCCAGGTCTCGTCCAGGGTTTTGGAGTAGCCGAAGTCGTAGGCCCGGGTGAAGTACTGCCGGGCGCCGTCCAGCCGTCGGGCAGCCAGCAGCTCCTCGGTGCGGATCAGTCCCAGCGCCTCGCCCAGCTCGGGGCCGATCAGGTTCTGTCCGCCCTCCCCCCGGTTGAGTGACAGGTAGGCGGCTTCCGCCCCCATACCGCGCACCAGCAGGGTGAGCAGCTCGGTATCCTCGTCATCGGGGTGGGCTCCGATCATCAGGACCCGCCGGTAGTGCCCCAGCATACGCAGCTCTTGATCCAGCGCCACGAGCCCGCCGGTCCCCGGCGGCTCGAGCTGGGCACCCAGCGGTTCCCCCGGTGAGATCAGGAAGACCGCGGTGACGAGGGAACTGGTGAGAGCGAAGCGCAAACGAAACCCGGACCGTGGTGTGAGACCAAGAAAGCTACACGGTCCGGCGGGGGGATTGGATGCGGGGTTCAGCGGAGCGGGGCGTCCCCCAGCGGAGTCTCCTGGATCGAGCGGCGGAACGCGGGATGCCGGATCCAGAGATACAGACCCATGCTGACCGCGGCCAGCGTGTTCGCCGTCACGACCGCCCAGAACGGAAAGAGCTCCCCGGTGCGTTCGGACAGCACCTCGAGCAGGCCGTAGAAGATGACCTCGAACGCCAGAAACACCGGAAGAAGGGCATACCGGACGATCGGGTTCTCGGTGCCCCAGTGCACCAGCGCAACCAGTCCCATCCCGATCAGCGCGAAGACGACGAAATGGAAGGCGGTATACAACAGAATCGCGCCGAACACGATGTTGCCGGTATCCGGGGTCGAGTCCCCCATCAGCACTACCTGGCCGAGCAGACTCGGGGTCATCAGCGGCCGGCCGGCGATGACGTCGAGGATGAGGAACCAGATCGCAACCGCGAGACCGCCGATGATGCCGACGTCGGTGCCTTCGGATGTGATCGAGTGGGATCTTTCCGCCATGCGACCCTCCTGCGGCAAGGGCTACCCATGCACAGTGTAGACATCCTGGCCCGAGCGCAAGGCGGGTCTCAGCGACGTGGGGTGCCTCGAGGGGCGCCAGGTGCGTGCGGAGTGGTCTTGACCTCCGCGCCCAGCGGCGCGTGAGTGCCCAGCCGGGGATGGCGTCGCCACAGATACCAGATCATGGCACCGAACGCGAGCAGGTTCCCGCCGGCGGCAGACCAGAAGGGCACCCGTTCTCCGGTGGACACCGAGAGCATGTAGATGAGCCCCGCGAACAGGCAGAAGAGCACCACCAGACCGAGCCAGAGTCCCATCCGGAGCGCGGGGATCCGCGCCGTCAGGTGAACCAGCCTGGTCAGAATGATGCCCCCCAGCACAAAGACGATGAGCTGAAGCGCGGTGAACCCGAGGACGGCTTCGGGTGCGATCTCGCGGAGTCCCGGGTTCAGGTCCCCGCGGAGGAAGACCTTGCCGAGCGCGCTGGGGGTACGCAGTGGCTGACCGGCCGCCGCGTCGACCACGAGGAACCAGGCCGCATCGGCCACGGCCCCCAGCAGACCCGCTATGGCGCCTTCCCGGACGACCGAATGGTCCTGCCCTTCCATCGCCAGCTCCGGACTGTGTGAGACGCTGCGACCAATGGACGATTGCAGCTTAGAGGAACGAAGGAGGCAGGGATGTGTCCGTCGTCACGGATGGGATCTCGCCGCACGGCAGGTGTCGCAAGGACATGAGGCGCGCAGCCGCTCGAAGGTGTAGATCCCGGTCGCATGCCCGTCGCTCCACTGTACCCGGAGACCGTAGGCCCCGACCAAGCCGAGCGACACCGGGCGGACGTTCCCGGGAACGCGCTCGGGATCCAGCAGCGCCCGGCCACTCATCTCGTCCACGCAGGCGGCACACGGACAGGCCAGCCGGAGGGCGCGCGCTGGAAAGAACCCCTGGTGACCCGCGGTGTCCCACTCGATCAGGATCCCATCATCGCGGCGATTGATCGCGTGGGGGATGGGGATCGACATGGGATGTATGATAGGTGGGTCGCAGCGTTCGCGAACTCGCCCCCACTCCTTCATCCCGAACGAAGTGAGGGACCTTGCTCGCGAAGCTCGGTGGCTGGCAGCGTAGATCCCTCGCATTCGCTCGGCATGAGGTACCCCCGCCCCTCTGTTCCCCTATATTGCCCAGATCATCCATACCCGGAATACCGATGCCCGCCGCCTCCGTCAATCCGTTCGGCTCCCGCACGACCACCCGCCTGGGAAGCGAATCGGCCGCCGTCTACCGTCTCGACGCGCTGGCCCGCGAAGGGATCACCGAGCTGGACCGCCTTCCCTTCTCGATTCGCATCCTCTTGGAGAATGCGCTGCGCCACGCCGGCCGCGGCATCGTCACCGAGGACCACGTGCGGCAGCTCGGCGGCTGGCATCGGGCGGGCGCGGCGCGGACCGAGATCCCCTTCATGCCGGCGCGCGTAGTGCTCCAGGACTTCACGGGAGTGCCCTGCGTGGTGGACCTCGTCGCCATGCGCGATGCCATGGCTCGCATGAAGGGCGATCCCGACCGTATCAACCCCGTGGTGCCCTGCGACCTGGTGATCGATCACTCGGTCCAGGTGGATCACTACGGCTCGGAGAACGCCTTCCGGCTCAACGTCCAGCTGGAGCTGGAGCGCAATGTGGAGCGGTACCAGCTCCTCAAGTTCGCCCAGCGGGCGTTCCGCAACTTCCGGGTGGTGCCGCCGGGCACCGGCATCGTCCACCAGGTGAACCTGGAGTACCTCGCGCCGGTGGTGCAGCTCAGGGAGCAGTTCGGCGAGGCGACGGCCTACCCCGACACGCTGGTCGGCACCGATTCCCACACCACCATGATCAACGGGCTCGGCGTGATGGGCTGGGGGGTAGGTGGGATCGAGGCTGAAGCGGTCATGCTGGGCCAGCCCTACTTCATGCTCATCCCCGAGGTCGTGGGCATGAAGCTGACCGGCGCCCTCCCGCTCGGCACCACCGCGACCGACCTGGTGCTCACCGCCACCCAGATGCTCCGGAAGAAGGGCGTGGTGGACAAGTTCGTGGAGTTCTACGGCCCCGGCCTCTCCAGTCTGGGCCTGGCCGACCGGGCCACCATCGCCAATATGGCGCCGGAGTACGGTGCCACCATGGGCTTCTTTCCGGTGGACGCGGAGACGCTGCGCTACCTGGAGCGCACCGGGCGGAGCAAGGACCTGGTGCAGCGGGTGGAGCGCTACACCAAGGAACAGGGCCTCTTCCGCACCGACGCCACGCCCGACCCGGTGTTCACCAGCACGCTGGACCTCGATCTCTCCGGCATCACGCCCAGCCTGGCTGGGCCCAAGCGACCGCAGGACCGGGTGCCGCTGGTGGAGCTGAAGCGGAACTTCGTCGTCAACCTCCCCGCGCTGATGAGCCCGACCGTTCCCGCCGCGCGGAAGGAGCTGGCGGAGGCGGCATACTCCCGCTGGGTCGGCGAGGGCGGGGCCAACGTCACCATCGGCGAGCACGGTGCGGAGGCGGGCCAGGGCAAGCTCGACCCCGACGCGCCGCCGGTGGTGCGTGGCGTGCTCGAGGGCAACGACATCACCCTCCATGACGGCGCCGTGGTCATTGCCGCGATCACCAGCTGTACCAACACCTCCAACCCGTCGGTGATGATCGGGGCCGGGCTCGTCGCCAAGAAGGCGGTAGAGCGCGGGCTCCAGACGAAGCCCTGGGTGAAGAGCAGCCTCGCTCCCGGGTCGCGGGTCGTGACCGATTACCTCGAGGGCTCCGGGCTGCAGTCCTATCTCGACAAGCTTCGGTTCAACACCGTGGGCTACGGCTGCACCACCTGCATCGGGAACAGCGGCCCGCTTCCCGAGGCGGTCGGCCAGCTCATCGACGAGCATGCCCTGGTCACGGCCGCCGTGTTGAGCGGCAATCGTAACTTCGAGGCCCGCATTCACCCCCAAGTGCGGGCGAACTATCTGGCCTCGCCCATGCTCGTGGTTGCGTTCGCGCTCGCGGGACGGGTGGACATCGACCTCGCCAGCGAGCCGCTGGGCAACGGACGGGACGGCCGCCCGGTGTACCTGCAGGACATTTGGCCCTCATCCGAAGAGGTCCGGGCGACAGTCACGGGATCACTCAAGCCGGAGTTGTTCGAGCGGCGCTACGCTTCCGTATTTGAAGGCGACGAATCTTGGCAGCAGCTCC
>DATBJC010000173.1:0-27029 GCA_036556625.1 Gemmatimonadales bacterium
CTCACCGAGCGCGATCCCGAATCGCTCGAGGTCCTGCGCCATTCGGCGGCACACGTCCTCGCCACGGCCGTGCGCGAGATCTTTCCCGGCGCCGGGATCGGCTTCGGGCCCCCGATCGAGGACGGCTTTTACTACGACTTCGAGGTGCCTCGCCCCTTCACTCCGGACGACCTCGAGCGGATCGAAGCCCGCATGGGTGAGGTGGCGAAGGCGGACTATCCCTTCGTGCGCGAGGTGGTCGACCGAGCCTCCGCCACACGCCGGTTCGCCGACGACCCGCTCAAGCTGGAGCGGATCAGCGAGCTGGGTGACGACGAGACCATCACCATCTACACCGACGGCCCCTTCACCGATCTCTGCCGCGGTCCCCACATCCCGGCGACCGGGCGGCTCAAGCACTTCAAGCTGCTGCATGCCGCGGGCGCCTATTGGCGCGGCGATGAGAAGCGGCAGATGCTCCAGCGGATCTACGGCACCGCCTGGTTCAAGAAGGAAGACCTCGAGGCCTACCTCCATCGGCTGGAGGAGGCGCGCAAGCGCGACCACCGGGTGATCGGCCGGCAGCTCGACCTGTTCTCCATCTCCGACGTGGTGGGGCCCGGATTGATCCTCTGGCATCCCCGGGGCGCGATGATCAAGTGGCTGCTCTCCCGGGCTGTCGAGGACGACAACGTGGCCAACGGCTATGACCTGGTGTACACGCCGAACGTCACCAAGGAGGAGCTCTTCAGGATCTCCGGCCATCTCCCGCTCTACGCCGCCAACCAGTACCCGCCGATGGGGGCCGGCGCGGGCGAGTCGGAAGACGTGCGCTACCGGGTCAAGCCGATGAACTGTCCGATGCACGCGCTCATCTATAAGAGCCAGCAGCGCAGCTACCGGGACCTGCCCATCCGGCTGAGCGAGGTCGCCAACGTCTATCGCAACGAGAAGTCGGGGACCCTGCACGGGCTGCTCCGGGTGCGCGGGCTCAGCATGGACGACGCCCACATCTTCTGCACCATGGAGCAGGTCGAGGACGAGATCTTCCGCTGCCTGGACCAGGTGGACCGCCTGGTGCGCGCCACCTTCGGCTTCGAGCTCGACTTCGAGGTCTCCACCCGGCCGGAAGAGCGCCTGGGCGGCGACGAGGTGTGGGACCGGGCCGAGTCGGTGTTGACGCAGGCGCTGGACCGCAAGGGGATCGCCTATCGGATGGATGAGGGCGGGGGCGCGTTCTACGGCCCCAAGATCGACATCAAGTTCAAGGACGCCATCGGACGGATCTGGCAGGGACCCACGATCCAGCTCGATTTCAACCTGCCGGAGCGCTTCGAGCTGGAGTACACTGGCCCCGACAACCGGCCCCATCGGCCCGTGATGATTCACCGGGCGATCTACGGCTCCCTGGAACGGTTCACCGGGAATCTGATCGAGCACTTCGCCGGAGCGTTTCCGGTCTGGCTCGCCCCGGAGCAGGTGCGGGTGATCCCGATCTCCGATGCGCAGGCCGAGGCCGCGCACGGGCTGGCCCGGCGGCTCAAGGGCGCCGGGCTCCGGGTCCAGGTAGACGATCGGCCGGAGACGCTCAACTACCGGATTCGCGAAGGCGAGCTCCAGAAGGTTCCCTACATGGCCGTGATCGGGCAGCGCGAGGCGGAGAGCGACAGCCTGGCGCTCCGGGTGCGGGGGGCGGGGAAGAAGCAGGAGGTCATGGCGGTGGCGGCATTTCTCGACCGGGTCGGCGCCGAGGTGCGGAACCGGGCGCTGGCCCCATAGGTTTCAGGTGTTGCGGCACAACACCTCATCCCGAGCGCAGCGAGGGATCTTGCATGCCGGGCCTCGAACCAGGCGAACAAGATCCCTCGCTTCGCTCGGGATGAAGTAAGGTGCTCGGCAGGAGGTAAGGTGCTTGGCAGGAGGTAAGGTGCTCGGGATGACACATGTCTCTCACCGCGCTATTTTGCTCACGGCTCGTACCCTGAGGATCCTGTGAGCGACGCTACGACCCCCGTCATCCTGTCGGCCGTCCGCACGCCGATCGGGAAGTATCTGGGCGGTCTCTCCGGCTATACCGCGCCGCAGCTCGGCGCGATGGTCATTCGGGAGGCGGTCTCCCGCGCCAAGGTGGACCCGTCCGCGGTCGAGGAAGTGATCATGGGGCAGGTCGTGCAGGGCGGCTCGGGACAGGCGCCGGCTCGGCAGGCCCTGATCCACGCCGGACTGCCCCCCGCCATTCCCGCCGTCACCATCAACAAGGTCTGCGGCTCCGGCCTCAAGGCCGTGATGCTCGCGTCCCAGGCGATCAAGGCCGGCGACGCCGAGTGCATCGTGGCCGGCGGCCAGGAATCCATGTCCGGCGCGCCGCACTACGTGTATGGAATGCGGAGCGGCATCAAGGCGGGCAATCAGACCATGGTGGATGGCATGATCCACGACGGTCTGTGGGACTCGTTCGGCTGCTGCCATATGGGGGAGTACGCCGAGTACACGGCGGAAAAGGCCGGAGTGACTCGGGAAGACCAGGACCAGTTCGCCTACCAGAGCCACCAGAAGGCGGTCCAGGCCGCCCAGGCCGGGAAGTTCAAGGCGGAGATCCTGCCGGTGCAGGTGCCGGGAAAGAGCGGGCCCACGACGATAGCGGTGGATGAGGCGCCTCGGAAAGACACCAGTCCCGATTCCCTGGCCACGCTCAAGCCGGCCTTCCGGAAGGACGGCGGCACGGTGACCGCCGGGAATGCCCCCGGCCTCAACGACGGCTCCAGCGCGCTGGTGGTCGCTTCGCTCGCCTTCGCGAAGGCGCACGGGATCACGCCGCTCGCGCGGGTCACCGGCTATGCGACCGGCGGCGGAGAGCCCCGGGAGATCTTTTTCGCCCCGGTGCACGCGGTACGCAACCTCCTGAGTCGCACCGGCACCAGGATCGGGGACTACGACCTGATCGAGGCCAACGAGGCGTTCGCGGTGCAGGCACTCGCCGATGGCCGCGAGCTCGGATGGGACTGGGATCGCGTCAACGTGCACGGCGGTGCGGTTGCTCTGGGCCATCCGATCGGCGCCAGCGGCGCCCGCGTGCTCACCACGCTGTTGTACGCTCTGCGCGACCGGGGCGGCTCCACCGGTCTCGCCACCCTTTGCCTCGGCGGCGGCAATGCGGTCGCGCTGAGCGTGGAGATGCTCTGATGAGCTCCGGCCACCGTCTCGGCACGCTCGACTTCCCCAATCGGGCGATGACCGCGCGGCGCGCCTTCGCTGCCGGAGTGGCGGCGCTCGTCGTGGCGGCATCGGCCCAGGTCGCGGTGCCGGTTCCGCTCAGTCCGGTCCCGATGACACTGCAGCCGCTGGCGGTGCTGGCGGTCGGCGGGATTCTGGGTCCGCTGTGGGGTGGCGCGGCGCTCATCCTGTATCTGGCACTGGGGCTTCTCGGGCTGCCGGTCTTCGCCGGAGGCGGGGCCGGCCTGGTTCACGTCCTGGGTCCCACCGGCGGCTATCTCCTCGCATTCCCCGCTGCCGCCGCGGTGGCCGGCAGGTTCGCGGCACCCGTGCCTCGACTCGGTCCGGTGCTGATCGGCTGCGCCCTCGCGATGGTGGTGATCCACGCCGGCGGCGCGGCGCAGCTCGCCGTGCTGGGCGGTGATCCGGGGCTGGCGCTGCGAGTCGGCTTCATGCCGTTTCTGACCGGCGACTTCCTCAAGATCGGCATCGCCGCCGCGGTGATCCTGGGCCTCGGGCCGAAGCTCCGCACCCTCCTCTGATCGGGCCCTCGATGCCCGACCGGTACTCCTTGCCGAAGGCGATCGGATGGTCGATCGCCTTTGTCGTGCTCACCTTCCTGTTGGCCGGCCTTCTCGCGTTCGGCGTCGCGGCGGCCATCGCAGGCGATTCCCAGGGCGCGCTCGCCTGGCTGGAAACCAACGGGCCGGGCGCCACGCTGGTCCAGGCCGGCACCACCATCGCGAGCACCGCCCTCGCCACCTGGCTGATCGGCATCCGGGTGCTGGGACTCAGCCTGACCGATCTTCGCTACCGGGTTCCGCAGCGGGGCACCGGCTTCGGATTCGGCGCCCTGGCCGGCGCCGTGGCAGCCGGCGTGTCGCTGGCGATCGGGGCGGTCGCGGGCGGCGCGGAGTGGGTCCGGGAGCAGGGCACCCTGGCGAGCTACGCCCAGGCGGCCGCAACAACCATCTTGATTCTCGCTCCTGCCGCCCTCGGCGAAGAGCTACTGTTCCGCGGCGTGCCTCTGGTTCTGCTCGCCGGTGCGCTGGGTCGCGGGAGCGCGGTCGTGCTGCTGGCGATTGTGTTTTCGCTCGCCCACCTCGCCAATCCCAATGTGACGATGCTGGGAATCGGGAACATCGCGCTCGCCGGCGTCTTTCTGGGGCTGGCGTTCTATGCTCCCGGCGGCATCTGGACCGCCTGGGGCGCTCACCTCGGGTGGAACGCCATCCTCGCTGCGCTGGACACGCCGGTGAGCGGGGTTCCGTTCCCGATTCCGCTGCTGGACTACGAGCCCGGTGACCCCGCTTGGCTCACCGGCGGACCCTTCGGACCCGAGGGCGGCCTCGCGTCCACCATCGCGCTCACCATCGCGGTCCTCGTCGCCAGGCGATGGGCCGGAAAGGATTCCGCATGAGCCGAATGGCGGTGATCGGAGCCGGGACCATGGGCAACGGGATCGCCCACGTCTTCGCCCAGCACGGGTGGGAAGTGGCCCTGGTGGACAGCGTGCCGGCGGCGCTCGAGAAGGCAACCGCGACCATCCACACCAACCTGGAGCGCCAGGTGAAGAAAGGCGTGATTCCGCCGGACGCCCCGGCCCGGATCCTGGGCCGGGTAAGGACCGGTGGGTCGCTCGAGGCCGCCGAGGGCGCCGAGCTCGTGGTCGAAGCCGCCAGTGAAAATCCCGCGGTGAAGTTCTCGCTCTTCGAGCAGCTCGACCGGGTCGCGCCGCCGAGCGCCATTCTTGCGACCAACACCAGCTCCATCTCCATCACCGAGATCGCCGCACGCACCGCCCGGCCCGAGCAGGTGATCGGCATGCATTTCATGAACCCGGTGCCGGTGATGCAGCTGGTCGAAGTGATCCGGGGGCACGCCACCAGCGATGCCACCACCACCCGGGTGATGGAGACGGCCCGGGCCCTCGGCAAAGAGCCGGTGGAGGTGCACGACTATCCCGGCTTCGTGTCCAACCGGGTGCTCATGCCGATGATCAACGAGGCGATCTTCTGCGTCATGGAAGGGGTGGCCACACCGGGGGCGATCGACACCGTGATGAAGCTCGGCATGGCGCATCCGATGGGTCCCCTGGCACTGGCCGACTTCATCGGTCTCGACGTGTGTCTGGCGATTCTCGATGTGCTCCACCGCGGACTGGGGGACGATAAATACCGGGCCTGCCCGCTCCTCCGGCGGATGGTGGCGGCGGGAGACCTCGGCAAGAAGAGCGGGCGGGGGTTCTACGAGTACAACCGGGTGAAGCGTGAAGAGTAAAGCGCAAAGGGGAGCGCCGGTGGACATTTTCGCCTCCATGCAGTCCCTGGGTCACGAGCAGCTGCTCTTCTCCCACGATCCCTCCTGTGGCTACCTGGGCATCATCGCCATTCATGACACCACGCTGGGGCCGGCGCTGGGCGGCACCCGCTTCTGGCAGTATGCCAGCACGGACGACGCCGTGACCGACGCGCTGCGGCTGGCGCGCGGCATGACGTACAAGGCGGCCGTCGCGGGGATCAATCTGGGTGGCGGCAAATCGGTGATCGTGGGCGACAACCGGCGAGTGGATCGGGAAGCGTTGTTCCGCGCCCACGGCCGCTTCGTCGAGACGCTGAACGGCCGGTACATCACGGCCGAAGACATCGGCACCAGCCCGGCCGACATGGAGTACATCAAGCTGGAGACCGATCACGTCGCCGGCCTGCTCGGCCTCTCGGGTGATCCCTCACCGGTGACTGCCTACGGGGTCTATGTCGGGATGAAGGCCGCCGCCCGGGCGTGCTGGGGCGCTGATGCGCTGGAGGGACGGACCATCGCGGTGCAGGGGGCCGGCAACGTCGCCTATCATCTTTGCCGCCATCTCCACGCCAACGGCGTGCAGCTCATCGTGACCGACATCCGTCCCGAGAAGGTGAAGCGGGCGGTGGAGGAGTTCGGCGCCAGGAGCGTCGCCCCCGATGCCATTTACGACCAGCCGGCCGACATCTATGCGCCCTGCGCGCTGGGCGCGACGATCAATGACGACACCATCCGGCGGCTCAAGGTGCAGATCATCGCGGGTGCGGCCAACAATCAGCTCGCCGAGGATCGCCACGGGGACGAGCTGGAGCAACGCGGCATTCTCTACGCCCCCGACTACGTGATCAACGGCGGTGGGGTGATCAACGTCTACGGTGAGCTCAATCGCTGGCCCGCCGAGCGCTCGCTGAAGAAGGCGGGGGAGATCTACGACACCCTGCTGCGGATCTTCGAGATCGCGCGCACCGAGCGGATCCCGACCTATCGGGCGGCCGACCGGCTGGCGGTCCAGCGCATCGGGGCGGTGGGCGGCCTCGACAAGATGTGGATGGGGGGACGGCGGTAGAAGGGCGAGCGAAGCGAGGGATCTTGCCGGCGGGTATCGAAGGCAGACGAGCAAGATCCCTCGCTTCGCTCGGGATGACAAGGCCCTGCGCCTGATTCGACCGTCTGCTCCACTCCCTACTCTACCGCGCACGTGAATCCTTATACATTAGAGTCCGAATGCCCGAAGTCATTCCCATCGGCGCCGACCATGCCGGATACGAGCTCAAGCAGCGGCTGGTCGAGGAGCTGCGGGCGCTGGGGTACGAGCCGCTGGATCTCGGGACCGATGGACCGGAGTCGACTGACTATCCCGAGTACGCCCACCAGGTCGCGTCCCAGGTAGAACAACACCGAGCCGCCCGGGGGGTGCTGCTCTGCGGCACCGGACTGGGGATGGCCTACGCGGCCAATCGCCATCCCGGCGTTCGCGCCGCGGTGGCCTGGTCTCCCGAAATCGCGCGCCTGGCTCGGGAGCACAACGATGCGAACGTGCTGATCCTCCCCGCCCGCTTCGTCAGTGAGGCCGAAGGGGTGGAGATCTTGAAGACGTGGTTGGACACCCAGTTCGCCGGCGGGCGTCACGCCCGCCGGCTCGCGAAAATAGACCGGGAGCAGGGATGACCCTCGATCACAACGCGAGCCTCCGAGACGCCGATCCGCTGGTGGCTCACCTGATCGACCGGGAGCTGGCACGGCAGCGCCATGGTCTGGAGTTGATCGCCAGCGAGAATTTCGCCAGCCGCGCCGTGATCGACGCGATGGGTACGCCGCTGACCAACAAGTATGCCGAGGGCTATCCCGGCCGGCGGTACTATGGCGGGTGCGAGGTCATCGACGAGATCGAGCAGCTCGCGATCGACCGGCTCAAGCAGATCTTCGGGGCCGAGCACGCCAACGTGCAGCCGCACTCGGGGGCCCAGGCCAATTTCGCGGCCTTCATGGCGGTGGTGCCCCCGGGCGAAAAGATCATGGGCATGTCGCTGCCTCACGGCGGTCACCTGAGCCACGGGGCCGCGGTCAATCACACCGGCATGGTCTGGAGGGCGGTGCATTACGGGGTGGATCCGGCCACTGGTCGGATCGACTACAGCGCCCTCCGGGAGCAGGTCCGCCGGGAGCGCCCGCGGCTCCTCATCGCCGGCGGCAGCGCGTACGCCAGGATCATCGATTTCGCCGCCTTCCGCTCCATCGCGGACGAGGTCGGCGCGGTCTTCCTGGTGGACATGGCCCACTTCGCGGGGCTGGTGGCCGGCGGGATCTATCCCTCGCCGGTGCCGCACGCGCCGATCGTCACCAGCACCACCCACAAGACCCTGCGCGGCCCGCGGGCCGGTCTCATCGTCTGCACCGCCGAGCACGCCAAAGCGATCGACAAGTCCGTCTTTCCCGGTCACCAGGGCGGCCCCCTGCAGCACGTGATCGCCGCCAAGGCGGTCGCCTTCGGCGAGGCGCTCACCGAGGACTTCAAGCTCTACGCCAGGCGGGTGGTCGAGAATGCCAAGACCCTGGCGGCGGCACTGATCCAGCGGGGCTACGCCATCGTCTCCGGCGGGACCGACACCCACCTGATGCTGGTGGACCTGCGGCCCAAGGAGCTCACCGGCAAGGCGGCGGAAAAGACCCTGGACCAGGCCGGCATCACCGTCAACAAGAACACCATCCCCGACGATCCCCAGTCTCCCTTCGTGACCAGCGGCATCCGGCTGGGCACGCCCGCGCTCACCACCCGGGGGATGGGGCCCGCGGAGATGGAGCGGGTCGCGGAGCTGATCGACCGGGCGTTGACTCGCCCCGACGAAGCCACCCTCGCCCGCGTCCGGGAGGAGGTGGGCGAGCTGAGCTCCACCTTTCCGTTGTATCAGCCAAAGGCGGCGGCCGGCCGCGTTCGCCGGAGCGCCTGAGTGCTGGCGATCTACCGCGCCGAGGTTCTCCGGTGAACGAGCTGCAATTCGCCGATGACGTCATGGCCCGCATCCGGGCGCGGGGAGGCGCTTACAATGAGCGGGCCTATCTCTTCGTCCTCGCGACGATCGAGTATCTCCAGTCTCACCTCGAGGTGCGCCGCCATGTGAGCGGCGCCGAGCTGGCTTGGGCCTGCCGCGATTTCGCCCGGGAGCAATTCGGGCTCCTGGCCCCTCACGTGCTGGAGCACTGGGGCGTCACCCGGACCGAGGACATCGGGCGCATGGTCTTCACGCTGGTGGACGTCGGGCTGCTGGTCACTCAGCCCGGCGATCACGAATCCGACTTCGAAGCCGTCTACCAATTCGCCGACGCGTTCGGCGATGCCTATGAGTGGCAGGGAGTGCGAGGCGACTGACGGAGGGTGGATTGACAGCGGAGGGGAACATGGAGAGACCCGAGTGGCCGGCATGCCAGAAGTGCTCGCATGGAACCTTGATTCCCCTTTCGGACTACGGACGCGAGGGGGCCCCGATCACCTACAAAGCCTGGGTCTGCACCAACCCGGACTGCGGCTTCAATCTCCGGATCGACAACGGGGAGATCTCGTTCGGCAGGGCGATAGGCCAAAGCTACAAGTAGCCGGAACGGCGGAACGGCGGAACGGCGGAACGATCGACCTGCGGGCGCCCGCGTTGTTAGCTGGGCTCGGGCAGCGCTGTTTCGTTCCGCCGTACCGCCGTACCGCCGTTCCGCCGTCCTAAACCATGCTCCCCATCCTCTCCCCCGACCAGTCTGCCGCCTGGGATCGCAAGGCCGTCGCCGCCGGCATCGAGCTGGCGACGCTGATGGAATGCGCCGGACGAGCGGTGCTGGCCGTATTCGTCGCTCGCTATCCGACTCGGCTGGCCGACGGGGTGCTGATCGCGGCCGGACCCGGACACAACGGGGGAGACGGCTGGGTCATCGCCCGCGCGCTGCACCGATTGGAGCTGCCCGTGTGGGTCACCTCACCCGCCGGCTCCGGTGCGCCGCTCCGGGAGGAGATGGCTCGGCTCGCCCGTGCCGAAGGGGTCCGCGAAGTGGCCCCCGACGGCCCCTGGCCCCGGGCCGGGCTGGTAATTGACGCGCTGCTCGGGACCGGTGCCAGTGGGGCGCCGCGGGCACCGGTCGCGACCCTGCTCGAACGGCTGCTCGACCTGGAGCTGCCGGTGGTCGCGGTGGACGGACCCACCGGTGTGGATCTCCACAGCGGCACGGTGCACGGCACACCCCGCGCCGACCTGACCGTCACCTTCGGCGGCTTCCGCCGAGGCCATCTCCTGGCCCGCGACGAGGTCGGCACCGTCGTCGTGGTGGACATCGGACATCCTCCACCGGATCCGGCCTGGCCGGCTCTGGTATCGGACCGGGAGGCAGCCGAGTGGCTCCCGCGCCTCCATGCCCGCGACCACAAAGGCATCCGCGGCCGCGTCGTGGTGATCGGCGGAGACGCCGGAATGACCGGCGCGGTGCGGATGGCCGCCCGCGCCGCCTTCGCGGCTGGCGCCGGGCTGGTGCACGCGGTCGCTCCGCCGGAGACCGTGGCCGCGCTGGTCCAGGCCGAGCCGGACCTGCAGACGCTGGCTCACACCTTCGACGCTGCGCCCAACGCCTCGCTCCAGGATCTGATCTCCCGCTCGGACGCCGTAGTCATCGGGCCGGGGCTGGGCCGCGCGCCGGGACGACGCGAGCTGGTCACCGCGGTGATGCGGGGAGCGCGCGCCGTCGTGCTCGACGCCGATGCGCTGGTCGCCTTCCAGGGCGCCGTCGACGAGCTCCGGCGGCTGGCCGAGGGTCGCGCGCTGGTGCTTACGCCGCACCCGGGCGAGTTCCGCGGGCTGTTTCCCGAGCTGGCCGCGGAGCGAGAGCTGGATCCGTGGGGCGCGGCCGGCGCGGCGGCCGAGCGGAGTGGTGCCGTGATCCTGCTGAAGGGAGTTCCCACCGTCGTCGCCTCCATCGGTCGGCCCAGCCTTACGATCGCGTCGGGCAATCCGGGCCTCGCGACGGGAGGGAGCGGCGACGTCCTGAGCGGCATCATCGGAGCCGCGCTCGCGCGCGGGTTGGAGCCGGAGATCGCGGCCGGCCTGGGCGCGCAGGCGCTCGGCCGCAGTGCCGACCTCGCGGTCCGACGGGTCTCGGCGCGGAGCCTCCGGCCGATGGACGTGATCACGGCGCTGCCCGATCTCTGGAGGGAATGGGACCTGCTTCGCGGCTCTCCGCCTCCGCCTCATCCGCCCATTCTGCTCGAGCTGCCGCGTCCTCAGACGCTCTGAGTCTCGATCCGGCGCGGCCCGGCTGAGGTGTACATTCCCCTGATGCGTAGCCTACACACGCTGATGATCTCCGCGACCGTCACCGCCACCGCGGCCGCGCAATCTCCCAGCCGCGATTGGCGCCCGGAAGACCGCACCGTCATCGGAGACTTCAGCCGGGTGACCTCGGTCGCCGCGTCGCCCGACCGGGTGTATGTCACGTCTCCGACCTCGGTCGTGATCTGGCAGCCGCAGTTTCAGACCTGGTCCGGTCCCTACGACCCACCCAAACGTGAGACCCTCGCCGGAGTCTTCGCCGCCCTGATCGATCCGTTGGACAATTCACTCTGGCTGGCACGCGCACGTGGCTGGATCCACTATCAGCCGGAGATCCAGCTGTGGGACGAGGGAGCCTCACCCGACCCGGTCGTCACCATCGCGTTCGATGAAAGTGACCCGGTCAGCGGCTTGTATCTCCGGACCCGGGCCGGCTGGTTGCTTGTGCCGAGGGGCGGAACCGTGCCGACGACGGGGCGCCCGCCGGCCAAGCCGATCCAGCCGGTGTCGCTCCAGGAAGTCACCCGGCAGAACCCGTCATTGCAGGCCAACGCCTCGCAGCTGCTCGATTCGAGGATGCAGCCGGTGCGGTTCACCTCCGCTGCCCGAACCTTCGATAACCAGGGGTGGTATCTCGGCACCGCCGGTCTCGGCCTGCTGTACCTGCCGGACGCGGCGGCGATACCGGAGCGGATTCCCTTCGGACTGCCGGCCGAATTCGTCGGCGCGGTCATCAGCTGGCCGGGAGGTCTCTGGGCCGCGACCAACCGGACATCGCAGACGGATGCGGCATTCACGTTCGTGGACTCCGACCTGCGTCAGTTCCGCACGGTGCGCGGCCTTCCAGCCACGGGAACACCATTCAATCGGGTGAGAGAGTTGGCCGGGCAGGATCGCGCACTCTGGGCCGCCACGGATTTCGGACTCGCGCGGGTGGAACCGGGCGAGGACCGGATCGACTTGTTCGATCAGGGCCGTGGTCTGCCGGACAGCCGGGTATTCGATGTCGCGGGACGGCAGGGTCGCATCGTCGTGGGCACGGCCAGGGGACTGGCGCGGATGGATGACTCCCTGCGGCTGACTCGGGTGGCGCCCCGCTTCGCCGAGGCGGCGTACGCCGTATTTCCCACCGGCGACTCGATCTGGGTCGGCACCTCCCGGGGAGTCCTGCTGGCCCTGCCCGGAGAGGAGGACGTGCTCCGTCCCCGGGAAATGGCCTCGGCCAGCTTGCAGGCGCCGGTGTTCGAGTTCGCCACCCTGGGTGACACCCTGGTGGCGCTCACCCGCGATCACATGATGTGGCGCGATCCCCGGACCCGGGCCTGGTCGGTCGGCCCCAACCTCTCTGGCCTGCTCGGCCGGCTCCGCCGGTTCGCGGCCGACGGCCCCGGGTTCTGGGTCGCCGGCGAGCGGGGAGTGGGCTTCGCGCGACTGGGAGGCGCGCCGCTTCTGCCGGTTCGCGAAGGTGACCTGCCCGGTCCCGCGAACGACCTCGCCGTGGATCAGGACCATCTGTGGGTGGCCACCGCCTTCGGGCTGGTGCGATTCCGGCTCGACGCGGTTCGTCCGTGAGCCGGACCACCTCGACCGGTCAGCAGCAGGCCCTCGGGCCCGGAGCGGAGTTCGACCGCATTCGCGCGATTGCGCGCGCGCTGGGCGAGCGGGCCCAGGGACTGGGTGACGACTGCGCCCTGCTGGCGGATGGCGAGGCGACGCTGGCCATCTCGACCGATGTGAGCGTCGAGGGCGTGCACTTCCGAATGGACTGGCTCGATCCGGCGGAGGTCGGGTGGAGAGCGACCGCCGCCGCGCTGTCCGATCTCGCCGCGGAAGGCGCGGCCCCGATCGGCGTGCTCTCGGCCATTGCGATGCCGGTGACGGCAACTGAAGGCGATCTCACCGCGCTCGCGGGCGGTGTGGGCGCGGCCGCGGCCTCGACCGGAGCCGCCGTCATGGGCGGAGATCTCTCGGCGGGGCCGGTGTGGAGTGTCGGGATCACGGTGATCGGCCGTGCCGAGCGGCCGGTGACGCGCGCCGGCGCCCGCCCGGGCGACGGTCTCTGGGTTACCGGCGTCCTGGGTGGCGCCAGGGCCGCGCTGGAGGCGTGGCGCCGCGGCGACTCGCCGCCCGACGACGCGCGACAGGCCTTCGCGCACCCGGAGCCGAGAATCGCGGCCGGCCGCTGGCTTTCGGAGCACGGTGCGACGGCGATGCTCGATGTGAGCGATGGGCTGGCGGGCGATGCCGGTCACCTGGCGGCCGCGTCGGCGGTGCGAGTGTATCTCGCGATCGAGTCCGTGCCCGTCGCGGCCGCGGCGATCGCGGAGGCGCGGCGGCTCGACATCCCGGTGCAGCAGTTCGCGGCCGAAGGAGGCGAGGACTTCGAGCTGCTGGTCGCGCTTCCGCCGGACTTCGGTGCAGGCCACGTGCGCGCGTTCGAGAGCGCCTGTCGTCTCGCGCTCACGCGGGTCGGGAGTGTCGAGCGAGGCGCGGGCGTGCGTGCCGAGCTCGCCGGCCGGAAGCTCTCACTGCGCGGGTACGACCACTTCCTTTGATCCTGAGCCACAGCTAGGTTGCGCCCCGTTCCCATTCCCGAGTGACCATGAGCACCATCATCGAAGTTCACGCCCGAGAGATCCTCGACAGCCGCGGCAATCCGACCGTCGAGACCGACGTCGTGCTGTCGAGCGGTGCCCAGGGCCGGGCCGCGGTACCGAGCGGCGCATCGACCGGCGAGCACGAGGCGGTCGAGCTCCGGGACGGCGACGCCAAGCGATTCGGCGGCAAAGGCGTGGCCGAGGCGGTCCGCAACGTGAACGAGGTGCTCGGCCCCCGGCTCGAGGGAATGGCGGCGTCGGACCAGATCGCGGTGGATGCCGAGATGATGGATGCCGACGGCACACCCAACAAGAGCAAGCTGGGAGCCAACGCGATTCTCAGTGTGTCGCTCGCCGTGTCCCGCGCCGCGGCGCAGGATTGCGGCCTGCCGCTGTACCGCTATCTCGGCGGCCCGATGGCGCGGGTGCTGCCGGTGCCGATGATGAACATTCTCAACGGTGGGGCCCACGCGTCGAACAACGTGGATGCCCAGGAGTTCATGGTGGTCCCCATCGGGGCGGAGACGTTTCCCGAGGGGCTCCGCATCGGTGTCGAGGTGTTCCATGCGCTCAAGAAGGTGCTGGGCAAGATGGGCCTCTCGACCGCCGTGGGCGACGAGGGCGGGTTCGCCCCGATGCTGCCATCCAACGAGGCGGCGCTCGACGTGGTGATGCAGGCCATCGGGGCGGCCGGCTATGAGCCCGGGCGGGATGTGGCGATCGCGCTCGACGTCGCGGCCTCGGAGCTGCTGCAGGACGGGGAGTACGTCTTCAAGAAGGGCGACAAGAGCCGGCGCTCGGCGGAGGCAATGGTGGACTTGTACGCCGGCTGGGTGGATCGCTACCCCATCGTGTCGATCGAAGACGGGTTGGCGGAGAACGACTGGGCCGGGTGGGCCCATTTCACCGAGCGGCTGCACGACCGGATCCAGCTGGTGGGCGACGATCTCTTCGTCACCAACGTGGACCGCCTGGGCAAGGGCATCGAGGAAGGCGTGGGCAACGCGGTGCTGGTGAAGGTGAACCAGATCGGGACCCTCACCGAGACGCTCCAGTGCATCGAGCTGGCCAAGGGGAGCGCGTACGGCGTCGTGATCTCGCATCGCTCGGGGGAGACCGAGGACACCTTCATCGCCGATCTGGCGGTCGCGACCGGCGCGGGGCAGATCAAGACCGGCAGCGCGAGCCGCACGGACCGCACCGCCAAGTACAACCAGCTGCTTCGGATCGCCGAGGAGCTGGGCGAGCTGGCGCACTATCCCGGGCGGGATCTCTACCCGCTGTGAGCTTGGCGCGATGGTTGGCGGCGGCGGCCATCCTGCTCGCGCTCTATTTCGCGATTCAGGGCGGCGAGTACGGCACCACCCACCTGCTGGAGCTGCGCCAGGATGTCGCGCGGGAGCAGGAGCAGGTCACCCAGCTCGAGGTGGTGGTGGATTCGCTGGAGCGGATGGCCCGGGCGATCCAGCACGATCGGCGGATGCAGGAGCGGGTGGCGCGAGAATCGTTCGGGATGATCCGCAAGGGCGAGCACCTGTTCCGGATCGTGCCCGGCGACAGCGTCACTCCGCTTGAGTAGGGGTGGGGCAGGGGTTAGGTTTTTCGCTCGCTGGCAGGGTAGCTCAGGTGGTTAGAGCACGGCACTCATAATGCCGGGGTCGCGGGTTCGAGTCCCGCCCCTGCTACTTACAAGACAACCACTTGGGCGCATGAAGAAAGCCCCGCAGCTCAGTGAGAGTGCGAGGCTTCGGTACTATCCTCTTTGGGCCCTCCAGCGTTAAGTTAGGGCTGAACCCAACGTCCAGTCGTACCCGACGCGCGTCCAGTCGTACCCGACGCGAGGGTTGCCCTCCAACTCACTTGCAACCCCCTGCCCGACCTTAGTACGGAAAGCCTTGCTCATGGCTAAGTCACCCAATCTGTTCGTGATCGGGGCTATGAAGTCGGGGACCTCGGCCCTCTGCCGCGACCTCTCGGAGCACCCGGCCATCTTCATGTCGGCGATCAAGGAGCCGGGGTACTTTTCCCGCGAGGAGAACCGGTCCAGCCTGGAGAAATACCGCCGCCTCTTTGCCAGAGCTTCGGACCAGACGTACCTCATGGAGGGCAGCACCGAATACACCATGCGGCCCCACATCGACGGGGTCGCCGACCGGATCCACGCGTTCAATCCCGGTGCGCGATTCATCTACCTCATGCGCGACCCCTTGAGCCGGGTGGTGAGTCACTACCGGCAACTGGTCAGAAAGGGGTCGGAAAAGCGGTCGCTGCCGCTGGCTGTGCGGCACAACTGTCAATACCTCGCCATCGGCCACTACGCGTACCAGCTGCGGCCCTACCTCGAGCGCTTTGGCCCCGAGACCCTGTTCATCGAGACGTTCGAGTCGTTCAGCGCGTCGCCCGCCGCTTTCTACCCGCGTCTGTTCCACTGGCTCGGGATCGACCCTTCCGTCTTGCCGCGCAGTGCCGGGAAGCCTTTGAATGCAAACCCCGATGCGATCGAGGGCTACGACGAACAGTCGTACCGGGTTCGGCTGGCGCGCATGGTGACCCCTCGCCTGCGGCAGCATCCCAGGCTGGCTCGCCTTCTACCGCAAGTCGCTACCCGTTGGTACCGGAGGATCCTCCCCAAGGAGTCGGTCCGAAAAGCCGATTCGCACGATTTCGCCAGGGAAGTCGAAGAGACCCGTCGTCTAGTACAGCCGGTACTCGCGGAGTGGATCAGCGAGCTGGAAGAGCTGACCGGACGTTGCTATCGGGAGTGGCCGTCCCGCGAGAGCGACCGCTCCCAGGACGAGAGCGGGCAGGTATGGCTGCCGGAGGGCTTGTGTCATCGACTGCCCATTCGACGAGCTGTCTAGATCCGGACCAGCAAGGTGGGTGAACATCTTCCTTAGGAACGGGTCTTTGTATAGCTACCACCAGCGCTACCATGAATCGCCTAATCGGTGGCGCACGTAGCGGACTATGGAGGTTTCTCCCCCTAATTCGGCTTTTCTTCCGTGAGACGACCATTCATAAATGCCGGGGTCGCGGTTCGAGTCCCGCCCCTGCCATCATCGGAAGCCTCGCGATCCCAAGTGGTTGCGGGGCTTTGTTCATAAAGGTTGTGAAGTTCGGGAACGAGTCGTGGTCGCGGTGCTGGCCACGGGTGTAATGGCTCGAGAGGTCGTGCGTCAGCAGGCATGAAAGCCAGGGAGAACCAGGCCGGACAACTACACCGAAAGCGAGAACGCACCATGACCGAAGCCACCCAGAAGACCCAAGGCTGCTCCTGCGGCTGCAACTGTACCTGCAGTCCCACCTGCCCGTGTGCCGACGCTCCTTGCGCGTGCGGCTGCGGGTGCGAGTAGCTACCCTGCCGCAGAGACCTGCCGGAGCAGGGCGCTGGACCTTCCCCGGCAGGTCTCGTATGCTCCCATCGATGCTCCCGACCGAGCCCGCCATCCCCGAGTCCGCCGAGCGCGACCCGCGCGCGCCTGACGTCCTCCGGCTACTGCTCGACAACCACGCCCGATTCCTCGGCTTCCTGGAGCGAAGGGTGGGATCCCGCGACCAGGCGGAGGACATCCTGCAGGAGGCCTTCGTCCGTAGTCTTGGCCGCACCGACTCACTGCAAACCGCGGAGTCGGCCACGGCCTGGTTCTACCGTGTGCTCCGCAATGCCATCATCGATCATCACCGTCGAGAAGGGACTCGGAGGCGGGCGTTCGATCGTTTTGCAATGGAGACCGAAGACGCTTCGGTGTCGCCCGACGAGGAGCTTGAGGCCATCGCCTGCGCCTGCATCCTGGCGCTGTTGGACACCCTCAAGCCCGAATATGCCGCGGCGCTTCGCCGGGTCGACCTGGATGGCCTCAGCGTGCGCGGCTTCGCCGAGGAGGCGGGGATCACGCCAGGGAACGCCGGGGTCCGCCTGTACCGCGCCCGCGAGGCGCTGCGGCGTCAACTTGCTCGGAGCTGCGGGACCTGCCTCGACCATGGCTGCCTCGATTGTACTTGCGGAAAGCCGGCGGCCGGTGGCAAGCCAGCAGAGCCCGAAGGCGAGAGCGCGCCGGAGAGGAGGGGAGCGTAGCACCGCCTTCATGGGGGTTCTGAACGTCAACCAGCCGTGGCTGGCCCCGTGCGGTTCTTGGAGCAAAGAAGATTCTCCCCTGTGAGTAGTCCCCTCGCTCTGTCCTCTAAGTCGACAGGCTGTCACTCATGAGACTGCCAACGCACGGTAGGGCGGCCCAGTCCTGGCTTCGGCTTTGGCATGGGTCATGCTTCGCGGCGAGCATCGTGGTGATCGGCGAGCACTCCGCGCGCTGATACGCCCCGCGTGCAGGCCAGACACGCGCCACCAAGCTGCCAGGAGTCAGCTTCGTACAGACGCCGCATCGAGGACGCCGAGATGTCTTCCACCATGTCCGCTTTCCCCCGACACCGTGCACTCGCTACGGGCTTCCTCGCCCTGATCACGCTGGGAACACTCCCCGGGTGCGCGCGAACCCCTATCCGATTGGACGTGTCGCCCTCCCAGGGGCCGACGCTCCGTGCCGCCATCGGCCCGGTAAGCATCGCGGGAACAATCAGCATGAGCGGCACCCGTGTTACCGATGGCCCGCGGTGGGACCTGCCACCTGCTGTCGCCTTCGCCAGCGCCGCTCGAGTGCTGGCTACGGCCGACCGGTACGTCGGCACCCGTTACCGCTACGGCGGCGAGAGCCCCGCGGAGGGTTTCGACTGCTCCGGGTTCGTGCAGTTCGTCTTCGGCCGTCATGGGGTGGAGCTGCCGCGCACCTCCTACCAGCAGGTGAGGGCGGGCCGCCCTGCGGCCGGCGAGATCACCGCCCTGCAGCCCGGTGACCTCATGTTCTTCGCCGCCCGCGGCCGACGCGTCGATCACGTGGCGATCTACGCTGGGGACGGGCGCATCATCCACGCTGCCGCGGGCGCGGGCAACGTGCGGTATGATGGCATTGACACCGATCGCGGAGAGTGGCTCCTGCGGCGCTTCGTCACCTCCAGGCGGGTGCTCCCCGGGACGCCGAGCACCTGAGGAACCGAACCACCTTCGGAGCGCAAGGTGAGTTCTCGGGCCTTCTGAGACAGGCGTGTCCACCGGAGGGGACGCACTACGCTCGCGCAGCGCTTCTGAGCCGGGGCCGGCTGCCGCCATCTGGGCCGCCGGCAGGCACACACGTTCTACTTGGTGGTGGATACCAAGACATATCAGACGGAGATGGATCGCTAGCGGGATGGGAAGAACGGGAAAGCCGGAAAGGACGGTCGGGTAACCACACCCGCCCATCCTTCCCGCCTTCCTCTCATGCGGCCGACTCCAGCCCCGGCGCCTCCGGAGCCGAGGGCTCCTGCTCCTTCGGCTGCGGACCGGTCACGACGCGCTTGGCCGACTGCCAGGCCACGCGCCATCGCGCGGAGTGGAAGTGCGACTTGACGGAGCGCATATGCGGTTCGACGACATCGAGCGGTGAGGGAGCGGAGTACACGAACGGTGTGCCGGAGTGCACGAGCGGTAGGACGGAGTACCGGAGCGGTGTGACGAAGTCGAGGACCCATCGCGCCGATTGGGCGTTCGGTGCGAGGGATGCGCGCCGCCTCGGTAGCGTGTGCGCGACAGTCTCCGTATCCGTCACCTTCACCTTGCCCGAGCACTGGGGCTTCTCGCCGGGCGTGATTCCGCCAATGACGGTGAGCTTCCCCCTGCTCACGGTGATTCCGGTCTCTTTGGTGTCGGTGTGTAGGTGATCAGCGCGTTGGGCTCCTCGGATCCGGAGGCGCCGGACTGGAGCCAGGTCATCCCGCCGCTCACACCGCGGTCACTTGCCGGTGCAGCCGGCATACTGGAGCCGCTGAATCGAGTCGGCGATCGCCAAGGTGGTTTGCATGTCCCCTCCCTCGGACGCCTCCAGTCGCCGGGCCAGTCGCTCGATCTCCTTCTTGTGCTTGTCGGCGTTCTTGGACAAGCAGTCCATCATCGCGGCCTGGTCCGCCGACATCCCGGTGGCTGCCGGCTGTGGCGGAGCTGCCGCGGGTGCGGGGGCCGGCTTCTCGGCTCGCGCGGGGGGCACCTGATCGATGTTCATCAGCCGCTTGAGCTCGTCCGACCGCTTCTTCACGGCGTCCGACTCCGCTGACGATACATCCGGCGGCGGGGCATCCCTGACGATGGCTTCCGTCCGATCCCTCACCGCGCCGAGCTCCTGCCGCTCGAAGCCCGACGCCTTGAGCTCCTGCTGCTCGGCCCGGCCGTCCACCTCGCGCTGAAGATCGTACCAGTTGTCCGGCCGCCGCGGCTCCTTCACGACACAAGACGGATCCTGCATCGCCACCATCGAGTCGGCGTACACCCGCTGCAGCGCGGTATCCTGCTTCTGCTGGGCGGCGATCATCTTCTCCAGCAGGGCATTGTTCTTTTCCATCAACTTCAGATCCGCTCCCATGCGTTGGCCGTAGCCGGCTGCCGCGGCGTCGCACTTGGCTTTCGCCGCCCGGTACGCGCTGTCGGCTCGCAGGTATCGGCCGTACGGTGTGTCTTCCTTCGCCGCAACCACGCGCTCCGTCTTGCCCGCATGAAGCCCGGCGATCAAGCGATTCAGGATATCGTCGCTCAGCACGATGGCGCCGCCTCCGGCGGGGGCGGCAGCGGGCTGGGCACTCTTCTCGGGCTCGGGGGTCCCAGCCGCGGCTTTGATCTTCTTCTTGAGGCCTCCGATCTGTGCGGCGGCGGGTGCGGCCGTCGCTGCTGCCAGCACGACGAACATCGCCACCCGAGCCAGGCCCAGCCGAGCTGAGTGTCGCATGGTCCTCTCCGTGGTAGACGTCATGTCGAAACCCGATTCGCGGGTCCGGCGGCGGAACGCGTCAGTTGGCTCTGGGGCAAGGGAGGGCGAGTCGTGCGAGAACTTACCCGTCCATCTCCCCCCTCGCCAGTGAGGTCACGGGCGGGTCACGCTCCCCGGGTAGCATCGGGGCGACACCTGCCCAGAGGCCCCATGTCCAGCATCGTGGTCGGCATCCCTTTGCGGTCCGCTTTCCTCGCCCTGATGCTCGCGCTCCCGATCGTCGGCGCCCACGCCCAGCACGGGTTCGTCGGCCTAGGCACTGGCCTGTCCCGGATCAGCGCCCAAGGGTCGACCCTCGAACGGGCGACCAGGCCGTCCCTGGTGGCCCGCGCAGGCCTGGGGAGCGGCCCGGTCCAGGTGGTGCTGGACTGGCAGACCCACGGTCTGGGCGATGAGCAGCCGTTCGCCAGCGATTATCAGGGAGGGGTCACCACCCGGGTGCCGCAGGTTCTCCGGACCGGCTTTCTGCTCCTGGGACTCCAGCTCGAGGCGCGCGGGTTCTACCTTCGTCCTTCCCTGGGTGTGAGCTCGCAGTCGTTCGCGGTCTACCTGGTGCCCAATGGCATCGATGCGGTCGCCGGAGAGATCAGCAGCGAGGGTGGCCTGGCTGCGGCCCTCAGCGCCGGCTATCGCTTCCGGCTGGCCGATCGCCTCTCGCTCGCCCTGGAGCTGTCGGCGCTCCACAGCAGCGGCGAGGACTCTTCGCTGCCACGCAGCGTGCTCGCGCTGCAGCTGATTCCCTTACTGGACTTCTGACCGCGGCCCGGAGAGAGCCCGTTACCTTTGGAGGACTCACCGACGGAAGAGCACCGATGGATCGGCCCGAGCGCCGCATCTCGCGCGTCTCCCCTCAGGCTCGGCTTCGGCCCGGCTGGCTCGGCTTCTATCCCACCATTCTCCCCGACGCCTGGTATCCGCTGTACACCGACCACGGAAACCACCCGGTCTACGTCTGGCTGGAGACCTCCTACGGCATCGTCCGAGTCCAGCGGACCGATGTCGAGCTCCGCGATGCGCCGTGACTCCGCGGCACCGCCTACCGGGACTGATCCTGCTGGCCGTTGGGGCCCGATACCAGCAGGGCCCTCGCCCTCTCCACCGCATCCGGCGCGCCCGCCAGCGCCAGCACGTCGCCCGGACGCAGGACCTCCTTTCCGACCGGCAGGATCACCGACTCGTTCTCCCTGACGATCACCAGTACCGTGGCGCCCGTGCTGTCCCGCAGATCCAGCCTGGATAAGGAACGGCCGGCGGCGTAGTCCTCCGGTCCGATCTTCACCGACACCGGCTGGCCCAGTCCGGGAATCAGATCGTAGATCCCCGCCAGGGTCCGCACCTGCTCCGGCGCCTCGGCGAGCGCGGTCGCCGCCGCGTCGCTGTCGCTGGCTCGGCGCCGGTGAGAGATCGGTGCTCCCGGATCCTCGGTGCTGCCCGCCATCTGTTTCGCCAGCGCCGCGACGATTACCTCGGCGCCCGCCCGGGTGTGGCCCTGCAGGTTGGTGGCGCTGCGCCAGAAGGCGATCCCCAGCCCGACCAGCGCCACCAGCAGCAGAGGGGCGCCGATCTGCAAGGGCAGAAAGGGCAGCGTGAGCGCGACCAGGGGGACGCCCACCATCGCCACCATCACCAGCTGCCAGGCCACCAGGAACGCGCGGCGCGGCGCGGCGCCGAGGTCCACGCCTCGGGCGGGTGCCGGCAACGCGCGCAGCGCGATGGCCTGGCCCAGTCTTCCCGCCGTATGGATCAGGCCGACCACCAGCGGGGCGGCCAGCGCGGCCGCCGCGCCCAGCACCACCAGCCGCGCGGTTTCGGCGGAGAGATCGAGGTAACTCGAAAGCGCCGCCACGGCGGCATCGAGCTCCAGCACCAATCCCAGGGCGATGGCGCCGAGCAGTAGCGCGTCGACCACCAGGAGTCGCCACAGCCGCCGCTCGCGAGACCGATGGGAGTGATCCTGCGGGCTGCTCCGGAGACTGGCCATCCAGGAGCCGTACAGTCCGGTGAAGTTCTGGATCGGCCGCGGCAGCTTACGGTCCACCCAGGAGGCGACCGGCGCGGCGGTACGGATCAGCCAGGGCGTACTGAGCGTGGTGATGGCAGAGACCGCCACGGCGACGGGGTACAGGAAGTTCCGGGTGGCCCCGGTGGACAGGCCGATCCCGGCGATGATGAACGAAAACTCTCCGATTTGTGCCAGGCTCATCCCGGTCTGGACCGCCGTGCGGGTGCCGTAGCCGGCGAGGAAGGCACCGATGCTCACGAAGACGATCTTGCCCGCGATCACCAGCAGCGTGAACACCAGCACCGCTACCCAGTGTTCGGCGACCAGTCGGGGATCGATCAGCATGCCGACCGCCACGAAGAAGATCGCGGCGAACATGTCCCGGATCGGCTGGACCAGGTGCTCGATGGTCCGCTCCTCCCCTGATTCGGCGACCAGCGTCCCCGCCAGGAATGCGCCCAGCGCGACCGAGTAGTTGAACGTCAGCGAGAGGTACGCGACCGCGAAGCAGATGCCGATGGCGGTGACCACCGTGGTCTCCGGCCGGTTGAGCTTGACCACCGCGCGGATGAGGCGCGGCACCGTCAGCAGTCCCACCACCAGGAGCCCGGCCAGGAAGGCCCCCAGCCGGCCCGCCGTGATGAGCAGCTCGCCGGGCGAGATGCCTCCGCCGGCGGAGACGGCGGTGAGGATCGTCAGCAGGAAGATCGCGATGAGGTCCTCCATGATGAGGACCCCGAACACGATCCGGGTGAAGCCATCCCGGATCTGCTGCTCGGCGAAGGCCTTCACGATGATGGTCGTACTCGAGATGGCGATGACCGCGCCGGCATACACGCTCTCCATCGCCGTCCAGCCGAAGAGCCGCCCGCCCAGGTAGCCCAGAGCCACCATGGCGCTGGTCTGGAGCACCGCGATGACCGAAGCCGTCGGGCCCACCGCGAACAGCTTGCCGAGGCTGAACTCGAGCCCCAGAGCGAACATGAGGAGGATGACGCCCAGCTCCGAGAGAATCCGGACCATCGCCTCGTCGGCGACCAGCGGGATCGGGACGTGGGGCCCCAGGATCATGCCGGCCGCGAGATAGCCGAACACGACCGGCTGGCGCAGCCGCTGGAAGATGATCGTCGCGCCGGCGGCGACGCACAGCACCAGGACCAGGGTCCGGAGGAATTCGTGCGGATCGCTCATCGGGGTAACATCAGAGATCACGGAAGGGTGTCAACCGGTTAGTTTTGGAGCGATGGACCTCCTCCACGAGTTCCGCAGCCATCTCAGCTCGCTGCCGCTGCCGGAGGGCCGGGCTGTGGTCGCCGTATCCGGCGGGCTCGACTCCGTCGTCCTGCTCGATCTCCTCCGTCGCGTGGCCGATCCCCGGTTCCAGCTGGTCGTGGCCCACGCCGATCACGGCATTCACTCCGACAGCGCATCCGTGGCAGCGCGGGTAGCCGCGCTCGCTGCCGGGCTCGGCCTCCCCATCGAGACCACGACACTGGCGCTGGGCGTCGGCACCGGTGAGACCTCGGCGCGAGCGGCCCGATACGCCTGGCTCCACGAGCTGCGCGAGCGGATCGGTGCTGGTGTCATTTTCACCGCGCATCACGCGGACGATCAGACCGAGACGGTGCTGATGCGGGCGTTGGAGGGATCGGGGCCGGGTGGACTCTCCGGCATGCGGGTCATCAGCGGCGCACTGGTCCGTCCGCTGCTCCGGTTCCGGCGCGGCGAGCTGGCCGGCTACGCCCGGGAACGCGCGCTCCCGGTCTGGGTGGATCCCGCGAACAGCGATCCCATCCATCTCCGGTCCTGGATCCGCTGCGACCTTCTTCCTTCGATCCGGCGTCGGCTTCCGGACGTCGACACCAGGCTTCAGAGGCTCGGCGCTCAGGCCGGTCGGGAGCGGGAGGCCTGGGAGCAGGTCCTCGACCTCCTGCCGGGGCTCGATCCCAGGGTGGAAGAGGGCGGAATTTCCGTTGCTGCCGCCCCCCTCGCCGCCTATGATTCAGCCTTGGCTCAGACCATCGTGATTGCGGCCGCTCGGCGGGCCGGACTGCCCCTGGGTACCGGTCGTGCGGCGAGGGTGCTGCGGCTGGTGAGCGCGGGCGAGAGCGGCCGCGAAGTGCCGCTGGGTGGTGGCTGGCGCGCCGAGCTGGCCTTTGACCGGTTGCGACTGATCAGGGCCGGCGAATCCAGGCCCACGCTCGCCTTGCCGCTCGAGGGGCGCCGGGGGCAGGGACTGTGGGGTGAGTGGTGGATCGCCTGGCGTCCCGAGGCCGCGCCGGATCGGCAGGAGCGGACCGGTCGGACGGCCTGGTTCACCTCGGACGCGCTGGTGGTGCGCTCCTGGGTTCCCGGCGACAAGCTTCGCCCTCTCGCGGGGACCGGCCGGCGGCCGGTAGTCCGCTGCTTCCAGGAAGCCCGGGTGCCGCGACGCAGCCGGGCGGAGTGGCCGGTGCTGGCGGCACCGGATCTGGTCGTCTGGATTCCGGGCATCTGCCGGTCCGACGCCTTTCTTCCCACAGCGGGAGCGGACTCGCTTCGTGTCGATGTTGAGCACGCCTGAGGTGCTGCGGCGGACCGGCGGCAAGCCGGTCAAGTCCATCGTCTACAACCAGGAAACCATCGCGGCGCGAGTCGCGCAGCTGGGCGCGGAGATCACCCGCGCCTACCCCGATGGCGACCTGCTGGTCCTGGGGCTCCTCAAGGGGAGCTTCATCTTTCTCAGCGATCTGGTCCGCACCATCGAGCGGCCAGTCCAGGTGGACTTCCTGGTGGCGAGCTCCTATGGCGACGGCAAGGTGTCCAGCGGGACGGTCAGGCTGGTGTATGACCCGGAAACCCGTCTGGAAGGCAAACACATCCTGCTGGTCGAGGATATTATTGATACGGGGAAGACGCTGCAGCGGCTGATGGCCTTGCTGGGGCCGCGGAAGCCTCAAAGCTTGGCCATCTGCGCCCTGCTGGACAAGCAGCTGGCGCCCCAGCCGCGGCCGGAGCTCCGATTCGTCGGCTTCAAGGCGCCCCCGGCGTTCCTGGTCGGATACGGACTCGATCACGCCGAGAATTTCCGTCATCTCCCGTTCATTGCGGACTTGGAATAAATGGCAGACCGACTTCCTTCCCGGCCCCCGCGCACCAACTGGGGCAACCTGAGCAAGAACCTCGCCTTATGGCTGCTGGTGGGGTTGCTCGCGCTTGCGCTGTTCCAGATGATGAGCCGGCAGCGGAATCCGACCCAGGAGTTCTCCTACACCGAGTTCAGCCGCCAGCTCGATCAGGGCAACGTGGCCCGGGTCGAGGTGTTCGACGGCAAGCGGCTGGAGGGCGATTTCCGGGCACCGGTCACCCAGGACGGGCGCACGGCCAAGAGCTTCACCGTGTTGCTGCCGGTGGCCAACAGCGAGGCCTTCATCAAGCGTCTCGAGGATGCCGGCGTCCCGATTCTGGCCAAGGAGCCGAAGGGCGGCATCACCGCCATCATCATCGCCGCACTCCCCTGGATCGTGATTCTCGGCCTCTGGTTCTTCCTACTGCGCCAGCTGCAGGCGGGAGGCAGCCGCGCGTTCGCCTTCGGGAAGTCCAAGGCCAAGCTGCTCGCCGGCGACACGCCCAAGGTCACCTTCGCCGACGTGGCCGGCGCCGACGAGGCCAAGGTCGAGCTGCAGGAGATCATCGAGTTCCTGAAGGATCCGCAGAAGTTCACCCGGCTGGGCGGCCGGCTGCCCAAGGGGGCCCTGCTGGTGGGACCGCCGGGCACCGGCAAGACTCTGCTGGCGAAAGCGGTCGCGGGGGAGGCCGGCCGTCCGTTCTTCTCGATGTCCGGGTCAGATTTCGTCGAGATGTTCGTGGGCGTCGGGGCCAGCCGGGTGCGCGACCTGTTCGAGCAGGGCAAGTCGCACGCGCCCTGCATCATCTTCATCGACGAGATCGATGCGGTGGGCCGCCATCGCGGCGCCGGTCTCGGGGGCGGGCACGACGAGCGGGAGCAGACGCTCAATCAGCTGCTGGTGGAGATGGACGGCTTCGAGTCCAATGACGGCGTGATCCTGGTGGCGGCCACCAACCGGCCCGATGTGCTCGACCCGGCACTGCTCCGGCCCGGGCGCTTCGACCGCCAGATTGTAGTGGACGCCCCTGACGTCCGCGGCCGCGAGGGCATCCTGCGGGTCCACACCCGGAAGATCCCGCTCGGCTCCGACGTGCGGCTGGAGACCATCGCCAAGGGCACGCCGGGCATGGCCGGGGCCGACCTGGCCAATCTGGTGAACGAGGCCGCGGTGCTGGCCGCCCGACGCAACAAGACGCTGGTGGACATGCAGGACTTCGAGGACGCCAAGGACAAGGTGATGCTGGGGGTGGAGCGCCGCAGCCTGGTGCTCACCGAGGACGAGCGGAAGCTCACCGCGTATCACGAGGCCGGCCACGCCGTGGTGGCGCTCAAGATTCCGGGCAGTGACCCGGTGCACAAAGTCACCATCGTGCCCCGCGGGCGCGCCCTCGGCCTCACCGCGTCGCTGCCCGAGGTGGACCGGCACAACTACAGCAAGGACTGGCTGATCGGAAGCCTGGCGATGTTCTTCGGCGGGCGGGTCGCCGAGGAGATCATCTTCGGCGCCGACAAGGTGACCACCGGGGCGGGGAACGACATCGAGCGCGCCACCGGGCTGGCCCGCCGCATGGTCACCCAGTTCGGCATGAGCGAAGTCATCGGACCGCTCGCCGTCGGCGACAAGGAGCAGGAGATCTTCCTGGGCCGCGAGTTCGCCCAGCGGCGCGAGATCTCGGAGCG
>DATBJC010000174.1:0-20580 GCA_036556625.1 Gemmatimonadales bacterium
CTGGCCACCATCGACGTGATCGAGCGCGAGGGTCTGATCGAGAACGCCGTTCGAGTCGGCGCTCAGCTGACCCGCGGGGCCAGGGCGCTCGGTATCCGTCACGTCAGCGGCCGGGGCCTCCTCCTGGGCCTGCATCTGGATCGCCCTGCGGCCGAGGTGCAGCGCGCCCTTTTCTCCCGGCGGATCATCACCGGCACCGCCTCGGACCTCAAGGTGCTGCGGCTGTTGCCTCCACTCTCGTTCTCCGCCGATGAGGCCGACCTTCTGCTGGCGGGTCTCCGGGAGGTGCTCGCGTGAGCAAGCGAGACTTCCTCGCCCTGGAGGACTGGTCTCCGGACGAGATCGACGCGCTGCTCCGGACCGCCGCGAGGATCAAGCGCGGCGAGATCTCCGGCGGGCTGGAGCGGAAGGTGCTGGCGATGGTGTTCATGGACCCGAGTCTCCGTACCCGCACCAGCTTCGAGACCGCCATGTTCCTCCACGGCGGCCACGCGGTGGTCCTCGAGCCGGGGCGGGGAAGCTGGTCGCTCGAGACCGAGCCCGGCGCGGTCATGGACGGCGACCGGGTGGAGCACATCGTGGACGCCGCTCGAGTGCTGGGGCGGTACGCCGACGCGCTCGGCGTGCGGGCGTTCCCCCGGGGCCGCGAGTGGTCGGTGACCCGGCAGGACGGGATCATCCGGAGCTTCGCGCGCCACTGCGAGAAGCCGGTGATCAACCTCGAGTCGGCCCGCCGCCATCCCTGTCAGGCGCTGGCCGACGCGATGACACTGCGGGAAAAGCTGGGGGAGACCTCGGGGAAGCGCTTCGTGCTCACCTGGGCGTGGCATCCCAAGGCGCTGCCTACCGCGGTGCCCGCCAGCGCGGCGATCGCAGCGGCCCGGCTGGGCATGGAAATCGTTATCGCCCGCCCGCCGGGATTCGAGCTCGATCCGGAGGATACCGCCCTGATCCGGCGGATCGCCCAGCAGGCCGGGGGCGAGTTCGTGCACATCATCGACGATCCCGACGATGCGACGGTCGGGGCGGACGCCGTGTACGTGAAGTCCTGGGGCTCGGTGAAGCTCTTCGGCGATCCGGAGGAGGAGGCCGCCCAGCGGGCCGCCCTGCGCGACTGGCGGCTCACGCCGGGACGCCTCCGGTCCACCCGCGGGGGCCGCGGTGTGGTGATGCACTGTCTCCCCGTGCGGCGCAATGTGGAGATGGACGATGCCGTGCTCGATGGCCCCAACTCCGTAGTGGTGGACCAGGCGGAGAACCGGCTACACGCGCAACGGGCGCTGCTGCTCGAGTTGATAGGAAACCCAAGCGGGAGAGCGTGACGAGTGAAGCGTCCAGCGTGAAGCGGATCAGTAACCGCTTCACTCTTCAGTCTTCACCCTTCACGTCGTTCTCCTACGGAGCCTTGTCTTGTCGATCGACACATCCCGCGGCATTGCGGGGCTGAAGGGCGCACTTCGATATGTCCGCGCCTACCGCGACCAGGTCTTCGTCGTCAAGCTCGGCGGTGAGGTGCTGGCAGAGCCGGAGGTGCTGGAGCGGGTGACCGGTCAGCTGGCCCTGCTCTCCTCGCTCAGCATCCGGCTCGTGGTGGTGCATGGGGGCGGACCGCAGGCCACCGCACTGAGCCGCCGGCTCGGGATCGAGCCGCGGATGGTGGCGGGGCGCCGGATCACCGATGACGCCGCGCTCGAGGTGGCCAAGCAGGTGTATGCCGGCCAGCTCAACGTGGACCTGCTCGCCGCGTTGCGCGCTCACCGCGTCCAGGCAGTGGGCCTGAGCGGGGTGGACGCCGATCTCATCACCGCCCATCGCCGGCCACCGGTGCAGGTGGTGGACGACAGCGGCCAGACGGTGAGGGTCGATTACGGCCATGTGGGCGAGGTGGATCGGGTGGATCCCCGGATCCTCAACACCCTGGTAGAGACGCGCTTCGTGCCGGTGGTGGCGAGCCTGGCCGGGGGCGACGACGGCGAAGTCTTCAACGTGAACGCGGACACCGTGGCCGAGTCGCTCGCGGTCGCGATGCGGGCCCAGAAGCTCATCTTTCTCACCGGCGCCCCCGGCGTGCTGCGCGACCGGAGCGATCCCTCCACCCTGGTGACATTCGCGGATCCGGACGACCTGGCCGGCCTCATGGCGAGCGGGCTGCTGAGCGGGGGCATGCGGCCCAAGGTGGAGGCCTGCATCCGGGCCGCAACCGGCGGCGTCGAGCGGACTCACATCATCGACGGCCGAGCTCCCGACGCATTGCTCCTCGAGGTCTTCACCGGCGCCGGCTGCGGCACGATGATCGTGGGCCGGAAGGAGAAGGCGACGTACCTCGGGGTGGACCTTGCCGGATGAGCTGAAGCTGCTGGAGCAGCTCGTTGCCATACCCTCGGTGAGCGGTGACGAGGGGCCGGCGGCGGCGTTCGTCGAGGAGGTGGCCCGCGGCTGGCATCTCTCCGTCGTGCGAGACGACACCTCCGTGCGGGTCGAGGTGCGGGGCCGCGGGCCGGGTCCGACCCTGGCGCTGGTTTCCCACCTGGACGTGGTGCCACCCGGCGCCGGATGGACTCGCGACCCGTTCACTCCATCGGTGGAGGGCGACCGGCTGTACGGCCGGGGCTCGGGTGATGCGAAGGCCTCGGTGGCCGCGATGTTGACTGCGGCGAGAGACCTCGCCGAGGGGTCGGGCCTCGACCGTGGCCGCCTCCTGATCATTCTGGGCTACGGCGAGGAAACCAAGCACACCACGATGGAGCGGGCAGTGGAGCAAGCAGGTTCCATCGACGCCGCGGTGGTGGGCGAGCCCACCAATCTCGACATCGCCACGGCCCAGCGGGGTCTCATGATGGTGGACCTGGTGGCTCGGGGCGATCAGCGGCACGCCGGCTACGCCGCGGCGAACGGCGAGTTCGTCAACGCCGCGCTGGTGCTCGCCGCCGACCTGCTCCGGCTCGGCGCGCTCTTCAACGAGCGCCGCCATCCCGTGCTCGGCCGCACCACGGCGACGCCCACCATGCTCGATGCCGGTGTGAGCCGGAACGTCACGCCTCCGGTCGCTACGGCCATTCTGGACGTGCGCAGTACACCGGACTGGACCCACGAGGAGATCGCCGACCTGCTGTGCGAGCGGCTCGACTCGGAAGTGGTGGTCACCTCCCGCCGCCTGGTACCCTGTGAGACGCCGGCGGACTCCAGGCTGCTCGCGGCGGCGATGCGGGCCCGGCCGGAGGCCATGCCCTTCGGAAGCCCCACCTGCTCCGACTGGGTGTTCCTTCGCCACCTGGACGCGATCAAAGCGGGTCCGGGAACCAGCCGGCGCTCCCATACCGCCGATGAGTACGTGGACCTCCCCGAGGTGACCGCCGCACGCAGGTTTTATGCGCGGCTGGCGCGCGAGTATTTGGAGAGTAGCTAATGGTGAGATCTGTGTTCATCGCGAGTCTGTACCTCATCCGGAGCGCAGCGAGGGATCTTGCAGGCGATGTATCGAACTCGGCCGGCAAGATCCCTCGCTGCGCTCGGGATGAGGTATGTCCTCGGAATCAGCAGGGGATCTCTGATGACACGTTTGATCCACCAGGTACTCGACTGACCCGATGACCCCAAGATCGTTGTGGGGTTCGGGCTCCGGACTCGACCAGCGGCTGCTGGATCTCACCGCGGCCGACGACCGGCCCTGGGACTCGCGTCTGCTTCGCTGGGACATCCTCGGTAGCCTGGGACACATCGAGGGCCTCCGTGCCTCCGGTCTGCTCAGCGCCCGCGACCACGCCAGGCTGCGCCAGGGTCTTCGCCGGGCGCTGGTAGCAGCGGAGCAGGGTGCGGTGGCGCTCCGGCCGGAGGATGAGGACGTGCATACCGCGGTCGAGCAGTGGCTCACCCGGCGGCTTCCCGGCCTGGGCGAACGGCTTCACACCGGCCGCTCGCGCAACGACCAGATCGCCTGCGATCTGCGGCTCTACCTCAAGGATCGACTCCTCACTCTGCAGGCCGACGCGCTGGATCTGGTCGACGCGCTCCTGGTTTTTGCCCGCGCTCATCAGAAGGTGCTCTGGCCCGGCTACACCCATCAGCGTCGGGCCATGCCCTCCTCGGTCGGACTCTGGGCGGGAGCGTACGCGGAGGGATTGCTCGATACGATCGAGTCGCTGCCCGAGTTGTGGACCCGGGTGGATCGTTCGCCCCTGGGCAGCGCGGCCGGGTACGGCGTACCACTGCCGCTTCGGCGCGAGGCGGCGGCCCAGGCCCTCGGGTTCGCCGGGCTCGACCGCAACGTGGCCACGGTGCAGGGAGGGAGGGGCAAGCTCGAAGCGGCCGTGCTGTTCTGGTGTACGCAGCTCGGCCATGAGCTGGCCCGGTTGGCCCAGGACGTGATTCTCTACAGCGCCGAGGAGTTCGGGTACCTGACACTGCCGCACGAGCTGGCGACCGGGTCGAGTATCATGCCGCACAAGCGGAATCCGGATCTGTTCGAGCTCACGCGGGGACGCGCCGCCGCGCTCGACGGCGATCTTTCATCGGTTCTCCAGCTCAAGTCCAAGCTTTCGAGTGGCTATCATCGCGACTTTCAGTTGCTGAAAGAGCCGCTGATGCGGGGAATCGACCGCACCGAGTCGATGTTGGCCTCCATGGGTGCCGCGGTACCGCAGCTGACTGTCAATCGCGAGCGCTGCGCAGCCGGGCTTGGCAGTGGTGCGCTCGCGACGGACGAGGTGATGCGTCGGGTGGAGAAGGGAAGTGCCTTTCGGGTCGCCTATCGGGAGGTGGCGGACACGCTAGGACGGGGCGAAGCGGTAGCCCCACCTTCGGCATCGCGGATCGTGGCACGACGGCGGAGCACCGGCGGGCTCGGGGATCTCGGTCTGACCGCAGCAGCAGCCCGCTCCCGGGCCGCGCGTCGCTGGAATGGACAGGAGCGCGGCCGGTTCGAGCGGGCGATGGCGAGACTGGCAGGGCGTGGGCCACGCGGAGGACGGAGAGGGAGATGACCGCGGATCGTCGAAAACGTCACCTCAAGATTCTGGAGCTGATCAGCACCCGGGCCATCCACACGCAGGAGGATCTCGCGGAGGCGCTGGCGGCAGCCGGGTGGGAGGTGACCCAGCCCTCCGTGAGTCGCGACATAGCAGCCCTGGGTCTGGTGAAGGTGGATGGCGCGTACCGTCGGCCGCCGCGCGGGATGTCTCCTGAGGACCCTGATGAGCACCGGATCGCCGACGGCGTGTTGACCTCGGAACCGGCGGGCGAGGCACTGGTAGTGCTCCACACGCCGCCGGGTGAGGCCAATCGGGTGGCGGTCGCGCTCGACCGGCTCGCCTGGCCCGATGTCGTGGGGACCATCGCGGGGGACGACACCATCTTTCTGGCGGTGAAGGATGGAGTGGCCCAGCGCCGGGTGCTACGGGAGGTACGGAAGCTGACGGGGGCTTGAGTCCCGGTTTGACCGGCGATAGCGAACGAAGGGGGCGGTGCACCTGCCCGCCCCCTTCTTCACCTGCGGACCTGCTGCGTCACCTGTCTTACTGACTGCGCTTCGGATGGACTTCCAGATTGGCTCTGCCGGGTGGCGCCAGTTTCAGCGATGGCCCGACCGGCTCGGTCTCGACCCGCACGTCGTCGACTATCCAGCCGCGGAATCCATTGTACTGCGCATCCATGGTCTCGAATCGGAAGATCACCTGAACCGTCTTTCCCTTGAAGCCCGAAAGGTCGAATGAGGCCGCCTCCCACACCGGCGGACCAAAGTCGGCCGTGGTAAACGGAGTCCGCTCGTCACCGTTAGGATCCTCTGCGGGATTCAGGAAGCCCAGAACCGTCTGCCCGCCCGCCGCGTTGCCATTCTCATCGACTACGACCGACATGCGATCGAAGTTATGGGCATCCACGCTCTCGATCTCGAACCAGGTAAAGAAACGAAGCGTGACCGATGACGGGGTCACCGGTACGGCGAACGGTGGCGACGTCGCATCGCCGCTATTGGGTTCGGTCGAGTTTCCACCGTCTCCTTCGCCGTCCTGAATGCCGATGAAGTTCCCGTCGGCCGGCTCTCCGTACCACATAGCCCAGTCTCCCGAGTTGGGATCGGGCAAGGCTCCCCCGGAATTGTCTCCCTCTGCGAGATCCACATAGGTGGGGTAGGCCTCGTTCTCGATAGGTGTGTTGCCCTCATTCTTCAACGTGCTGCGGTTCCAGAACCCCGTGGTGGTCCACGGAGGCGCTGCTGCCTCGAAGCCGTCGCTGAAGACGTCAGGCTCTACCACTCCGAACGGGCTCAGGCTGGGTGCGCTGCCCCCGATAGGAGGCCGCGGAGGAAGCTTGCCCACCACGGCCGCCCAGAGTGCCTTGGGCAGCAAGGCGGAGCTCAAGTACCGGCCTAAAGTCTGCCAGGGGGCGCTTGCGAAGTCTGACGCACCACTGCCGAGACTGGCCGTGGTCGTTGGGCAGTTCAGATCATCTGCCAGCCCAGCCGCCACCAGGTCCACCGGAGGAAGAAGCTCGAAGGGGAAGCCCGGGGCTCCCGCCACCGGGTTGTGCCCGATCCGGAGGTTGATGGGATATCCGCCGGGAGGGTACTGGCCTGGGATGCCGAACTCCTCCAGGCTCAACAAGCAGAACGCGACGATGGCGGTGTTGCCGTTCTGGATGATGTGTTGGCCGGACGGATTGATCGCATCATAGTCGTAGAACGGCGGAAACTGGTTCCCGTTGAAGTTGGTGAGCTTGAACGCATCGGGATTCCGGCGGATCACGATGACCGTCGGTTCCGTGAAGGAGCCAGGCTTGAGTTCGACCAGGGCCTGGCTGTTCTGCGTCTTGACCAACGTGTTGTTCGGGTTGTTCGGATCGAACAGACCGACGCCGAAGTCTCCCGGCGAGTCCGTCGGGACCTGCGTGGTTATCCCGACACCGTTGAGGACGAGATTGATCAGCGCGTTTCGATCGGCCTGCGTTCCCCGGAGGACCCCGGAGTTCCGATTCATGAAGCTGACGAAATCGATGGCGGCCTTCTGGGCCGGCAGCTTGCGGCAGGTATCCCACAGGATGGCGATGGCGGCGCCCCGCGCCAGCGCCTCGATCCGCAGCTTGCCGCTGGGGAAGACCTTCAGAATCAGCGCAGAAACTCGGACGAGCGGAAAGCGTGTCACCCGACAGTTGACAGCCTCGGCTTCGGGCGCACGGACCATCGGTTCGGTAGGCGACTCTCTGGCTTCGTCGTTACAGGCCGCGAGAGTGAGCGCACCGCACAGGGCGGTAACGATGAGGCGACGCATTCAGCTGGTCTCCCGATGAATTCCGCGCCCTGACGGATCCCGCTCGCTATCTCGGTAGGCGCAGGCGCAGGGGGGTAGCCCAGCCGCGTATGCGAGAGGGGTCGGCCACCAATCTGCCTGAATTCCTGCACTTGTCCAGTCGGGTCGGGCCTACTTGGCGTAGACCAGGGCTCGGTACTGCGGGTCGTCCTCGATGGCCCTAAACCACCAGTTGGAAGCGGCTTGGGTCGTGTCGGCGAGCGAGATGCGCCGCTCCGGGTTAGCGGCCAGCCAGCGCTTCAGCGCATCGAACGCCATGGCTTTGTCGCCTCGGAGGATATGCACGTAGACCTCGCTGTAGGCGAGATCCTGGACCGGATCGATGTCGCCCCCGGCCCGAGCTCCCACGGCTACCTGTCGGGCGCTGTCTCCCAAGCCGGCCCGGGCCAGGACCATGGCCACGATCATCCGGGCCTCCCGACTGTCGTACTCGCGTCGGCCCTCGGGGGAGAGCTTCGCCAGGCTGTCCGCCAGCTTCCAGGCCAGCGCGACATCGGGCTCCTTCACTCTGGTGCTCAGCAGCCACAGCTGGCACTTGACGAAGTTGAAGTTCTCCGGGAAGCGCCGTTGCCCCTCCTGGCACCAGCGGGCCGCGTCGTTGAACTGGGCCAGGTCGTAGGAGGTGGTGAAGAGGCGGTTGATGACCTGAGGGGCGTCTCTGAGATACGCGTCCGCCTCATAGGCGCGGAGCCCCGCCAGCTTCGCCTCGGTCTCGCCTTTGGTGTTGCTGTACATGTGACTGAGGACCGCCCACGCCCCCGCCTGGGACGGACGGACCTTTACCGCGGTCTCCAGATCGTTCTGGGCATCCTCGAGCAGCCGCTCTGCCCGGGCCGGATCGGGCTCCAGATTGAGGAGCCACTTCCAGTAGCGCAGGGTACCCCTGAACTCGAGCCCATCCGGATTCTGCGGGGCCATCCCCAGCGCGTCGTTGGCGAACTTCTCACCCTTCTCGATCCAGGGAAGTGCAGCCGCCGCGTCCAACCCTACCAGCCGCGATTGTCGGTACGCGACCTCGGCCCGGCCCAGCAACGGCTCGACCCAGCGAGGGTCGACCCTCTGCGCCCGGGCAAACAGCGAGTCGGCTCGCGCAAAGCTCTGGGAGACCACGGCCGTGCTCTCGGCCTTGGTGAACGACGCTTCCGCCCGTTTCCGGGCCTGCTCCGCCTGCTGCATCAGGGCCCAGGCTCTGGTACTGGTCGTGCCCTTCTGCTGTTCCCGCAGCTCGATCTCTTCACCCAGCCGGCGCCGGATCAGTCCGGCCACCTCCTGAACCAGACTGTCCTGGATGTTCACGACGTTGAATTGGGACAGTTCGAAGCTCCGCCGGTCGTAGTCCGCGCCGCTGGCGCCGTCGATCAGCCGGACCGTCACCCGAATCCTGCCGGACTCCCGCTCCACCGCCCCCTGCACCAGCGTCCCGGCTTTCAACGCTCGCGCGACGCTGTCGCGTGGGATGCTGTCGCCGCGATAGGGCGCCACGCCGTTGGCCGACACCACGTCGAGTGATTGGACCTCGCTCAAGCGCTCGATGAGTCCTTCGGTGAGGCCTTCGGCGAGGTACCCCAGCGAATCATCCGCCTGGTTCTCGAAATAGCGGACCGCGATGCGACGGGAATCCAGACCATCGTTGGCCGTGTCGGCTGCGGCGGAGGAGCCGTCCCACAATCGCCATGCGGCGATCCCTCCGCCGGCCAACACCAGCACTGCTACCAGCGACCACAGCCTGGCACCCTGAAGCGCGAAGCGTGTGGCGGCGCTCTGAGTCGCTCGAGTGCTCCGAGTGCCCCGCGGCACGGTGCGCCGGGCTGCCGTCACCCCTCGCGGCGTCGTCCGCCGCACCGCCACCGCCGACTCCAGATCGGCCAGCGCGTCGGCGAAGTCCTTCATCTTCTGGTAACGATCGGCCGGGGTCTTCTCCAACGCCTGGAGCACCGCGTCCTCGATCTCGTCCGGGATCGAGGGCCGCACGACGGTGACGCTGGGCACCTGCTCCATGGTGTGCCGGGCCAGGATCGCCCGGGCATTCGGCCCATCGAACGGCGGCTGGCCCACCAGCAGCTCGTACAGCACGCACCCCAGGCTGTAGACGTCGCTCCGCCCGTCGGCGGCGTCCGCTCCCATCGCCTGTTCCGGACTCATGTAGTGCGGGGTGCCGACGGCCATCCCGGTCTGGGTCAGCTTCTCGCCGGCCGCGTCGAGCGCCCGCGCGATCCCGAAATCGGCCACCAGGGCGTGGCCGTTCTGCAGCAGGATGTTCTCCGGCTTGATGTCGCGGTGTACCACGCCCTGCTCGTGGGCGTAGGCCAGAGCCTCCGCCGCCTCGCGGGTGATCCGCACGGCATCGTGGATGGGAAGCTGCTGTTCCCTATCCAGCCGGGCTCGCAGCGACTCGCCCTCGACGAACGGCATGACGTAATAGAGGATGCCGTCCGCTTCGCCCGAGTCGTAGAGCCCGAGAATGTTGGGGTGCTGAAGGTTGGCCGCGAGGCGGATCTCCCGGAGGAACCGGTCGGCCCCGATGGAGGCGGCCAGCTCGGCCCTCAGGGTCTTGACGGCGACCTTGCGGCCATGGCGCAGGTCTCTGGCGAGATAGACCGTGGCCATGCCGCCTTCGCCCACCAGGCGCTCGACCTCGTATCGCTCGCCGAGCGCGGCGCGAAGCTGCTCAACTACATCCGCCACGAATGGCCTCGGGGGGTGTAAAGACTCGTGCACCTAAGATAAGCGGCCAACTAGAAGCTAAGCTATCAGCCATCAGCGATAGCTATTAGTCAAGGACGCCGTGGCTGGCTAGGTCCTCAGCTGATAACTGATAGGGATAGCTTGCCTTTATCCCACCCTCGCGCCCGCCAGCGATTCCCGCATCGCAGCCGCGGTCTGCCAGCGGTCACCCGGCGCCTTGGCCAGCGCCCGGGCGATCGCCTCCGCCAGCTCCCGGGGCGTGTCGGTCCGCAGGGTCCGAAGGTCCGGTGCCGGCTGCGTGAGGTGGAGCTGCAGCACCACCGCCTCGTTGCGGTGAACGAAGGGCGGCTGGCCTGCCAGGCACTCGAAGAGGACGCAACCCAGCGAGTAGAAGTCGCTCCGGTGGTCGATCTCCTTGAGCGCCGTGATCTGCTCCGGGCTCATGTAGGTGGAGGTGCCGACCGCGATGCCCGAGCGGGTCAGCCGGTCGCTGCCCGAAGCGGCCACCGCGCGGGCGATCCCGAAATCCAGCAGGACCGCGCCCTGCGTCGCCAGCACCACGTTTTCCGGCTTCACGTCCCGGTGAACGATCCCGTGCCCATGGGCATGGTCCAGGGCGTCCAGGAGATGGTCCGCCAGCCGCATGGTGTCGCCGACGGGGAGCCGCCCCACCTGCCCCAGGTGCTCCCGCAGGGTCGGACCCTCCACGTACGTCATGACGTAGAAGACGATCCAGTCCCGCTCGCCGGAATCGAGCAGGTGGGCGATGTGGGGGTGCTCCAGCTGGGAGCAGAGTCGGATTTCGCGAAGAAAGCGGTCGGCGGCTACGCTGACCAGCAGCTCGGGATGCAGCACCTTCAGGGCCACCTGTCGGCCCTGCCCGTCGCGCGCAAGGTAGATCCGGGCGTTGCCGCCCTTCCCGATTTCGCGATCGACCTGGTACTGGCCCTCGAAGGCGCGTTGCACCAGCGGCAGCATGTCCCGCGGAATGGCTGGATCCCGGAGAAGGATGTTCAATGGTCGCGCCGGGACCCCCCGGGCGCAAGGCGCCATCTCACAAGGGACTCAGAGCAGGACGTCGGTCCGGATCCGGCTCCGGACGGCCCACCAGAGAGCCCCCCAGGCGGTGCTCCGGCGGATGGTGATCCGGGCTTCTCCGGTCATACCGGGCCGCAGGGATGGGAGATCGGGCAACTGAACCCGGGATTCGACCACGCCGCCCGCGGAAGCCGACGTGGCCACGCTCCCGACCGTGCCCTCCACCCGCGAGCCGGGATCGGCGTGCGCGATCAGCCGTACCGCTTGCCCCTCTCGCGCGAGCGAGGCGCCCGCGCCGGCCAGCGCGATCCGCGCCTCGGCTCCCCTGGTCCGATCCAGCAGGAGCAGGGTATCGCCCACCGATACCGTTCGCCCGACCAGAGTGTCCGGTCGGGGGGACACCACGATGGCGCCCCCTGGCGCCCGGATGGCCAAGGCCTGGATCCGTTCCCGCATGCCGGCGAGCCTGGCTGATTCGGCACGCGCCTGCGCGGAGATCCGGGTCGCCTCTCCCTCCTGGCCGGTCGCTCTCGCCTGTGCCACGCGGGTGCCTAGCGAATCCACCGCCCGTGCGGCCGCCACAGCGTCCCGCTCCAGAAGCAAGTTGCGGATCACCGCCAGCGGCGCCCCGGCGCGGACCTCGCGGCCCTCCCGCACCGGAACCTCGAAGACCACCCCGCTGTCCGGTGCGATCACCACCCCACCTCTGGCGGAGGCCACGACGAACGGTCCCGAGACGGTGATCGGCCATGGGGCGAAGCCCAGGATGACCATGCCGGCCAGGATCCCGGCCAGGCCCCACCGGAGGCGGTGCACCCTGCCGCCGGCCGACCATCGGGCACGCAGCTCCCGCCAGGCATCGGCCGCCGCCCGCCACAGGTTTCGGCGAAGCTGCCCGGTGGCCAGCCAGACGAAGATGACGAGCGCGACGACCCCGACCGCCCCGAAGATCCGGGACAGCCAGCCGTAGGCGATCCCGGCGGCGACCACGAAGATGAGGCCGGTGTACGCCGAGGCGAGTGTGCCGTACAGCAGGAAAATCTTCTGTTCCCGCTCGTCGGCCGGCGGCATCGGCAGCTCCAGTCCCAGCCACCGGGTCCTGAGGGTCCATGCGAGGTGAGCGAAGGCCCGCTGTCGCAGGTTGGGCACCTCGAGCCAGTCACTCAAGGCGTAGTAGCCGTCCAGCGGAATGAGCGGATTCAGGTTCACCAGCACCGCGGCGAGCCCCCCGACCAGAAAGAAGCCGAGGGCAACATCGGAGACGAACGTCCCCGGCGCCGCGATCCACCAGACGATCGCCGCGATGCTGGCCACCACCATCTCGATCCACGAGCCCGCGGCGGTGACCCAGAGGCGCGCCTTGCGCTCGGGGAAGGTCCAGGCGTCGTTGACGTTGCAGAAGAAGGCCAGCTCGAAGTAGAACAGCATGGCGCCGATCTCGTGGACCTTGCCGCCGTAGTGCTTGCAGGTGTACCCGTGAGCCATCTCGTGCACCACCACGATCACCATGGTCACGGCCCAGAGCAGCACGTAGGTCCAGAGCGAGGCCCTGAGCAGGTACACGTCGCCCATCGCCTTGACGAACTCCGGCCACTTGAGCGCCAGAATCACGAAGTACATCGCGAAGAGCACGCAGGAGGTGATCAGGAACTCTCGGGTGAAGAAGAACTTCAGGTAGGGTATGGTGCGGTCCATGAAATGGTCGGGGTCGCCCACCGACCAGCGCAGCCGGAGCAGATCCCCTTGAAAGGGCCCGGTCCGGAGCCGCTTCCGGCGCTGCGCCCGCAGCCGCTCCATCAGCAGGACCGTACTCTCCCGCAGCGTGCGCTCGCAGAGACCCATCGTCTTGAGCTTGTCGGCGAAGCGACCCACCGTCGCGGCCGTCACCTTGATGCCCTGATCCAGCAACGCCGCCGCCGCCTCCGCGACGGTTCGTCTCCCGTCCAGCGTTTGCATGACCGCGACCTCGACCGGCCGGAACCGAAAGTATTTCCTGGTCGAGGGGTCCTTGACGATGTAGCTCTGCTCGCCCCGGTAAGTCTGCTCCACCAGAACCAGATCGCTGCGGAGCCGCGGTCGCTCGGTCATGGCCCGCCCCGCACCACCTTCTCACCCGGTGCCAGTCCGCTCACCACCTCCACTCGCTCGCCCGGGAGCTCGCCTCCCACCGTCACCTGCCGGAGGGAAGTTCGATCGGCATCCCACACCAGGACGTATCCCTCTCCGACCGCCTCCCGGGGAACCGCGACGACCCGCCGCATCTCCGAGCCGATCCGCAGCGTGACGCTGCTCCCCGGCGGCAACCGGTCGCCCGCGATGAGCTGCACCACGACCTCACGGGTGCCGCTTCCGGGATCGATGACCGGACTGGCTCGAATCACCCGCGCCCGGGCCCGTTCGCGTCGGGGACCGATCACGTCGGCTTCGGCGCCGAGCTTCACCCCGAAGGCGGAGCCTTCGGGAACCCGGACCGAGGCCAATACCGGCGAGAGCGCGGTGATCCGGAACAGCGAATCCCCGTCCTCCACCAGTCGGCCGACCCGGGCGGTCCGTCCGGTGACGATCCCGCCGAAGGGCGCCGGAATCAGCGTGAGGTCGAAGTCGCGCTGGGCTTTGCGGAGGGCCAGCGCCGCTTCCCGGAGCTCCAGCTCGACGCGCTCCGAATCCGCCTGGGTCACCACACCGGCCGACTTGAGCGCCCGCTGCCGCTCCGCCTGGACCCCCGCGTTGTCATGCCGGTCCTTCGCCTGGGCCAGCGCGATGGACTGATCGGCGTTCTCCAGCCGGGCGAGCAGCTGGCCTTTCCTCACCCGGCTTCCCAGGTCCGCCAGGATCGATTCGACGACACCCCGGGAGCGGGCATAGATCGCGGCGTCGTGCTCGACATAGAGCTGCGCCGGCAGCGAGAGCGGCAGTTCTACGGTGACGGTGTCTACCGTGACCAGCGAGCCCGGCGTGGCCGCGTCCGGCGTCGTTGCCGCGCTCTCCACTGCCGCGTCGCGGGCATCCCCGCTGTTGCACGCGATGGCGCCGACTGCCAGGAGATGTCGGATTGGCGCGCTCATCATGGCATCAGCCTCCACCAGACCAGTCGTGCCCAGCGCACGGGCCCGCGCAGCGTGCGCTCGACCAGAGAGGCCGGCTCGGTCAGTACCCGTGCATGTGCCGCCATCTCCGCCTTGAGCAGCCCCTCCTGGTTCGGCACCGCGGCCCGCACTGGGAACCGCACCCGCCCGTCCTCGTCGCGCGGCAGCTGCGCGATGGAGCTGACCCGGCCGGTGAACGTGCGGGACGGCAGGGCGTCCACCCGGAGGCGGACCTCCTGGCCGACATGGATCCGCAGCACATCGCGCTGATCCACCCCGAACTCCAGCTCCAGCGTGTCGGTGCGGCCCAGCACCAGCAGCTCGTCGCCCTCCGCCAGCGACGTACCCACCCGCTCCTCGACCCGCGGGGTGAGCACCGTGCCCGCCGCTGGAGCCCGGACGGTCGTCAAGCCGAGCTCCTCATCCAGCAGGGCGAGCTCCCGGCGGAGCGCCTCCGCCCGGATCCGCTGGAGTCGCTCTTCCGCCGGATCGCCCCGGCTGGCGGCCAGCGCGGCCAGCCGGTCGGCGGTTGCAGCGTCGGCGTCCTTGGCCTGACGCTCGGCCGCGAGCGGAGTGGCCCGGATGACCGCCAGGAGATCGCCGCGCTGGACTCGTGCTCCTTCCCGCGCGCCGATGCGTTCGATGGTGCCGTCGACCAGGACGTGGACCGGGGTGTAGCCATTGGGACGGAAGACGGGCTCGGACCCGGTCACCCTGAGGGGCCAGCGGACGAAGATCAGCGCCAGGAGCGCGACAGCCGCCACCGCCGCATAGGCGCGGAGCCGGCGCTTGGGGATGGCCAGCAAGGCCTGGCGCCGGGCAGCCAGCGCGCCCAGGGCGTCGGCCATCGGAACCTGGTGGTAGAGTTGCGCGTTGCGCAGGGCGACCCCGGCCTGGTTCGCCAGAATCGCCGCGACCTCGCGCTGGGTCTCCCCGGCGAACTCTGCCGACCCGGACTCGAAGAGCAGCACGCCGAGCACGCCCTCCTCGTCCTTCAGCGGAAGGTAGAGCCCGCTTCGCACCTGATCCTTGGACAGGTCCTGGCCGAAGATGGTGACGAACAGCCGCTCCGCATCCGAGGCGGGATCGTCCCGATCGGACAGATAGAGCGGCTCGCCCCGGCCCGCCGCCCACTCGGCCCGCGCGATGAGATCGCGCAGCGCCGGATCATCCTGGTCCACCTTCTCCTGTCCGGCGACCGCCCGGATCTCGCACTTGCCTTTCTCGTACAGGCCGACAGCGCCCCGGTCGAAGGTGAGCGCGCTGGAGGCCAGGTTGACCACGGATTGCAGGACCCGGTCGATATCGAGGGTGGCGGTGATCTCCCGGCTGATCTCCAGCAGAACCGCGAGGTCGCGGGCCCGACGCTCCGCGCCATGCAATTGGGCGTTCCTGAGCGAGCTGGCGGCCGCCGCCGCCAGCCCCTCCAGCAGCTCCCGGTCGTGGGTGTCGAAGACGCCGGTGCCGGTGCGCTTGTCCACCACCTGGATGGCTCCGACGGTCACCCCTCCGGCCACCATCGCGGTGGCCATGACGGTGCTCGAGACCGTGTCCTCGGTGGTGTCGGTGGCTTCCTGAAAGCGGGGGTCCCGGGCTGCCTCCATCACCATGGTGGTCCGCTGCTTCTGCGCCACGTCCCCCACGAATCCGGTGCCGACCGGCATTTGTGCCCCGACCAGGCGGCCCGCCGCCCCCCCGAGCGCCAGGCGGCAGTGAAGCATGTCCCCCTCGGCGATCCATAGCGACCCACCGGCGGCTCCCAGGGCCGTGATGACCCGGTCGAACACCCGGGGGAGCAGCTCGTCGAAATCGAGGGTGGCGTTGAACTCGAGGGTGATCGAGTGGAGGAGGCGGAGCCGCTCGACTTCCTTGCGCAACTCCTCCAGCGAGGCTGGCGGGACGCTCAGCACGTCGGGCATGCCAGAGTATGCCGCCCGGTTGGCGGTTTCGAAAGAGGACGCGAGGAGCGAACGCCCGCCCCATGCTCATTCGGGCGGGCGTTGGATCTCAGGGAACAGCCTAGAAGGCCTTACCCGGGACCCTCTCCCGCTTCCGAGGGGCGATCCTCTCTTCCAGCTCCTCCACGGAGAGCTCGACTGCCTCGGCGTCCAGGCCGGTCTCGCGGCGGACCTGAGCCTGCTGCTCTGCAGTCAACTCGATGCGGAACGGGCTCTTGGAGCTGTCCACGGTACCTCCGTCCGTACAGGGATGGTGGAAACAAGCTGGCTCGACAGACTGGACAGCCGAAGCGCCGGCGCCCCGGTTTGGAGAGCCGGCGCTATGTGCCAGCCGGTAGAACTTATGGCTTGAAGGACCTCTTCTGCCGGGGCGCGATCCTCTCCTCCAGCTCTTCCACCGAAAGCTCGACCGCCTCGGCGTCCTTGCCAGTCGCATTGCGGACTTTGGCCTTCTGCTCGGGAGTCAACTCGATGCGAACCTGGCCCTTGGAGCTGTCCATGGTACCCTCCGAAAGTGTGACGCGGCCGTGGGGACTAGCGGGGATCAACTGGGCAGCAATGTCGGACCGGGGCGTGAATCTCCCGTGAATCGCTATTGCCCTTCCGTGAATCGGCGATAGGTTGTGGCCTTAGAATCCCCAGGAAAATCACGTGCCGGGTGCTGTGCTGACCTCGATCGGCTCTCCGTTCGTCGCCCGTCCCAACGGGGAGCGGATCATGCCTCAGCCCGGTGCCAAGTCCCTCGCCCTCCTCACCTACCTGGCGCTCGAGTCACGACCTCACACCCGCGAAGCCCTGGCCGACCTGTTCTGGGGTGAGTCCCCGGAAGCAGAGGCCCGGGCCTCCCTTCGGCAGGCCCTCAAGCAACTGCGGGATACGGTGGGCGAAGTGGTCCAGAGCGATCGCCGCCTGGTCCAGCTCGCCCAGCCAATCCACTGTGACGTCACTGAGTTCCTGCGGCTGGCCGAGTCGGATCCGCAGAAGGCGGCAGCTTTCGACATCCCTCGGTTCCTGGCCGGATTCTCCATTCGCCACGCACCTCAGTTCGACGAGTGGGCGGCGGAAACCAGATCGGCTCTTCTCCAGCGCTATGTCGGCGTGCTGGCCACGCTGGCCCGCGACGCGATGGACCGCCGGCGCTGGCGGGAGGCGGTCGAGCGCGCGGACCACTGGCTGGCTTGTGACCGACTCTCCGAGGAGGCGGCCCGGGTGGCGATCGAGGCCCGATATCTCTCGGGCGATCGGGGGGCCGCCCTGGCTCGGCTCGCCGAGTACCGCGCCGCGCTGCTGAGCGACACCGGCTGCGAGCCCTCTCACGCCTTTCTCGACCTCGGCCGGCGCATCGAGGCCGACGTCAGGCCCAGGCGCACACCCCAGCCAAGCGACGAGTGGTATGCCCGCGCGCCTTCCTTCGAAGCCAGCTTGATCGGCCGCGCGGAGGAGTGGAGTGTGCTGCTGAAGGCATGGAAAGCAGCATCCCGGGGCGTACGGCGCATCATGCTGCTGGAGGGCGAGGCAGGGATCGGGAAGTCGCGGCTGGTGGATGAGTTCCTGCGGACCGTCGTGGCCGGCGGGGCGAGCGTGCTTCGGGGTCGGGGGTACGATGCCACCGCCGGCGTGCCGTTCGCCCCCATCGTAGAGATTCTCCGGGGGGCGCTGGACGCACCAGGGCTCGGCGGGACCGACCCGGAATGGCTGATCGAGGCCGCGAGGCTGCTCCCCGAGCTGCGACAGCGATTCCCCGGGCTGGGCGAGCCGGAGCCGCCGGCTGATCCGACCGATGCCTGGCGGCTGTACGAGGGCATCGCTCAGGTGATCGCCGCGCTCGCGGCCGAGCGGCCGCTGGTGATCTCGGTGGACGACCTCCAGTGGTGCGACGAAGACAGCTGCAAGCTGATCCAGTTTCTCGCCCGTCGGGTAGACCGAGCTCCCATCCTGTGGCTGGGGACCATCACCCTGGGTGAGCTGGAGCGCGATGCTCCGGCCGCCCGGCTCTGTCGGACACTTCGGGCCAAGGCCGGGGCGGAAACCATCGCCCTGTCGGGGCTGGGCGAGGAGGACGTCTGGCGCTTGGTACGGGAGCTGGGCCACGTGAGCACGCCGACCGGGGCACGCCGGTTCGCTCGACGGATCTTCCGGATCACCGGCGGGAATCCCTTCTACATCTTCGAGCTGATCAAGACCATGTTCGCCCAGGGCCTGCTGTCGGCGGACGAGAAAAGCGGAGAGTGGACGGCGGAGCCGTCGGCGCTGGAAGGCGGGAAGGAGTTCCCGCTCTCCCGTACGCTGCACGACGTCATCGCCGAGCGAGTGGATCGCCTGCCCGAAGAGCTGGGCGAGGTGCTCATCACCATCGCGGTGTCGGGCGGACCCGGGTGTCGCCCGGAGGTTCTCTCCCATGTCCACGGGATCTCGCGGCTCCATGCCGCCGCCGTGTGCGACGCGCTGGCCGAGCGGCGCCTTGTGGTGGAAGGCGCCGGTGCCTATCGCTGCCTTCATCCCGTGATCGCGCACGTGGTGCGGGACGGGCTCACGCCGACTCGGCGGCGCGAAGTGCACCGCGCGCTGGCGGAGTCTCTCGAGACGGTGATGACGACGGCCGACGCGCGGAGCATGGCAGGCGATATGGCCCGACACGCCGAGCAGGGCGGCGACCCCGGGTTGGCCTACCGCTCCGCCCTGCTTGCCAGCGAGGCGGCGCTCCAGCGCTTCGCCTTCGCCGAGGCACTTTCCTGGCTGGATCTCGCGTCGGCAGTGGCGGAGAACCGCTCGCAGAGCGAGGAAGTGGACCGCCGGACGGCGACTCTGCTGGAGACGGCGGGGTGGACCGAGGTGCCGGCCGGGGGCCGGATTCGGCCTCCGGTGACCCGGGAGATCGTAGGGGAGGATCTGGACCTGCCGGTGCGAGGGTGAGTGATCATGACACGTTGGTCTGCGCGGCGGTTCCCCCATATCGCACCGCGGTCATCTCGGCCAGAATCGACAGGGCGATCTCCACCGGCCGCCGGCCGCCCAGCGCGAGCCCGATCGGGCCCCGAACCCGGGCCACGTCTTCCTCGCCGAATCCCTCTGCCTTCAGCCGTTCCCGCCGAGCGACCTGCGTCTTCCTGGAGCCGATGGCCCCGACATATACCGCGGGTGAGCGGAGCGCCGCTCTGAGTGCGGGCTCATCGAACTTGGGGTCGTGGGAGAGGATGCACACGTAGCAGGAACGATCGAGCTCGATCCGCTCGAATGCCTGCTCCGGCCAGGCCAGGATCAGCTCGTCGGCCTCGGGGAAGCGCTCCCGGGTGAGAAACGCCTGGCGCCCATCCGCCACGATAGTCCGGTAGCCGAGCATCCGGGCCAGCGGCACCAGGGCCACGGCGATGTGGACCCCGCCGAAGATCACCAGCCGCGGGTGGCGCGGAAACACCTCGAGGAATATCGACGCCGGGCCGCCGGGAGTTTCCACCTCCAGTGTCCGGCTGCTCTCGCGTCGGAGCGATGCCAGCGCCGCCTCGCGCACCCGGTCGCGCGGGACGAGGGGTTCGAGGTCGCCTTCCATTCTCCCGTCATCGAACACCCGCATCGAGCGGCCGATGCCGTCGCCGTCCACTACTGTCGCTACCACCTCGCCCCCGGGTCCGCGAGCGGCCTCGAGCACCTCCGCTCGTACGGTCGGCTCGGCGAAGACCTTGATCGTGCCGCCGCACGCGAGCCCAACTTCCCACGCCCGCTCGTCACTGACTCCGTAGGTGACCAGCCGGGGCGTGCCCCGCTCGAGTGCTGCCTTGATTTCCCCGGCAGCCGCGGCTTCGACACAGCCGCCCGAAACCGAGCCGGCGATGATGCCCTCGTCCGTCGCCAACATGGATGCACCCTCCGCCCTCGGGGCGGAGCCCCAGACGCTGGTCACGACGGCCCGGCCAAATGGCCGGCCGGCCGTGGTGAGTCGGTCGTAGTCGGAGAGCAGATCGCGCATCCAGCTTCACCTTGCGTCCGCGTTGACCCGCCGGGCGAAATCGGTCCAGAACTCCTCGGTGAGCTTCCGGGCCGTGCCCTCCAGGAGCCGGGCTCCGACGCTGGCGACCGTGCCGCTCACCGTGCTGGTGGCCGACCAGTTGAGCCGGGTGTGGCCGTTCCCGGTGTCCTCCAGCCGCACGCTGGACATCACGTCTACCGCGGAGCCCGGCGCCTTACCCCGCGCCGCCATGCGGAGCCGCTCCGGCTCGACGATGTCGGACAGCTCGACGTCGAGCTTGAACTTGACCTTCACCGAGCCGACGCCGAGTCCGCTGATGACTCTGAACCGGGTGGCGTCGACCGCCTCGACGGACTCGACTCCGGGCGCCGATACGGCGACGAAGCTGGGGTCCATCAGCCGGGACCAAACCTTCTCCCGGGAGGCCTGGATTTCGGGTGCACCGGAGAACTCCAGCTTCATGCGCCCCTCGCGCCGGCTTGGATCCGGCCACGTTGCCGTTCCCGGTGAGGGCGGTCAAGGTTCCGTCGCGCTTGGACTTGACCTCT
>DATBJC010000175.1:0-7592 GCA_036556625.1 Gemmatimonadales bacterium
GCCGTCCACCGCGGTCTGGCGGCTGACGATCACCACGCGGGCACCCACCGTCAGCGGCAGGAAGATCTCCGGGACCGACATGTCGAATGCCACGCTGGACACGGCGAGGACCGTATCCCGATCGGTGAGTCCCGGCTCCCGGCGCAGGGAGCTCAAGCAGTTGACCAGCGCCTGGTGCAGGATCTGGACGCCCTTCGGCTTGCCGGTGGAGCCCGAGGTATAGATCACGTAGGCCACGTTCTCGCCGGTGACCGCCATGGTGGGGTTGGTCGCGCTCTCCTGGCCCGGGATCTCCTCGTCCTTGTCCACCAACACCACCTGGGCCTGGTGGGGTGAGAGGCGCTCGACAAGGTGACGCTGAGTCAGCACCACCCGCACCTCCGCATCCGCCAGCATGAAGGCGAGGCGCTCCGGCGGGTAGCTCGGATCGAGGGGCAGGTAGGCGCCGCCGGCCTTGAGCGTGCCGAGCAGCGCAACCACCATCTCCACGGATCGCTCGACGTAGATGCCCACCAGGGCTTCCGGTCCGACGCCCAGCGCTTGCAGACGATGGGCCAGCCGATTGGCGCGCCGGTTCAGCTCCCGATAGGTCACTTCCTCGCCCTCGAAGACCACCGCGGTGGCTTCGGGCAAGCGTTCAGCCTGGGTCTCGACGAGGTGATGGAGACATGTCATGATGGAACAGCATACGACATGCTGTGACACGCCGGAAGAGGATAACTTGCCATCACCAGGAGGGCTCCCTGATCCAGGAATTGCAGGTCAGCGCGATCGCCCACGTCATCCAGCTGGCGGTGGCGCCGGTGTTTCTGCTCACCGGGGTGGGCGCGATGCTCGGCGTCATGGCCAACCGGCTCGGCCGCGTGATCGACCGGGCGCGGGTGCTGGAGGAGCGGCTGCCTGCCGCGCCGCCGGATGCCGCGCCGGACTACCGCAACCAGCTGGGCGTGCTCGGCAGGCGCTCCCACCTCATTCAGTGGGCCATCGGGCTGTGCACGGCGAGCGCGCTGCTGGTCTGCGCCGTGATCGTGACGCTGTTCGTCGGCGCGTTCCTGAAGACCGACGTCGCCGGCGTCATCGGCGCCATGTTCGTGGCGGCCATGCTCTCGCTGTCCGCCGGGCTGATTCTGTTCCTGGCCGAGATCCGGCTCGCGATCGGGGGCATCCGGATCGGGCCGCGCTGATCGAGCGCCGTCAGTGGAAGACGTTCTTCAGCACCAGTCGCTCATCGCCGCCCTCCAGGCCCCGGGCTTTCACGAATCCCACGCCGGGGCAGTAAAACTTGGCCTCCGTGACACCGGGATCCAGGCGAGACCATTCGACGGTCCGGAGGCAGCCTCTGAAGCTGGCATAGGGCACCGCCACCCTGAGGTCCAGGTTCGTGACCCGGGCTTCGTCCTCCGCCTCCCCGCGGAAAAACTCCTGCCGGTAGTGCTGCTCGGGACGGGGATGCGCCGGCATGATGATCCCGGCCCGGGCGCCCTTCACACCCGCTTCCCACGAGCCCTCGGTGCTCACGACCTTTCCATCCTCGATCTCCCTGGAGTCCTCTCCCAGGTACCAGACGTTGCCTTGCTTGTCCTGGGCGAACCAGTCGAAGGTCTTCTCTACCAGCTCGCCGCGTACGTACCCCCGGTCCAGCACGACGGTCGCGCTGATGCCCAGGATGTTCTTGCGGTCGTGGGTGACCAGGAGGACGTTGGTGATGGGCTCGCCCTCGGACTGGCCGACCGAGACGTAGCGGGTGCCCGGGACCAGGGGGAAGAACCGGTTGTCCACCTTCCTCACGAAGTTGTCGGGATCGAATCGGGGCGCGTAGCGGAGCTCGGCGGCCTGCGCCGACGGCGTGAGGGCCGGGCTCGCGCTCTCGCCCGCCTCCGTGTGGGATTGCTGAGTTGGCCGTTGCTCGCAGCCCAGGGTCAGGGATGAGGCGACTAGCAGCAGGCGCGGTACGGGTGTGAGCATCTGGGTCTCCTTTTCAGATTCCACCTGCCTTGGCCGCCAGCGCCTCCAGCAGGGCTTTCGCGGTCGCTTCGGAAGAGGCCGGGTTCTGCCCGGTGACGAGGTTCCCGTCCACGGCGGTATGGCTCGACCAGTCCGCGCCCTTCGAGTAGCTGCCGCCGCCGGCCTTGAGCATGTCCTCCACTCGGAAGGGCACGATCTTGGTGAGGCCGACCGCCTCCTCCTCGGTGTTCGCGAATCCGGTCACGCGCTTCCCCTTCACCAGCGGGATTCCGTCCGGCGCCTTCGCGTGGCGAAGCACCGCCGGCCCGTGGCACACGGCGGCGACCGGCTTCCCTTCCTTATAGAGCCGCTCGATCAGCGCGATGGAGCTCCGGTCCTCGGCTAGATCCCACAGCGGCCCGTGGCCGCCAGGGTAGAAGACCGCGTCGTAGTCATCGGGTGAGACGGTGGAGAGCTTGGCCGTGGTGGCGAGCGCCCGACGCGCCTCCGGATCGCTCCGGAACCGCTTCATGGCCGGTGTCTGGGAGTCCGGCTCGTCGCTCTTGGGGTCAACCGGTGGCTGGCCGCCCTTGGGCGAGGCCAGCGTGATCTCGGCCCCGGCGTCGCGCAGCACGTAGTACGGCGCGGCGAATTCCTCCAGCCAGAAGCCGGTCTTCCGGCCGGTGTCGCCGAGGCGGTCGTGGGAAGTGAGGACCATCAGGATCTTGGGCACGGCTCGACTCCGCTGCAAAGGTGATCGACCTCGCCGGATCACATCCTTCGCAGCATAACCGGTCGGCCGGGCAGGCTCCACCTCACTGCGACGCGGAGCGTCCGGTGCTTGCGCCTGTCAGGCACGGACGTGACCGTTGTCTCCTGGGCGATAACCCATCCGCACGCCTACCCCCGAGAGAGGTCTCTCCATATGAGCCCGAGGAGCCGCCGCATAGAGCCCGCCGCGCTGGCCCTGTTCCTGAGCCTCGCGCTGGCCGCCTGCAACGACGTCACCCGACCGAACGACGAAACCATGACGGAGGCATCCAGCGACGCCGCCGCCCGCCAGGTCACCTATTGGCTTACCCTGCTGCACAACAACGATGGGGAATCGGAGCTGCTCGAGGCCAGCCAGGGCGCGCCCGATTTCGGCGGCGTGGCCCGGTTCGTCACGCTGATGCGCACGCTCCGCGAAGACGCCAACCGTCGGCGGCCCTCCTGCGACGAGGTCTCCGGCCAGGACCGCCAGTGCGGCGGCACCATCGTCGTGTCCTCAGGGGACAACTTCCTGGCCGGGCCGGAGTTCAACGCCAGCCTGACCCGGGGTGCTCCCTTCTTCGACGCCATCGCGCTCGATCGCGTCGGCTACGACGCGCTCGCGATCGGCAACCACGAGTTCGACTTCGGCCCCGACGTGCTGGCCGACTTCATCGAGTCGTTCCAGCCGGGCCGCACCGAGCGCTTCCTCAGCGCCAATCTCGACGTCTCGGGTGAGCCGCGCCTGGCCTCGCTGGCAGCCGACAACCGGATCAAGCGCTCCCGGTTCGTGGAGCGGGGCGGCCAGGAGATCGGGATCGTGGGGGCAACCACGCCCCAGCTGCCCTTCATCTCGAGCCCCCGGAACGTCGTGGCCAACGATGTCGCCCCTGCCGTCCAGCGGGAGGTGAACCGGCTCACGGCGCGGGGAGTGGAAATCATCGTCCTGATCAGCCACCTGCAGAGCGTCACCGAGGACCTGGCGCTGATTCCCCTGCTTCGGAACGTGGACATCACGGTGGCCGGCGGCGGGGACGAGCTGCTCGCCAACGACGACGACCTGCTCATTCCGGGCGATGTCGCGGCGGGAGCTTACCCCCTCGAGGCGACCGACGCGGACGGCCGGACCGTCCCCGTGGTCACGACGTCCGGCGCGTACAACTACGTGGGCCGGCTGATCGCCGGCTTCGACGAGGAGGGGAAGCTGGTGCGGGTCCGCAATCAGAGCGGACCGGTGCGGGTGGCCGGCGGCACGAACCCGGACGCAGTGCCGCCCGACCCGAGGGTCGAGGCCCGGGTGGTCGAGCCGGTGCAGGCCTCGATCGACGGCCTGGCGGCGAACGTGATCGCCACCAGCGCGGTGGCGCTCGACGGCCGGCGGACGGAGATCCGCACGGTCGAGACCAACGAGGGCAACCTGGTCGCCGACGCGCTGCTGTGGCAAGCCAACGAGCTGGCCGCGGACTTCGGCGTGGCTCCGGCGCAGGTGGGCATCCAGAACGGGGGCGGCATCCGCAACGACGCCATCATTCCCGCCGGGCCCATCAGCGAGCTCGCCACCTTCGACATCCTTCCGTTCTCCAACCTGGTCGCCATCGTACCCGACATTCCCCGGGAGCAGTTCAAGGAGCTTCTGGAGAACGCGGTCTCGCGGGTCGAGGCGGTGGACGGGCGGTTCATGCAGATCGCGGGCTTCTCCTTCACCTGGGATCCGGCGGGCACTGCGCAGGTGCTGGACGAGAGCTTCGCGGTAGTGACGCCCGGCACCCGGATCGTGGACGTGACACTGGATGACGGGACGGTCATCGTGGAGGATGGTACGGTGGCGTCCGGCGCTGCGCTCAGCGTGGCCACGATCGACTTCTCGGCCCGGGGCGGCGATCAGTACCCGTTCCGTGGAGCGCCCTTCACGGTCGTGGGGGTGAGCTACCAGCAGGCGCTGCGCAACTACATCGTCGACGGGCTGGGCGGCACCATCACGGCCGCCGATTACCCGGAGGGCGGTGAAGGGCGTATCGAGCGCGTGCCATAGCGCGGCTCACCGAGCCCGTCGGTCGGTCGAGACTCAGGGCGGCGCGACTGACTTCAGTCCTTCGGATCGGCCCGGTGCTCCTTGGTGTCCGTGGCGCCCTGATTGTCCGTCACCGTGAGCAAGACATCCCGGTGCCCCTTCGTAGCATAAGTGTGCACCGGGTTCTGCTCGCTCGAGGTGGCCCCGTCCCCGAAGCTCCACTGCCAGCTCACGATGGTGCCGTCCTCGTCCTCGCTTTCGTCCAGGAAGGTGCAGGTGAGGCCGCTGCACTCCACGTCGAACTCGGCCTTGGGCGGCTTATTGCTCGGTGGCGGCGGCGGCGCCTCGGCGCGGACGGAATGAGCCTTGGTGTCAGCCGCGCCATCGTCGTCCGTGACCAGGAGAAGCACCTGGTACGTCCCCGCGGATGCGTACGAGTGCGACGGGTTCCGCTCGCTCGAGGTGGCGCCGTCGCCGAAGTTCCACTGCCAGCTCGCGATGCTCCCGTCTTCGTCGTCGCTGCGGTCCACGAAGGCGCAGCGTAGCTCCACGCATTCGGCCTCGAACTCGGCTCGAGGCGGCTGGTTGGGAGGCGGCGGTGGCGGCGGTGGCGGCGGTGGCGGAGGCGGCGGCGGCGGGGGCGAAGCCGGCGCCTCGGGCTCAGCCGTGCCCGTCCTGCTGTCCTCGGCCCCGTCATCGTCGGTCACCGTGAGAACCACATCATACCGCCCGGCCGACTCATACCGGTGCGATGGATTCCGCTGGCTGGAGGTGCTGCCATCGCCGAAGTCCCAGTGCCGGCTCTCGATGCTGCCGTCGGCATCTTCGCTTCGGTCGGTGAAGCTGCACCTCAGGTCCTCGCAGGCGACATCGAAGTCGGCCCGAGGAGCCTGATTCGATGGAGGCGACGAGGGAACGGTGACCCTCACCTCGTCGGACAGCTCGTCAGTCGCGCCCCGGTCATCGGTAACCGTGAGCCTCACGGTGTAGGTGCCGGCTGCGGCATAGGTGTGGGTCGGCTCCTGCTCCCCGGAAGTGCCGCCGTCGCCGAACCGCCAGGACCAGGCCGTCAGGCTTCCATCGCTGTCGGTGCTCGCGTTGGTAAACCGGCAGGTGACCGCTTGGCAGCTCCAGCCGAAGTTGGCCGTAGGCGCGCGATTGTCGGGCGGCGCGGCCAGCGCCGAGAAAATGGCCTTCGGGGTGTCTCCGTCTCCCACGATCCTCACTTCCCCGGTCTGCACCCCGAGCTTGTCACCCAGCAGTACATGGGCCTCGGCACGACCAGCCGCGCTGGTGCGGGCGGTCGTGGGGGTGATCCCGGCGCCCTCACCGGCGGACGTCAGGGCGAACTCCACGGTCACGTCCTCGACCGGGTCTCCGCCGGCGTCGGTCACCTCGACCACCACCGGGGCATCGAGGGGCTCGCCCACCGACCCGAGCTGATTGTCTCCATCCACGACTTCTATGGCTGCGGCACCTTGGTTTTCCGGGAGCGACAGGTCCCCGCCGCCACAGGCGACAGCCAGACATGCGATGGCCAGGGGGTACGAGAGGAACTGGTGGGCGGAGGAAAGATCGCGACCGAGGGACATGCTTCAACCCTACGACTGGACGGCGGCCACGGGTCCTCCCTGCTGGTACGGCGGGGGGCAGCGTCCTTCAATAGTATATGGACGGCTACCGCCCGACGTGACGGATCGCACATTGCCGCGACCGCGGCCGGCGCCGCAACCCGCACTGATTCACCGTCTCGCCGGCGATACGGTGATGTCGACCTTGGTGATGTCGGGGCGAAAGAACAGCGCCACGGTCCAGTCGAGCACGATCCGGAGCCGGCGGTCCCAGCGCGGCATCTGGAGCAGATAGTAGGTCCGGCGCAGCCACCACGCCGGGAAGCCGCGAAGTCGGAGACCCATGACCTGCGCCACCGCCCGGGAGTGCCCCAGGGAGGCCATGGTCCCCAAGGAATGGTAGACGAACGGCGCCGGCCGCCCTCCATCGAGCGCCGCCGCCAGGTTCCGGGCCAGGTGCCGGCCCTCGCGGACCGCGTGCTGGGCCAGCGCCGGATACGGACGGCCGTCGGGACCGGGAATCGCCGCGCAATCGCCCAGCGCCCACACCTCCGGATGACTGCGGCTCCGCAGGGTCGCATCCACGGCGATCCGTCCCCGCTCATCGTGGTCCACGGCGATGCGGGCGGCCAGCGGATTGGATTCGATGCCGGCCGCCAGCACTATGGTGCCGGCTTCGAGGGTCGCGCCGGCGAGGTGGACCAGCCCGGGCTCCAGCGAGCGCACCGGCGTGGAGGCGCGGAGCTCCGCTCCCCGCCGCTCGAGCACGCGCCGGGCCACGGTGGCGAGCCCGGGATCCACCTCCGGCAGAATCCGCGGGCCGGCCTCGTACAAGTGAAACCGGAGCTCGTCTCGCCGGAGGCGGGGATAGTAGCGCAGGACATCGGCGGCGAAGGCCGTCAGCTCGCCCAGCAGCTCGACCCCCACCAGTCCGCCCCCGATCACGGCGAAGGTGAGACATCGGCGGCGAAGCTCCGGCGCGGAGGCCGCGTCGGCTCGCTCGAACTGCTCGATCACATGGTTCCGGAGCAGCAGCGCGTCCGCCATGCTCTTGAAGGTGAACGCGGTCGAGGAGCCGGGAATGAGCGCCTCGTTGGTTCGCGCGCCGAGCGCGACGACCAGGTGGTCGTAGGGTAGCTGGTAGCCGGTGCCGCCGGGCGCGACCGCCCGGACCACCCGTCGCGCCAGGTCCACCTCCTCCACCTCGGCCTCGACGAACCGGGTTCGCCGCAGCGCCGGACGGATGGGCTGGGCGCAATGGCGGAGCTCCAGCCGCCCGGAGCAGGCCTCGAAGAGCAGCGGGGTGAGGACGAAGA
>DATBJC010000176.1:0-12197 GCA_036556625.1 Gemmatimonadales bacterium
GGGGGGGGAAATATCATTGCAACGAACTGGTGCCCCACTGGACCTTCAGGCGCCTCGTGAGCGCCGTCCCCGCGACGCTCGTCATGTCCAGCCTCTCGAAGCCGCAGCCGCTCGCTTCGAGCTACTCCTCGCCAGGCCGGCCAAGTTCACGTAGCCGGCTCAGCCGTGCACCGACAACCCCCCAGGCCGGAGCATCGCTGGCGGGGAACGTTTGCTCCATGATCTCGTCGATGAGCGTTTCCACTTGCGCTCGCTCCTGCTGGCCCTGGCCGCTCATCGTGGGCCGTGGCCCCCGCTCTTCAAGCTGAAAACGAAGGGCGCGCAACACATCTCCCCGGCTCAACATGCCTACCAGCTCGACGGGCGCGTGGCGGCGATGAACCACGGGGAAACTCCGGAGCTTCGTCTCGATCATGAGGTTGCCGGCATCGACGATACTGTCCTGGCCGGCAACTGTCACGATCTTCCGGTTCATGACATCTGCCGCGCAGGCGATCCCGATACTCGAAGGCGAGAGGCCACTGCCGAGGAAGAGCCGAAGCACATCTAGCTTGGACACGATCCCCAGCATGCCCCGGGCGCGCCCCATGACAGGCAGCGCGTTGAAGTCGTGCCGGTCGAAGAGAGAGAGCAGATCGGATATCGAGGTCGCAGGAGTGACCGTAACCGGCGCGGTGCTCATGACATCATGGACTGCGGTCATTCTCACTTCCTCAAATCTCAGACGATCCTTCCGGTTGCCGTGCAAGCGGCAAGCTGAAAGATAGTGCCGGTAAGTCGCCGCTGCAGCGCTCCTCATCACACTGGATCAAGGGCGCTGTGTGCACTGATGTAGGCGGGAAGAGCGGCCAAGCTGCTGCAGCTCTCGCCGCCTCATCCGCCACGGGCCAGCCGCACCGCCGCCACCACCACTACCAGTCCGAGTAGAGCGTTGAGCCGGGCGAGCACCGCCGCACGCCTGCGTAGGCGCAGCCCTTCGGCGAACCCGGGTGCCGCCCGCCCGGCCTTCGGCCCGACGAAGAAATCGTGCATCACACTCACCACCAGCATCATGGCTACCGCCGCAAGCTTCCACCCGAGCGCGAGCCCCGTCGGGGTACGCCAGAACGCCGGATCACTGAGCACCCCCCAGTGCAGCCAGCCGCGGAACTGCAGGTTGAGCACGCCGGTCACGAGGAGCACGCCGAGCGCAGTCCACCCGAGCGCGCGAAAGCGCAGGCCGACTTCGTGGAAGAGGCGCTGGCGGAGCGCCGCCGGTTCGACGGACCGCAGCACCGGGGCGCCCACGATGGCGAGAAAGAACATCCCGCCGAGCCAGAGCAATGCGGCCAGGAGGTGAGCGGTCACGGTGGCGTAGTACAGGAGCGATCCGACCGTCACGGTCGCTCTGGCGCCTTTACGATCGTCAATAGGAACACGGCGCCTGCCGCTGATGCGACAGCATGCGGAATTCCAGGGCCTGCGCACAACATCTGGCCTGGGCCCACCTCGCGTACCACGGATTCCGCGGTGAAGCGAATCTGTCCCTGCAGCGGCTGGATGGTGATCGGCCCGTCCGCCCGGTGCTCGGCGGTCGTCGCGCCGGGGGCCAGGACGACCATTGTAACTCGGAGGGGGCCAGTCTTCAGCAGCGTCCGTGCCCCGCGCCCGCCGGGTGCGGGTCCCGCGATGCGGTCGCGCTCGTGCTTCAGGTCGAACACCATCACATCGTCGGCCAGCGGTCTGTCAACAGGCGACATCTTGCTTCCTCACGTGTCGTGGGTTGGCCGCCACGGTATCATACACCCATGATCCGGCTCAAGCGCGCCTAAGAGCCTCCCGCCGCGGCCGACGGTTACCGGGTACTGGTCGGACGATTGTGGCCCCGTGGAGTGAGCAAGGCCAGGCTTCGCCTGGACGAATGGGCCAAGGACGTGGCGCCTAGTCCGCAGCTACGCCGCTGGTTCGGGCACGATCCCTCGCGCTGGCCCGAGTTCCGGCGCCGTTACTTCGAGGAGCTGCGGGAGGCGGAGCAGACCTGCCGGCCGCTGCTCTCGCGGGCGCGACGCGGTCGCGTCACCTTCGTGTACGCGGCCCGCGACGAGGCCAGGAACGGTGCAATCGCCTTGAAGCAGTTCCTGGATCGGCGTATCTGAGTACAAGCTGTCGTCATCGTGATGGAAGTTGACTATGCCGCCGCAAGGGTCTACTATGCGGCCGGGAGTCGCGTCCGGTGCGCGACTTTGCGTCTTCAGCGAGTCACGTGGCTGCGAGGGTTTGGCTTGAGCACTTCACGGCAGGCGATTCAGTCCCGAGCCCTTGGGCGAGGTCGGCATGCTCTCCGGCGTGCCGGCACGTTCCAGGAGGCCCTGCGCTTGCGCCACGCCCAGCGGGTGCTGCCGCGGGGCGTGTACCGGACGCGGATGTCCGAAGTACGCGGTTCGTGGGTGTGCGCTGCCGGCCTTCCGGGCCAGCGCCACCCGAATCGATCTCCGGAGCGCATCCCGGCCGTGAGGCTGCCCGTGTCCTCGGGCTAAGTCTGCCGCGGCACCTGGCGAGCACTACTTCGCCCCACCTGCGCTCCGTCGCAAGGTGGGGCGAAGTGTTTCTGGCCCGGGACCTACGTTAGTTCTAACCCCAGTGAGGAGGAGGTCATGCATTCAGCTCCTGCACGGCGTGCAGCGCGTATCCCAGCCCTGAGTGTGGAACAGCACTCGGAGCTACGGAGCGACCTGGAGGCCGAGCTGCGCGGCCTGGTCCCCGGCGCGGAACAGCTAAACGAGCGTGCTCTGCGCGATCTGGCTCCGCGAGCCCGGAGGCGTGCGATGCAGATCGTCGATGTCCTACGGCGGATGAGCACCGAGGCCTTCGGCGTGTGCGTCAGCTGCCGGTTGCCGATCGCGTATGAGCGTCTCTCTGTCATCCCGGAGACAACCGTGTGCGCCCCGTGCAGCTGGAGCTACGAGGTGTCGCTCCAGGGGTGAGTCCAGCCGCAGGTAGTGCGAGTGGGTCACGAGACGAGGAGGTCGAGATGCTGGTCGCCGAGTTGATGCGAAAGAACGTCAGAACCATCGGCGTGAGTAAGACGCTGGCCGATGCGGTTGCGGCGATGCTGGACAACGAGGTCTCCGCGCTGCCGGTGCTCAACCGGTATGGGAAGCCCTTGGGCGTTGTGACGAACCGGGAGATCCTCGCGGCAACCTTCGGGGGCGCCGCGGGTGAAGGTAGGTCAAGGAGCCCGGACATGATCCCGATTGTGGAATTCATGGCACCTTGGCCGCCCGCGGTTGAGCCGAACACGGCCGTGAGCAATGCGGCGCGAATGATGTCGTATCTAGACCTCAAGCGCTTGTTCGTGGTAGAGGGGGACACGCTCCTGGGGGTCGTTTCCCAGACTGACATCGTCGATGCTCTGGCGACTGCGAAGTATGCGGCGCGTGTCTGAGCGGATTGGCGACGCGACAAAGAACGGAGGCAAACAAGAAATGTCCGACACCGCGACGCTTTCTCGCAGCGCTCCGGCTGCACAACCTCCCGTGGAGGTGTTGTGGTTGCCCGCGCGCCAGATGGACGGGCAGCGGCACAGCCTGAACGGCCCGCTCCTGGTGGACGGCAGCGATGGCGACGTTCTTGACGGGCCGCTGCGGCTGGCGCAACTGCTCGCACGACGAGATCGGGTGAGGGTACAGGTGCTTGCGGTGGTCAGCCCACTGTCTTCGGAGCGCTCCATTGGGGTGTCACTCGCTGCGGGCCTGGACTCGGAGGAAGTGGATGAGTGCCGCCGGGAGGTTGCTCGGAATCGGACCCGCGCGCGCGTAAGCGAACACGTGGGCCTGTCCGTCTTCTTCGGGACGAGTTCGGCACTGGGGCCCCGGGTTGACACGCTGTCGGAGGCCGCCCGGTCCGACGCAGCAGCCTACGTTCTGAGCGGACTCCCGGCGCTAGGCACCAGCGGCAGGGAGGCTGGAGGCCGACTGGCGTCCCGGCTCGCTGTCGAAGCCGCCACTCCGGTCCTCGCGGTTCCACCAAACGTCCACGCTCTGCCTAGGTCGGTACTGGCTGCAGTGGACGGGGGCGATGCAAGCATGGATGCAGCCCGGGCGGCGCTTCCCTTGCTGGGTGAGTTCGGGAGCCTCACGCTCCTGCACGTCGTGCCCTCGGATTCGCTTGAAGGCGGGCGAAGTCCTGTGGCAGAGAGGCAGCACCGGGTCATGGATGCACTTCGTAGCCTTGCCAAGGAGCTCAGAGGAAGTGCGGATGTCGCCGTGCATCTCGTGACGCTCCAAGGCGACCCACAAGCCGTGTTGGCCGAATGGGTGTCGGGGTTCGACCTCGTAACTCTCGGCGCGTCGAGCCATGAAACCATCGAGCCGGCTTCCGACGCGAGTACGTCGAGGATTGTGTTTGAGACTGCCCCGGGCGTGATCCTTGTCGCTCCGGCACGAAGTGCCGGGAAGGAAGCTTGCTGACCCGGTTGTATTTATCTGGAAGCGGGCTACATTGCTCGTGGATCGCGATGTCGTCCGCGATGTCACACGACGTTGACGTTAAGGAGGCGCCGTACCTGTGATCCCGTGCAGTCGTCGCACCCACTTCACATCGCTGGCCCAGGTTCCGGCCGGCCTCCACCGCACCCGAGTGTCCGAGATGCGCGTGTCACGGGCGCGCGGCGCGGCCCCGAGCATGTTCGTAAGTGCGCCGAGCGCCCACCCCTCCTTCAGCACGCCAGGGCACAGCATGGCTTCGTCCACCGCGAGCGGGTAGGTCGAACCTCGGCCGCCTCCAGCCACCGCCCCGCCGATGCGTGCTGCCCGGCGGGGCGTTTCATTGTCAGCCTGAGCTCCAGTGACTGGGTTCCACGCCGCCAGATGCACGCGGGCTCTCGCTGTGCGACTGTGGCAGAATGAGGCGTGAATTGAGGCTAACTGCTGTGACACAGAACCTATCCACCAGTCCGGAGCGGGAGCCATCCGCTCTCGTCTTCGTGGCGAAGGTGATACTCATCAACATCGCTGTCGTCCTGAGCATTGTGCTGCTGGCGACACTGCCCCAAACCCCCTGGGCACCACTAGTCATCGCCTTCGGGATAGCACTGGTCTTCGGCTTCTCAGTCGAGCTCGCCATGAGACCGCGTCGTCGCCCCCAGCGCTCGCCGGTTGTGCGGCGGGGCTGGCCCCGTGTGAGCGGTTTGCTCGCGGCGATCAGCGCGCTGCTTGTGGTGCTTGCCTTGCTGGCACCACGGGAGCAAGGGGTAATCTTGGCGATCCTCGGGCTCGGTGGGCTCTTCGTTGCTCGCCTCAGCGCATTCCACCCCCGTACTGCATGGCGGCCGCGCATGCCCTCGATCGGCGGGGCAGCGAGGCGGCTGGAGCCCACGCTCTACGTGAGCCCTGGAGGTCGCGCACGGCGGAGGGTGATGGCGCCCACGGCCAGGAAGGGGCGTCAACGCGGCTACGCCGACCGCGCCGCGACGGCCCACGGCAGCGGGGGAGAAAACGACGCGAATAGGTCACGCGCGCGATCCGAGCGGGGACTGGTCCACACACTCTCCGTTCAAGCCGCTCGCCTTGGTAAGGCCTCCCTCGAGAAGGGCGACCCCATTCAAGCTTCGTAAAGGAGACCAAAGTGCGAATACGAGCAGCGGATTCGGGAGATGGATGGGTGCTGTACTCCAGGGACCGTACGATCGGCTACATACGTGGGGACACGGTCGGCTTCATCGGCTTCGCGAGCGAGGACCACGCCGCGCGGGCCGCGTGCATTGCGCACCATGCGCTTGCCCGCCGGCGCTCCGAGGCACCGCGAAGCGTTCCGGGGGAGTATCTCTTCGGTTACACGGGGGAAGGCCGGTTCGTCGTCGCCCGCAGCGGAGTGCTGGCCCGATTGGTCCCGCCGGAGCCCCTGTCTGGGAGAGAGGATTGGGGCTTCGAGATCGAACTCAGACCGGATGAGAGCGTCAGCGTTTTCGCCATGGCTCGCGCAAGGCTCATGTGGAACGCCCTTCGGGCCAGCAGTCCGGCGCATGGCAGGACGGAAGTCCCTTCTGTGGCTTCATGGCGTGTGCCCAGTTATGAACAACAGTTCGCACCCGCTTGATGGACTTGGACAATGGCTGAAGGAGGACCAATGATCGAACATCGCGCTCGCGCCCGCTGGAGGGGGGACCTCAAGCATGGCGCCGGCTCATTCCAGTCCAGCTCGTCGGCTGGTCGTTACTCCTTCTCCTCCCGATTCGAGGAGGCGCCAGGCAGCACGCCGGAGGAACTCATCGGAGCGGCGCACGCCAGCTGCTTCGCCATGGCGCTTGCGCTGTTCCTGGGGCGGCAGGGTCATAGGCCAGTGGCCATCGATACGGCGGCGACGGTTCATCTCGATCCACAGAAGCTTGCCATCGCCCGGATCGAGCTGGACGCCGACGCCGAGGTGCCTGGCCTGTCCGACTCGGCATTTCAGGAGTGTGCCGAGCTGGCCAAGGAGAACTGCCCGGTATCGAAGGCATTGTCGGGCGTCGAAATCCTCCTGCGGTCAGCCAGGTTGAAGCATGCGGCCAGGGAGCGCGCGTAGCGTGACCACCACTCCCGAGTACTGGCTGCGGGGACCGGTGGAAGGTATTCCGCCGGTTCTCATGCCCGTCGCCCACGCCCTGCTGCAGGCGCGTGAAGACCTCCGTGGAGCCGCGGAATCCCTGTCGACGGTCGAGCTCTGGGCGCGACCGGGCGGTGCCGCTTCCGTAGGATTTCACCTTCGGCATATCAGCGGCAGCCTGGACCGGCTCTTCACCTACGCGCAGGGTCGATCCGTGAGGGATGAGCAACTAATCGCCATGCGCCGGGAAGGGAACCCGTGCTCGCCGCCCGCGACAGCCGAGGAGCTGCTCGCCCTGGTCGACCTGGCCATCGACGATGCCCTGCGCAGCCTGAAGGAGGCCCCGGAGCACGAGCTGCTCGCGAGTCGTCTGGTCGGTCGCTCTCGGCTTCCGAGCAATGTCCTCGGATTGCTGTTTCACGCAGCCGAGCATACACAGCGCCACACCGGCCAGGTCATTGCGACGAGCAAGATCATCCGAAATGTGGCTGGAGAGCAGACGGCCGCACCTGCCACCACGGAATCTCCCTGAGATGGGCGACGTCCCAGCACCTGCGATCACGCCAGGTGTTCTCCTGTCGGGGGTGAGCCTGCCGTCCTGGCCGACTGGCGCGATGGAGAGCCTTCGCTCAGGGCGTGGGCCGCGCGTATTGGTGGCGCTCCACTCGGCCGCGTGTCTGGAATGCAGGCGCTACATCCAGACGGAGCTCGCACCGGCCTCCGAGCAACTTGCCCAGTGGGGAGGACGGCTGGCCGTTGTTCTGCCGGGATTTCCCGACGATGCCCGCGAGCTCGCAGGCCTCATCCCGGGGGCTATTCAGCTGCTCGGCGATCCCGATGAGGGGGTCGCGCTTGGGAGCGCCATGGTCATCATCGTCGATGAGTGGGGAGAAGTCTTCTTCGTGGCGAACGCCGGTGTCGGTCACGATCTCCCCCGTTCTGGCGACATGGCGGCTTGGATCAGGTTCCTGGCGATCCAATGTCCCGAGTGCGAGGGGCCCGAGGCGATTGGAGGACAGTCTAGAGGGTCATTCGGGGCAACTCCCCTGCGAGATTCGGACTAGATCGCCCTGATTGATTGCGGTTGCTTGACGAGGCCGCGGCCTAGCGCACATGGCGGGGTCAAACGAAGGTCAACCGACGGGCCATGGCGTTGGGATCGACAGCGAGCCGTGACTGCTGTGGTGCACGAGTTCCGCAGAGCGGATGGTGTCCGTTGTGGTGTCCGTTGGACCCAGCAGACTCGAACATCTGAACCGGGAGATCCGGGCAGATCGCTCGGGATGTCGTTGGAAATCAGGTATTTAGTCGGAATTCCCACTCCAGCCGAGTCGCCTGATAAGCGTGAGGTCGGCAGTTCAACTCTACCCCGGCCCAGCGGATCGAACTCCGTGCCCCCCGGTCATTTGGTGACCGTAGGGCTCTTGTCTGCCGGCGTCGCTTCCCAGATCCCCATCACGCCATCGCGGTAGGGCTGGACGAAGAGTGGAGTGGTGGAAAAGGTGCGCGAGGACTGCTGCCGGATCACCAGGCCATCGGGATGATTGGCCATCCACTCTGGGACGCTGTCGCGTGTGACCGGCTCGAACGGCCGCTCGAGATGGCCCAGAAAATGGAACTGCCCCTGGTATTTCCCGACGAATGCGACCGGCCGGCCGGCCTCCTCCGCCCGCTTGAGCAGCAACGCGGCCGGCCGCAGGTCGTAGATCCGCCTGATCAAGCCCGTTCCCGCCAGGTGCATCACGATGAGCAGCGCCGGAGACACCAGGCTCAGCGCCACCATTTGGCGGCTTGGGGGCCTGGGCAGTGCGAGGAGGAGCGCTCCGACTACCAGAACCAAGCCCCATATGCGGGGAATCTGGGGCAGCCATGACTCGGCTCCGGTCTCCCGCTGAAGGAGGGGACTTGCCAGCAGGAGTCCGCCACCACTCGCGAGCAGCATGGCCGCCGCCGCGGTATCCCAACTGCGGGCCTGCTCGACGGTGCCACGAGAGGCGGCCGCTGCCAGAATGGCGAAGACGGGAAGGAGCGGCATCAGGTAGTGGACCTGCTTGCCGCTGATCAGTGAGAGGACGATGACCGCCGGCATGATGCAGGCAAGGGCGAATCGTGGCGCGATCTCCGTCGATTCCCGGCGCAGGCCGGCGAGCCCCCTCCACAGCGGCGGCCACAGTGACCAGGGAAACAGGACCAGCGGCAACAACGGGAGATACCACCACCAGGGGCGTTGGTGCGCGAACGCAGTCGCCACCCGCCCGGCACTCTGCTCCCACAGGATGGCGCGCTGATAGTCGGGACCACCCCGGACCCCGGCCGGGATCGCCCATGCCAGCCCCAGCGCCGCACCGAGTGCCAAGCCGAGGGCCACACCGAGATACCAACGGTCCCATCCGCCGGGCCGCGACGTGGTGGCCCACCACGGAGCCAGCAGGGCGCAGGGAAGCACGTGTACCAGCACGACCGGTCCTTTGGCCAGGACGCCCAACCCGATAGCCGCACCGTAGATCAGCCAACCTCGGCCCGGGCGGCCCTGCCACGCGTCTACCACGCCGAGGAGCGCGACGAGCACGCATGCGGCCAGCAGCGTGTCGAAGAGCACTACGGTGGAATAGGCGACCCACAGCGGGCCGCTGAGGAAGGTCAGCGGCGTGTTGGCCTGGGCGAGTTCCCCGGGGGACAATCGCCGTGCCAGCCGCATCAGCAGGAACACGACGGCCAGCCCGAACAGAGGCGACAGGAGCCGCGGCCACCACTCGTTCACCCCGAATATCCGCCAGCCGAGCAGCATGCTCCAGAAGAGCAGCGGTGGCTTGTCGCTGTAGGGGGCACCGTTCAGGTAGGGTACCAGCCAATCATCTCGCTGCCACATCTCCCAGGCGACCGAGAGGTACCGAGTCTCGTCGACCGGCAGCAGCGGTCGCAGGGCGAGCGCCAGGGCCACCAGCAGGCCCCAGAGAATGAGCCACCACCAACTCCCCCAGGGCCTGGCCGCCGGATCAGCGGCCGGCACGCTGCAGATGGATCAGATGCAGGTTGCGGAGGTACACGATGACGCCGGTGCCCTGACCGAGGATGAAGACGGGATCACGCCGGTGAATCGCGTAGCTGAGGAGCAGCAGCCCTCCTCCGAGGCTCAGGTACCAGAACGCGATGGGGACAACGCTCCGGCCGGCGCGCTCACTTCGAAGCCACTGGACGAGAAAACGCATGGAAAACAGCGCCTGGCCGAGGAAGCCGATGCCGAGCCAGAGGACGTCAGTGCTCATCGGTGTTCTCCGCGGACACCGGGTGAATGAGGCGGTGCTTGAGCCACAGGACACCCGCGAGGTCCACCGTTCCGGCCCAGAGGCGATCGAACAGCCCATAGTGGGAGCGGCCGTGGCGTCGGGGCCGGTGGTTGACGGGCACGGACACAGTCCGCCATCCCGTCATTCGAAACAGGGCGGGCAGGAACCGGTGCATGTGGTCGAACTGCGGAACGGCCAGGAAGGCGGACCGATCGAACAGCTTGATACCGCACCCCGCGTCGGGGGTATCATCGTTCAGGAATCGGGAGCGGATGAGATTGGCGATCCGGGAGGAGATCCGCTTGATCGGCGAATCCTGCCGCAGGTGCCGGTTCCCGATCACCAGACCGACACCGGCCGGCGCGGCCGGCGGGTCCATCACGGCGAGCAGGCGAAGGATGTCGGCCGGGTCGTTCTGGCCATCACCGTCCAGGGTCACGATCCGCACCCCTCGCGCGGCACGCACCCCGCTCACCAGTGCCGCGCTCTGCCCCTTGCGACGAGGGTGGTGGACCACACGTAGCCGAGGCCAGGACTCCGCCAAGCTCGCCAGACGATCGGCTGTCTCATCGTCACTGCCGTCGTCCACGCACACGACTTCAAAATCGACGTGGCCCTCGAGAGCGGCCCGGACCTCCTTCAGGAGCGGTTCGACATTCTCAGCTTCGTCGTGTACCGGTACGACTACCGATACCAGCACCTCGACCTCCGTAGGGAGACGTGCCGACACCAGTTTCATGATGGTGGGGACAGATTACAGAGCCGTCAGGTGCCAGGCCTTGGGCTGTACGAAGGTGCGAATCCCGGCAACCGACAGCGTCGTCCCCAATCCCGAGTGTTTCCGCGCGGACCAGGGCAGCCGCGGGCTCACCCGGTCACAGCAGTTCCAGTAGGCGCTCCCGGCATTGACCCGGGCCAGGATGCGCTCGGCGCGCGAGCGGTCGTTAGTGTACACCGCGGCGGTCAGGCCATATTCGGTGTCGTTCATGAGCGCCACGGCCTCCTCATCCTCGGCGACTTCCTGGATCCCGATGATCGGTCCGAAGCTCTCTTCTCGCATCAGGGCCATCCGATGGTCGACCCGGGTGAGCACCGTCGGCTGGAAGAAATAGCCGGCTCCCGTGCGACGGGTCCCCCCGAGCTCCAGCCGCGCGCCGCGTGACACTGCGTCGGCCACCTGGGCCTCGAGCACCTCGAGCTGCGCCCGTCTCGCCAGCGGGCCGACATCGGTGCGCTCATCCAAGGGGTCGCCCACCACCAGCGCACCCGCGTGCTCGACGAACGCCTTGACAAAGGGATCGGCGATCCGACGATGGACGTAGATCCTCTCCACCGCGCAGCAGCTCTGGCCCGCGTTGTAGAACGCCCCCTCCACCAGCGCCGCGGCCGCCGCGGCGACCTCCACGTCGTCACAGACGTAGGCAGGGTCCTTTCCGCCCAGCTCGAGCTGCACCCGGAGCAGCCGCGCCGCGGCAGCCTCGGCTACCCGCTTTCCAGTAGCGTACGAGCCGGTGAAGCAGACGGCGTCGACGTCCTGCTCAAGCAGGAGGCGGCCCGCCGCGCCGTTCCCCACGACCGGCTGGAAGATCTCGCGTGGTACGCCGCCCTCGTGCAGCAGCTCCGCGATGGCGAGCCCCGTGAGGGTCGCGTGCTCCGAAGGTTTATAGAGGACGGCATTGCCGGTCAGAAGGGCGGGAAGGAAGACGTTGGAGCCCACGAAGTAGGGATAGTTCCACGCCGAGATGTTGGCCACGATGCCCAGCGGCTCGTAGCGGATCCGCTCCTCCAGCCGTGGCGGCCCGGGGCTCTGGAGGACGATCTCGTCCCCGATCGCCGCCTCGGTGTGCTCGAGGAAGAAGGCGATGCGCCCCTGCATGGCGGCCAGCTCGTTGCGAGACTGGCGGATCGGCTTGCCCACCTCGGCGGTGAGAGTCCGGGCCAGCTGCTCGCGGCGCGCCTGGAGCAGCTCGCCGAACCGGCGAACCGCAGTCAGGCGCTCGGCCAGCGCCGTGCACGCCCAGCCCGGCTGCGCCGCGCGCGCGGCCGCGGTACTCCGCGCCAGCGTGTCCCGGTCGTGCTCCGCCAGCTGGGCCAGCAGCTCCTCGGTCGCCGGATTGATCACCTTGAACACGAGACTCCGTTAATGAGGTGTACTGAGTTCGGTTAATGGGGTTCGCTGAGTTCGGCTAATTAACAGCCGTGTCACCCTGAGCGCAGCGAAGGGACAGGACCTTACCTCCAAAACTTCGGCCCCTTCGCTTCGCTCAGGGTGACAACTCGTTAACATCACAACGTGAAGCTCATTAGAAGTAGTTGCTGGTGATCCCCCCATCGATCACGAGCACC
>DATBJC010000177.1:0-4771 GCA_036556625.1 Gemmatimonadales bacterium
TCCTTCTTCAGCGCCGCCGACAGGAAGCGTTGGGCGGGGTCGGCATAGGCCGCCCAGGGCGAGGCTGAACCTGAGCGATACGAGTAGGGCTCGAAGGCCAGCATCGTCGCGGAGAACACTGCCGCTGCTATCAGGGTGAGATAGATCGGAATCTTCCCGTTCAGCATGAGACCCTCCTCTCCGCTCACTACTAAGATACTCGCGATGCAGGATCGGGTGAGTCCCTGCCTGGCTTCGTCAGATCCATGCCGACCAACATCTCGCGCGAACGGTGGCCGCAAGCGCCGAGTTATATTTGGGCCGCCTTGCCGCTTGTTCACCAACCCGGAGCCGTCTCTCGTGTCCACCATCCTGCCGGCCCGACACCAGCGCCCGCTCCCCCTCGAGCAGCTCGTCCGGCACGATCCGCCCGGCCCCGAGGCGATCGAGATGGACGTGGTGATCGTCGGAGCCGGCCCCGCGGGACTCGCCTGCGCGCTGGAGCTCGCCCGGCTGGCGCGCAACGAGCAGGAGTCCGGCGGCGAGGCGGCGGAGATCAACATCGCCGTGCTGGAGAAAGCCGGTGCACTGGGCGAGCACAGTCTCTCCGGCGCCGTGGTCAATCCTCGCGCCTTCCACGAGCTCTTCCCCGACCTCAACCCCAGCGAGTTCCCCTTCCGGCAGCCGGTGGCGGGCGAGGCGGTGTACTTCCTCACCGAGGGCCGCGCACAGCGGATCCCGACGCCGCCCACCATGCACAACGCGGGCTTCTATACCGCTTCCATCTGCGAGATCGTGCGCTGGCTCGGTGAGCGTGCCGAGGCGGCGGGGGTCAATATTTTCACCGGGTTCCCGGTGGACACCTTGCTGGTGGACGGCAACGCCGTGCGCGGGGTCCGCACGACGCCGTCAGGCCTCGATCGCAACCGGCAGCCTACCGGCGACTACGCCGAGCCGACGGACCTGACCGCGAAGGTGACGGTGATCGCCGAGGGGACCCGTGGGCTCCTGAGCCAGGGCTGGCGCGAGTGGCAGCGGATCGGCTCGCCCAACCCGCAGATCTTCGCGTTGGGCGTAAAGGAAGTGTGGGAGGTCCCGCGCCCGCTGGAGCCGGTGATCCACACGCTCGGCTGGCCGCTCCCCAACGACGCCTTCGGCGGCAGCTTCATGTATCCCCTCGGCCCCAAGCAGATCGCGCTCGGTCTGGTGGTCGGGCTGGACTACCACGATGCCAGTCTCGACGTGCACCAGCTGCTCCAGCGAATGAAGCTGCATCCGCTCTTTCGAACCCATCTCGAAGGCGGCCAGCTGCTGGAGTGGGGAGCCAAGACCATCCCGGAAGGAGGCTACCACGCGCTGCCCGAGCGGCGCAGCGGCGACGGGGCCCTGGTCATCGGCGACGCCGTCGGGTTGGTGGATGTCCCCTCGCTCAAGGGGATCCACTACGCCATGCAGTCCGGGGTGTACGCGGCACGCGCGGCGTTCGCCGCGCTCAAGGCGGGAGACACCTCGGCGGCGCAGCTGGTCGCCTATGACCGGGCGGTGGACCAGAGCTACATCGTGGCCGACATGTATCGCACCCGGAACATGCGGCTCGCCTTCAAGGATGGACTGTACGTCGGCGGGTTGAAGGCGGGGCTGATGACGCTGAGCGGAGGGCGGCTGTTCGGCGCCAGGGTGGCGATGCCGGAGGACGCCGCGGCCCCACGTCGGGTGGCACCGGCCGAGCCCTTCGTGCCCGACGGCAAGCTGACATTCGGCAAGCTGGACGCGGTGTTCAAGTCGGGCAATGCGACCCGGGATACCATCCCCTCGCATCTCCTGGTCGGCCCCGACGTGACCGGCGAGGTGGCCGACTTCTACTCCCACGTCTGTCCGGCCGGCGTCTACGAGCGGGTGAGCGACGAGCTCCGGGTGAACGCACCGAACTGCATCGACTGCAAGGCCACCGACGTGCTCGGACCGCGATGGACGCCTCGGGAAGGTGGCAGCGGCCCCAAGTACCGTCTCATGTAACCGCCCGGTGCAGCCTCTGGCACCCGGTCGGGGCCAGGCACGTCGAAAAGCACGACGGTGTACGCTTCCTGCGGATTGTGGGAACGCGCCCTTCTTCCCAGACTGGTACCCAGCCTTCACATCCTCGTTAGGGTGATTTCGGCCCGAGCTTTCGGCGGGCGGCAGGTGGTGCTCGATGAGCGCAATGGTGGTCGCGCCCGTCGGTCGCCCTCTGACCGCCCGCTACCTGCATCCGGTCACCTGTCGCCTGGAGGAGATGATGTCGGCGTACCGGGTTCCCTGCTGCTCGCTGCTCGTGGCACTGGCGTTGCTGTCAACCAGCACGCCGGCCGCCGCCCAGGCCAAAGTGTTGGCCTCGCGGCCCAGCCATGCGGCCCAGCTCAAGACCGCGCTCAGGTCAGTCGCGGCGGCTCAGGCAAAATATCACGCAACCAAGCGCACCTATGCGACCTCGGTGGACGGGCTCCGGCTGGCGCCGGCGGCCGGGGTGAAGGTCGAGATCCTGTCCGCCGGGCGGTCCGGCTGGCAGGGTCGGGCGTGGCACCAGGAGCAGCCGGGCCGAAGCTGCGTGATCTTCGTGGGCCGCCTCGAGGGGAGCGAAGCCCCCCGGACCGAGGCCGACCGGAATATGGCGGGCGAGGAAGGAGTGCCTCTCTGCGATCGAATGCGGTAGCCAAGACCAAGCCGCGCTGGACGGCGGGCGCGGGCCGCCTGGTGGCGGCCTCGCTCTCCGGAGGCGCCGCGCTGGTCTCCATCCTGAGCTACACTCACTCGGCCGGCATACCGGTCCCGGGCGCGGCAGCCATCGCGCTGCTCCGGGCCCACAACGTCAGGGTGAGCCCGACGCTCGACACCGCGTTCGCCATCGGCGATTCCATTCAGCTGGCGACGGTGGTGACCGACTCCAGCGGCAACGCAATGATGGGTCTCTCACCGGCGTGGACCAGCGGCGATCCTTCGATTGCCCAGGTGAGCCACGCCGGCACCGTCACCGCCCAGGGCCCGGGCAGCACCGCGATCGTGGTGCGGGTGGGCCAGCTGGAGGCGAGGGCCAGGATCGTGGTGAGCCAGCGGCCGGCCGCGCTGCAGGTGGAGGACACGCTGCTCCGCGTGCGCGAGAGCGAGCGCGCACCGCTCATCGCCCACGTGGTGGACGCGCGCGGCAATCCGATCGTGGGGGCCGACGTGTCCTGGACTACGCCCGATCCCACCATCGCAACCGTAGAGGGCGCCGACGTCGTCGGGGTCAACCCCGGCCGCGGCTCGCTCACCGCCATGGCGGGCCAGCTCCAGCTGGTGCTTCCGCTCGAGGTGGTTCCGGTTCCCAGCTCGATCACCGTTCTCGGCGGTGAGGGACAGCGCGGGCCGGCCGGTCGCTCGCTCCCGGTGCCGGTGACCGCGCAGGTGGTCTCCCGGACCGGCCGTCCGATGCCCGGCGTCGCCGCGAGCTTCCATTCGGTCGCCCCCGGCGCGTCGGCCGAGCCGGCGCTCGACACCTCCGACGCGCGCGGCATGGTGCGGACCATCTGGCGTCTGGGCGACGTCCCGGGACGGCAGCAGCTCACGATTTCCGTGGACGGCGTGAGCGTCGCCCCCGCACTCGGCGCCGAGGCGGATCCCATCCCGGCCAATACCAAGGTGGAGCTCATCACCAAGGAGCCCACCGGCGAGGCGGGCGATACGCTGCGTCAGCCGGTCGTCGTGCGGGTCACCGACTCCGTCGGCGTGGCCCTGGCCGACGTGCCGGTGACATGGAACGCTCTCGATGGCGGCGCCCTGACGGCGCTCGCGCCGCGGACCGATTCACTGGGAGAGGCACGTGCGACCTGGAAGCTGGGCTCCAAGGCGGGGCGCCAGCGTGCGCGGGCCCAGGTCGGCAACGCGCGGTCCATGCCCGCGCTCAGCGTGGTGGCCACCGCGAATGCGGGAACGGGCGCCAGGGTAGCGGTGAAGGCGGGAGACCGTCAGCTCGGCTCGGTCGGGACGCCGCTCAAGCAGCCGCTGGTGCTCCGGAGCGTGGACCGCCATGGGAACCCGGTGCCGGGCGCGCTGGTCCAGCTGGAGCCGGCCGCGGGTCGGCTGGCGGACAGTAGCGTGATCACCGACTCGACCGGCCAGGCGAGCGTGCAGTGGACCCTGGGCCGGCACGCGGGCCTCCAACGCCTGACGATCCGGCTCTCCGGCGATTCGGCGACCACCGTGGCGACGGCCTTGGCTCGGGCGGGAAAGGCGGCGAAGCTCGCGTTTGTCGGCGCGCCGGAGACGGCCAAGCCGGGCCGTCAGTTGCCGAAGCCTGTGGTGGTGGAGGTGACCGACGCGTACGGGAATGCGCTCGGCGGCCAGACCGTCGTGTTCAAGGCAACCAGTGGGAGCGTAACGCCGGCGCGCGGACTCACCGGTGCCGACGGGCGTGCCAACGTTCGCTGGACGCTGGGACCGAAGGCGAGCAAGCCGGAGCTGGCGGCCAGCGTCGCCGGAAGCGAGGTCACCCGGACACTGGTGATCAGCACCAGGCCCTGACGGCGGACCAGCGAAACACGAGTCACAAGGACCCAACGGCTGTCATCCCGAGGAGCGAAGCGACGAGGGATCTTCTCACCCGGTCTCGATGACCGCAGAGAAGATCCCTCGCTTCGCTCGGGATGACAGGCGCCTTTGGTGCCGCTCTACCGCCTTACCGCCTTACCGCTTCGGTCACCCGCCCCTCAGCCGTCTGCACGAACGCCTCCAACATCCGCGACCGGAGATCGTCCGGCGATCTGGTGGAGTACTGGCG
>DATBJC010000178.1:0-13041 GCA_036556625.1 Gemmatimonadales bacterium
GACGCGGCATCGGTTCCTTCTCCAGAAACGTCCTACGAGAGAACGACGCCGGCAGGGGTTTGGTTCTCCAATCTAGGTCAGCCCCTGAAACCGCCGCATCACGGTAACGCTTTGTTCAGCTGCAGACGTCCCATCGCAACAAGAACAACGGGATCACCTTCGACAACGCGGAGGAGGGTTCCTACAGCCGCCAGGGCAACACGCTGAGCTTCACCAGGACCGGCGGGAGGGAAGCCGGGTTTCCCTACCTGCTCGCGCCCGGTACGGTTTCGGAGGACGGCGACACGGTGTCGCTGCTTTACGGTGACGAGGGCCCCGGGTCGGATCAGATCCAGGCCACGTTTCCGACGCCCGCACTAGGACTCGCCTGAGACACGCGAACGCCTACAGCCAGCGGCGCACGGTCGCCTTGTAGTCCCGGTACTCGGCGCCGAATCTCGCCTCCAGATACCGCTCCTCCGTCGGCACCACGAAGAAGTGGATGATGGCCACCGCGACCGCGAGCGTGGCGACCAGCCACCAGGTGCCGACCCAGAGCGCGAGGCCCAGCTGGAGAAGCGTGAATCCGAGGTAGATCGGATTCCGGCTGAAGCGATAGGGACCGGTCCGGACGATCGCCGTGGTGGGTTTCCGGGCCGGGACCGGCGTGCCGGCGGCGCGGAACCGCCGCGCCGAGAGGGTTAACAGGACGACGGACGCCAGGACCAGGGCGACGCCAAGGAGACGCACCGGCAGACCGCCCGGCATGGGCCTCGGCCAGGCCCAGTGGAGGGCGAGCCCGCCGGCGATCGTGGCGAGATAGATGAACGGCGGCCGGAAGATCCCGAGCCGGGCGACTGCGTTGGGGTCGGTCATAGGGTCATTTCAGAACATGGAGTTGTCGTTGGCCGAAGTCTCCGGTACTCCATGGAGAGTTGCGAATATCGACCCATCTGTCGGCCAACCGGCCTTGTCGCCTCAGGGTTCCCCACAGGGTGCCTGGCGTCGTTGCGCGCCCCACCTCCGTTCGCTACACTGCAGGTGCGCTTGGGGCGCAATCAGTCCGCGAAAAGGGCCGTGCCCACCCACCGCAGTCCCAAAACAGAGACGAACCTCCCTTCAGCCTGACCAGTGCGGACTCCAGGCGCTCTGAAAGGAGATTCGTGTGTATCCCAATCCCCAGGACGTCCTCCCGCTCCCGCCGCACCCGGACCTCGACCAGTACCGCACCCGCGCCAAGGATCTCGCTACCGCCTGCCGCTCCGGTGACGGATCGATCCACGTGTGGGCGACCCAGTGGATCGGCGCCCTCGTCCGGCTTCAGCCCGAAGTCTTCCGCCAGCCACAACGAGAGATCGACCGCCGCACCCACCAGATCGCCGACTTCGCCCGCGACCGCCTGGGCCGCTCCGATTGCGCCCTCTCCCAGGCCCAGTTCGTGATCGCCCGCGCTCACGGCTTCGAGAGCTGGCCTCGCCTGGTGCACCACGTCGAACGACTCACCCATCGCGACTCCGACATCTCCACCTTCGAGCGCGCCGCCGAGGCGGTCGTCACCGGCGACCTCCCCGCGCTGGAGCGCCTGCTGCGCGACGATCCTCCGCTGGTGGGCGTGCGGTCGAGCCGCGAGCACCGCGCCACGCTACTACACTATGTGTCGGCCAACGGCGTCGAGAGCTACCGGCAACATACCCCCGGCAACATCCTGGCGATCGCGCAGCATCTCCTCGACGCCGGCGCGGAGGTGGACGCCGAGGCGGACGTGTACGGCGGCGGCCTCACCACGTTCGCCCTGGTGGTCACCAGCGAGGGCCCGCGCGCGGCCGGCGTCCAGAACGACCTCGCCGACCTCCTGCTCGCGCGGGGCGCGCGGATGGATCCCCGCATCGTCCACTACGCGCTGGTGAACGGCTGTCCCGAGGCCGCGGCCCACCTGGCCGACCTGGGCGCGCCGGTCGGCCTGATCGAAGCCGCCGGCATCGGCCGCCTCGACGCCATCCGGCAGGCGTTCGAGTCACCGGGTAGCGTGTCGGACCAGGACCGGGGCGCCGCGATGGTCATGGCCGCGTGGTCCGGCCAGCGCGACGCGATCGCCCTGCTGCTCGACCTCGGTGTGAACCCGGGTGCACGCCGGACCCACGACGGCCAGACCGCCCTCCACGCCGCCGCGTTCCAGGGCGACGTCGCCCTCGTCGAGCTGCTGCTCCGGCACCAGGCGCCCCTGGAGGTCACGGACAAAGTGTACGGCACGCCGCCGATGAGGTGGGCGCTGCACGCCTGGCTGGTGGAGAACCGGCCGAACCCGGACGACTATGCCGCGATCGTACGGGCCCTGGCGGCCGCCGGCGCGAGGGTGAGGCCCGAGTGGCTCGACCACGATCGCCTGCGCGCCGACGGCGACCTGTACGCCGAGCTGCTCCGCTCCGCATGAGCGACCACTTCGACGGCCGCCGCTTCTTCAATCCCAGCGGCGCGAACGGCCAGCCGTTCTGGAAGGTGCCGCGTCTGCTGGTCACCCGGTTTACGCGGTGGCCGTCGCATGTCCCGGTCGAGTCCCGCCGCCCGCCCGCGCCGGGGCCCGACCAGGCCGTCGTCACCTTCATCGGCCACGCGACGTTCCTGGTCCAGGGTTCCGGCGGCAATATCCTGATCGATCCGGTGTACGCCCGGAGGGCCGGCCCGTTCTCCTTCGTGGGACCCATACGGGTGCGGGCCCCCGGCGTACGCTTCGAGGATCTGCCCCCCATCGCGTTGGTGCTGCAGACCCACAACCACTACGACCACTGCGACCTGCGAGCGCTGGCGCAAATCGAGCGGCGCTTTCATCCGTCGTTCGTGACGCCGCTTGGCAATGCCCGGCTGCTGCGCTCGGCGGGCGCCGCTCGGATCGTCGAGCTGGATTGGTGGGAGAGCACCCGCACGGGCCCTGCCGGTGAGCTGTCGGTCGCGCTCACGCCCTCGCAACACTTCTCGGCGCGGACCCCCTTCGACCGCAACCGCGCCCTCTGGGGTGGCTTCCTGGTCGAGGTCGGCGGGCGGCGCATCCTTCACGCCGGCGACTCCGGCTACGGCCCGCACTTCGGCGAGATCGCCGCTCGCCTGGGTCCGATCGATCTCGCCCTCCTTCCTATCGGCGCCTACGAGCCGCGCTGGTTCATGAAAGACGTTCACATGAATCCGGCGGAGGCCGTCCAGGCCCACCTCGATCTCGGCGCGACCCGGAGCATCGCGATGCATTTCGGGACTTTCCAGTTGACGCCGGAAGGGATCGACCAGCCGGTCCGCGACCTGGCGAGGGCAAGGCAGGAGCGAGGGGTGCCGCCGGAGCGGTTTCAGACCATAGAAGTCGGCGAGTCGCTGAGGCTCGCCTGACCCGATAGGCCGCCCTCGCGGTAATCAATGGTATCATGCTGGGCAGGGTCACGTTGGGGTAACGGGCGTGGCGAAGTATGAGGCAGGCCTTGATCGGCGGCGCGAGGCCCGAACACCCCCAACTGACGTCGTTCTCTCGGAGGCGGTGATGAGTCCGACCGTGTTTCGCGGCTGTCCTCTTCTTCTCGGCGTTCTCCTCTATGCTGCTCACCCGGTCAGCGCGCAGGCCCTGTATGCAGGCTTCGGCGCCGGCCCAACGGCGGTGCTCGGGGAAGGTCACGGCAATCGGAACTGGTCGGGGATGGTCGGTTATCAATCGAGGGGCGTCCTTGGCGTCCGGTTGAGCGGAGCCGAGACGGCGGAGCGCCTCTGGCTCAGCGGCGACCTGACCTACCAGATGCACCTCGGAGAACGCGTCCTGCGCCCCTATGCGCTGCTCGGGCTCGGATACGTGGTCGACTTCAATGAAGACGATGCGCTGGTCACTGCGGGTGCCGGGCTCCGAGCCCAGCTGAGCCAGCTTCTGTTCGTATTCGGCGAGGTGAAGGTGCAAGGGATTTTCGACAGCCCCGCGCAGAATCCCCGAACCATCCTGCCCATCACCCTGGGGATCGGGGTGGGCGGCTAATACTACTCTGCCACTTCCTGTAGCTGGTGTGGGGCGGCCGGCCAGGAATCGATTTGGAGGCCACAGATGAACACAGATAAACACAGATAGTGAATGATGATGGAAGTGGAATCCATCAGCAAAGCCCTAATCTGTGTTCATCCCTGTTCATCTGTGGCCTCATCAATGAAAGTGGCGGAGTAGTACTAAGCCTCCCCTTGTTTTTTTCCGGCTCGGCCCTCGCGCTCGCTGTGATGTCACCCGAACGGCTGATCGATCGCCGGGCTCTGCGGTGAAAAGAACCGGGGCCCGCGCTCGGTGATGTACAGGCAGTCCTCCAGCCGGATCCCGAACTCACCGTAGATGGCGATCATCGGCTCATCGCTGAAGCACATCCCCGGCGCGATCGGCGTGGTGTTGCCGCGCACGAAGTTGGTCCACTCGTGACCGTCGAGCCCGATCCCGTGCCCGGTGCGATGCGGCAGGCCAGGGAGCTTGTAATCAGGCCCGAAGCCGGCATCGGTGATCACCTTCCGGGCCGCGGCGTCAACCGCCTCGCAGGGCGTGCCGACCTGGGCCGCGGCGAACGCGGCGTCCTGCGCCTTCCGCTCGAGGTCCCAGACCTCCTTCTGGCGGCGGGTCGGGCGGCCGAAGACCGTCGTCCGGGTCATGTCGGACTGGTAGCCTTCCACGGCGCACCCCGTGTCCAGCAGGACGATGTCGCCGAGCCGGAGCCGCTGCGGCTGCATGCTGCCGTGCGGAAAGGCCGAGTACTCGCCGAAGCCCACCAGCGCCCAGGGATCGGTGCCGCCGAGCCGGGTGAGAGCGGCCGTCGCGTGGCGGCCGAGGTCGTACTGAGTCATGCCCGCCTTGAGAGTGGCGAACGCTGCCTTGATGGCGAGGATCGTGATGTCGGTCGCCCGCTGCATCAAGGCCAGCTCGGCGGGCGACTTGAACATGCGGCACCCCGCCGTCACCGGGGTGGCCGAGACCAGCTCCGCCGCCGTCCCGGTTCGGCGGAGGCCGTCCATCACGAAGAACCGCACCTTCTCCTCCAGGCCGACCCTCCCACGCCCCGCGCCGCGGTCTTTCAGAATGGCGGCGATGAGGGCAAAGGGACTCTCCTCCTCCTGCCAGACCCGGATGTCGTCGCCGAAACGAATCAGCTCCCGGGCCCTCGCCTCCTCGAACGCGGGACAGACCCAGGCGGGCGGTCCGGAGGCCGGGATCACCATCGCGAAGGTCCGCTCGGACAGCGACCAGTCGACCCCGGCGTAGTAGCGCAGGCTCGAGCCGGGCTCGATCATGACCGCGTGGATCGCGTGCTCCTCCATGAGCCGCTGCGCCCGGGCGATTCGCGCGCGACGCTCATCGTCGCTGATGGGAGTAATGCCGGCCGTTTTAGGTGTGAGGGCCTGAATGGCGGGAGGCAGGTCGCATGGGGCCACCTCTCGGGAAGCCGTTGCATCCCATCCCAGGGTGGCGGCGCCCACGACGCCGGTGAGAGCTCCGGCGAACTCCCGTCGGGTCACGTCCATGCGCGCTCCTCGAAGTGTGGCGAGTACTCCAATGTGAGTCGCGTCATACCGGTCGCGCCAGGGCGCTTCGATCTCGGCCGCGGGCCGTCGGGAAGTGGTTTCGTGGTATCGGGAGCTCCGCCCGTCGGGATGACGGTGTGACGACGGCGAATGCTGGCGGCCGCCGCTGCTTGCGCCCCCCGTTACCGCATCGTAGCATGGGACCGCCCTGTGCTCCCGCACGCCGCCTCCCGGAGACGTCCATGCGCCAACAGGGAAAATGCGCTATGAGCGCAGGAGGCCAGTGATGCGAGGAGCTGTTCTCTACGGACCGGGCGACGTGCGAGTGGCCGAGCGCGAAGCCCCGAAGATCATCGAGCCGACCGACGCCATCGTCCGGACTTCGGCCGTCTGCGTGTGCGGCTCTGACCTGTGGCCCTACCGCGGCATCGAGCCGATTACCGAACCGACGCCGATGGGCCACGAGTACTGCGGCATCGTCGAGGAGGTCGGCAGCGCCGTCCAGAACATCGAGCCCGGTCAGTTCGTCGTCGGCTCCTTCTTCGCGTCCGACAATACCTGCCCGATTTGTCGTGCAGGGTATCAGAGCCGGTGCGTGCGTGCCCAGCCGATCGGGGCGCTGGGCGCGCAGGCGCCCCTGCTGCGCGTTCCGCTCGCGGACGGCACCCTGGTCGCAACGCCGGAGATCCCGTCCCCTGACCTGATCCCGAGCCTGCTCGCCGCCTCCGATGTTCTCGGCACCGGGTGGTTCGCGGCCGACGCGGCCGCGGCGGGGCCCGGCAAAACGGTCGCGGTCGTCGGAGACGGCGCCGTCGGGCTGCTCGGCGTGCTCTCAGCGAAGCAGATGGGTGCCCAGCGGATCATCGCCATGAGCCGCCACGAGGCGCGGCAGCAGCTCGCGCGCGAGTTCGGCGCGACCGATATCGTGACCGAGCGCGGCGACGAGGGGGTGGCGCGCATCAAGGACCTGACCGGCGGACTCGGCGCGCACTCGGTGATCGAGGCGGTCGGTACCCAGGAATCGATGATGCAGGCGATCCGCTCCACCAGGCACGGCGGGCACCTCGGCTTCGTCGGGGTCACCTACGGCGTGGAGCTGCCCGCGCTGGAGCTGTTCTTCGCCGAAATTCACCTGCTCGGCGGCCCCGCCCCGGTGCGCCGCTACCTGCCGGAGCTGATCGACCTGATCTGGAACCGGAAGATCAACCCCGGCAAGGTGTTCGACCTGACGCTGCCGCTCGATCAGGTCGCGGAGGGCTACCGTGCGATGGACCAGCGCCGCTCGATCAAGACTCTGCTGCTCCCGGAGCCGGTGTAGCGCCGAATCAGGTCCTCTGCAGCTCCCGCGTCCCCGACGCCACGAACGGATCCTCGTCCGCGGTAGGTCCGTACACCGAGGGCACCGGCACGCCCAGCAGCCGGAGATACACCTGCATCTCCCCCCGGTGGTGATACCAGTGGTTGAGCATGATGGTCCGCACCAGGCGGATCCGCGTCTGCGAGAACACCGTCTTGCCCTGAAAGGTCATGCTCCAGCTCTGGGTGGCCCGGGCGTCGTCCAGCCCACGGAGGAATTCCAGGGCCGTGGCCACCGACTCCTCCAGAGCCCCGAGGACTTCCCGTCTGGTCTTCGCTTCGGGTCGCTGGCTGAAGTCGGGTCTTTCCATCGAGTCCTGCCCGGCGATCTGGGCCACCCCGCCCGGGGTGGTGGCGATATGCAGGGCGAGTTGTCCCAGCGACATGGACTTTTCGTGCGGACGCCAGCCCAGCTCGTCTTCCGGGATCCGTTCCAGCACCCGGCGTGTGGTCTCGGCCTCCTGCTCCAGCTCCGCGATGAGGGGGTCTACCAAGCGCATCGTTGTCTCCTGCATGGATGATGACAGTCCGGGGTCGAAGAGTCGGTCCGGACGCTCCCCGTATCCTCGGCGGTCGGCCCGCCCGGCGCAACCGGCGCCAAAAGGCAAACGCCTCGGAGGAGACCCCGAGGCGCTCACCCCCCACCTTGGCCGATTCCCTAGGGCTTGTCTACCGGCAGGCCACTTGGCACCCGGCGCGGCGTGACCCGTCGGAGGTTCCGGGCCGCCGGATCGGTGAGAGCGGTCATGAACGCGGCCAGGTTGTCGACCACCTCGGCGGACAAGTTTACCCCGTTCAGCAGCGTGTCACGGGTGGCCAGGATGGCATCCGCCGTGGCCAGCAACGTGGGCCGCAACGCGGGCTCGAGCTGATTGACGTCGTAGCTCCGCAGCTTGGCATCCGACACACTGTAGTGATCGATGAATTCCCGCAGGCTCACGATCGCGCCGTCGTGACCGTAGGGCGCGGTCAGCTCCACGTTGCGGAGCGGCGTGGTGCGGAACCGGTACTGGTCCGTCGAGAGACCGGTCTCCCGCATCCGGCCGAAGTCATCCCGCCCATCGGCGCCGTCGCCCTGGCCCGGGCCGATCTGCGCCACCGCCACATTGTGAAACTGGTTGTCGGTGAAGGCGGGCCCGTTGTGACAGATGGAGCAGCGGCCGCGCATGAAGCCGTTGGCGCCCTGGAGCTGTTGCGTGGTGAGCGCGCGGTTGCTGCCGGCCAGGAAGCGATCCCAGGGCGAATTGTTGAACGACAGCCGGTCCAGGAAAAACCCCGCCATCGCGTTGCTGGCATGGGCGAAAGTCATCTGCTCGAACCGCTGGCCCGGGTACGCCCGCTCGAACATCCGGCGATACTCGCGGATCCGGCCCAGCCGCTGCATCAACGCCCCCCAGATCAGGTCGGGGCGGTCGTCGGGGATCAGCGCGAGCTCGTTGTCCGCATCCGCCCGCATCTCCGACCGGGAGAGGACCGGGAAGAGACCCAGCGCCGAGATGGCGCCGAACTCCAACGTCTGGGTCATCGACGGGGTGAGTTGCTCCTTCGCCGGGGTATGGAAGACACCCTGCGCGTCGCGGCTGACCCGCCCGTCCCAGAAGAGGGAGGTCAGCGTGCTCAGGTTGAAGAGGGGTGGCGCGTTTCGCGGAATGAACACCCCGGCCGGGTGAGTTCGGCCGGGGCCCAGTCCGGCCGCACCCTGGCCCACCGACAGGCTGCGTCCGTCGCTGGTTCCGTGGACCGGCAGGTGGCAGGTCATACAGGAGATGTCGCGGTTGCCGCTCAGGACCTTGTCGAATACGAGGGCTTGACCCAGCCGGGACAACGCCGACCGGACCCGAGGAGGGCGGGGCATCGCGGTAATCCCGCGGCCGGCGGTCAGCTCGCGGACCACGCGTGCCAGGGAATCGTTGGGGCCCTTGCTGAGCGCGGCGGCATCGAGAGCGGGATCGAGCGGGCGCGGCTCGGTGGCATCTTCGGCGCACGCGGACACCAGGAGCACGAGGCAACATACCGCAATGGCGAACGGGCGTTTGCTGAGCATAGGAGTTCTCCGGCACTTCACGTGCCGTCCCGTAAGGATCCATGTCACCCATCAGGACCCTGCGATGACCGGGCGATGGTGGGCGCGCCAGGCCTGCCTGCGGCAACGCAGGATCCCTCGATGCCAATTCAGCCGCGAGCGCGCGGCGCTCGAGGCGTGGCAACCCCCTTACGGGAGGCGGCGGGATCGTTTGTCTGGGGGTAGTGAGCCGGGGTACGGCAGACCGCGATGGAATGAACGCCAGCTGGCGTCATCTCGTTGTCGTTCGCTCGCGGTCTTCACACAATGGGAAGCCGGCGCCGGCTTGTCAAGGCTCCGCCGCTCGTGGACTTGAAGAAAGCGAAACGACTGACAGGAAAGCACGTATGGACCAAGCTGGTGCAGATGGGTACCCGCATCCGGTAGGCCAGAAGCTGTGACACCATCCTGGATGGAAGCGTTTGTCGGGCGGCTACACCCAAAGGAGGAGCGTGGAATGCCCTTCTATCGCATCAGCGTTGCCATCGTCCTGGGACTGCTCTGTCTTCGGGCTCCAGGATCGACGGCCCAGACGCCTCAGGCCTGCACCTACGACGCCTGCGCGTTGCGACTCCGGCATACCTTTTTCAAGGTCCAGCTGGTGCAGGGGATGGATCAGCGCCCTGTCGGCTCACTGGGCTGGTTCGCGCCGGCCCTTCCGCTCTTCGCCGCGCGCTCGGACACGGCGGCTCGGCACTACAGCAGCTTCCGCCGCCGGCAGACCAGCGGGCTCATCCTCAGTCTGACCGGTGCAGTCGCCCTCACAGCGGGCCTGGCTGCGTACGACAACGCATCGCCCTGATGACGGCGCCGCGGCTTCTCTCGGTGGACCTGATCCGGGGCGCGGTCATGGTCCTCATGGCCATCGACCACGTCCGGGTGTACTCCGGCCTTCCGCCCGGCGGACCCACGCCGGGCATCTTCTTCACCCGGTGGATCACTCACTTCTGCGCCCCGGCGTTCATCTTCCTCGCCGGCACCAGCGCGTTCCTGTACGGCCGCCGCCATCCGGACGTCTCCCGCTTCCTCCTCATTCGCGGCCTCTGGCTGGTGCTGCTCGAGCTGACGGTGATCCGGGTGGCATGGGCCTTCAACTTCGACTTTTCCGAGTACCTGCTCGCGGGTGTCATCTGGGCCATCGGCTGGTGCATGGTGCTCATGGCCGGCCTGGTGCGACTCCCCGTCGCGCTGGTGGGTGGGCTCGGCATCGCCATCATGGCGCTCCACAACGCGGTCATGCCGCCGCTGCTTCCCTCGATACCGGCCACGCTGCGCAAGCTGCTGTACACCGCATTCGCCGAGGAGCCGATCGGACCGCTGATGGTGCTGTACTCGATCGTTCCCTGGATCGGCGTGATGGCCGCGGGGTACGCCTTCGGCCGGATTCTCACGCTCGATCCGCCGCGCCGAAACCGGCTCTGCCTCTCCATCGGGCTGGGCGCCACCGCGCTCTTCCTGCTGCTTCGCGGCAGCAACCTGTACGGCGACCCGCGCCCCTGGACGGCCGAGCCGCCGATGCCGGCCCTGCTCTCGTTCCTCAACACCACCAAGTACCCGGCGTCGCTCAGCTTCCTGCTGATGACCCTAGGGCCGACGATCGCGCTGGTGCCGCTGCTGGAGCGGGCGCGGGGCGCGCTGGCCAGGTGGATCGCCGTCTTCGGCCGGGTCCCCTTCTTCTTCTATGTCCTCCACATCCCCCTGATCCACTTGCTGGCGCTGCTGGTGTCCCTCGTCCGGGAGGGCCGGGTGAATCCCTGGCTCTTGACCAACCATCCGATGGGCAACCCGCCGCCGCCGGAGAGCTACACCTGGAGCTTGGGCCTGCTCTACCTGGTGTGGCTCGCCGCGGTCCTGCTGCTGTACCCCGCGTGCCGCTGGTTCGCGGACCTCAAGGCCCGGCGGAAGGACTGGTGGCTGAGCTACGCCTAGAGGCCTCGATCGTACATGATCGCCATCCCCGGCTCCCACACCCGCACCTGGTCCACGAACCGGTGCCGCTGCGATACCCAGAACCTGGCCGACATGCCCGCGGAGTCGCCGGTTGCGAGTACCTCCCACATCGGCGAGCGGCGGCCGCTGGATCGCACCAGCAGTGTGTCCCGCACGACCTCGACCCGGTACCAGACCACGCGGCCGAACCGGTCCATGTAGACCGGCATCGCCGCCCGGAAGCCGGGCTGGAGCGGCAGCGCCGAGAGTGCGAGACCGAACATGTTCCATTCGAACGGGCGGACGCCGAGCTGCTGGTCGGTGGTGGTGGGTGCGCCGGTACGGGGGGTCGTGGCGCTCCGGACTCGGTCACGGTCGAACTGGAGATCGATGGTGCGGGCAGCGTTGCTCGACTGCATCCGGATGGGACGCAAGGTCGTGGCATCGAGCCAACTGCTGTCCACGGTGGTGGCCCTTGGCGTCTCGAAGGTGACCACACCGAGCAGGACGGGGCGGCCGTCCAAGGTCAGGGCAGCGAGCGATTCCATCTGCCGGCCGAAGGGCCGCACCGTATCACCGCGAGTGAGCGTGAGGCGGCGCTCGATGGCGAAGGGGCGGAGCCTGGCGGCTTCCACGCGGGGATCACCGGCCTGGATCGTGTCGAGCTGGGCCGCGGAGTGGGGCGTCGGTCGCTGTGGCGAGCGGTGCAGGGGAACGGAAGCCGCGAGGGCGAGGGTAGCCAGAGCGGGAAGACGGAGCATCGGAGCCTCTGGGATGGGGGACCTACTCCCGGACGCTGGCCGTGGGGAAGCAGTTTCGATAAGCGGCTACTTCCTCAGGCGGAAGCTGAGCGTCTGCCGAACCAGTGCCGCCGGCGGCGCGATGCTGAGGTGCTACCGTGCCGCTTTGCCCTCGGTGAGATGGTCCATGTGCCGATGCCGCAGCTTCCAGCCTCCGCGTTCACGACGATAGATCATGGTGGCGCGGGTGACGCTGGCCATAGTCGAGTCGCTGCCGGCCGGCCGGAAGGTGCCACGCTCCACCGCGACGGTAGTAGCCAGGTCACCATCGACCTCAATGCTCAGGTACTCGACCGTGAACGTCCGGTGCCCCGGCTCGAATCGCTTCGCCACCGAGTCGTATCGCTGCGCCACGGCCGACGTCCCACGGATCACGTGGCCGAAAGGCGAGAACAGCGTCGCGCCGGGCTCGGTGGAAAGGAGCGCGAGCCAGGGCCTGCTGTCGTTCTTCCCCATGGACCTGATGGCGGCCTCGACGGTGGGCAGAAAGGCACAGAAAGACGAGTCGGCGCTCGAAGCCGACTGCGCCCGCGCGCCGGCAGGGGCCAGGGCGAGGCTGATCCCCACAAGGGCTGAACGGAAAATGATCACGCGTGTAGCACCCAAGTTGACCTACGGGCCCACACTGGCAGGCATCCATCCGGTAAGCCGGAGCCCGAGCGATACCGAAGTCGGTGGTCCCGCCTCGTAGAAGCGGCCGTTGGAGGTGTTGGCCTCGATGGTACCCACATATCTGTGTCCGAAGAGATTCTCGACGCTGCCGAAGACAGTCGCCGGACCCAGCTGCCAGGCCGCGTTGAGGTGGACCAGCGCCCGGTCCGGCACCGCGCGAAAAGGTACCCCTTGCACGGCGCCGTCCGGTCCCAGGTAGTACCAAGTGCCTTCCGTGGTGTTGCTGGTTTCGACGTACACGACGCTCTGCCACTCGACCTGCACCCCAAGGTCCAGTTCCGCCAGCGGCCGAACACGGACCTCGCCTGTGAATCGGTGTCTCGGCACGGCCGGAAGGAGCTTGCCGCCGAAATCCACGGTATCAGCTGTTCCGGTAGAATCGAGAACCTCCGAGCTGAAGTCCCGCAGCCGGAGATCCAGGAACGTGTAGCTGGCCCCGAGCTCGAGCTGGCGCGAGGCGTGGGCGGTCGCGCCCAGCTCGACGCCGATGTTGCGCGAGCGGCTGGCATTCTCCGGCAGGGTGAAGCCTTCCACCGTGACGGGAACGAACTCGTTCCTCACGTCGCTATAGAAGACGGTCCCTTCCAGCAACAGGCGATCATCGAGGATACGCCGGGCGCCGACCTCATAATTCCACAGCGTCTTCGGGCGGAGGGAGTCCCGCAGCTCAGCGCTTGGACGCAGCGAGAGCTCGCCAATGATCGGCACCTCGGTACCCCGGCCGAC
>DATBJC010000179.1:0-3077 GCA_036556625.1 Gemmatimonadales bacterium
GGATCGGGGGCGGGCCATCCGGGACGAGGCGGCACGACGGGGCGTGGCGCTCACGGCGATGAGCGACTACTACCTGGATCCGGCCGAGGATTCGGCGATGCTGTTGCTGGGGTATGGCCGGAGCTCCGAGGCGCTGATCCGCGCTGGGGTGCGGGAGTTGGCGGTGGCCGTGCGGGCTGCACGAGCGGCGGAGGAGACGATCCGATCATAGGCTCAGACCCTCGCCTCGCCCGCGGCCGCGCGCTCCAGCTCGGCGATGTCGTACTTCACCATCTTCAGCATCGCCTCGCTCACCCGCTTCGCCTTTTCCCGATCCGGATCCGTCATGAGCGTGGACAGCACCTTGGGCGCGATCTGCCAGGAGAGCCCATATCGATCCTTGAGCCAGCCGCACTGCTCCGGCGTCCCGCCCTGGAGCAGCGCATCCCAGTACCGGTCGATCTCCTCCTGAGTGTCGCAGCTCACCAGCAACGAGATCGCGTGGTTGAACGGATCGAGCGGGCCGGCACTGAACGCCACGAATGGCTGCCCCAGCAGGGTGAACTCCACGATCTTGACGGACCCCGCCGGTCCACTGGGCGAGTCGCTCGGCAGGGCGCTGACGCGGTCGACTCGCGAGTCAGGGAAAATCGAGGCATAGAAATTGGCGGCCTCTTCGGCTTCCCTGGAATACCAGAGATGAGGAATGAGGGTCGGCATCGTGCGCTCCTTAGGTCTGGTCGGTAAAGGAATAGTGTTCGTGGGTGACAACCCAGCGCCCGCTCGTCCATGTCGGGTTCCTCTCATCCGGTGCGCACTTCATAATAGGACCCGGCACCTGAGCGAAGGGCAACCGAGGCGGTCATCCGCAGGACTGTTACCTGCGACAGCGGCTAGCGGCGGGCAGCCGCGCCGATCTGGGGCGAGACCGGCTCTTGAGCCGTCATGGTGTCGGGACGGAGGATCGTCGCCTCGGTGGTAAGGGGGGGCGCCCGGACGCCCGATGCGCGAGCGAGCAGGCGCGCGCCCTGGATGCTCCACCAGGCCGCCGCCTGCTCTTCCGTCCAGGCTGGAACGTCGTGCCACTCGTCGAGCGCCGCGATGCACGCCAGGGCAGACACGGGTCTCCGGGCCGGATCCTTCTCCAGACAGGAGAGAATCAGCGCGGAGAGGCTCGCCGGAATCGGCCTTCCGGCCCGCTGGTCGGGCGGTATGGGCTGCGCGTGCAGGTGGCTGCCCACCACACCGATCACGGTGTCTCCTTCGAACACCGGCCGGCCGGTCAGCAGGAAGTAGCCCACACAGCCCAGAGAGTACAGATCGCTCCGGGCGTCCACCGTGTCCGGAGAAGTGATCGCCTCCGGCGCGATGTAGAGCGGCGTTCCGGCGAACCCGTCACCATCGCCGGCCTCGGTCTCCTGTTCCAGATCTCTCACCAGGCCGAAGTCGACGACTTTGGCGACATCCCGCGCGCCGCCCCGCTCGGGCACCAGGATCACGTTGCCGGGCTTGATGTCCCGGTGGATGAGCCCCACACCGTGGGCTTCGGCCAGCGAGCCGGCGACCTGGCGGAGAATGTGGCACACCCGTCCCGGCGGCTGCGCGCCGTCGTGGCGGATCAGATCCTCGAGGTTCACCCCGTCGAGGTATTCCATCGCGTAGTAGAAGACGCCGTCGATGGTGCGACCGTAGTCGAACACGGCGACGGTGTTGGGATGGGTGAGCCGGCTGGTGAGCTGCACCTCGCGCTCGAAGCGGCGGAGATGCTCGGCCGAGGTCCGGCCCGGACGGAGCAGCTTGACGGCCGTCGGCCGGCGGAGCATGGCGTGGCTCGCGCGGTAGACCTCGCCCATTCCGCCGGCGCCGATCTTCTCCAGCAGCGTGTACTGGCCGAGCTGCCAGGCCTCGCGCACCTGCCGGCGGAGCCCGTAGATCACGTGGGACGCCACGGTCGCGATCACCACTCCACCCAGACACCAGAGCGCCGTCCAGATCGACTGAAAGAGCGGCGGAACGGGCGAGGGGCCCTGTGCCGAATACCAGACGTGCGAGGTCGCGACCGGGAAGCAGGCGGCAACCAGCCCCAGGACCAGGGTCCGGCGGGTGGAGCTGGGCACGATGACCGCGCGGATCACCAGCGTCATGGTGAAGATCAGCAGTGCGCGGCTATAGGACAGACCGGGCAGCTCTCCCGGCATGGCGGCGCAGACCATCCCGGAGTTCAGCGCCGCGGTGACGGTGGTCGACCAGGCATCGATGACGCGAAGGGTCGGGTCGCTCCATCGTCCCCGCCGACAGACCAGCCACTGGACGAGATAGATCCCGACCACCGACAGCACGAGGCGGCTGTTCAGATCCGTGAACAGGCCGGTCCACCCCATCAGCGGTCCCCCGACCAGCTTGCCCACGACGAAGAAGCTCAGATCGATCAGCACGTAGACCTTGCCCAGGAACGCGAGGCGCTCCTGGAGGAAGGCTCGGGCTTCCTGTTCGCTGGACGGGATAGCAGGCGCTGCGCCGGAGGACGGCGATCGTGTCGCCACAGGACTCACCACCACCGGCCCCGAAGCGCCACCCGGTTCGCCGCCGCGTGACGCATTTGTGACCTTCTGACCTCGAGGATCAGCGTGACGCATCGCACCGACACAGTGGTGAGCTCCTTCCATTGTGAACACCCTAATGCTGAGACCCGGAGGACGATCTAGTCAATGGAGGAGCTATGGGATGGCGGAATGTGGCGGCCGGGCTGGGGACCGGCGCCACTGTACAGGCGTTGAAGGCGATCGAGGGACAGGTCAGCAAGGGGCAATACAAGAGACTCATCGCAACGGCCGTCGCCGAGTTACTCACGCTGCATCCGGATATCGGCAAGTCGAAGGCGCGGCGGCGGGCCCGGCGGATTACCGGGGCCAAGCCGTCCAGGAAGCTCATGCGCGCCAGCAAGAACCTGGGCCTGAAGGAGGCCTCGGAAGGGCTGGTCGCCGCGGTGGCCACTGCGGGCCTCGCCAAGGTGGCGGGTGTGGTCGGCGAGAAGCTGCAGGACAAATTCGGCGGCCGGAACGACGAGAAGGGCGATGACCGGCGCGAGGACTTGAAAC
>DATBJC010000180.1:0-7786 GCA_036556625.1 Gemmatimonadales bacterium
CCGGCTCCGACCAACGAGCGCTGCTCGAGTTTCTCCGCACCCTTTAGCCGACCCGTGGCTGGCGAGGGCGCGGTGGCTATTCGACCGCGGGCGACGCCCCGAACTCCCGGGCCGCCCGCAGAAACTCCGCTCGTTCCCCGGGCTCGGTCAGTGCCTGCCGGCTCAGCGCGAGGTTCTGCCCCGTCGCCTTGAGGACCAGCAGCGAGAACGCTCCCAGCACTTCTCCGGCGGTGAAGGTGCAGTGCCCGTATCGGCTGACCGTGAGTCGGGTGTGCCGCAACCAGGAGCTCAGGCTGCGGGAGGTCTTGTTGCGGTACAGCGGCTCGTGCCACTCGGGGACGATGTGATCGCCCGTCGTGTGGATCGTCACCAGGGGACGGGCGAGTCGGCCGGTGGTCTCCAGCATGCCCAGGGCCGCCGCGGACGCATCGAAGGTGAACCGCTGAATCCGGGCGTTGAGCGCGGCGTCGTTGGAGGATCCGGAGTAGACGACGCCGACGTTGCCGTAGGCGAGTCCCTGAAGCTTGGCGATGGCGTCCAGCGTTCCGACGAAGGTGTAACGGAGGAGATCGTTCACCGTGAGCCGGGTGGTGGGACCGGGGTTGGCCGGGTCGATCGGCGCCCTGGTGACGCGGAGCAGATTCGCGGTTCGAGCCGGATGAGCCTGGATCGCGCTCGCTACCACTGCCCGGTTCGCGGGGGTCCAGAATGCCGGATCGATGGCTCCGTTATCGAGATCGCTCTCGATCCAGACGGGCCACTGGGCGAGGACCGGATCGAAGTAGAAGTCGAAGACGGTCCGGAAATCGCCCACATACTGGAGCTGCCGGCGGTAGCTGCCGATCGGCCCGCAGGCGGCCAGCCCTCCTCCGTTGAACACCTGGGGATACCGCTCCACCCCGAGGGTGGTGATGAGGCCGCCCTGCGAGCCGCCGGTCAGGTAGACGCGGCCCGTGGACCTGCCGGTCCTCGCGCTGAAATAGGTCTTCGCCGCCTGCACCAGCGCGAGCAGGTCCTGGGCGATCCAGGTCTGGGGGACCAGGAGGCCATTCTCCCGAAACCCCGTGGCGGCCCAGCCGAAGCCGAGCGAGGTGACGACATCCGCCGCGGAGAGACCGCCGATGTCGCCCGTCGGCGTGCTCGGCGTGGAGGCGGGGTTGGTGTAGCCCGGAACGAAGACGACCAGGTCGCCCTTCCAGAGCAACCGGTTGAGGCAGACCTGGTAGGGCGCGCCGCTGGCCAGCTCACCGTCGACGCAGCTCATCCCCAGGAGCGCCGGCTCCACCGGCGCGAGCCCGGCCTGCTCCGGCGCACTCGGCTCCTCGGGAAGATCGGCACAATGGGTCAGGGCCAGGGAGAGCAGACAGACGGCCGTGGGGGGGAACAGCCTGTGATGCATGGAGGCCTCCATCGTCTTGCGCAGACCACCCTCACTCGATCGGTCGGAACAGGTCCTCGAACGACAGCGTGAACGGCACACCGGCTCCTTCCGGCTGCCAGACGAGCCGGTCTCGCTCGAATCGAGGGAAGGCGTCGGTCGGGGTCCAGACTTCCACCTGCCGTTCATCCCCGTCGATGATCCAGTACAGCGGCACCCGCGCCTCCTGGTAGCGGCGACGTTTGGTGAAGCGGTCGTGCCGCGGAGTCGATGGGCTCAGCACCTCGGCGACAAGCAGCAGGTCGTGAATAGCGCTCCAGTCGAGCGCCCTCGCCTGCTCCACGGGCGCGACGAACACGTCGGGCTGGAGCAGCACGTCCTCTCCCCAGGAAATGTCGGCGGGAGAGATGAACGCGACGCCGGCTCCCGGATGTCGAGCTAGGTATTGCTGGAGGGCGGATGCGAGGCGAAGCACCAGATGCTGGTGCCAGAGCCGCGGTGCCGGCGTCACCAGCAGCTCGCCGTAGACGACCTCGTAGCGGTTGCCGTCCTCGGGCAGGCGGCGGGCCATGTCCGCGGTCCAGTAGACCGGGGTGAGGGTGTCCGGCATGGACATAAAGGTCGGCTCGGCGTTGGGGGTTGGCAACTCGGCGGCACGCCTCACGCTGGGCTGGAGCGGTCTGTGCCGCGAAATCCTCATCGTGCGGACTGGCGCGTAAATGACGGCGAGCCGACGGGCGGAGATCGCCCCTTTTGTTTCGCTCAGGATGACAAAAGGGGCGATGCCTGCCCGGGTGACCGAGGAGTGTCCCTGCGGCCTTCCCTAGCGATGCACAGTCACGAGGATCGGTGCTGGAACGGTGCCATGGTCGGTCTCCGTCGAGACGCCGGCAGGGTCAGCGCGGGGGGAAGACGATGACGAGCGTGACGGCGGAGATCCATTCTCGGGCTTGGCATCCAAAAAATCATTCACCATCGCGATGATCGCGTTGCTCTTTTCCATCAGCGTGACATGCGTAGTATTGGGCAAGATGGCCAGCCGCGACGCTGACCGCGGCCGCATATCACCGAAAATCTCGTCGCCTTTCAGCCGGAACATTTCCGAGATGTGGTCCAGCCGCACGCCGTCGGCATCGCCGTGGATGAAGAAGATGGGCGCCTTGGTGGCTTTGAGCTTGGCGGCCCCGAAATCGTAGGGTTTGAGGTCCATCGCGATGACGCGCTTGACGAACCTCGGAAACTCGTCCGGCGTGGAGCTGAGCTTCTTATATTCGGCTTCGATGGGCGACCCTTTGAACATTTCAGCCGTCAGCTTCGGATACAGGTCGAGCGCTTCCTTGACCCAGCCGTCGTAACGGAACACGGCCGAAACGCTGACGACTTTCCGCACTTTGGCGGGGTGCCGGATAGCGACCTGCATCGCAACCCCGCCGCCCATGCTGTAGCCGAGCAGGTCCGCCTGTTCGATCTTCAGGTAGTCGAGCAGCGCGGCGACAGCCGCGCTTGCACGGCGGCCAGGTCTCGTGACCTGGTGCGGCGGCGCCTGACCGAAGCCAAGCGAGCGTCAGTGGGGAGGCGAGGCCCGGCCCTCGACGGCCCCCGCCCCCGAGTGCATCTTCCAGCCATTCCAGACTTACCATCGCAAGGTGACTAGGTCCGCTCCACCCGGCGCCCGCGGGCGCGAGGAGCCGCCATGACGAGCCTGCCGCCCCGGATTTCGGGAGCGCTGTCCGGCCACTACCGCCTGGAGCAGGAGATCGGCGCGGGAGGCATGGCGACCGTCTATCTCGCCGAGGACCTGCGGCACGACCGCCGGGTGGCCCTCAAGGTGCTCCGCCCGGAGCTCGCCGCGGTCATTGGCGCCGAGCGGTTCCTGGCCGAGATCAAGCTCACCGCCAACCTCCAGCACCCGCACATCCTGCCGCTCTTCGACTCGGGAGCGGCCGACTCCTTCCTCTATTACGTCATGCCCTTCGTCGAGGGCGAATCGCTGCGCGACCGGCTCCGCCGGGAGAAGCAGCTCCCGGTGGAGGACGCGTTGCGGATCGCGCGCGAGGTGGCGGACGCGCTGGACTACGCCCATCGCCATAGCGTGATCCACCGCGACATCAAGCCGGAGAACATCCTGCTGCATGATGGACGCGCGCTGGTGGCCGACTTCGGGATCGCCCTCGCCGCCAGCCAGGCGGGCACCCGGATGACCGAGACCGGCATGAGCCTCGGCACCCCGCAGTACATGAGTCCCGAGCAGGCCATGGGCGAGCGGGAGATCACCGCCCGCTCGGACGTGTACGCGCTGGGCGCGGTGCTTTACGAGATGCTGACCGGCGACCCGCCGTTCACCGGCAGCACCGCGCAGGCCGTGGTGGCCCGGGTGGTCACCGAGGCGCCCCGGCCGCTCTTGCCCCAGCGGCATACCATCCCGCCGCACGTGGAGGCCGCGGTCCTCACGGCGCTGGAGAAGCTGCCGGCGGACCGGTTCGCGACCGCGGCGCAGTTCGGCGAAGCGCTGATGCGGCCCATGGCCACGCGGCCGCTCGCGAGCACCGGGGCGGTGCCGGCTGCCGCACCGAGCACCGGGCTTCGCGCCCGGCTGCGCGATCCGGTCACCGTTGGGCTGACGGTCCTGACCGTGGCCTCGCTGGGTGTGGCCGCCACGCAGCTCCGCCGTGAACCCGCCCAGTCACCAGCACCCACCGTGCGGTTCCTCTTCACCGGCTCCGACAGCGTGCCGGTAGTGGCCAACTATCCCTGGCCGGCCGCGATCTCGCCAGATGGATCCCTGTTGGTCTATTCCGTGGCCCAGCCGGGCGGGGGATCGATGCTCTACGCGCGCCGGACCGACCAGCTCGAGGGTCACCCGATCCCGGGGACATCCGGCGCTCATCAGCCTTTGTTTTCGCCCGATGGCCGCTGGGTGGCCTTCCAGAGCGGCTCACTGGAGAAGAAGGTCCGGCTCGACGGCAGCGCCCCGGTGAGCATCGCCCGGGGGGGAGCGGCCAACGGGGCCGATTGGACCGTGACCGACGAGCTGGTGGTGGGCGCGACGGACAGCGTGCACGGGCTGTCCCGGGTCAGCGTGGCCGGCGGCGAGCTGGCGCCGTTCACCGTGCCGGACTCCGCCCGCGGCGAGGTGGAGCACGTCTGGCCCATTGCGCTGCCGGACGGCCGTGCCGTCGTATTCACCCTCTGGTTCGGCGCGCTTGCGACCTCGGAGCTCGCCACGACGTCGCTCGAGGGAGGGCCGGTCACCCGGCTCGGGATCAAGGCGATCCGGCCGCTCGCGGTGGTGGACGGCGCGCTGGTGTACGTCCAGGCGGACGGTGCGGTCATGGCCGTCGCGTTCGACCCGTCGCGCCGGCGGATCGAAGGCAAGCCCGTCCCGGTGCTGGACCCAGTGTCCGTGGAGGCCGCCCTCAACGGCAATTCGGACGTGTTCGTGTCGCGGGGCGGCGCACTGGTCACCGGGGTGCCGGCAGTCCGGTCCCGGCTCACCTGGCTCGGCCGTGACGGCGTCTCGCGGGTGATCAGCCCCGAGCTGCGAGACTTCAACTCGCCCCGACTGTCGCCCGACGGCCGCCGGATTGCCGTCCTGATCGCCGACGGAGTCAAGCGGGATGTCTGGATCTACGATCTCGACACCGGAACGCTGTCGCGGCTCACGAATACCGGAACGGTCACGTCGGTCGCCTGGACCAGGGACGGGAGCCGCGTAGTGTACTGCGCGCCCGGCACTGGCGGTAAGGAAGGGGCGATCTGGGCCCAGTCGGTGGGGCACGCGACCAGCCCTCAGGTGCTGATCCAGGCGACCACCCTGACGCCCCTCGCCGACATCGCCCCGGACGGACGCTCGCTGCTGGTCCAGACCATCGTCGGCACCGGCTGGGATGTACAGAGGGTCGTACTCGACTCGAGCCCCGGCTTCCAGCCGTTCCAGGCTACCGCCGAGGCCGATCTGGCCCCGCGCTTCTCGCCGGACGGTCGGTGGGCCGCGGTGGGCAGCAACGAATCGGGCAACGGCGAGGTGTACGTGCGATCCTATCCGGAGCCGACGGTGAAGGTGCAGGTGTCGGTAGGTGGCGGGTTCGCGCCGGTCTGGTCGGCCGACGGCACCCGGCTCTACTATGCGACCGGCAACGCGATCATCGAGGCCCGTCTGGCCCTCGCGCCCGGCCTGCGGGTGTTGTCACGCGACACCGCCTTCCGGCGGGGACCCAGTGCGGGCAGCAACTTCGGCGAGGCGAATTTCGACGTGACCCGCGACGGCTCGCGCATCGTCATCCCCAGCGCGCAATCCTCGGCCTACCCGCTGGTCGTGGTGCCGACCTGGCGCAGTGAGCTGCGGGAGCGGCTGGGGGGAGGCCGACGGTAAGGCGGTGGGGCCGCGGGCGGAGGGGAAGGAAGAGGCGACCGCCGGCGCACAATGCGGCTGTTCTAGTCTGAAGCGCAAAAAAGGCCGCGACGGGTGGGTGTCCCGGCCTTTTAACGATTGCCCAGCGCGATCAGCAGGCCGGCAACCCCGATGAAGGTGGTGACCCAGAAGCCGAACATCCAACGCAGCAGCTCCGCGCGAACCCGCTCGAGCGCCATGTTCCCCTGGTGGACTTCAGTCCGCACCTCCTGCAACTCAGTGCGGATCTCGGCACGCAATCCGGCGATCTCCGCGCGCAGCTCGGCGCGCAGCTCCGCGAGGCGCTGCTCCAGCTTCGCGTCGAAACGGGCGTAATTGAGCTCGTTGAGCTCGCGGAGGTCCGTGCGGTAGGTCAGGTCCACGGCGTTGAACCAGTCCACCAATTCGTTGGCGACGTCCTCGCCCAGAACGTCATAGAAGCGCTTGGACAGCCTGGCGGTCACCGGCACGCAATGCTCCAGGGCATAGGTGGGTGACAGCCTAAGGATACGCTCGGCGGGACACGCCATCAATTCGAAGCGAGGGGTGGCCTTCACGTCCGTATCCGCCACCATTGACCCCCGGAACGGGGCAGGTACTCTAGAGTCAGCCTAGCCCCATCATTCACCCGCGAGCCGGCCCTGCACCCCTGAGCGAGGCCCATGCCCGACCTCCCGCCGACCGTTCCCCCGACGCCCGGTCCCGGCAAAGGCTCCGTCGCCCATCCACCGTCCATCGGTCCCTACCGCATCCTCCGAGTCCTGGGCGAGGGCGGGATGGGGATGGTGTACGAGGCCGAGCAGACCGCCCCGGTCCAGCGGCGGGTGGCGCTCAAGGTGATGCGGGCCGACCTCGACTCGCGCGAGGTGGTGGCCCGGTTCGAGACCGAGCGGCAGGCCCTCGCGGTCATGTCCCACGAGTCCATCGCCAAGGTGCTCGACGCCGGGGCCAGCCACACCGGCCGGCCCTTCTTCGTGATGGAGCTGGTTCCGGGCGTGCCCATCACCGACTACTGCGACCGGCGGACGCACTCTACTCGCGATCGCGTCGCCCTCTTCATCCGGGTCTGCGAGGCGGTCCAGCACGCCCACCAGAAAGGGGTGATCCACCGCGACCTCAAGCCCACCAACGTGCTGGTGGAGGAAGCCGGCGGGAAGCCGCTGCCCAAGGTGATCGACTTCGGGATCGCCAAGGCCGCCGGGCTCCAGCGGCTCTCGGAGCGGACCCATGTGACCCAGTACGGCGAGGTGGTGGGGACGCCGGCCTACATGAGCCCGGAACAGGCCGAGATGTCGGGGCTCGACGTGGACACCCGGACCGACATCTACAGCCTGGGCGTGATGCTCTACGAGCTCCTGGTAGGCCGGCTGCCGGAAGACCCCCAGGAGCTGGGCATGCCGGGGTTCATGGCGCGGCTGGCGATGATGGCGACCGACCCGCTCATCCCGAGCGCCAAGCTCGCGACCCTGGTGCACCACCGGGAGACCCTGGCGAGCCTCCGCAACACCGACGGGGACGGGCTTCGGCGGGAGCTGCGCGGCGATCTCGACTGGATCGTGATGCGGGCGATCGAGAAGGATCGCACCCGGCGCTACGAGACCGCCAACGGGTTGGCGCTCGACCTCCAGCGCTATCTCCGGGACGAGCCGGTGACGGCCCGCCCGCCCAGCGTGCGCTACCGGGCCCGGAAGTTCGTCCGCCGGCACCGGGTGGGCGTGCTGGCCGGGGCCGCGGTGGCGCTGGCGATCCTGGCCGGCGCGGCGGCGGCCGCGCTGGGCCTGGTGCGGGCGACCAAGGCGGAGGCCCGGGCCCTGGCCGAGGCGGCCACCGCGACCCAGGTGTCGGACTTCCTGGTGAGCCTCTTCCAGGTCTCCAACCCCGGCGAGGCCCGCGGCAACACGGTGACCGCCCGGGAGATCCTCGACTCCGGCGCCCGGAAGGTCGAAGCCGACCTCGCCCGCCAGCCGTTGGTGCAGGCTCGGCTGATGAAGACCATCGGCGACGTGTACCGGGAGATG
>DATBJC010000181.1:0-24433 GCA_036556625.1 Gemmatimonadales bacterium
GATGAGGTGGACAAGCTGGGTGTTTCGTTCCAGGGCGACCCCGCCAGCGCGTTGCTGGAGGTGCTGGACCCCGCTCAGAACGACAGCTTCGTGGATCACTACCTCGGCGTGCCGTTCGACCTGAGCGAGGTGCTCTTCATCGCCACGGCGAACTTCCTCCAGAACATTCCCGGCCCATTGCTCGACCGGATGGAGGTGGTGGAGTTCGCGGGGTACACCGAGCGGGAGAAGCGGGAGATCGCGAGGAAGTACCTGATCCCCCGCCAGTTCACCGAGAACGGCGTGTCGCCGACGCAGCTCACCGTGACCGACGAGGCGCTCTCGGAGGTGATCACCAGCTACACCCGCGAATCGGGTGTGCGGCAGCTGGAGCGGGAGATCGGCCGGCTGGCCCGGAAGGTGGCCCGGAAGATCGCCGTCAGGGAGGTGGAGCAGGTCACCGTGGATCGCGAGTTGGTGGACGACCTGCTCGGCCGCCCCAAAGTGCATCCGGAGAAGGCGGCCCGCCAGGACGAGATCGGCGTGGCTACCGGCATGTACTACACCCCGACGGGTGGCGACATCATGTTCGTCGAAGCCTCCACCATGCGGGGCAAGGGCGAGCTGGTGCTGACCGGCCAGCTGGGCGACGTGATGAAGGAGTCGGCGCGGGCGGCGTGGACTTACGCCCGCTCGCATGCCGGCGGTCTCCAGATCGCCGATGAGATGTTCGACCGGGACCTCCACATTCACGTGCCCGCCGGGGCGATCCCCAAGGATGGCCCGTCCGCGGGGGTGACCATGGCCTCAGCCGTGGTGTCCACCCTCTCCGGTCGCCCGGTGCGGCATGACATCTCCATGACGGGTGAGATCACCCTGCGTGGACGGGTGCTGCCGATCGGTGGGGTGAAGGAGAAGGTGCTGGGCGCGGTCCGGGCGGGCATCAACCGGATCATCCTGCCCAAGGAGAACGAGCCGGATCTGGAAGACCTTCCCAAGGAGGTCCGGGACAAGGTGGAGATCTACCTGGTGCAGGAGCTGGGTGAAGTGCTGGCGCTGACCTTGCGCGGTGCCAGCTTCCGGGAGGGACGTCTCCTGTTCGGAGACGAGAAGAACCCGCGTGATGTGATGCCGCTCTCGGCGGGGTTTAGGCACTAAGGACGGGCGGTCAGGCGGTCGCCCGTCCCTACCGCTTCTCCGCCTTCTCCTTCCTGAGCGCCCGCATCGCCGCATGGGCCAGCTCGCCGGGCGTGGTGCCGTCGGTGGGATGGGACGCCCAGCCGACACTCACGTTCAGCGGGATGATGACGCCCTCGGCGGTCGTGGCGGCCTGCTCACTCAGGACCCGGCGAAGCTTGGTCGCCAAGACCGCAGCCCCGGGAGCGCCGGCGCCGCGCAGGATCATCGCGAACTCCTCCCCTCCGTAGCGGCCGATGACGTCGCTGGCACGGACGTTGGACCGGAACACGTTCGCGACGTGGAGCAGGACCTGGTCCCCCACCACCTGGCCGAAGCGCTCGTGCACTTCTCCGAACCGGTCCAGGTCGAAAACCACGAAGGCCAGCGGACCGCCATGCCTGCGGCCATACTCCACCGCATACTCCAGCTCCGCCATCAGGGCGCCGTGATTCAGCAGCCCGGTCAGCTCGTCGCGATGCAGCATCTCCCGGAGCCGTCGTCCCCGTTCCGCCCTGGTGATCACGGTCTGGAGCACCACCTCGGGGTCCGCCGAATCAGCGACGAAATCATCGGCTCCCGCCTTGAGCGCCTCGATCTGGTCGCTGCTCTCGGAGGGACCGACCATGATGGTGGGAAGCAGGTGGAAGCGGGGGTCCTGGCGCACCATCCGGACGACTGAGTATCCCTCGGCGTCCGACAGCTTGGTCGCCACGGCGAGAAGGTCCGGCACTTCTCGGTCGAGCAGCTCCTGGACCGGCTTGGCCACGGGACTCCGCACCACGCGAATGTTGGCTTCCTCGAGGACGGAGGCGAGCCTGGGTCCGCGCTCCGGGTTGGCGTCGAGCAGCATCACGGTTGAGGGCGGCGCGCCGGTGCGGGCCAGCGTGCGAGCGTAGCGCGGCAGCCCCTCCACCATTCGGTCGGCCTGGAACACCGCATCTATGCCGGCGGCCACTGCGCGGAGCCGGTCCACCGCGCGAAGCGTCTCGATTAGGACCACCGCGCGAGGCCGAGTGGAGCGGCGGCTGGTCCAGGAGGACGCCACGGCTGACGGATCGCCTTCGCCCGGGCCGGTGCCGATCACCAGCAGGTCCGGCCGCTTGCCGCCAGCGACGGCGAGCGGGTCGTCTTTCCGGGTCCGCAGCTCCACCGCATAGCCGACCCCGACGAGCGCCTCGGTCAGCTGGTCGCGATCGGCGCCCGGCGGAAGGACCAGCACCGCCCGGAGGCCGGTCTCGGGTGAACCGGGTCCGGCCAGAAACCGCGCGCGGGCCACCGAGTGAACCGCCTCCAGCCGCTTGATCGCCTCTTCCAGCTTGGCGGCCTGCGCCGGAGGAGGATCGGTCATGACCAGCCGCTCCGCAGCCCGGGAGATCTCGCTGATCTCGGGAAATCCGTAGGACCCGCCGGAGCCCGCCAGCCGGTGGAAGCCGGTCCTCAGCGCAGGCAGCACCTTGTCGCCCTTCCGGAACGACTCGATGTCGGACCGCAGCTCGGCCAGCATCCTGGGCAGCTCGTCGAGATACTCGCGCTGCAGCTCGCGATAGGCTTCGTCGTGAGAATCGCTCATGGCGTCCTGAATTGCTCGAGGGCGAGTCGCGCGGCAGCGACGAAGGAGCCGGCGGTGCTCCAGTGCCCCCGTACCTCGCTCCCGGTTCTGGCGGCGAGAATGGCGCTCCGGTCGTCCACCACCAGGATGATCGGCATTCCGGGCCAGCGGCGACCCTCGACCGCCACGACCTCGACCGGCGCGAACCCCAGGTCCACCGAAGCGGGGGCGGCCAGGCTCAACGGGACGCCGGCCGCGTAGGGCCGCCGCAGCGCCGGCGCGATCAAGGGGTAGGCGTCCACCGGCACCAGCAGACCGACCGACTCGGCCGCACGGGCCACATCGTGGGTCAGAAGCTGGAGCAGCGCGCGAGTGGAACGGAGCTCCACCAGCGTCTCGGTCTCAGGAACCGAGACCGCGTCCAGCTCGCGGGTCAGCTGCTCCAGGGCTCGACCGTGGTCGTTGGAGATTCGGGCGATGAGGGCGGCCGGCGCCTCCGGTCGATAGCGCCGGGGCCGGCCTCCATCCACTCGCGCGGCTCCCTTGGACACCAGGCCCTCCAGCGCGCTGTACGCATTGGCCCGGGCCAGGCCGGCCGACCGGGCGATGGCGTAGCCGGTTCCCGGCCCGCCGGTCAGCAGGACCTCGTAGACCAGGCCCTCCGTGGGGGTGAAGCCAAACTGGGTGAGATCCAGGCGGGGCACGGGTCGTAGTATGTCATACTACGCTTTCGCCCACAAGCTCCTACACGAACTCCAGCGGCCAGCCCAGAAGCCTCGCGATCAGGCCGAGCCGGAAGGTGATATCCACTTCGCGACCCTCGGTCGTCTTCGCGTCGAGGTGCAGGGGGTAGTAGTGGTAAGTGATCTTGTTCAGCGCTTTGGGCTGCGAGCGCAGGTTCTTGGGCCGCCACACGCCCATCTCGTCGCAGTCCTTGAGCAGCCGAGAGAGCACCTTGGTTGCCACCGGGGCCCACTCCAGCGCGCCCATCCGGGCGAGCAGTTCGATGTAGTGCAAGGCGAGCGGCAGGTCCTTGGGAAAGCCTTTGGTATCGGCCTCGATCGGATCGCCCAGCAGGAGGTGCTGAGGCTTGATGCTCCGCTTCCCGACCTGGATGACAAACGCCTTCTTGGGCGCCGGCTGCGCGAGATAGTGCCCCAGGCGCTCGGTAAAGCCGGCCCGCTCCCGGCGGAGGTTGGGCATCGCCGCGATCATGGCTACCGAGTACCAGCTGGGCGGGTGCGCCTCGGGGTGCAGGGCCAGCACCTTGCCCGACTTCACGAACGGCTTCTCAGCCGTGGGGCTCCGGAGGAACTGGGAAATCGAGCTCGCGATCTTGTGCCCGGCTCCCCGTAGCCGGGGATCCTCGGCATAACCCGCTTCCGCCAGTGCGGCCGAAGCCGCCTCCCGGATGTTTTCCCGGGCCCACAGCATGGCCTCGGAGTCGCTCTTCACCAGCTTCTGCATCTCGAACAACAGGGAAGGGTCCTCGTCTCGAGACAGCAGGCGGAAGAGCACCCGATCGGCCAGCTTGAACGGCCGGCCGGCCCGGGGCCACTCGAGCTGGAGCAGTCGGCGGTAGTTCGGAATGGTGCCGACGTCCTTGATCCCCTGGGCCGGGGAGGGCGCCAGCCCCAACAGGTTTCCACCCCAGGTGCCGGTGTCCTTCTGCTTCTTGACCACGGCCTGAGCCGTCTTGGACTCGCACACGGCGAGATGGGCGGCCTCCACGGTCTCCGGCGTGACGTACCCCGGCGGGGCCAGCTCCGTCATGGCGCGGTAACGGATCGAGGCCCCGGCGTTTTCGAGCAGCCAGGTCAGCGGAATCCGGTGGTGATTGGGAAGTTCCAGGAGCGCTCCTGGGGGAGAGAGTGCGGAAACGGCGGCAAAGATAGACAGGAGGGGAAGTTGGCGGTAGGCCGACAACCCGCGACGCGAGTCTCTAGGAGCCGGCCCCCCGCCGCCTGGCCTGGCCGGCCTCACGGAACTCGGAGCCGGCCTGCCACTCCGGCTGGCCTGCGGCGTTGCCGACAGTCACCGCTGTCCTGACGGTGACGCGAAGCTGTTGCATGGCGCCGTCGTAGGTGAACCAGGGGAGAACCTGGTCACTCGGCTGGTGGTACCGCTCTGCTACATACTTGTCTTTCTGCTCCTTACCGTACTTCGCCGGCTTGCCGATGAACCGCGACCCGTTCTCGACCGAGGTGCCGGGCACCCCCACCCGGGCGAGCGGGAAGTGGTCCGACCTGAAGTATGCCCCGCGAATCAGGGCTTCCTCATTGGTGCCCACCTCCATCTGCTCGGCCGCGGCCGCGGCGGCGAAGGCCTTGCCGAGGGTGGACTGATCCAGCCCCAGCGCGGAGACGTCGGAGGTCCGCCCGTAGAGGTTCATGACGTCGAGATTGAGGATAGCCGCGATGTCGCGGAGGGGAACCGGCGGATGGTCGGCCAGTGCCTGTGAGCCGATGAGGCCCGACTCTTCGGCCGCGAAACCCACGAAGATGATCGATCGGCTGGTGCGCACGCCGCTCCGCACGAACGCCTCGGCCGCCGTGAGGACTGCAGCCGTGCCCGAGGCATTGTCCTCCGCGCCGTTGTAGATCGAGTCGCCCTTTACCGGCGCACCGATCCCGAAGTGATCGTAATGGCCACCGATCAGGACCGCCTCTTTGGCCAGCGGTCCTCGGCCGGCATATCGGCCGAGGACGTTGGCAGTCTCGGTCCGCCGGATCACGCTCCGCACCGAGCCCTCCAGTGTCACGCCCAGGGAGACGGGGGTGAACCCCTTGCGAGCCGCGCTGGCGGTGAGTGCCGCCAGATCCTTGCCGCCGGCACTGAACAGCCGGGCCGCGGTCTCCTGTTGCAGCCACCCGGCGACCACCAGAGAACCCGGGGGACTCTCCAACCGCACTTGCGGTCCGGTCCAACCGGAGAGGACCGTAGTCCAGGGATACGTGGCGCTCTCCGTGGTGTGGACCAGCAGTAATCCAGCGGCTCCCTGCCGCCGGGCCTCCTCGATCTTGTAGGTCCAGCGCCCGTAGTAGGTGAGGATCTTGCCTCGGAAGATGGTCGAGTCCTGGAGGCCGGGATCGTTCACCAGTGCGACCGCGATCTTCCCCTTGGCATCGAGCCCGGCGTAGTCGTTCCAGCCCAGCTCCGGCGCCACGATTCCGTATCCGACGAACACCGCCGGTCCGCTCACCGACACGGTGGAATCATTCCGCATGGACCAGAGGACGTAGTCGTCCTTCCACTTGAGCGGGATCGAGGACGGCGCGGTGACGGCGAGGGCCGGGGTAGGCGTGAGCGAGATGATGGGCACCCGCTGGTAGTAGGTGCCGCTGTCGCCGGCCGGCTCCAGGCCCAGGCGCCGGAACTGCGAGCCGATGTACTTCTGCGCCAGCTCTCCTCCCCTGGTTCCGGGCGCACGTCCTTCGAGCGCGTCGTCGGCCAGAAACTCGAGGTGACCCCGCATGACATCCGCGCTCAGCGCGGCCGCGACCCGCGATCCGGCGGAGGTCTGTTGCGCCCGCAACGGGGCGATCGAAGCGAAGAAGCACAGGACGAGCAGCGAGGTGATTGAGCGCATGATCGGTTCCGTGGTCCTAAACGGCGGCAGAGGGGCAGAGATCGGCCAACACGCAATCGGGGCAGCGGGGTCGCCGGGCGATGCAGACCTGCCGCCCGTGGAAGATCAGCAGGTGGGAGAGGATGCCCCAGTCCTCCCGGGGAAAGAGCGCCATCAGGTCCGGCTCGATCTTCACCGGGTCGTCCTGTCGGGTGAGGCCGAGAAGGCGGGACAGCCGAGTGACGTGGGTGTCCACGGTCACTCCCTCGTTGATTCCGAAGGCATTTCCCAGCACGACGTTGGCGGTCTTGCGGCCCACGCCGGGCAGCACCCGCAGCTCCTCCATGGTGTTCGGCACCTCACCCCGATGATCGGCCACCAGGGCCTGGGCCATGCCGATCAGGCTGCGGGTCTTGTTGCGGAAGAACCCGGTGGATCGGATCAGATCTTCGACCTCGGGAGGGTCGGCGCGCGAGAGGAGCTCGGGCGAGGGATAGCGGGCGAAGAAGGCCGGCGTCACCTGATTCACCCGCGCGTCGGTGCACTGGGCGGAAAGAATGGTGGCGACCAGCAGCTGATAAGCGTCCTTGTGATCGAGCGCGCAGCGGGCATCGGGGTACTCCGCCTTGAGCCGACGCAGGATCAACGTGGCCCGCTCGGCGCGGGCGGCCTTCGACTCGCGGCCGGCCCGGCGACCGACGCTCCGTTTCCGGGTCTTCACCGCCGGTGCCTGGCGAAGGCGAGAAAGCCCTCCACCGGTCGGGCGTTCAGAATGTCGTCGGGGCCGAGCCAGCCCTTCCGCGCCATGCCGACCCCGAAATCCACGTAGCCGAGGCCCGGCAGACTGTGGGCGTCCGCTCCGATGGAGACCATGGCGCCACCGGCCCGCACCTGGCGCAGCACCCTCCAGTCCAGGTCGAGCCGATGGGGGTCGGCATTGATCTCCAGTGCCACGCCGTTCGCCGCGGCCTTCTCGATGACGGCGTCCAGATCCAGGCCGTACGGGTCACGCGACAGCAGGAGCCGGCCGGTCGGATGACCGATGATCGTGAGATAGGGGTTGTCCATCGCGATCAGCATCCGGGCGGTCATCTCCGCGGGGCCCATGTTGAACCGGCTGTGGATGGACGCGATCACGAAATCGAGGCGCGCCAGGGCGTACTCCTCGAAATCCACTCGGCCGTCGGCCAGGATATCGGCCTCGACCCCCTTGAGCACCCGAATGCCCCGGAGCCGGCTGTTGATCTCGTCGATCTCGTCGGCCTGTCGCAGCAGATCCTCGGATTGGAGACCGCCGGCGTATGCCGCCGCCTGGCTGTGATCGGTGATCCCGACGTAGTGGTAGCCCGCGTCGCGACAGGCCACGGCGAGCTGCTCGATGGTGGTCGAGCCGTCGGAGTAGTTGGTATGACAGTGGAGGAAGCCCTTCAGGTCGCCCCGCTCCAGCAGTCGCGGCAGCTCGCCTCGCGAGGCCGCGGCAACCTCGCCCCGTCCCTCCCGCAGCTCGGGCGGGATGAACGGGAGCCCCACCGCCCGGTAGAGGCTCTCCTCATCGGTAGTGGCGACGAATTCGCTGTCGTGCCACAGTGCCGCACCGGTCAACGTGTACCCCCGGGATGACGCCTGGGCCGCCAGCTCGGCGAGGTGAGCCTCGCTGCCGGTGGCCTGCACCAGCACCGCGCCCACGTTCACCGACGTGGTCACCACGATCTGCGCGCTCGCTCCGCCGGCAAAGCGCAAGGTGAGCCGGCGCTCGTCCTGGCCCGCGAATTCGTGCACTCCGGGAAACTGGCTCAGTCGCTTGAACAGATCCGCCGGCGACACGCCGGCCACCAGCACGAGGATCAGGTCGCGGGCGACCTCCGATCGGCGGCGGACATCGCCCGCGATGATCGCGTCGGTGACGCCCGGCAGCCTCGCCAGCGCCGAACGGAGGCCCTCCGCCTCCTCCGCCGCGTGATGCGAGAGGCGGAACGTGCTCGCCTGGCGAAGGAACGCGATGCTCTTGAGGATGTTCTCCGAGGTCTTCTGGCCGAAACGCGGCAGCTTGGCGAGACGTCCGTTCAGCGCAGCCGCTTCCAGCTCTGGCAGCGAGTCGATCCCCAGCACGTCGTGGATCTGGCGGATCTTGGCGACACCGAGCCCGGAGATGGAGAGCATCTCGACCAGGCCGGGAGGGATCTGCTCGCGCAGCTCTTCCAGCATGCCCGCGCGGCCGGTCTGGATCAGCTCCGCTGCGATCTGGAGCGTGGCGGGTCCGACGCCCTTGGCGGCGGCGAGTGATCCATCCTCCAGGCCTTCCTTCAGGTCGCCCCCGAAGTTGACGATCGCGCGCGCCGCGGTACGGAAGGCGCGGATCCGGAAGGGATTCTCGCCCTTGAGCTCGAGGAACGCGGCGATCTGTTCCAGAACTTCCGCCACGGCCTTCTTGTCGACGAAATCCTTCAGGGTTTCCATCGTGTCCGCCAGCCCAGCTCGAGCAGCTCGGCTTCGCCGATGATGGAGCGCAGGCCGGCCGCCGTACCGCCGTCGAGCGTGGGCTGGAAGAGGGGTGAGCCATCCTCTCTCGCCAGCCCCTGGACCCGGGCACCGCTGGCCTCCACCGCACTGAATCCCGGCCGGTCGAGCCGTAGCCCGAAGATTCCCAGCACCCGGAGGTCGCCGCCGGGCTCGCTGGACACGAACACGCCGTCGAGCGGCTCGGGCGCCTGGTTCTCGACCACGCTGGCCCAGATCATCCGCTCCGGGAACTGCGCGTAGTAGGCGGGAGCGTCGGTGCTCCCGCCGGCCCGCGCCGCTTCCTGCCCCAGAAGCTCCTCCGCCGCCTCGCGGCTCACCGGCAGCGTGACCGTTCCCGCGGCCCACGTGAGGTACGCATGGTGCACCAGGGCCACCATCTGATCCATCGCCTCGCCCAACCCCTCCTCCGGGCGCAGCTCGCGGAGCAGCGTGATCACTTCGCGGTCCATGAGGAAGGCGTCACGGTCGGCCGGGTTGACTCCGGATTGGGCCAGACTGGCTGCGATCCGGGGAAAGCTCGATTCCGCGATCCGATGGAACACCAGATCGAACGGGGTGGGCCGGGCCATGCGGGGTAAACTAATGCCTGCCGGAGAGCTCACCCGGCCAGGAAGCCCCCGACCACGCGGGCAAACTCCTCGAATGCTTCTACATGCGGCACGTGGCCGCAGCGGGGAACCGGATGAAATTCGGCCCCGATCAGCTGGGCGGTCGTACCTGCCACGTCGATCGGAATCGGGTCGTCCTCGCCGTGGAGCACGAGGGACGGGATGCCGCGCAGCGAGGGGAGGCGCTCGCGCAGATCGAAGTCTCCCAGGCTGGCCCAGACCTCCTGCTGGGTCCTTCCGGTAACCCGGAAAGGTGTGAGGTCGCGGGCCCGGGCCGGATCGTGAAAGTAGGGCGCGACCGACAGCTCGAAGATGCGGCGCTGGAACGCCTCGGGGTCGCGCTCACGCAGCCCGCTCTCCCGCAGTATCCGCCGCGCCTCCTGAAACTCGGGGTCCAGGTTGCGCTGTCCGAAGCGGGCCTCGAAGCGCTCGCGGGCCCCGCGCCAGGACGGTGCTGGTGAGATCAGCGCCAGCCGCTCGACCGGCTCCCGGTGCTCCAGTGCGTAGAGCAGCGCCAGCAACCCGCCCCAGGAATAGCCCGCGATGGTGAGCCGGTCGAGCTTCCATTCCTGGCGGAGCGCCTCGAGGTCGGCGACCTGCTCCTCCCATCCCACCGGGACATCCCGCGCCACTGGCGACCGCCCGCCGCCCCGCTGGTCGTAGTAGATCAGCTCGTGGCCATCGGCCAGAGCATCGAAGCCGGGCAGGAGATAGTCGTGGTGGGCGCCGGGGCCGCCGTGGAGTATCACGGCCGGCGGGCCGCTCCCGATCCGCCGGACGAAGAGCCGGATGCCGCGCACATGCGCGATGGATTCGCGGGCTTCTCTCGAGATGGTGCGGGGCATCGACCGGATCACAAGAGCACCGCGAGCGCATCCGCTACCCGCCGGACCTCCGCTTCCTCCTCCACCGTGAACGGATCGGGCTGATCGCTGTCCACATCGATCTGACCCAGAATCCGCTCACCGCGGCGGATCAAGACGACCAGCTCGGAGCGGGTCCAGGTATTGCACGCCAGGTAGTTCTCCACCGCCCGGACGTCGGGGACGTTCTGATCCTGGCCGGTGGCCACCGCCGTGCCGCAGACACCCTTTCCGACCGGGATCCGGGTGTGCTCCGTGTCTCGCCCCGCGAAGGCTTCCAGCACCAGCTCGGGCCCCTGCAGCATGTAGAGGTACACCGAAGTGTAGGGCGGCCCGGCAGCGCGAATCCTCTCGGCTGCGGTGGCGAGCAGCTCCGTGCGCCCTACTTCACGCGCAAAGGCGCCACGCAGTGAAGCGATCACCCTTTCGGCGTTCAGAACCGGCATCTACCCTCCGCGGCTCCCCAGGGTAGCTCGCACGGTGGTCACCTGGTTGCCGCGCCGGATGACGATACTGACCGTGTCACCCGGCTGGTGGCTTCGCAGCGCATTGGTCATCGCCTGAAGGTCGGGAACGTCCAGCTTGCCGATTCGGGTGATGATATCGTCGCCGCGCAGCCCGGCCTTCTCGGCCGGACTCCCCGCGCGAACACCGAGCAGCCTGACGCCGCCCGGGTTGTCCGTCATATCGGGGATGGTGCCGAGATACGTCCCATAGGCCGGCATGGCCGTGGCGGTGGCGTGTGCGGGAGGCGGCGCGTCCACCGGGGTCAGCTTGCGCGGCCGGTTGGCCAGTGCGGTGACCAGGCCCAGCGTGAAATTCGAGACTCGGCGGAAGCCCTCGGGATCGATCTTCGGCCAGTCGTCGGTGGTACGGTGATAGTCGTCGTGCAGGTCGGTGAACACGTGCAGCACCGGTCGGCCGGCGGCATAGAACGAGGACTGGTCGCTGGGGCCATAGCCGTCGCCCTGCGACTTGAGATCGAACCCCGCGTGCCAGTTGAGTGAGTCGAGCAGGGCCGGAAACTCCTTGGCGGTGCGCGAGCCGTACACGATGAGCCGGCCGTTCCTGAGCCGTCCCACCATGTCGAGGTTGATCATCGCCAGCGTGGAGCTCAGCGGATAGATCGGCTGTTTGACGTAGTGGGCCGAGCCGAGCAGCCCCAGCTCTTCGCCGCTGAAGGCGATGAACAGCACGGTGCGAGCCGGCGGCGACTGGGCCAGCCGCGACGCGACGTGAATCAGCATCGCCGCGCCGGAGGCATTGTCGTCGGCGCCGTTGTGCACCCTGCCGGTGCTGTCGGGGTCCAGACTGCCGAACCCGCCCAGCCCCAGGTGATCGTAGTGCGCGCCCACGATCACCGTCTCGTTGCGGAGGGTGGGATGGTGCCCCGGCAGCAGCCCGATCACGTTCTTGCCCACCAGGCCACCGACCCGGGCTGACTGCGCCACCGGGGCTTCCTTGGCCACGGTAAAGGCTTGGAACCACCCTCCGGCGCCGGGCTGAAGCCCGACCTGCTCGAACCGCCGGGCGAGGTACGCGGCCGCGGAGTCGGCGCCGGCCGAGCCGGTCATCCGCCCGCCGAGCTGGTCGTCGCTGAGATAGCGGATGTCGTCCAGGGGGGTGATGGGGGGAGGCGCAGGAGTCTCCACCGGACGCTGAAGGGTGCCGAACTGGGCGTCCAGCGCTGTGGGGAGCGCCGCCAGCGCCAGCCCCAGCCAAACCACCACGGATCGGGTTCCGGTCATACCCTGAAAATACCCGCTCAGCGGGGTACGAAATCGGTCTCGGGAGTCAGCCGCCGGGTGAACGCGGCGAGCAGCCTCGCGGTGCGGTCGAGGTCTTCCAGTGCCACCATTTCGTTGGGGCTGTGCATGTAGCGGTTGGGCACCGAGACCAGCGCCGTGGCGACCCCGCGGTGGGCGTTGAAGATCGCTTCGGCGTCGGTATGGGTGTCGCGGGAGGCCGCCTCGATGCCGTAAGGGATACCTTCCGCCTCCGCGGTGGCCACCAGCAGCTCGAAAACTACTTCGCTGACGGAGGCGCCGCGGGAGAGCACCGGCCCGCCCCCCAGGCGATAGTCGCCATGACGCCGCTTGTCCACCCCGGGATAGTCGGTGGCGTGGGTGACGTCCACTACGATGGCCACGTCGGGCTCCAGCGCCACCGCCGAGCTGCGGGCGCCGCCGCCGGTGGCGGCGATCTCCTCCCGCGTCGTCGCGACCGCGCTCACCGACGCAGTCGGTGCACTCCCGTCGGCCAGCATCCGGACTGCCTCCAGCACTACGAAGGCGCCGATGCGGTTGTCGATGCTGCGGCTGACCAGACGCCCATTGGGAAACTCCAGCACGCCGCCGGAGAGCACTCCCGGATCGCCGATCCGAAGCTGGCGCTGCGCGTCCGCCCGGTTGGAGGCGCCGATGTCGATCCACAGATCTTCGACCTTGGACACCTTCTCCCGGTCGTCCTTGTCCATGATGTGAATCGCCTTTTTGCCCACCACTCCGGCCACCGGCCCATCCCGGCCCAGGAGCTGGACCCGCTGGCCCACGAACACCTGGTGGTCCCAGCCGCCGATGGTGTCGAAGCTGAGGAAGCCATCGTCGTCGATGTGGGTGACCATGACCCCGATCTCGTCGATGTGGCCCGCCAGCATGATGCGGGGCCGCCCACCAGGATTGACGGTGGCGTAAGAATTCCCCGCCACGTCCACCCGGACTTCGTCGGCCAGCCGTTCGGCCGCACCGCGCCAGATGCGGGCCGGCGCGGCTTCGAAGGAGGAGGGTCCCGGAGTATCCAGCAGATTCTTGAGGAAGGCGAGGGATTCGGGGGTCATGGTCCGTGGGATGAAGGACGCCAAAGGTCGCCTGCGACGAATCGCTTGTCTACCCCTGCAGCCTCAGCTCGAGGAATCGGGTACCACGGACCGGGTTGTGGCGGTATGGAGCGATCTCCCGGAAACCCAGGGCCTGGTACAGCGCCAGTGCCGTCCGCATGCTCGGCAAGGTATCGAGCCGGATTCGCTGATACCCGGCCGCTCGGGCATCATCCACCACCCGCTGCGCGAGGCGGCGCCCCCACCCACCTCCCCGCGCGCTGGGGCGGACATAGAGGCGCTTCATCTCCGCGATCCCCGGCTCCAACGGGCGAAAGGCCGCGCACCCGGCGGGTTCGTCGCCATCGAACCCCAGGAGCAGCCCGCCCGCTGGGCGCGCATAGGCCCCGGGCAATCCGGCGAGCTCCTCTTCGAAGCCCTGGAAGCAGAGGTCCACCTCGAGTGACGCGGCGTATTCCTCGAACAGGCGCCGAACCAGCGCGAGTGCCTCGGGGCCATCCGCCTCGAGGATCCTAGGGCCCATGGTCCTCCCACTGCACCATCCCCCCCGTTGCGAGCCCCTGGAACGCTTGGCACAGCCGTTCGGCGCCGTCCACCACGCGGGGTCCCGAACGCGAGGTGTAGGCGTTGCCGTCGAGCACCCAGGTGGCCGTGCCGTGCAAGACGGCGCGGGCCTCCATCGGCGCGCCGGCAAGCTCCCGTATGGACCGTTCGACTCCGAAGCCGCACAGCATGATCACGAACAGATCAGGCGAAAGCTGCTGGAGCTCGGCCCATTCCCGGCGAGCCGAGTGGCTCCCCGCGGCTGCTGCCACATCCTGGCCGCCGGCAGCTTCCACCAGCTCGGGCACCCAATGTCCCGCCACATAGAGCGGGTCCAGCCACTCGATGCAGACCACCTGGGATCGCCGCTCGCGATGGCGAGCCCGCAGCCGCCCCAGCCGGCTTTGCAGGCCGGCGATCAGCTCGTCCCCATCCGGCTCGAGATCGAGCGCGCGCGCCACGGCGCCGATGTCGCGCCAGATCCCCTCCAGCGTCCGGCCGGACAGTGCCAGCACGGTCGGCGCCCGCGTCAGGACCGCGGCGAGCCGGCGCACCTCGCCTTGCGCGACGGCGCAGACCTGGCAGAGGTCCTGGGTGATGATGAGATCGGGTGCCAGCCGCTGGATTGCCTCGGCGTCCACGCCGATGACCGGCTGGCCGGCGCGGTGGAGCTGCCGGACCTCGGCGTCGATGTCGTGCCCCGAGGCACCGGGATCGATGGAAGTTGCCGTGATCCGAGGCAGCCCGAGCACTGAGGCAGGGTAATCGCACTCGTGAGAGATGCCGACCAGGCTGCCGGCGCCACCCAGGGCCGCCACGATCTCGGTGGCGGCGGGTAACAAAGTTACCACCCGCATCTCAACGCTCGATCAAACGACTCGGCCGGTAGTTTCCGAAGAAGAGCAGCCCTGTGAAGGTGGCGATCAGTGCCCGAAAGTCGTGAGTCAGAGCATAGGCCACCAGTCCCAGCAGGGCCGGGGCCTCCACCAACGCCCAGATCACGATCGCCTTGCCGAGGTTCACCCGCCACCACTCGTCCTGGGAGGTGCCCGGTGTGGGCTGGGTCAGACGGTTGGCCGTGAACATCGCGGCGCCGAAGAGGATGGCGCTCACCAGGAACAGCGCGATATAGAGCACGCGGCGATCGGGCAACGCGTCCGCCGGCACCGGCGAGGCTCGCCCCACATACCAGGCCACCACCCAGAACAGCAGGATGCCGCTCACCAGCGCCCCGTGGATGACCCGGGCGCTGATGGCGGGCGATACCGGCGAGCCGGCGGGCACCTCAGCGGCTCGCGACCCGATACAGCAGGTAGCCGAGCCCCGCGTAAACTACCAGCGCGACCACGTCGCTCTGAGCGAAAGCGCCCAGCTTCTCCTGGAGGCCCGCCGCATGGGCCAGGTACTCGGCCGCGGGAACCTGCGCCTGCTCCGCCCGGCTCACCATCATCGCCGCGATCCCGGCGATCGTGATGCCCGCGATCGCGCCGCCGGCGATGAGGCCGCTGGAGAACAGGACCCCCGGGCCAGACTCGACTTCGGCCAGCGATTCCTCGCTGCTCGAGCGCTTGCGCTCCACCAGCCAGCGGATGACCCCGCCGATGAACATCGACGCGGACGTCGAGATCGGGAGATAGACGCCCACCGCGATCGGGAGTGACTGGAGGCCCATGATCTCGATTGCGATCGTCAGGCATACGCCGATGAGTACCAGGCCCCAGGGCAGCTTCTGGGTGAGGATCCCGTCGGTCACCAGGGCCATGATGGTCGCCTTGGGCGAGTCCAGCTTGGTGATCGGCCGGCCGTCCACCTCGCGGATGCGCCCGCCGATGCCGGGATCCACCAGGTAGGCCACTTCCTTCGTCGCCGGATCGAGGAGGTACTTACCCGGCTGAATGCCCTCGACCGGCAGGTTGACCCGGACCACCTCCCATTCCCGCCCGTCGTGCCGCATGGTCTCGCCCATGGTGGTCACCGAGCGGTTTCCCGCGCTCGGTGCGGCCGCTTCCAGGGCGATGCCGGGATGTCGCTCGGGGACCACGGTGGTGTAGGTCTTGTTGAGCAGGGCGAGAGTCCAGCCGATGGCGAGTGCCGACGTCACCGCGCCGATCAGGATGGCGATCTGCTGGCGCTTGGGCGTGGCGCCGACATAGAAGCCGGTCTTCAGGTCCTGGCTGGTGGCGCCCGCGTTGCCGGCGGCTACCGCGATCACCGCGGCGATGGTGAGCGCCCCCACCCGGTGGTCCACTCCGGTCCAGCCGATCAGGTAGAAGATGGTCGCGGTGCCGATCAGCGCCGCGATGGTCATCCCGGAGATCGGATTCGCGCTCACGCCGATCTCACCGGTGATGCGCGAGGAGACCACCACGAAGAAGAATCCGAAGATGATGATCAGCACGGCGCCGAGCAGGTTCACCGCGAGCTGAGGCAACGCGGTGAGGACCAGTGCCAGCACCACGGCGCCGGCCGGGGTCACCCAGATGGGCAGGTCGACATCGGTGCGCACTCGCGCCGCAATGTCGCCGACGCTCCTCCGCAGGTCCTCGAAGCCGGAGCGGAAGGCGGCGATGATGGTAGGCAGCGCGCGGACCAGCGCGATGATGCCCGCCGCGGCGACCGCCCCCGCGCCGATGTAGAACACGAAGTAGGCCCGGACTTCGCTCGGGCTCATCTCGCCGATGAGCTTGGGCTCGGCGAAGATTGGCTCGGTAAGCCCCGAGCCGAACAGCTTGATCGCCGGGATCAGCACCATGTAGGCGAGAAACCCGCCGGCGAACAGGTATCCGGCGATCCGCGGCCCGATGATGTAGCCCACACCCATCAGCTCGGGCGAGATCTCGGCGGAGATGGAGGCGCCCTGGTAGGTCCGGGAGGTCCACCCGGGGTACTCCTTCCAGCCCCGGAGACCCACCATCAGGAACTTGTAGACGAACGCGATCCCGAACGCCTGGAACAGCCGCCGCGCCTGGAGTCCGCCCCGCTCGCCCGCGATCAGGACCTCGGCACAGGCGGTGCCCTCGGGATAGGGAAGCCGGCCGTGCTCCTTCACGATGAGCGCGCGCCGGAGCGGAATCATCAGCAGCACGCCCAGAATGCCGCCGACCACCGCGACCACCGCCACCTTGCCGATCGTCAGGTCATAGCCCAGCAGCAGGATGGCCGGAAGGGTGAAGACGATCCCGGCGGCGATGGATTCGCCGGCCGATCCGGTCGTCTGCACGATGTTGTTCTCCAGGATCGTGGATTTCCCCAGGGTTCTGAAGAACGCCACCGCCAGCACGGCGATCGGGATCGATGCCGACACCGTGAGCCCGATCTTGAGGGCCAGATAGACGCTCGAGGCGGCGAACACGATGCCCAGGATGGCCCCGAGAGCCACGGCCCGCGCGGTGAGCTCGGCGGGAGACTGGCCGGGAGGGACGAACGGCTTGAACCCGGGGGCGGTGTCCGGCTTGAGTGCGGTCGCCATGCATTCCGTCGGGTGGGAGGTGTCAGGATAGTAGGGGCATCCGTGGCGAGCCGGAAGCCGCTGGCGAGCCCGTCACCCGGCATCACCGATCGGGGTCTCGTCCGCCGGGTGAGGATGATCACCGCGCGCAACTCGGCCTCCGGCTAGGATATGCGCACGCCATCACTGTTGCCAGTAACCGCTTAGGAGGACCGTATGCTGTGGACGATCTTCGTGATCCTGCTGGTGCTGTGGCTGCTGGGCATGGTGTCGTCGTACACCCTGGGTGGCTTCATCCACATCCTGCTGGTCATCGCGCTGGCAATCGTCCTCATCCGGGTGATCAGCGGCCGTCGACCCGTATGAGACCAGGAACCATTGTCGGCATCATCCTGGTCGTGATCGGGGTGGTGGGATTCGCCCTGGGAGGCTTCTCCTTCACCAAGAAGGAGAAAGTGCTCGATGTCGGTCCGATCGAGGCGACCGCCGACGATAAGAAGTCGGTGGCGATACCACCCCTGCTCGCCGGCCTGGCAGTGGTGGGTGGAGTCGTGTTGATAGCAGCCAGCTCGCGCCGCAGCTAAGCACGCAGCTGTCAGCTACCAATCATCCGCTAGCAGAAAGGCACACCCTGGCTGGCTGGTGTGCCTTATCTGCTAACGGATGGCTGATGACTGATAGCCGGTTACCCCTCGTCGCCTCCCATCTGCACCGGGGGCGGTGGCACGCTGTCGGTAGGAATGACGACGCCGTTCGCCCCCAGATCCCGGAACAACTTCCACTGTGACTGGCGTGCGGCCCACGGCCGGCGCCCGTTGTACATCAGTGAGACCAGCAGAACGCCGTTCTCAGTGCCCAGATAGCCGACCACGGTCGAGACCTGACCCAAGGTTCCGGTCTTGGCCCGGACCACGCCTTCGCCCGGAAAGCCGGAGTTGAGTCGGTAGAGCGTGCCGGTGCCGTTGGCCGGGAGCAGCTGAGGGAAGTTCTGGCCCGCGGCGGTGGTCGGGAACTTGGCGAGGTACGAGATGAACGCCGATGGTGCCACCCGGTCGTCGTAGGAGAGACCACTTCCGTCCGCGAGATACACGCCCTCGCTGGAGCCGATCACCTCTCGCACATGCTGGGTCAGCTGCTCGTGTGGCCGCTCCCGGCCGCCCGCCCACTGCAGCAGAAGCTCGGCGCCGAGGTTCAGACTGCGCCGGTTGATCTCGCTGGCCAACGAATCGAGCGGCGCCGACGCCACTTCGGCCAGGATCTGCGGCTCGCCCTCGGGCGGCGCCGCGGCGGATGGCGCCCGGCTCCAGGAGATGCCCGCCCGCGCCAGGGCCGCGCCCCAGACCGCGTTCAACACGACCTTGGGGTCGGACGCCACTGCCGTGAGCCGCCTGGGGTAGGCTCGCACGCCGATGGTCCCGCCCACGATCCAGCCGCCATCCTTCCGCCGGGTCAGTCGCAGCCGTGAGCGGCGGCCGGCCTTGGTGGTGGCGCTGACCGTGACCAGCGAGCTGATGCCCTCCGGCGCGGTTTCCACCAGGCGAGCCTTGTAGCCCACCTTGCTGCCGGGGCGGATGGTGATCCACACGATGTTCTCGTGCAGGGTGAGGGGGCCGACCGGCGGGGCGAACAGCCGGCCGCGATGCCGGTCCGACCAGGCGGCGGGATAGACGGCGTTGGCCGGGCCCGCGGCGCTCTGCACTCCCAAGGGGCCTTTCAGCTTCCTGATCCCGGCACTCGCCAGCTGGAGCGCCAGGTCATACATGGTGGGGCCGGCACCCTGGGCCCGCTCCAGCGTGGGATCGCCGTTCAGCTCCAGCGCCCAGCTGCCTATCCAGGCCCCTGTCTCCGGGTCCAGTCCACCGATGCCGACCACGCGGGTCGAACGGCGAGCCGCCCCGCCCAGCACACTCCGGGCGAACCCCGTGGTGAAGAGCTTGACCGTGGAGGCGGGGACGAGAGGCTGGTCCGGGTTGATGCTCCAGAGCATCCGGCCGGTCTGATCAGCGATGGCGATGCCCCACTGCCCCGGGGCACGGCGCGATGCCGTCTGGTACCAGGTGGCCAGACGACCGGCCAGACCCCCGGTGGCGGGTCCGGCGGCTGCCCCGGTCTCGAAGGCGGCCTGTGCACCGGCTTGCCGCGCCGGGAGCAGGAGCGCCGCGAGCACGGTGAGCGCAACAGCAGAGCGACTGGACAGCAGAGGCAAGGACAATCCCGTATGTGCGAGTGTTGGCAGCGTGCGAAAATGTCGGGCGGTGCGGCCGGTTATTGCGGGAAGGCCACGAAGAATCCCCGCAGGAATCTCTCAGGCTCAGGCCCGATGTCAAGCTTAAGGCCAGTTCCCGTAGGGGGTTATAACACGGGTTCCGGCCGTGGTCACGGCGCTCGGTGGCCCTGCTCAGCACGCCGGGTGAGAGCTGGAGCAAGGACCAGGCCCGGCCTGGGGCTGCCACGGGTGAGCCAAGTCACGGTTGCGCCTCACTCCGTCCAGTAGCCTCAAACCGTGCAGGTACTCTTGTACTGCGCTGAGAGTCGGTCGCTGCAGAAGACGAACCAGGAGGTTTTCCATGACGAAGCGTAGCACTGCGGGATTGACGGCCGCGGCATTGCTGATCGGCACGCTGGCATGCGCCGGGACCGGCCTTCCCCGCGAGGAAGATACCGGAGCCGCGCCGGACACCAGCGACACCCAGAATCCCTCCGGCTATCGGGGGATGGAGCGGGACACCTCCCAGGTGCCCCAGGATAGTCTGAAGCAACCGGTCGATACCTTCCTCGAGCAGCAGGGGACCGGGGTACCAGCAGACACCGCCGGTTACTCCGGCATGGAGACCCCGGACACCACTGGCGCCGCAGCCCAGGACACCAGCGGAGCGGGTATGACCGACACGACCGGCACGACGGGAGTGGACACCTCCGGAACGGCGGGGTTGGATACGTCCGGGACGGGAGTGGACACGTCCGGAATGTCGGGGATGAGCGATACCACGGGGCAGACCAGCGCGGATAGCAGCGCTCAGCAGTAGGGAAAACGGGGGCGCTAGCGCAGCAGGCCCTTCGCGATGGTCTGCAGCTGCATGTTGCTGGTGCCCTCGTAGATGGTCCCGATCTTGGCGTCGCGGTAGTACTTCTCGGCGGGGTATTCCTTGGAATAGCCGTACCCGCCGAACAGCTCCAGGCAGTTGGATGTGGTGCGGTCAGCCACCTGGGAGCTGAACAACTTGGCCATGGCGGCCTGCTGCTGAAACGGCTGCCCTGCATCCTTGAGCCGGGCGGCGTTGTAGACCATCAGCCGCGCGGCTTCCAGGTCGGTGGCCATCTGCGCCAGCTGGAATTGCACCCCCTGGAACTCGGCGATCGCCTTCCCGAACTGCTGGCGCTCCTTCACATAGGCGGTCGCCGCCTCCAGTGCCCCGCGGGCCACACCGATCATCTGGGCGCCGATTCCGATCCGCCCCTCGTTGAGCGTCTCGATGGCGATCTTGTACCCCTGTCCCACCGGTCCCAGCACGTTCTGATCCGGCACCACACACTGCTCCAGGATCAGCTCGGTGGTGCTGGAGGCACGAATGCCGAGCTTGTTTTCCTTCTTGCCTACTCCAAAGCCGGGAAAGTCCCGCTCCACCACGAAGCCGGTGATCCCCTTATACCCCTTGGAGAAGTCGGCGTTGGCGAACACGATGAAGAGGCCGGCCTCGGCGCCGTTGGTAATCCAGAACTTCCGTCCGGTCAGCTCCCAGTGGTCACTCCGGCGCTCGGCCCTGGTGGCCAGAGCGAAGGCGTCGCTGCCGCTCCCCGGCTCCGACAGCGCGAAGGCGCCGAGCAGGTCGGAGGTCAGCCGGGGGAACAGTCGCTGTTGCTGCTCGGGGGTGCCCCACCGGAGCAAGGCGTTGTTCACCAGCGTGTTGTGCACATCCACGTAGATCGCGGCCGACGCGTCCACCCGGGCCAGCTCCTCGATGGCGAGCACGGCCATGAAGATGGATCCGGCGGCCCCACCGAACCGTTCCGGCACCTCGATCCCCATGAGACCCAGCTCGAAGAACCGGGGAATCAACGAGGGCTCGAACTTGGCCGCCTCCTCCATGGCTTGAACGAGCGGCCGCACCTCGGCCTCGGCGAACTCGCGCACCGCTTCGCGGAAAAGCCTCTCCTCCTCGGACAAGACGGTCAGGGCGGGTGTGCTCGCGGAGGCGGTGTCGGTCATCGGCTGGCTCATGGGAGTGAAAGGAGCATCGGGGATCAAGATATCGGAGCGGCGGGAAAGCGACAAAGGGCTTACGTTTCGCCTCCCGTATGCCTATCGGCTCGCCCCCCGGACGGACCTCGGTAGTCCGCCGCATTCGCGAGGACCGACCGCTCGTGGCGGTCGAGCTTCGTCCGCCACGCAGCGGCATGTCGTACGGCGCCAGCGTGGACGCCTGGATCGACATGTACCACTCGATCCGCCGACTCGCGCGGCATGACACCCTGATCTTCCTCACCGACAACGCCATCGCCCAGGCGGAGGAGGAGAACCTCGCCCACCTGACGGCCAACCTGGCGGGGGAGCTGGCGCCGGCGCGGATCGTGCCGTTCCTCACCGCCAAGCATTCGCTGGACTACGTGGGACTGTACGCGGCGCGAGCCGCCTCGCACGGGTTCGAGGCACTCACCGTGGTCGGAGGGGACCGCTTCGCGGGGCCGCCGCGCTGCTTCGCCCACGCCTATCAACTACGCCGGTGGATCCGCGAGCGGGTGCCGACGATGGATCTGGGAGGATGGGTGAACCCGCTGCGCGATCCCAGCCAGCAGGTCGACTTTCTCCTCGACCGGGACTTCGAGGCCGAATTCTACTTGACGCAGATCGTGTCGCACCACTCGATCGATCAGGTAGAGCGATTTCTGTCGGAGGCGCGCAGCCGTGGGGTGCCCCACCCGGGAGTGTTCGGGGTGTTTCTGTACCGAAGCGCCAATCCGAAAACGCTGGAGCTGCTCGGTCGCTACTTCCCGGTACCTGCCGAGGGAGTGGCTCGCGACTTCGCGGCCGGGCTGTCGGCGGAGGAGATCTGCGCCCGGAGCATCAGGGCGTTGCGGGAGGTCGGCGCGGACAAGGTGTACGTCAGCAACCTGGGATTCGACCGGCCCGAGGCTCGCTACCGCAGGCTTCTGGAGCTGGTCTAGCTAGCGCTCGAGGGTGCCGTCGAGCGTGATCGAAGCGTCCCCGCTCGCGATATCCAGGCTTCCCGTGATGCTGCCGCTCCCGGTCGCATCGGCGAAGGCCCCGGTTCCATCCGTGATGGTGAACTCTCCGTCCACGTCGAAGACCGTGAGATCCGCGGTCGGGATCAGCGCACCGCTGTACGTGCCGCTGACCTCGTCTCCGCCGCTGTACGTGAAAATGAAGGCCCCGTCGGTGAACGGGAGTGGATTCTGGGAGCTCGTGCAGTGACTCAACTCCGTCGTCAGACTGCCGCCCGGAGTAGAGGTGCCCGGCCCGTTGATGAACACGGTCTGATCCGGGCAGCGTCCCTCGCCCGTCGTCACGTCGCCACTGGTGAAGGTGGCAGTGAAGGTCTCCGGGGCGGGTCCGGATGACTCGTCGCCGCACCCCCCGCCTGCGAGGATGAGAATGATGCACGCGGTCAATCGGCGTATGGCACTCATGGCGGTTCTCCTGACATGCGACTTCACCCTTCCATGACGTACTAGACGGCGAGCTGGCCCAGCGACTCCAACGCGACCTCCGGCCGGCCCGGCGCACTCACCTGGATGCCCTGCACCATCCCGCGAACAGAGTCCACCACCTCCTGCGCGATCCGCAGGCCTTCCTGGTGGGCCAAACCCCGCTCCTCCGCCCGCCGCATCCGTTCCAACACTGAATCCGGCACCCGGACGCCGGGGACTTCATTGGCCAGGAATTCGGCGTTCCGCAGCGAAGTGAGGGGCCAGATGCCGGCAATGATGGGAATGCGCCACGCCGAAATTCGCTCGAGGAAGCGGCATATCTCTTCGGGGTCGAAGACCGGCTGGGTTACGGCGAACTCCGCCCCCGCTTCCACCTTGTAGTGGAAGCGCTCCAGCTCCAGCTCCAGATCGGGCGCTCCCTGATTGGCAGCCACGCCGATCACGAAGCGAGTCGGCTCGCCCACGGGGGCTCCGCCGGGGTCGCGACCCTGGTTCAGCCTCCGCACCACGTTGGTGAGGCCGATGCTGTCGATATCGAATACCGCCGTGGCGTCGGGATAGGGCCCGGCCGTCGGCGGATCGCCCGTGACGATCAACACGTTGCGCAGGCCGCCGGCAGCGGCGCCCAGCAGGTCGCTCAGCATGCCGAGCATGTTCCGGTCGCGGCAGGTGTAGTGGAAGACGGTCTCCACGCCGACCTCGCGTTCGATGATGAGCGCGGCCGGCACGACTCCCATGCGGCTCTGGGCACGGGGACCATCCACCAGATTGACCGCGTCCACTCCGGCGTCACGGAGCGCGCGGCACTGCCGGATCATTGCCTCCGGATTCCAGCCATGCGGCGGCACCACCTCCACGCTCCGCAGAAACTCCCCGGCCGCGAGCTTGCGTCCCCAGCGCGAACGTGCGGCCAGGGGCACCGTTCGGGCACCGTCCGATGCCACGGCAGGGCCCTGCGGCGATCCGACCGCCACCCGCCTGGGCTGCGCGTCCGCAATGGCTTCCCGGATCCGGCGGATGTGCTCCGGCGTGGTGCCGCAGCACCCGCCGATCAGCCGTGCACCGGCGGCAATGAGCCGGCGGGCATACTGCGCCATGTAGTCGGGGCTCGCCAGGTAGATCCGGCGGTCACCCACGGCCCGGGGAAGCCCGGCGTTGGGCTGGGCGGACAGGACCGTGCTGGTGACCTCGGCCATGCGCTCGATCGCTTCCAGCATGGGGCCGGGTCCCACCGAGCAGTTCAGCCCGGCGGCGCTTGCGCTCCACTCCGTCAGCCGGGCGGCGATGGTCTCCACCGAGGTGCCGTACGAGGTATTGCCGTCCTCGCCGACGGTCATCTGGGCGATGACCGGGAGCTCGGCGGCCACGGATCGAGCGGCTTCCAGCGCGGCGTGGAGCTCCTCCAGGTCACTGAAGGTCTCCAGGATGAACCCGTCCACTCCGCCTTCCGCCAGTCCGCGGGCCTGACGGGTGAAATGGGCCACCGCTTCGCTCCGGGCGGTGGGCCCCCAGGGCTCGATTCGGATACCCAACGGGCCGATCGCTCCCACGACCCGGGCCCGCCCGCGGGCGGCCCGGTGCGCCAGCGCCGCGGCCGCGCGGTTGAGCTCCTCGGTCCGGGACTCCAGTCCGAATGCGGAGAGCTTCACCGGGTTGGCGCCGAACGTGTTGGT
>DATBJC010000182.1:0-67850 GCA_036556625.1 Gemmatimonadales bacterium
CGCCGTGGCGGGCTGCCAGGTGCCCGGCTGGAGCGCGGGGTACAGGGAGGCATACTGGGGCCGGAGTCTGGCCTCGCGAACAGAAGCTTCCATGGTGCTCCGCCTTCGAGTTGAGGATCCGCCGCGAAGTTGTGCGGGATCGGGCCACCGGGCAAGGCTCGACGAGCTTTTTTTCGGCTTGCTTGGCCTTGGCGCTGGCGGCTATTTTCGGGGTTCCTCGGCGCCGTAGCCAAGTGGTAAGGCAGAGGTCTGCAAAACCTCGACTCGTCGGTTCGATTCCGACCGGCGCCTCTCAGACTCAGCTCGCTTTGACGCCCGCCGAGTGGCACGGCCATTCCCCTTAGCAACTCAGTCTTCCTGCGTACTAGCGCGATTGGGTGCTCACCCGTAGTATCACGCTGTTTCACCATCCCCTCGGAAGATTCGAACACCTCTAGGTCGTAAATCAACGCCGCCCGGCAGCAGCGTGCCCGGGGTCAGCGTCTATAGAGAGTAGGCTTGTGGGAAACTTTCCATCACTCATCGACCGAGGTTCTATGTCACGCCATCTGATTCTTCCCGCGCTCCTGTTGTCCCTTCTCACGCCCTCGATTGGAGCGGCTCAGAGCTACGTTACAACGACCGCACACCGTGTCCCGTTCGAACGGGTTGACAGTCTGCGGAAGCTGCTCAAGGAGACCCGGTCGGTGTTGGCGGAAGCCAAACGCCTTGGCGGGATACTGGACGATGTGTGGCTGATACACGCCTGGGGAGGAGAGCACAGCGTGGTCCAGATGACGACATGGAAATCGTGGGCCGCGATAACGGACACCACCCTGGGGTTTGCCGCCGCCACCAGGAAGGCGTACCCTGATTCGGTTGCCCGGAAGAAAATCAATGATCGGTTTGACTGGGTGTTCCAAGGAGTGTCGCACGTCGACAACATCTATCAGAAGGCTGAGTGATCTAGCGACTGGGTTCGTCGCCGAGCGCAATCGAGCCGACTAGGCGCCTCGCGGCACCCGGTCGGCTCGATCGCTTCTCGAACCCCGGCCTACCCCGCCACCATCGGCCTGCGAATCTCTGCTTAGCATGTCCCGATCAGGAGCGGGCGAGTGGCCGAGAGCTTCGGCTGACCCACTCGAAAGTGGGTCGTTTGATTGGAACGGGGGACCGACTCGCTGCGTGCTCAGCGCCCCAACTGAAACACGAGGGCCACGCGGGCTAACAGGTCGGTCTGGAAGCCTGACTTGAATGGCGCGAGACTCGGTTGCCGTAACTGAAGCGAATACAAGTACGCTTCGAGGTCGAGGGTCAAATGGGCGGGTCCGGCCACCGCGAAATCGCTCCCCACCCCGAGAACGCCGGCAGCACTCTCTGGGTCATCATAGGCGTCGTAGAACTCGCCACTGCGACGTACCAGACCCACACCGCCGCTGAGCCGGGCCCGGCCCCGCCGCTGGATCGACGCGATCTCCAGGGGAATGAGCAGCTGTACTGACCCCGAAGCTCAGCCGGGCTGGTTGCTCCATCTGTATGGAGCCCTGGTCTCTCGTCCGTACCGTGCTCGAGGCAGCCCCCCAGTGGACGCCAGTCCTACTCGTCCGCCGAGCCAGACTGCGGCCCTGGCGCCAATGAGCGCCGCGGCGCCTTGGCGGCTCTCGGCGGGCAGCAGGAAGGGGCCGCCAAAGGGTGCGCTGCCGAAAGAGGCAGTCGGCGCATAGAGGCCGAAGGAAGGTCCGACTTCGAAGCTCACCTGAGCTTCAGCCGCCTGCGGGATCAGGTGCCCGCACAGGACGACCGCACCTGCATACAGAGTTCGGCGCATCGAAGGATTCCTCGTAATCTGCATCGGGGTGGGGCCGTTCCGGCTGCCGGCTCAGCCTCGAGAGAGCCGCACGCCAGGTCATGCCAGACTCAGGCCAGGACTCGCGGGCCGGGTCACGGCCGTGTCTGCGCTTAGACCGCGTGCAACAAGCGGTTGACGTATCGCGATTTAGTGTGAAACGTGTGGCCGGCCTCTTCGATCCGGCCTCGCCTGCGATGTCGAGGCCCCGCCGGGGCATGTGGGTTGCTCCGCAGGCGCAGGATGCCGCCCGATTCCCCTCACTCCCTTCGACCGGTCGAGAGCGCGCCGGGAGACCGCGCGTTCCTCGCCACCTTCGGCGCCACGTTTCTCGGGCTCGCCCTGGTGCTCGCGACGCTGGTCCGGTTCACCGATCCGCTGGCGGTGTTCGGCAGTGGCCTCCTGCCCCCCATCGTGAGCGCCGATCGCGACTACAAGGCCGGCCTGTACCGAAGAGCGCCGCGCCGACCGACCATCGTCGTGCTCGGCTCGTCCCGAGTGAAGACGCTCAGGCCTGCCGCCATCGAGGCCCTCACCGGCGAGCCGGCCTTCAACTTCGGCGTGAATGCGGGAGTGGCGGAAGACTACCTGGCGATCCTCCGATTTCTGCGTTCGGACCCGAGGTTCGCCGTGCGTGAGATTCTCCTGGGCGCTGATCCCGAGTCGTTCACCGGCGAGCCGGGGGGCGGACGGGCTCTCCAGAGCTCCCGCGTCCTCGCACGCTACGCGCCTATCTCTTCCAGCGACCTGCCGACCGCCTCCACCCGGGTGGCGGACCTCCTCTCTTCCGAGAGCGTTGCTGCGGCATTCCGGTCGCTGGGCCGACGGTATTGGCCCCGAGCCGAGCTTCCGCAGGAGGCGATCGCTCCGGACGGCTGGCAGACCCACCCGCGGTGGGATGCCGAGATCGCGAGTCACGACGTCGACCAACGCGAGCGGGTGCGCCAATCGATCGCGGGGGTGAGCGGGCGGTACCATTCCGGCCTTCGGCTCTCGCCCTCTCGGATCGCCCTACTGGAGCGCTTTCTCCGGGAGGCCCGGATGTCCGGCGTGAAAGTGACCGCGTTCATTCCGCCGGTGCATCCAGATCTGGAGCGCGGCGCGTCGGGCACGCTGTCGAGTCTCACGTCCGAGATGGTGGGCGTGCTGCTCGAGGCCGAGCGCCGGGGCCTGCTCCGCTACGCGCCAACCGCCGGTCACGCCGTTGATCCGATGCTCTACTACGACGCCATCCACATGATGGCGGACAATGGGGATCGCCTCCTGAGGCGGCTCTACTGCGACGGACGGGGACGCGACTGTGCTGTTCAATAGCTACGGTTTCGTCCTGGCCTTCCTCCCACTGGTCCTGGTGGGGTGGTGGGCACTGCCCGGTCCCAGGCGGCGCCTCGGCTTCCTCACGCTCGCGAGCTACTTCTTTTACGCCTGGTGGGACCTCCGGTTCGTGCCGCTCATGGTGCTGTCGACCTCCGCCGACTACTTCGCCGGCCAGGCCATCGCCCGGTCCGACTCGGCGGCGCGGCGGCGGACGGTCCTGGTGCTCCTCCTCGCCTTCAACCTGGGGCTCCTCGGCCTCTTCAAGTACTACGACTTCTTCGTCACCTCGCTCACCGGCGTAGGCCGCCTGCTCGGCTATGATCCGTCCTGGCCGCTGCTCCACCTGGTGCTGCCGGTGGGGATCTCCTTCTACACGTTCAACTCGATCAGCTACACCATCGACATCTTCCGTGGCCGGCTGGCGCCTGCGCGGAGCTTCCTCGAGTTCTCCACCTTCGTCGCCATGTTCCCGCATCTGGTGGCGGGACCGATCGTCCGCTACGCCGACATGGCCGGCCAGTTCGAGCGCCTCGCCCCGCGCCCTCGAGCGGACCAGTGGGTCATCGGCCTCTGGCTGTTCGGCCTCGGCATGGCGAAGAAGGTGCTGGTGGCCGATGTCGTGGCCCGAGGCCTGGTGGATCCGCTCTGGCGCCACGCTGGGGCGCTCGATCCGGCCGAGGCGTGGCTGGCGGCGCTGGGCTACACCGTCCAGATCTATTTCGACTTCTCTGGTTACAGCGACATGGCCGTCGGGTTGGCGCTGCTGCTTGGCTTTCGCTTTCCCCAGAACTTCGACTCACCCTATCGCGCGCTCAACATCGCCGAATTCTGGCGTCGCTGGCACATGTCGCTCTCGTTCTGGATCAGGGACTATCTCTACATCCCACTGGGCGGCTCGCGGGGCGGGCCGCTCCTGGTGACCCGGAATCTGGTCCTCACGATGCTGCTGGGAGGTCTGTGGCACGGTGCGGCATGGACCTTCGCGGTATGGGGACTGTATCACGGTGCGCTGCTGGCCTGTCATGCCTGGCTGCAACGGCGGCACTGGGTACCCGTGTCTCATCGCCTCTCGGTCGCGACCACGGTACTGGCCGTGACCGCAGGGTGGGTGATTTTCCGGGCGACCTCATTGAGCGAGGCGCTCGACCTCCTGGCGGTGATGGTCGGGCTGCGCGCCGGCGAGGGAGGCCACCTGGCGATGGTGACACCCGAGGCGACCGGCACGCTGATCATCGCCGCCGGAATCATCTTCGCCGCTCCCAACACCTGGCAGATGCGCTTTCCTCGCACCCGCTTAGCCGCCGCGGCGCTGGCGGCGCTGCTTCTGCTTTGCGTGCTGCGGTTCGCCGCACCGAGCCCGTTCGTCTATTTCCAGTTCTGAGCGGTCCTGGCGGGGAGTGAGGTCCGTGGCTACCATGCCCTGAGAGCGACGTCTCCAGGGAGGCCGCGTGACCCGGCTCGACTATCTGATCATCGGTGGCGGCATGACCGCCGACGCCGCGGCCCACGGGATCCGGAAGGAAGACACCCGGGGCACCATCGCCATCGTGGGAGCGGAATCGGATCCACCCTACAACCGGCCGCCACTCTCCAAGGGTCTGTGGAAGGGAGGAAACCTCGACGAGATCTGGCGCAAGACCGAGGACACCGGGGCGGAGCTGATCCTGCAGCGCTCGATCGTCAGGATCGATGCCGCCGCCAAGCAGGCCACCGATGATCAAGGCGCCACGTACCAGTACGGGAAGCTCCTCGTTGCCACCGGCGGCACCCCGCGCAAGCTGCCCAACTCCCCTGAAGGCATCATCTACTTTCGCACCCTGGCCCACTATCGCCGCACCCGTGAACTGGTCGATGACAAGGCGCGATTCGTGGTCATCGGCGGGGGCTTCATCGGCTCGGAGGTGGCAGCGGCGATTCGGATGCAGGGCCGTGAGGTGACGCTGGTGCTGAGGGAGGACGGTATCGGCGCCCGGGTGTTCCCCGGGGATCTGGCACGCTGGCTGATGGACTATTACCGGGACAAGGGCGTCACCGTGCGATCGGGCGGGGTGACCCGGGTGGAGTCGGGCCAGAGCAAGTTCCAGGTGCATCTCGACTCGGGCAACCCGATCCCGGCCGATGCGGTCGTGGCCGGACTGGGGATCGAGCCCAACGTGGAGCTGGCCCGCGAGGCGGGGCTCAAGGTAAGCGATGGAGTCGAAGTCGACGAGCTGTTGCGCACCAGCCGGCCCGAGATCTTCGCGGCGGGCGACGTGGCCAACTTCCCCAATCCGGCCCTGGGCAAGCGGCTGAGAGTGGAGCACGAGGACAACGCAAACACCATGGGGGAGACGGCCGGCCGCAACCTGGCCGGGGCCGGCCGGCCATACGATCACCTGCCGTTCTTCTATTCCGACCTCTTCGACCTCGGCTACGAGGCGGTGGGCGACGTCAGTGCTCGTCACCAGACCGTGGCCGACTGGAAAGAGAAGTATCAGGAAGGCGTGGTGTACTACCTGGAGAGTGGCCGGGTCAGGGGAGTCCTGCTGTGGAACGTCTGGAATCAGGTGGACGCGGCGCGAGCGCTCATCGCCGAGCCCGGTCCCTTTCGACCGGAGCAACTGAAGGGCAGGCTCCCGGCCGGATGAGCCGAGCGGCCGCCAGGCTGGCGGCCGGCCTGCTGGCGATCGCGATGCCGGCGGCCGGCCTCGCGCAATCGGGAGCCATCCGCACCTACTGCAACCCGCTCGACATCGACTACAAGTACAACTTCGAGCAGCTGAACCTCGGGATTTCCTATCGCTCGGGCGCCGATCCGGTCATCGTCAATCACAAGGGCGAATACTTCCTCTTCGTCACCGTCTCCGGCGGATACTGGCATTCGAGAGACCTGATCCACTGGCGATTCGTCACCCCCAGCCGCTGGCCATTCGACGACAACGTGGCCCCGGCTGCGATTTCGGCGCGGGACACGCTGTTCCTGATGCAGTCGGCCACGGAGCCGCGGCCGATTCTGTACTCCACCGACCCCGCCAGCGGCCGGCTCGAGTTCTACAACCGATTGCTCCCTCCACTTCCCAGGGCGGTCCGGGAGGGGAGCATGAAGGTTCCCGGCGACTCACTGCCCCCCGGCCCCTGGGATCCGGCCCTGTTCCGGGATGAGGACGGGCGGTGGTATCTCTACTGGGATTCCTCCAACGTCTATCCCATCTACGGCATCGAGCTCGACACCACCAAACGGCTGGCCTACCAGGGCGAGCCCAAGGCCCTCTTGAAGCTGCACCCGGACCTCCACGGCTGGGAGCGGTTCGGGCAGGACCACCGGGATACCACCACGCCGTACATCGAAGGCGCGTGGATGACCAGGCACGGCGGTCGGTACTACCTCCAGTACGCCGCGCCGGGAACCGAGTACAACGTGTACGCCAACGGCACCTACGTGGGCGACGCTCCGCTCGGGCCCTTCCACTACGCCCCATACAATCCGGTGTCCTACAAGCCGGGTGGCTTCATGACCGGCGCCGGGCACGGCAACACCTTCCGCGACAACCATGGCAACTGGTGGAACACCGGCACGCCGTGGCTGGCGATCAACTGGAAGTTCGAGCGCCGGATCTCCATGTTCCCGGCCGGCTTCGATGCCGAGGGCCAGATGTTCGCCACCACCCGGTTCGGCGACTTCCCTCACTTCATTCCGACCGGGAAGTGGACCGACCGCAATAGCCTGTTCACCGGATGGATGCTGCTGTCGTATCGGAAGCCGGCGACCGCGTCGTCAGCCCGCGACAGCTTCCCGGCCAGCCGGGTCACCGACGAGGACCGCAGCACTTTCTGGGTCGCGGCTCGCAACCGGCCGGGCGAATGGTTGACGGTGGACCTGGGGGGCGAGCGTGAGGTGCGGGCGGTCCAGGTGAATTACGTGGACTTTCAGTCCGACATTTTCGCCAGTGATTCGACTGTATACACCCGATTCAGGCTGCAGCACTCCATCGACGGTGAACGGTGGGAGCCCCTGGCAGACTTGAGCGAGGAACGTCGGGACCGCGCCAATGCCTACATCGAGCTGCCTCAGCCGGTGCGCACCCGGTTCGTCCGGTACGAGCACGTGCACGTGAGCACGCCGAACCTGGCGATCGGAGACCTGCGGCTATTCGGGAAGAAGGATGGCCGTCCGCCGGTCACGCCGCGGAAGCTCGCAGTACGCAGGGACAGCGACGCACGGAACGGATTCGTGACCTGGCGGCCGGTGCGGGGGGTGGTGGGATACAACATCCTGTGGGGCATCAAGCCGGACAAGCTGTACCAGACCTATCAGGTCTTCGCCGATCGGAAGGCCGAGCTGGAGATCCGCGCGCTTAATATGGGACAGGAGTACTACTTCGCCATCGAAGCCTTCGACGAGGTCGGGGTATCTCGGCCGAGTGCAGTGGTTCGCATGGAGTAGATCTACTTCATCCCGAGCGAGGCGAGGGACCTGCTGCGCCAGCTACCGAAGCTGACCGAGTAGGTCCCTCGCTTCTCTCGGGATGAGGTAATTCTTGCGCGCTACCCGCTACTCTCTCTTCCGTTCTCTCTCTAGTCCCAGCCGCTTTTCCCGTTCTTCCGTCGCCGCTCCCGCCGCCGACTCCCGCGCCGGCCGCGCCGTCGCCGCGCGCCGGCTGCGCCCCGCCGCGGCCAGCAGCAGCACGCCGAACAGCAGCATCACCAGTCCCCACCACAGATTGATGTTAACGCCCTGCGAGGACTCGTAATGAGCGGGATTGGAGGCCGTGGCGAGGCCGTAGCCGCCGATGATCAGCCCCAGCACGGTGAACAGGCCCCCGATGGGCAGCCGGATGTCGAAGCTCATCATCGAGGTCATCGCTGCCTCCTAGAAGAACACCAGGTTCAAGGCGAAAGTGAGCGCCAGCACTACCACCGCCAGGACCCAGGGCCGGGAACGGAATGGCAGGTCCTCGTCGCTGGGCCGGGGGGTGAGCGAGTACACCAGTCCTCGCAACTCCTCGGCCGGCCGCGGGCGAGTGACCAGACTCACCAGAATGGTCACGACGAAGCAGGTGACCCACGCGACGATCGCCGTCCAGAACGTCTGTGCCAGCTCGCTGGGGTAAGTGTGCATCAGGCCGAAGAACCCACCCTTGATCCCCGGCTCCATTCCGGCCGGTAGCGTGAGCCCATGATGCATCGCCGCGGCGAGCGTCCCGCCCACCAGCCCGACGAATGCGCCGTGCCCCGTGCTCCGGGCCCAGAACATTCCGAGCGCGAAAGTGGCGAAGAGCGGCGCGTTCACGAAGGCGAACACCAGCTGGAGCAGATCCATGATGTTGTTGAACGCGCCGGCCACGTAGGCGGCCGCCACCGCGAGCGCGATCCCCGCGACCGTAGCGACCCTGCCCATCCACAGGTAGTGCGCATCCGACGCGCCGCGCCGGATATGGCTCTGGTAAATGTCGTAGGTCCAGACCGTGTTGAACGCGGTGACGTTCCCCGCCATGCCCGACATGAAGGACGCCATCAGCGCCGTGAGTCCCAGCCCCAGCATCCCGGCGGGAAAGAGGCGCACCAGCATCATCGGCGTGGCCAGGTCGTAGTCCAGCACCACCCGTCCGGCCCCGTCCAGCAGCGGTGAGCCGTCGGCTGCCAGCTTGGCCGGGATCAGCCCCTGCCCGGCCGTGCCACCGTCGCCGGCTCCCAGCACCAGTGCGATCATGCCCGGGAGGATCACCAGGAAGGGGAACAGCATCTTCGGTACGGCCGCGACCAGTGGCGTACGGCGAGCAGCCGTCATCGAGTCAGCCGCCATGGCCCGCTGCACCACCAGGAAGTCGGTGCACCAGTAGCCGAACGACAGCACGAACCCGAGTCCCATCACCAGGCCGAACCACTCCACGCCGATAGGGTTCTGGGTGGCGTCTCCCATATTCGACCAGGTGTGGGTGTAGGCGCCGGAGGGGAGACCGCGGCCCGCCGCGACCTCCTCCAGCCGCGCCGAGAGCATGTCCCATCCGCCCACCGCGTACAGCCCCAGCGCAACCAGCGGAATGAACCCGAACACGATCAGGAAGAACTGGAGCACCTCGTTGTAGATCGCGCTGGTGAGCCCACCCAGCAGGATGTAGGCGAGCACGATGACCGCCGACACCCAGACGCTGACGTCGAAGCTCCATCCCAGCAGCAGATTGAGCAGCTTCCCCATGGCGTACATCGACACGCCCGAGGAGAAGATCGTCATCACGGCGAAGGAGACCGCGTTCAGCGTCCGGGTCTTCTCGTCGAACCGGAGCCGGAGGTACTCGGGGACCGATCGCGCGCGCGAGCCGTAGTAGAACGGCATCATGAACAGCCCCACGAAGACCATCGCCGGGATGGCCCCAACCCAGTAAAAGTGGCTGGTCGCTATCCCGTACTTGGCGCCCGAGGCGCCCATCCCGATCACCTCCTGGGCGCCGAGGTTGGCCGAGATGAACGCCAGGCCGGTGATCCAGGTCGGCAGCGAGCGGCCCGACAGGAAGAAGTCGGTGCTGGTGCGCGTGAGCCGCCGCAACCCCCAGCCGACGCCGAGGACCGCGGCGAAGTACAACGCCATGACGGTGTAGTCGATCGGCGAGAGCTGGGCGACCGGCGCGGTTTCCAGACCGGTTTGGATCATCGAAGCCTCGGCGGTGGAGGAGCGAGCACCAGGGTGTCGCCGACGACTCTGAAGTGACCTTCCAGGCCACCTCCGGAGCTGCCGCCGACGAAAACGGTAAACCCACCCGGCTCCACCACCCGGCGCATGCTCAGGTCGTAAAGCGAGAGGTCGCCCGGGCGAAGCGTAAGCCGCACCTCCCGCGACTCGCCGGGACGCAGCCCGAACCGGGCGAAGCCCTTGAGCGACCGCAGCGGCCGGGTGACACTCGCGGCGTCGTCACGGATGTAGAGCTGGACCACTTCCTCGCCTGGGCGCGACCCGGTATTGCGGACCGACACGGTTACCGCCAGACTGTCGCCTGCGCGAATGCTGTCGGCCGAGAGTCGAAGGTCGCTGTACCCGAACGTGGTGTAGCTCAGTCCATGGCCGAAGGGCCACTGCGGCGTCCAGTGGACGTCCAGATACTTGGAGGTGTACTTCTCCTTCGGGTCCGGCGGGCGGCCGGTCGGCTTGGCGCTGTAGTAGATGGGCACCTGGCCGGTCGCTCGCGGCAGGGTCACCGGAAGTCGCCCGGACGGATTGTGGTCTCCGAAGAGCACGTCGGCCACGGCGTGCCCGTGCTCCACGCCCAGGAACCAGGTCTCCACGACGGCGGGCACGCTATCGGCCAGCCACGGGATCGCGAGCGGGCGCCCGTTCATGAGCAGCGCGACGACCGGCTTGGCCGGGTCCGCGGCGCGGGCGGCTCGGGTCACCACCTGCGCCAGTGCCTCCTGGGAGCCCGGCAGCTCGATCGAGGCGCGGCTCGCGGCCTCGGCGCTCATGTCCTCCCGCTCACCCACAACCAGGAGGACGGCGTCCGCCTCTCGCGCCAGGCGCTCCGCTTCGGCGAAGCCGCTGGTATCGGCGGTGTCCACCGGAGCCCCCCGGGCGTGCAGCACCCGAGCCCTGGGAACGGCGCGACGAATGCCTTCCAGCAAGGTGACGGCGTCCTCCGGCTTGCCGGTGCCGGCCCAGGAGCCCAGCGCGGAACGCGCGTCGTCGGCCAGCGGGCCGATGACGGCGATCGAGCGCAGGTCCTTGCGGAGTGGCAGCGTAGGAGCGGAGCCGGCCGGGTCGTTCTTCAGGAGGACGATCGCCTTGCGCGCCAGGGCTCGGGCGGCCGCTCGGTGCCCCGCGGTGAGCGTCACCTGCCGCTCGCGGGTGGTATCACTGTAGCGGTAGGGATCGTCGAACAGGCCGAGCGCCAGCTTGGCCCGCAGCACTCGCATCACGGCCGAATCAACCACGGCCTCGGGAAACGAGCCGTCGCGCACCCGGGGAACCAGGTCGGTGTACGTGGTGCTCGACATCTCGACGTCCACACCGGCCCGGAGTGCCCGGGCCGCCGCCTCCGCCCGGTCGGCGGCGACACCGTGCTTGAGCAGCTCCTCCACACCGGTCCAGTCACTCACCACCAGCCCGCGGAACCCCCAGCCGTCCCGCAGCACCTCGTCCAGGAGCCACTCGCTGGCGTGCGCCGGGGTGCCGCCGATCTCGTTGAACGCCGCCATGATCGAGCCGGCGCCCGCGCGCACCGCCGCCTCGAAGGGCGGCAGGTAGACCTCCCACATGGTGCGCTCGGAGACGTCCGCCGGGTTGTAGTCCCGCCCCGCCTCGGCAGCGCCGTAGGCCGCGAAGTGCTTGGCGGTCGCCATGATCGTGTTGGGGGCCGCGAGGTCGCGGCCCTGGAAGCCTCGCACCTGGGCCGCGGCCATGGCCGTGCCGAGAAAGGGATCCTCCCCGGCGCCTTCCACGACCCGGCCCCAGCGGGCGTCGCGCGCGATGTCCACCATCGGCGCGAAGGTCCAGCGCACGCCGTGCGCCGACGCCTCGATCGCCGCGATGCGTGCGGCTCCCTCGACCGCCACGGTGTCGAAGCTCGCCGCCTCGGCCAGGGGGACGGGAAAGATGGTGCGCCATCCGTGGATCACGTCGTGGGAGAACAGCAGTGGGATGTGAAGCCGGGATTGCTCCACCGCCACCCGCTGCATCCGCAACGTGGCCGCGGCCCCCCAGAAGTTGAGGAACGCCCCGATCCGGCCTTCCCGCACCGGCGCGTCCCCGCCGGCGGACGCCTGCGGCCCGGTCTGCCCCCACTCGGCGGGCGCCATGGTGAGCTGTCCGATCTTTTCCTCCAGCGTCATGAGCGCGAGGAGCGAATCGGGAAGACGCGCGCTGCGGGCGGAGACCGAGGCCGGGCCCGTGCCACCGGACGGGGGAGCGGCACAGCTGACGGCAGCGAGAACGAGACAGAGCAGGGTGGGAGGTGCTATGAGAGCAATCGGAATATTGAGCATGCCGAAGTCGTCTGTCATCCTGAGCGCAGCGAAGGAGCCATGACCCGGATGCACGAGACCACGGCGAGTAGGCCAATCTAGGAGTTACCCTTCCGGACGGCCAGCGTTTCCCGATGAAAACAGAATGAAACTCGATGCCCGCTCTCGCCGTCCCCCTAGACACGCCCGCCGAGAGGCGGTACGGTCAGCAACCTCTTCACGGGAAGTTCAATGGCGATCATCGTGCTCCCTACTCTGGCTCTGGTTCTCGGAATCGCCACGGCCGAACCGGCGTCGCCTCTCGGTTACGCGATCGATGTGACCCGCCGAGCCGACGACCAGTTCAGGGTCACGGCCTGGGTCAGCGGGCTCACCGCGGAAAACGCGGTCTACCAGTTCGCCGCGACGGCGCCGGGCACATATCAGGTGATGGACATCGGCCGGTACGTGCGAAGCTTCGAGGCCTTCGACGCGGCGGGCAGCCCGGTACCGGTCGAGCAGCTGTCGGTCAACCAATGGAAACTGGGCGATGCGTCCCGGGTCCGCACCATCCGCTACACGGTCGCGGAGACCTGGGACACGCCGGTGGACCAGCACCAGATCTACCTCATGTGCGGCACTTCCATCGAGCGCGATCATGTGCTGATCAATCCGCACGCGGTCATCGGGTATCCCACCGGGATGCAGGCGCGGCCGATCCGGCTTCGGATCAAATACCCGGCGAGCTGGAAGGTGGGCACCGCACTCGGGCGTGATCGGGGTGGCGCTTACCTGGCTGAAGACTACGATCAACTGGTGGATTCCCCGATCCTGCTCGGCCGGTTGAGCGAAGCCAGGACCAGCGTGACCGGTGTTCCGGTGGAAATCTTCACCTATTCCAAGACCGACAAGATCAAGTCGGCGCAGCTGCTCGGCGCGATGGACGACATGCTCCAGGCCGCGGGCCGCTTCCTGGGCAAGCTGCCGGTAGACCGCTACACCTTTCTCTATCACTTCGAAGACAAGCCCGCGGGAGCCTGGGAGCACTCGCTCAGCTCGGAGTACGTCCTGGCCGAGGGCGAGTTTACCGATTCGGTAGGCCAGTTCGTCACCGACATCGCGGCGCACGAGTTCTTTCACATCGTGACCCCGCTCAACATCCACAGCGAGATCATCGAGCACTTCAACTTCGTGACGCCGGTGCCCTCACAGCACCTCTGGCTGTACGAAGCCACCACCGAGTGGGCAGCGCATGCGATGCAGCTTCGCGCGGGACTCAAGAGTCCCGAGGAGTACCTGAAGAAGATCATCCAGAAGATGCAGATCGACCGGGCCAAGTACGATTCCACCTACAGTCTCCGCGAGCTGGCGCTGACGTCCTACAGCGACTCGGGTCAGATCCAGTACGGCAACATCTACATGCGGGGAGCCCTCACGATCGGGCTGCTGGACATCAGGCTGCTGGAGCTGTCGGACGGCACCCGCGGGCTGCAGGACGTGATCGCGGACCTCACCCGGAAGTTCGGCAAGCGCCGCGCGTTCCCCGAGTCCACTTTCGTGGACACCGTGGTTGCCGTGACCTACCCCGAGATCCGTGACTTCTTCGATCGCTACATCTGGGATTCTCAACGACTTCCGATCGCGGAATACTACGGGAAGTTGGGTATCAGGCTGGTGGAGAGCCCGGATGGCACGCCGATCCGGTTCCAGATCGACTCAGCCGCTACCCCGGCCCAACTGAGGCTCCGGGATGCCTGGCTGGGGCGGAAGCCCCGGCCGGCCAGTTGAGCTCCGGCGGACCTTCAATTTTGGGTGTATTGTATCCCAAGGCCCCCGACCCTGGAGATACCATGTTCGCCCGCTATCTGCCGATCGCCTTCGCCCTGACGCTGAGCGCGCCCCTGGCGGCTCAGTCCTCAGTGCCGGCCGCGCTCGCGGCCTGTGATTCCGACGCCCTCTGCGGCCGGGTGCCCCGGCCGGTCGGTCTCTACATCCGCGCCGTGGAGGACGACGGGCGGTACCTGATTCTCGAGGACGGATCCCGCTGGGAGGTGGAGATCTCCGATCGCGCCACCACCGGCTCCTGGGTGCCGGATGACTTCGTGAATCTCAGCTTCATCTCGGCGCCGCGGGGCGACTTCGAGTATCTCCTGACCCGGGTTGGCGATCTGGATCAGCGGGCCGCGGCCCGTCTGGCCGGTCGCGGCTCGGGACCCGGCGTTCAGGAGTAATAGCGCCTGAGATAGCCGGCGAGACCGTCCAGGTCGGGGAAGAGCCGCCGCTCGTCCACGCTCACCAGATCGAGCTGGTCGCGCAGGTGGCTCACGTCCCCGGCCGGAATCACGAAGAGCGTCAGCGCCGACCTGAGGCCGATCCCCTCCAGAAACGAGTCGAACGACTGGCGGTTGTCGGAGCAGAGCGTGAACGTCGCCGCCTGGCTGGCGATGCGCGCGTCGAGCGAGGGCGGCTCGATCATGCAGGCGAACTGCCGCTCGCGAGTCCTTGCGTCGAACAGGGCCCACGGTGTGAAGGCCCGATCCTGCCCGAAAACTCCCTCCAGGTCCTGAGTCAACAGCGCCCGGGCGGGCAACCGGAAGAACCGGTGCACTGCCTTCCAGTCCAGCCGCCACACGGCGCGGTCCACGCCGGGCTCACCGCCGACCGTGGCAAAGTGAGCCGCTACCATGGGTGAATAGGTCCAGTCCAGCAGCCTGGTGGGAAGGCCGTGGTGCTGGGCCGCGATCAGCACCTCCCAGTCATTGTTCGGGGGCGTGTCGAAGAGCGGCCGGGAGTAGCGGATGAAGTTGCGAAGTATGTGCTCTTCGAGGTCGGCCTTGCCGTGCGGCGGCTCCACTCCGCCCAGGGTGTCGAGGCTGGTGAGCAGCGGCCAGGAGGCATCCGCCGCCCCGCGATACACCCCGCTGTCACGCCGCCGCCCTGACTCGGGGTCGGGGCTCGGGGGTGTGACCTTGGCGATCAAGTCCGCCAGGCTGCTGATGATGACCTTCGTGATGGACATCGTCACCGGCTCTCGTGTGACCTGCGCCCTAGCCAGTCAGCCTGCCTCCGACCGAACGTGGCAGCGAACCTCCCTCGAGGGGTGGAATGGCTGCTCGCGAAGCTCGACTGCGGCCCGAGTGGGCCGATCTCTATCCCGGCGTCCAACCGGATGTCTGGTACGTGGCGGCGGAGCTCGTCCCCCAGGTGCTGCGCTACCGGCTGCGGGACCAGGGAGCGTGGGAGTTCACCACCCGCGTCCTGGTGGACGATCACTTCGAGTTCCGCGGCGGCCGGCCTCGAGACTCCACCTGGACCGGAATCCTCTCCCGCGTGGACGACGCCTGATGTAGGGGTACGCGGCGGGCAGATGTCGCGCAAGACCGCTCGACCTGGTGATCTTTGCGCATGCCGTCATTCGATCTGACCGCATTGCGCGCCCGGCTTCCCGCCAGACCCATCACCCGATTCGCTCCCAGCCCCACCGGCTTTCTTCATCTCGGCCACGTGGCAAACGCCATTTACGTCTGGGGCATCGCGCGGGCACTGGGCGGCCGGGTGCTGCTCCGAATGGAAGACCACGACCGGGGCCGCTCGCGGCCGGAGTACGAGCGCGCCATCCTGGACGATCTCGAATGGCTCGGCCTGGCTCCCCATGTCGGAGCGGCCGAGCTCCGTGGACCTTCCAGCTACCGGCAGAGCGACTGCGGCGAGCTGTACCGCGCGGCGCTGGCGACGCTGGCGCGCTCGGGTCGGGTGTACGGCTGCGATTGCTCCCGAAAAGGGATCGCCGCCGAGGCCGGAGACGCGGCCGACCAGGAGACCCGGTATCCCGGCCGATGCCGCGGGCGTGAGCTTCCCTTGGAGGATGGAAGGGGTATTCGCGTGGTGATGGAACCGGGTGCGGTGCCATTCACCGACGCGCTGCTGGGCGCCATGACCCAATCGCCGGCGGAGCAGTGCGGCGACCTGCTGCTGCGGGATCGGACCGGCAACTGGACCTACCAGTTCGCGGTGGTGGTGGACGACCTGCGGCACGCGGTGGATCTGGTGATACGGGGGGAAGACCTGCTCTCCTCGACCGGACGCCAGATCCGCTTGGCGGGCATGCTGGGGCGCGAGCAGCCGCCGGTCTTTCTCCACCATCCGCTGATCCGCAAGCCGGACGGCGCCAAGCTGAGCAAGTCGAGCGGAGACACGGGTATCGGCGAGCTACGGGCGGCGGGGGCGACGCCGCAGACTGTGCTGGGCCGTGCGGCGTGGCTGACGGGGCTGCTGGACAGCCCGGAACGGATGTCGGCGGGAGAGCTGGAATCGCTGTTTGCGGAGCGTGAAGCGTGAAGCGCCTTTCTCCACGCTTTTACGTTTTTTCCACCGCCCCGGTCAGGATTCCATGCCGGATTCGCACCGCCTTCGCACTCGCGTTGGGATCGGCCTCCAGCCTCGACTCCACCCTGGCGTTCAGCCTCACCACGCCGTGCAGGGTGAGGGTGTCCTTGCCGCGCTTCACCCGAATCGGCAGACTGTCGCCCTCGTTTTTGCCGAAGCGCGCCCGGAAAGCCTTGCCGAAGTCCGGATCCAGGATCTCGATATCGCCCAGTGCCAGCAGTTGATCGCCCGCCTTCACACCCGCTTCCTGGGCCACCCCGCCGGGCTGCACCTCCTGGACCACGATCGCACCGGAGGAGTCCTGTGCCGAAGCGATGCCGACTCTGGGCTCGCGGACCGTGTCCGCCACCTGGCGCAGTCCTGCCCGCGGCAACACGTCGCTCCAGGGGAACGGGTCGCGACCATCGATATACCTGGCGATGAACTCGGTGAACGAGCGTCCGCCCGCGGCGCGGCTCACCGCGGGCCACCAGTCCGCCGCGGTGAAGCCGCGCCCCTTCTTGTACGCCGAGCGGTAGAGCTCGCGCAGGACATCGTCCAGCGACCGGCGATTGTCGCTCCCATCCCGAATCAGCACGTCCAGCATGAATCCGGCCAGCGACCCCTTGGGGTAGTACTGGTACCGGCTTCCATCGACCGGATCGATCCAGGTGGAAAGCGACGCATCCTCCAGCGCGGTGACCGGCTGCGAGGCCACCTGTGCCATCTTCTGGGCGGTGAGTCCGAAGAACGTGGCGGAATCCACCACTCCGCCTCGGACCAGGGCGAGGTCGGCGTAGTAGTCGGTGATGCCCTCGCTCACCCACAGCCACGTGGTCTCCTGAGGACGGGAGTAGTCGTATGGCCAGAGGTCCGCGGGGCGAAGACGCTTCACGTTCCAGCCGTGGAAGATCTCGTGATCGGTGATGGATGCGAGGAGCGGGATGCCGATGAAGCCCGGATTGTAGATCCCGAGGTGAGAGTTGGTGTGCTCCAGCGCACTTCCCCCGCCGGTCTCCTGAGTGAAGACCATCAAGGTGGTGTAGGTCTGCCAGGGCGTCTCCTGGAACACCGCCGCCATCCGGGGCACCGTCTTGGAAATCTGGTCCCAGATCAGCGCCCGCGCGGGGCCGGTCATCGCGCCGGCGGGATAGGTCGCCAGGCGATTCCACTTGCCCTCGACTTGGGAGCTGTCGAGATCGAACCGGCCCACGAAGAACGGCTTGTCCACCAGGTCGTGATAGTTCGCTTCCTGGTACGAGCCGGGGCTGGTCGAGGGCTGCATCCCGGTCGCTACCTGCCACCCGGGCTGGGTCTTCACCGTCACGGTGGCGGGGAAGCCGTACCCGCGACCCTCAGGATAGAGGAACAGGTTGGTTCCGTTGAAGAACGCAAAATCGGGCCGGCTCCAGGCAAGGGCATTGTCCAGGGAATCGGCCCGGTAGTCGAAGCGCACGGTCATGCTCCGCGCGCCGGCCGGATCGATCCGCCAGGTATCGTAGTCCAGCTTGTCCCAGTCGAGCGCCTTGGCCCCGGCCGCGGCGGAGAATCGCAGGACGAACCGGGCGAAGTTGCCGAGCTCGTATGCCCCGGGGGTCCAGGCCGGCAGCGACAGGAGCACCTGCCCCGGCCCGCCGACATCGAAGGTGAGAGCCACCCGTATCTGCCGCCGGACCGCGTTGGCCGAGTCGAAGGTCACCTCGTAGCGGAGGTTGGCCAGCGGTGCCGAGCGCGCGGGGGCCGCCGCAGGGGCGGCCTTCTGCTGGGCCAAGGCCGGGGCTGAGCACAGGCAGGCTACGACCAGCATCGCCGCCGCGCCGGGAGAAGGGATCGGATGCATGGTCAGGTGCCGGTTCGCTGAACGGATTCCGCCGCGGGTGCGTGCGCCAGGGCGGGAGACGCGGCGACGCCGACCGGGCCCAGCTCCCCCTCCCAGCGGGCCACCACGGCGGCCGCCAGACAGTTGCCCACCACGTTCACGGTGGTGCGGGCCATGTCCATCAGCTCGTCCACCCCGAGGATCACGGCCACACCCTCGAGCGGAAGCCCGAAGCTGGAAAGGGTACCGGCCAGCACCACCAGCGAGGCCCGGGGCACCCCGGCGACTCCCTTACTGGTGACCAACAGCGTCAGCATCATCAGCAGCTGGGTGGCGAGACTCATCTCCACGCCCGCGGCCTGCGCCACGAAGAGGGAGGCGACGCCGAGGTAGAGCGTGGAGCCGTCCAGGTTGAAGGAGTATCCGGTCGGAATCACGAACGCGACGATCCGGCGGGGCACGCCGAACTCGATCATCCGCTGCATCGCGATGGGCAGGGCCGCGTCGGAGCTGGTGGTGGTGAAGGCGATGACCGCGGGGTCCTTCACCTGGCGCGCAAAGGCCCCGATGGGCACCCGCGCGAGCACCGCGGCGGGCACCAGCGCCACCAGCAGGAAGAGCACCAGCGCCCCGTACAGCGTCAGGACCAGCTTCCCCAGGTTCACCACGACGTCGATCCCGCTGTGCCCCACCGTCACCGCCATCGCGGCGCCGATGCCGATCGGCGCGTAGCGCATGATGATGGCGACGAACTTGAACATCACCTCCGCCACGCCTTCGGCGAAGGCGAGGATGGCCTCCTTGGGGCGGCCCTTCACCCGGGTCAGCGCGATGGCGAAGAGCGCGCTCCAGAACACCACCTGGAGCACCTCGTTCTTGGCGGCGGCCTCGAAGAAGCTGCTGGGCACCACGTGCTCCAGGAAGCTTCCGAAGGTCATCGCGCCCTGCGCGGCCGGGGCATTGGGATCCGGAGGCGGGAGCCTCACGCCCTCGCCCGGGCGGGTCAGGTTGCCCGCCAGGAGGCCGATCGCCAGGGCGATCGTGGTCATGACCCAGAAGTAGGCGAGCGACTTGATCGCCAGCCGCCCGATGCGCTTCAGATCGTCGCCGTGGCCCGCGATGCCCATCACCAGCGTCCCGAAGATGAGTGGGGCGACGATGGACTTGATCATCCGGAGGAAGATGGTGGAGAGCGGCTTGAGCACCGGCGCGAAATCCTGGTCGGGCCGGGTGTTGTCCACCCACCCCACCAGGATCCCCACGGCCATGCCGACGAAGATCCAGTGGGTCAGCGTCAGCTTGCGGATGGCGCGCCACATGGTCGTCACTCAGCGACCGACCAGCTCGCCCGCCTTGGCCTCGATGCCGGAGAGCAGGGACTGGTACGATGCGGCGAACTTCGCGACGCCCTCCTCCTCCAGCTCGCGGGTGATCGCCACCAGGTCGATGCCGGCCGCGGCCAGCGTCTTCATCTGGGCCGGGGCCTTGGCGATGGCCTCGCGGATCCGCACGGCCGGGCGGCCGTGATCGCGGTAGGCCGCGAACGTCTCGGGCGGGAGCGTGTTGACGGTGCGGGGAGCGACCAGCGCCTCCACGTAGTGGGTGTCCCAGTAGCGCGGGTCCTTGGTGCTGGTGGAGGCCCACAGCGGGCGCTGCGGCCGGGCGCCGGCCTTGGCCAGCCGGTCCCACCGGGGAGTGCCGAGCGACCACTCGAAGAGCCGGTAGGCCGCCGCCGCGTTCGCGATGGCGATCTGGCCCCGGAGCGGAGACGGCTCGCTGGCGCCGGCCCGATCCAGCAGCGGGTCCACCTTGCTGTCCACCCGGCTCACGAAGAAGCTGGCCACCGAGGCCACCGGCTCGAGGGGCAATCCGCGATCCAATCGCTGCTCCATGCCGGAGAGAAAGGCCTCGATGACCGCGGCGTAGCGCTCCACCGCGAACAGCAAGGTGACGTTCACGCTGATCCCGGCGGCGATGCACTGGGTGATCGCGGGAAGCCCCGCTTCGGTGCCGGGGATCTTGATCATCGCATTGGGTCGGTCCACCGCCGCCCAGAGCCGCTCGGCCTCGTGCAGGCTGCCCGCCGTGTCGTTGGCCAGCATGGGCGACACCTCGAGGGAGACCTGTCCGTCGAGCCCGCCGGTGCGCCGGTGGAGGTCGGCGAACGCGTCGCAGGCCGCCCGCACGTCCGTCACCGCGAGGGATTCGAAGATCTCGGCCGGGGTCCGGCTGAGCCGGCTCAGCCGGCGGATATCGTCGTCGTAGGATCGGCTCCCCACGATCGCCTTCTCGAAGATCGTGGGGTTCGAGGTCATGCCGCGGAGCCCGTCTTCCTCGATCAATCGCGCCAGCTCACCGGAGGCCACCAGCTCGCGAGTGATGTAGTCGTACCAGGGACTCTGTCCCAGCTCGCCCAGGCGCACCAACGGGTTCATGACCCTTCGCTCCTGCCCGGTGCATGACGCCGCGCCAGCAGCTGGCGCAGCATCTCGGCCGCCCGCTCGGGCGTGAACTTGAATTCCTGGAACAGCCGCTCGCCCGGCGCGGACGCCCCGAAGCCGTCCATGGCCAGCATCGCCCCATCGTCGGTGATCCAACGCTGCCACCCGAAGGCCGAGCCGGCCTCGATGCCCAGCCGCGCCCGAATCGAGGGCGGCAACACCTCGTTCCGGTAGGCTTCGGGCTGCGACGCGAACAGCTCCCACGATGGCAGCGAGACCACCCGCACCTTGACCCGGTCGGCCTGGAGCAGACGCGCCGCCGCCAATGCCACGTGCAGCTCGGAGCCCGTCGCGATCAGGATGGCCTGGGGCACGCCGCCGGGAGGATCCAGCAGGATGTACCCGCCGCGGCTCACGCCTTCGGCCGAGCCCAGCGGAGGACGCTCGAGCACCGGGAGCTTCTGGCGTGACAGCACCAGCAGGGTGGGACCGTTGTGCCGCATCATCGCCACGCGCCAGGCCTCCACGGCCTCGGCGGCGTCGCCGGGGCGGAGGACCACCAGGTTGGGAATGGCCCGCAGCATGGCGAGGTGCTCGACCGGCTGATGAGTGGGGCCGTCCTCGCCCAGCCCGATGGAGTCGTGGGTGCCGATGTAGATCACCGGAAGCCGCATGATGGCCGCCAGTCGGATGGCCGGCTTCATGTAATCCGAGAAGACCAGGAAGGTGCTGCCGAAAGGCCTGAGTCCGCCGTGGGCGGCGATCCCGTTGAGGATCGCGCCCATGCCGTGCTCCCGTACGCCCCAGTGAAATTGCCGGCCCGAGGAGGTGGGGCCGAAGCTGCCGCCCTGCTTGAGCGTGGTCCCGGTGCTGCCGCCGAGATCGGCCGAGCCCCCGACCAGGTTCGGCACCGCGGCGGCGATCGCCTGAAGCGCGAGGCCGGAGGCCTGGCGGGTCGCCAGCGGTCCGCCTCCCGAGGTGAGGGTGGGGAGCGCGCGATCCCACCCTTCCGGCAGGTCGCCCGCCATCCAGCGGTGAAATTCCGCCGCCAGATCGGGGTGATCCGCCGCGTACCGGGTCCAGCGCTCCTGCCACTCCGCCTCCAGGGCTTCGCCCCGGTCCAATGCGCGCCGCCAGTGGGCCAGCGCGTCGTCGGGGACCACGAACGCCGGCTCGGCGGGCCAACCCATGATCTCCTTGGTCCGGCGCACTTCGTCCGCGCCCAGCGGCGCGCCGTGCGCTTCCGCCGAATTGCGCTTGGTGGGTGCCGGGTCGGCGATGTAGGTGCGGAGAATGACGAGGGTGGGGCGGCTGCTCTCGGCCCGGGCCGCGTCCAGCGCCGCGGCGATGCCCGCGAGGTCGTTGCCGTCGCCCACCCGGACCACGTGCCAGCCGTAGCCCTCGAAGCGGCGCTGCACGTCCTCGGAGAAGGTGAGGGCGGTGTCGCCGTCGATGGTGATGTGGTTGTCGTCGTAGATGACGTTGAGCTTGCCCAGCCGAAGGTGTCCGGCCAGTGAGGCGGCCTCGCTGGCGACCCCCTCCATGAGGTCGCCGTCGCTGGCGAATGCCCAGACCCGATGGTCCACCACCCGGTGGCCCGGGCGATTGAAGTGGTCGGCCAGAAAGCGCTCGGTGATCGCCATTCCGACCGCGTTGGCGAAGCCCTGTCCCAACGGACCGGTCGTCGTCTCGACGCCGGGTGTATGGCCGCGCTCGGGGTGCCCCGGGGTACGCGATCCCCACTGCCGGAAGGACTTGATCTCCTCCAGAGCGAGGTCGTACCCGCTCAGGTGGAGGAGGGCGTACAGCAGCATCGACGCATGGCCGCAGGAGAGCACGAAGCGATCGCGGTCGGGCCAATCGGGACGCGCCGGATGGTACCGCAGATGGCGGGTCCACAGGATGTAGGCCGCCGGCGCGAGCGCCATCGGCGTGCCCGGATGTCCCGACTGAGCCGCCTCCACGGCGTCCATGGCGAGGGCGCGAATCGCGTTGATGCTGCGCCAGGCCAGCTCTGCGTCAGCTATGTCGGAGTCACGGAGGGGGACGCCACCGCTGGAGCGGGAGGACCGGGTTCGAATACTCTCTGCGGTCAGACCTGGCTCCTTTCCAGCGCGTGACCCGGGAGACGGCGGAGCGGGAAAGCTAATCGGCGGGGAGGCGGGTGGGCAGCGGCACGAGCAATGTCACCCTGAGCGCGCCGCTGACACCTCGCAGTCATCGTGACACGTCTCGTTCATCGATGACACCTGCCGATCACCGGGCCGGCGCTCGCCCTCCAACGGAGTACTGGCCCGGCCCGACCAGGGCCACCGTCAGGGCCATTGCCAGGAGGGCCAGCGGAAACTCGACGCCGCCGTTGGCCGCAGAAAATCCGTTCTTGGCGTGAACGAAGATGATGGCGCCCAGCATGTCGATCGCGAACAGCAGCCCGGCGATGTCGGTGAAGGCCCCGATGAGAATCAGCAGCCCGCCCACGATCTCCGCCACCGTGGCGAAGACGGCTGCCAGCGCGGGCAGCGGGATGCCCATTCCGCTGAACCCTTCGATGGTGCCGCCGAGATTGGTGAGCTTGGGCCAACCGTGATACAACATGATGATCCCCAGCACCAGGCGCAGAATCAGGAGCCCGGCATTGGGGTGGAGTGGAAACAAGCTTCGCATCGATGTAGTACCTCCTGCTGAGGAGACCGGCGTCCGTTGGAAAGCCCCTATGTTGTCCGGGTTTGGCCGCCCGCGCCAGCGGGCTCCTGGTAACCGACGGCGGTCTGGTCGTCGCAGGTGGCGGCATTAGGTTGAGGGACGAACCCTGCCGGAGGTGCGCGTGAGACGTCGTCAGGAGCCGGACGACAACCTCTACTACGACGATGAGGACGAGTCCACCGGGCGGTGGGGCCGGGGCCGTTCCAGGGGTCGTCGACTGCTGTGGCTGGTGCTCGGGCTGCTGGTGATTCCGCTGTTGCTGGGAGCCGGGGTCGCCCTCTTCGCCGGCCGCTCCATCGCGTTCGACGCGATTCGGCGAATGACCGACCGCAAGTTCCCCAACGGCAAGTGGGTCACCGGAGCCGAGCTGGTCGAGTGGCGGGCCGATGCCGCTCGAGCCCAGCCGGTGCTGCTGGACGCGCGCACCGAGGAAGAGTTCGCGGTAAGCCACCTCCGCGGCGCGGCCCGCATCGACCCCTATCGGCCCAGCCTGCGGCTGCTGCGGGGCTTTCCCAAGGATACGGCGATCGTGCTGTACTCCTCGGTCGGTTACCGCGGAGCGAGGGTGGCCAACTTTCTGGAACGGCAGGGATACACCCAGGTGTCCAACCTGGACGGTGGGCAGTTCCGCTGGGTCAATGACGAACATCCGGTGTTCCGACAGGACCATCCCACCACCGAGGTCCATCCCTACAATCCTACCTGGGGACTCCTGCTGGAGTCCCGCTACCGCGTCAAGGCTCCACCGCTCGAGAAGAAATCCGCGGCGCCCTGAGGCAGTCGGCTACACGGCCCGGTCGGGATCGGTGGCCTGGCGCAGGGGTGCCTTGGTGGGACGCCGGTCTCGAAGCGCCCGCCCGGTCGCGCTATGCCATGGCCCAGCGGAGTCGGGGAGGTCTCCTGCTGGGCTGGGCTGCGTGAGCCGTACGCGATCAGAAGCTCGGTGGCACCGGTGGCGGCGTGGCTGAGCTGATCGCCGGGCCGGGAGCATTGCCGTCGGCACCCCGCTCGTCCGAGCCGCCGCTGCCGTTCCAGATATCGGCGGTCAGCTTCCAGGAACCATCGGACTGCCGCTTGAGGCAGAGGACGTACTGGCCGGAGTCGGCCTCCTCCCCTTCTGTTGGCGGAAGGTGATATCTCCCAATCAGATACGCTACGGTTCCGTCCACCTCCAGGCGCAGCGTGCTCACCTCGAGGCCGGTGTCGGTGCCCTGGCGCCAGAACTCCCCGATCGCCTCCCTCCCCCGGATGGGCTCGTGGTCGGGGGGAAGCAGAACCGCGTCGTCGGCATAGAGTTCGGTGAGGGCTTCCGCATCGCCCTCGTTGCTGGCGGCCACATAGCGGTCCACCGTCGCTTCGACCGCTCCCCGGGAGTTCGCATTCCGGCCGGGCGCTTCGCTGGAGCACCCGGCAAGGAATGCCGCCCCGAGACCCAGAATCGGCCGAAGTACAGGCTTGGCTGTCATTTTGGCGCCAATCTTGCTAGAATTCGCCGGTACCAGCCGCGGGGCCTGACTCCCAGACCCCCGGTCAACCTTCAACCTGGATTTTTGTGGCACGCAGATCACGTAGACATTCCGCAGTCTCCGTCCCCACGTTCCGCCGCTCCCCCGGTCGCTCCATGCAGTCGCACCGCGATTGGCTCTTGAGCCAGCATGGCCCCGTGTGCGCCTACTGCGGCACCGAGAGCCCGACCGAGGCGATCACACTGGACCACGTTCGCCCCCGTCGCGGCCAGACCGCGTACGACCGGGCCGACAATCTGGTCCTCGCCTGCAGGGACTGCAACGCGGCCAAGGCCGACACGCCTCTGGTCGCGTTTCTGATGCAGCGACGGGCACGAGGCGTCTTTCTCCTGCATTACGGAGAGCACCTCTCGGAGCCGCTCCGGGAGCTCGCCCGGCAGGCATCGGAACGACCGATTCTCGCGAAAGAGTAGACTCGGCGACGGAGCAGATGAAAGAGGGCGGCCCGCGAGCCGCCCTCTTGCACGTTCAGCCCTTGGCCTCTCCGGCAGTCGCCACCGTCGGCAGCGGGACCGGCTCGGACCGATTGCTCGTCGCCAGCGCCTCTCGAATGATCCGGCTTTGTTCCGCCGCGTGGGCGGCGGGATAGCCCTCCGCCGGGCTCGCCCGCTCCGGCCGTCCAAGGTACGAGACTTCGACTCCGGCCGGCGCCAGCTCGCGGAGCTTGGGTTCGACATACGTCCAGGCGCCCATGTTGCGGGGCTCCTCCTGGACCCAGGCCAGCTCTTCCAGGTTGCTGTAGCGCGACAGCACCGCCCGCATCTCGGTCCACGGGAACGAGTACAGCTGCTCCAGCCGGACCAGCGCCGGCCGTCCGGCCTTCATCTTCTCGGCCTCGGCCAACAGGTCGTAGTAGATCTTGCCGCTGCACAGGAGCACCCGAGTGATCCGTCCGGCGCCGTCTTCGAACGCAGCGTCGTCGAGCACCGGATGCCAGGTTCCTCCGGCCAGCTCCTCCAGCCTCGAGTTGGCCTGGGGCAGTCGCAGCAGGCTCTTGGGGGTCATGATCACCAGCGGACGCTGGCGGGTGCGACGGGCCTGGCGCCGCAGCAGATGGAAGTACTGCGCCGGCGTGGTCGGGTTGGCCACCCGGATGTTCCCCTCGGCCGCGAGCTGGAGAAAGCGCTCCAGCCGCGCGCTGGAATGCTCGGGACCCTGCCCCTCGTACCCGTGAGGCAGCAGCAGGGTGAGCCGGGTGGTGAGCCCCCACTTGGACAGGCCTGCCGAGAGGAACTGGTCGACGATCACCTGCGCGCCGTTGATGAAGTCGCCGAACTGGGCCTCCCACAGCACCAGCACCTCGGACGCGGCCGCGCTGTAGCCGTACTCGAAGCCCAGTGTCGCCAGCTCCGACAGGGGGCTGTTGTGCAGCTCGATCGGGGCCAGGGCGCCGGGAAGCTTCTGGATCGGCGCCCAGGCCTGTCCGGTGTTCGCGTCATGCAGCACCAGGTGCCGCTGGCTGAAGGTCCCCCGCTCGGTGTCCTGGCCGGTGAGCCGTACCGGCACGCCCTCGGTCAGCAGCGAGGCCAGCGAGAGCGCTTCGGCGTGAGCCCAGTCGATCCCGCCGTCGGTGAGCGCGGCCCGGCGCCGCTCCAGCTGCTTGCGCAGCTTGGGATGAACGGTGAAGCCCTCGGGCCAGGTGAGGAGCTGCTCGTTGAGCGAGGTGATGAACTCGGGAGCGAGCGCGGTCTCCACTTCCTGACCGGCGCCGCTGAGCCGCACCTCGCGCTCCTTGGTGATGGTCCGACCCATGCTGGCCTTGAACGCCTGCTGGATGTCCACCAGCCGCTGATAGGCCTGCTGGGCCGCCTGGTCGCTCTCCTCCTGGGTGACGACGCCGGCCTCGATCAGGGTCCGGGCATAGGTCTCCCGCACCGGCGGCAATGAGCGGATCCGCTCGTACATCACCGGCTGGGTGTACGCCGGCTCGTCGCCCTCGTTGTGGCCGTACCGGCGGTAGCCCACCAGATCGATCACCACGTCCTGATGGAACCGCTCCCGGTACGCCATGGCCAGGCGAGCCGCCGCCAGCGACGCCTCGGGGTCGTCCGCGTTCACGTGGATGATCGGAACGTCGAATCCCTTGGCCAGGTCGGACGCATAGCGGGTCGAGCGCGCGTCCTCCATGTCGGTGGTGAAGCCGACCTGGTTGTTGGTGATGATGTGCAGCGTGCCGCCGGTGCGATATCCCTTGAGTGCGCCGAGGTTGAGGGTCTCGGCCACCACGCCCTGGCCGGCGAACGCGGCGTCGCCGTGAATGGTGACCGGCAGCGCGGCGCTGGGGTCGTGGTGCGCGTCGCGGCCTCGCCGCTGAGTCTGCTTGGCCCGGGCTCTCCCGTCCACTACCGGAGAGACGAACTCCAGGTGGCTCGGGTTGGGCGCGAGCGACACTGTGATCGCCTTGCCTTGAGCGGTCACGTAGGCACCCTCGGCGCCGTGGTGATACTTGACGTCGCCGGTTCCCCCTTCGGGCGTCAGCTGACCGCCTTCAACCTGACGCCCGCCCTCGAACTCCGCGAAGATCGTCTCGTACGGCCGACCCACGGTGTGGGCCAGCACGTTGAGGCGGCCACGGTGGGCCATGCCGATGACTACGTCCCGCGCCCCCGACCCCGCCGCGCGCTCGATGGTGAGGTCGAGCATCGGCACCAGCATGTCCACGCCCTCGATGGAGAACCGCTTCTGGCCCAGGTAGGCCTTGTGGAGGAACTTCTCCAGCGCTTCCACCTCGGTGAGGCGGCGCAGCAGGGCTCGTTGCTCCTCCTTCGAGAGCGGCTTGCGATACTCGCCCGACTCGATCTTGGCCCGGAGCCACACCCGCTCCTCATGGGTGGCGATGTGCTCGATCTCGTACGCCATGGTGCCGCAGTACGTGGCCTGGAGGAAAGGCAGCGACTCCGCCAGGGTGCGTCCCGGCACGGCGATGCGGAGCACCTTGGAGGGAATCGCCGCCATGACCTCCGGCGTCAGGCCGAGGGGACCGGGATCGAGGGCGGGGTCTCCGATCGGCGCAGTGCCCAGCGGGTCGAGGTGGGCGGCGAGGTGGCCGTGCATCCGGAACGCCTTCACCAGCGCCATGGCCGCGGCCACGTGATACAGCATCTCGGGCGCGACTGGACCCGCCGCCTCTTCCCGCGTGGCCCCGGGAGCCGCCCGCACCACCTGATAGCTGGCGGCCGAGAGCTGGAGGCTCTCCTCGATCAGCTCGTAGAACCCCTCGTCGCCCTGAAGCAGGTGCTCGACCGCTCCCAGAAACTCCCCCGACTCCGCCCCCTGGATGACGCGGTGATCGTAGGTGCTGGTGATGGTCATGACCTTGCTGATGCCGAACTCGCGAAGCCGCTCCTCCGGCACCGCGGAGAACTCCGTCGGATAGCCGATGGCGCCCACCGCGATGATGCTCCCCTGGCCCCCCATCAGCCGAGGCACCGACGTCGCCGTACCCAGGCCGCCGGGGTTGGTGAGCGACATCGTCGCCCCGGTGAAATCGTCCGGCATCAGCCGATTGCCGCGCGCCTTCTCCACCAGCGCCTCATAGGCCGCGTGGAAGCTGGCGAAGTCCATCGTCTCCGCGCGCTTGATCACCGGCACCACGAGGCCCCGGCTCCCGTCCTTCCGCTGGACGTCTACGGCCAGGCCAAGCGCGATGCCCTCCGGTTGCACCCGATAGGGCACCCCGTCGTGCAGGTACAGGGTGTGCCCCATGACGGGGTAGCGCTTGGCGGCTTGTACCAGGGCGTAGGCGATCAGGTGGGTGAACGAGATCTTGTCGCGCTTTCCAGCTGCCTGGAGCGCCCCGTTGATCCGTCGCCGCCGCTCCTCCAGCGTGGCCACCGGCACCACCCGGAAGGTGGTTGCGGTCGGCACGGTGAGGCTCTGCTCCATGTTGGCGACGAGCTTGGCTGCGGGGCCCTTGATCGGGTTGGCTCCGTGGGGAAGCGGTCCGTCGGTCGCGCGGTCCGGCGGTCGGGCAGTCGCCTCCGATTCCAAGCCGGTGCTCCCCTGACCCGTGCCGCCTGTCTGTTCCACCCCTGCGACCACCGGACCGCCCGACCGCCCGACCGCCTGCGGGGCTGCGGGGCTGGGCCGGGGTCCGCCGTTCCCGGCCGGCCGCTCCCCCACGATCCCGCTCTCGAACAGCCGCCGCCAGTCCGGACCTACGGCTGCCGGATCGCGGAGGAACTCCTCGTACATGGCCTGTGCGAAGCCCGCGTTGGCCGTTTCAAACACGTTGGGATCCACGAAGCTCACCGCTGGCGGTTGGGGGCACGCGGAAAGCTGGCCCGGTTCGCCGGAGCCAGCCACGAGACCTCAGTAAGATAACGGCGCTCAGCGCGCCGTGGAGTCGCGTTCTTGCAGCTCTGGGTGGAAGTGGTAGTCTCAAGAAAACCGTGCCTGTCGGAGGCTTGGCCATGTGCAACTGCGGATCGCTCATCCCGAGTGCGGTGCTGATCGCGTTGGTAGCAGGGTGCGGCGGAGACGGAGGAGACGGCGGCAGCGGCCCGCCACCCGGCGAGGATCCGCTGGTCATGGCGAAGCCCACCAGCGGCAGCGGTGACAATCAAACCGGTGTGGTCGGGAACCGGTTGGCGGCCCCCATCCAGGTGATCGTCACCCGCGGCGGAGTGCCGGAGGAGGGTGTGGTGGTAACCTGGGCGACGCCCGACGGCGGACTGGTCGCGCCCCCTACATCGAACACTCAAGCGGATGGCATCGCCGGCGGGCTCTGGGACCTGGGTCCCGAGCCAGGCACCCAGACGGCGACAGCCGCGGTGAACGGCGCCGACGGCTCCCCCGTCACGTTCACCGCCACCGCCGAAGACGCCGGCCCCCCACCTCCCCCGCCATCCGCGACCATCCAGGTCCTCGGTCCCACCCCGGAGAATCGCTTCGAGCCAGCTGACGTGACCATCCAGGTGGGGCAGACCGTCAAGTGGAACTGGCCTTCGGGCAGCCTGCAGCACAATGTCGTGCCCGACGGCGATGACCCCGCCCCAAGCGGGCCGCTGGCCAATGGTCCGGAGGAGTACAGCTTCACGTTCACCAGCGCGGGGACTTTCGCTTTTTACTGCGCCAACCACGGCGGCCCCGGCGGCAGTGGAATGTCCGGCACGGTGACCGTGAACCCCTAGCGCGGTTCCGTTACCGCCGGGCGAACGCCACGTAGCGCGCTGCCTCGAACGTGATCCGTGCCTGGTCCCAGCCTCGCTCCCGCCCGATCAACTCGGCCACGCGGGTCGCGGCAGGTATCCCGCGCTCGGCGTGCTCGAAGTAGAGGTGCAGCCGCCGGACCATCACGTCCTCCACCGTCTGGGCCAGCTCCCGCCTCACCGCCTGAAGCACCTCGGCCTCGATGGCCGGGTGCGGCGGTACCAGCCGGCGGAGAAGGCGGCGGTCTCCGGAGCCAACGTTGTAGATGCCCGCCGCCTCGGTGCCGTAGTGCCGGATCAGATGCTCCACACTCTCCGGCACCACGCCCAGCTCCAGCCCTCGGGCCCGAAACTCGGTGAAGTCATCGGTCTCTCCTCCCGGCAGCGGCTCCTCGTCGGTATCGGCATCGGTGGGGCGAGGCCGTCCCTCCCGGAAGCGGAGCTCCCGCGCCGCGCGGTCCACCACCTCCTTGGCCATGGCGCGATAGGTCGTGAGCTTTCCGCCCACCACCGTGATCATCCCGCCGGCCCCCTGCACGATCGCGTGCTCCCGCGAGCGCCCGCTCGCCGACGCGGCCTGCGTGTCCGCCAGCAGCGGCCGAAGTCCCGCCCAGGCGACCCGGACGTCCTCCAGCCCCAGCCGCGCATTGGGGAACAGCGCATTGGCCGAGCGGAGGAGATAGACCATCTCCTCCGGGAGCACTTCGAGGTTGTCGGGCGACTCGGTGGTGTCGGTATCGGTGGTGCCGATGTAGGAGAGGTCCCGCCACGGGAGGATGAACAGCACCCGGCCATCGATCGGGCTCAGAAAGATGATCCCGTCGCGGTGGTCGAGCCGACTCCGGTCCACCAGGATGTGCACGCCCTTGGTGGGCTGCAGCAGCGGGGAGGCGCCGGCATCTTCCATGGTGCGGACCCGGTCGGACCAGGGTCCGGTGGCGTTCACCACCACGCTCGCCCTGATCGTGGCGCGTTCGCCGGTCAGCCGGTCTTCCAGCTGGGCGCCGACGACCCGGCCCGCCGTCCGCTCCAGCGCGAGCACGCCAGTGTAGTTGGCGACCAGGGCGCCATGCTGCATCGCCGAGCGAGCGGTGGCGATCACCAGCCGCGCGTCGTCGCACTGGGCATCGTAGAACCGCGCGCCGCCCCGGAGGCCGCGCTCCCGGATCATCGGCTCGGCCTCCAGCACGGCGCGCTTGCCCAGCATGCTGTGCATCCGCACATTGCGGAACAAGGCGAGGAGATCGTACAGCCACATCCCGGCGTTCAGCCGCCAGAAAGACAAGCGGTCTCCCCGATGCAATGGGAACACGAACGGCAGGGGCCAGACCAGGTGTGGCGCCAGGCGGAGCAGGATCCGTCGCTCCCGGTTGGCTTCGAGGACCAGGCGGAGGTCGCCGGTCTCCAGGTACCGGAGACCGCCGTGAACCAGGCGGCTGGAGCGCGAGCTGGTGCCCGAGCCGAGATCGCTCTGGTCCACCAGCACCGTCCGGAGTCCGCGCATCGCCGCGTCGCGGGCGACCCCGGCGCCGGTGATGCCCCCGCCGATCACCAGGATGTCGGCCGGCTCCGCCGCGAGCCGATCGAGCGTCGCACGCTGTGAGGATAGTCTCTCGTGACCATGCCCCCCGTCTCGCGGACCACTCGGCCCAGCACCTGGTTTCTGTGGCATGGTCATCGGGTGAGCCCCGGATCGCGGGTCCTGGACCTGGCCTGCGGCGAGGGTCGCCATAGCATCGCCGCCGCGGCGCTGGGCGCGCGGGTCACCGCCATCGATCGCGACGAAGCTCGGCTGGCGGCTGGACGCGAGCGCGCCGAGGCGCAAGGGCTGAGCCTCGAGTGGACCGCTGCGGATCTGGACGAACCGTGGCCGCCGCTCGGCGCTTTTGATGCGGTTCTCGTCTTCAATTATCTTGACCGGGCCAAGGTGCCCCAGATGATCGAGCTGGTCGAGCCTGGCGGCTTCCTGATGATGGAAACGTTCCTGAGTACCCAGCGCGAGCTTGGCTGGGGTCCTGCCTCGGACGATCACCTGCTCCGCCCCGGCGAGCTGGCCCGTCTGGTCGCGCCGCTCACTGTGCTGCACGGCCGCGAGGTGGTCGAAGCGGTCGATGCCGAGCGCTGGCGCGCGGTGGCGAGCGTCCTGGCCGTAAAGAAGTAAGTCCCCCTCTCACCCGGAGCAACATGCCGGAATCCCGGCCCGGTCGTCGGGTTGCCCTCGTCGCGGGCGTGCGGACGCCCTTCGTGAAGAGCGGGACCGTCTTCCGTGACGTCTCCGCCGTGGCCCTCGCCCGGCACGCCGCGCGGGAGCTGCTCTTCCGGAGCGAGATCGAAGGCAGGGAGGTGGACGAAGTCATCTTCAGCCAGGTGGTGCCTTCGGTCCTCGCGCCCAACGTGGCCCGCGAGGTGAGCCTGCTTCCGCAGCTGCTGCCCAGCGTCCCCGCCTACACCCTCAATCGAGCCTGCGCCTCCTCCGCCCAGGCGATCAACAACGCCGCGGACCAGATCGCGCTGGGCCACGCCGACACCATTCTGGCGGGCGGCGTCGAGTCCCTGTCGGACATCCCGATCCTGCATTCGCGACGGTTCAGCCGGGTCCTGGTGGATGCCAGTCGTGCCAAGAGTGTGGGCGGGCGCGTGGCCGCCTTCGGACGCACCCGTCCCCGCGATCTGGTGCCGGTGACCCCGGCGATCGCGGAGCCCTCCACCGGCGAGACCATGGGCCAGTCGGCGGAGAAGATGGCGAAGGAGAACGGGATCAGTCGGGAGGCCCAGGACGAGGTCGCGCTCCGGAGCCACCAGCGCGCGGCCGCGGCCACCGCCGACGGGCGACTGCCGGCCGAGATCGCGCCCTGGTTCGGCGGTCCCGGCATGGACCAGCCGATCGCGAGCGACAACGGCATCCGGGCCGAAACCTCACTGGAGGCGCTGGCCGCGCTCAAGCCGGTGTTCGACCGGAAATACGGATCGGTGACCGCGGGCAACTCCTCGCCACTCACCGACGGCGCCGCCGCGGTGCTGCTCATGGCGGAGGACAAGGCGAGAGCCCTGGGCTATACCCCGCTCGCCTTCCTTCGGAGCTACGCAGTGGCGGCGGTGGATCCCGGCTGGCAGCTCCTCATGGGGCCGGTGTATGCGGTGCCCAAGGCGCTGGAGCGGGCCGGGCTCAGCTGGCGCGACATCGGACTGTTCGAGATCCACGAGGCCTTCGCCGCCCAGGTGCTCTCCAACGTGCAGGCCTGGGGCTCGCAGGCGTGGGCCGACCGGCTCGGCCTCGGCGCGCCGGTGGGCGAGGTGGACTGGGATCGCACCAACCTGCTGGGAGGATCCATCGCCATCGGGCATCCCTTCGCCGCCACCGGCGCCCGCCTGGTCACCACGCTCGCCAACGAGATGCGTCGGCGCGAGGTGCAGTACGGGCTCGTGTCGATCTGTGCGCAGGGGGGAATGGGGTACGCAATGGTGCTGGAGCGCGACAAATGAGAGGCTATCCACTGTTGCGGCCGCCATCTCGAGCACAAGTCTGTCATCGCCGGCGATGATTGAGAGCTGGGCCTAGCCCATGTCCGCCTTCACCACCGAGCTCCAGGACTCCATCGCCGTCGTCGCCTTCGACCTGCCCGGCGAGCCGGTCAACAAGCTCAACGCCGCGGTCAAGGTGGAGTTCGAGGCGCTGCTCATCCGGCTCCGCGACGACCCCGAGATCCGCGGCGTCGTGCTCAGCTCCGGCAAGTCCGACAACTTCATCGCCGGCGCCGACATCGAGGAGTTCACCGCGCTCACGACCCAGGGCGAAGCCGAGCGGCTGAGCTTCGAGGGGCAGGAGATGGTGAACCGGATCGAGGCGCTGCCCAAGCCGGTCGTCGCGGCGATCCACGGCGCCTGCCTCGGTGGCGGGCTCGAGCTGGCGCTGGCCTGCCACTATCGGGTCGCCACCGACCATCCCAAGACGCAGCTCGGGCTGCCCGAAGTACAGCTCGGTCTGATTCCCGGCGCGGGCGGGTGCCAGCGGCTGCCGCGCCTGATCGGGCTCAGGGCCGCGCTCGACATGATCCTCACCGGCAAGAGTGAGCGCGCCGCCAAGGCGCTCCGCCTGGGCCTGGTGGACGAGGTAGTGCCGAAGAGCATCCTGCTGCGCACCGCCCGCGAGGCCGCGGCCCGGCTGGTGCGCGAGGGATTGCCCCGGCGCGTGCCGCGCGGCGGGTTGCCGGGCATGTTCCTCGATCGCACGCCGGCCGGACGGCGACTGGTGTACCGCCAGGCCAGGGCGCAGGTGATGGAGCGGACCCGCGGGCACTATCCCGCTCCGCTGGCAGCGCTCGAGGCGGTCCGGGTCGGCCTGGAACACGGGATCACTGCCGGGCTCGCCGAGGAGCACCACTCCTTCGGACAGCTTGCGGTGGGAGACGTCGCCCGCAAGCTGGTGCAGATCTTCTTCGCCACCACCGCGCTCAAGAAGGACGACGGAATCCCCGCCGGCGCGGCGGCACCCCGGCAGATCCGGCGGCTCGGCGTGGTGGGCGCCGGATTCATGGGTGCCGGCATCGCGGGCACCGCGGTGGTCCACGTCGAGGTGGACACCCGCCTCAAGGACGCCGACCTCGCGCGGGTGGGGAAGGGGCTCGGCGGCGCCAATGCGATCCTGGCCGACCGACTCAAGCGCCGGCGGATCAGCCGGCCTCAATTCGAACGGCTGAGCGCGCTCATCTCCGGCGGCGACGACTACACCGGCTTCGGCCGGGCCGATCTGGTGATCGAGGCGGTGTTCGAAGAGCTGGGCGTGAAGCGCAAGGTGCTGGCGGAGGTCGAGGGCGTCACCCGTCCCGAGACGATCTTTGCCAGCAACACGTCCACCATCCCCATTCACCAGATCGCCGCCGGGGCACGGCGTCCCGATCGGGTGCTTGGCATGCACTTCTTCTCCCCGGTCGAGAAGATGCCGCTGCTGGAGGTGATTCCCACCGACGCGACGGCACCGGAGGCGATCGTCACCGCGGTCCGCTTCGGGCGGCGGATGGGAAAGACCGTGATCGTGGTGGCCGACCGGCCGGGGTTCTGGGTCAACCGGATCCTGTCACCCTACCTCAACGAAGCCGGGCTCATGGTGGCCGAAGGCGTGCCCATCGAGCTGATCGACCGGACGGCGACCGCCTGGGGTTTTCCCGTCGGTCCCGTCGCGCTGCTGGACGAGATCGGCCTGGACGTGGCGCACAAGGCCGCGGAGACCATGCAGGCCGCGTTCGGCGAACGGATGAAAGGCGGCACCGCGCTCGACCGCATGATCGCCGCCGGCCGGCTCGGCCGGAAGAACGGGCGGGGCTTCTATCGCTATCGCGAGAGTCACAAGCAGGGCCCCGACAAGGCGGTGAACGGTGTGCTGGGCATCCGGCCGGCGGAGGGATTCAGCGCCGAGCTGGTCGAACGCCGGCTGGTCTACGCGATGCTCAACGAAGCCGCCGCGGCCAGCGCGGAGAACGTGGTCCGAAGCGCGAGAGACGGGGATATCGGCGCCATTTACGGCATCGGCTTTCCCCCGTTTCGCGGCGGGCCGCTCCGGGTGATCGACGATCTCGGCGCCTCCCGGGTCGTCTCCACGCTCCACGAGCTGGAAGATCAGTACGGCGCCCGGTTCCGCCCGGCGCCGGCGCTGGCCGAGATGGCCCGTCAGGGCTCGCGCTACTATCCGACATGAGCGGCTTCCTGCGACTGCTGGCCTTCGTCGCGCTCGGCTACCTCGTCATCCTCGTCATCCTCCGGCTCAGCGAATCCCGCATGCTGTACGTCCCCGGGGGAAGCCGCATCCTGCTCGACCCGCCGCCCGAGCTGAACCTCGGTGTGCGCCGGGTCGAGCTCCGGGCCTCGGACGGCCTTCGGCTGGTGAGCTGGGCCATGCCCGCGGACAGCGGCTCGGGCTATTGGCTCCTCATCTGCCATGGAAACGCCGGCAACATCTCCGAGGTGGGACGGCCCTATCACTACGCGGGGCTCCGGGAGGTGGGGCTCAGTCTGTTCGCCTTCGACTACCGGGGCTATGGCGAGAGCGAGGGCACGCCGACGGAGCCGGGCCTCTATCGCGATGCTGACGCCGCCTACAGCTACCTGCGCGACACGCTCGGGGTACGTCCGGATCGGATCGTGGTGTTCGGGCATTCGCTCGGCTCGGCCGTGGCCATCGAGCTGGTGAGCCGGGTTCCCGCGGCCGGGCTGATCCTGGATGGCGCGCTGACCTCGGTGGTAGAGCGGGCGCAGGAGCTCTTTCCCTATGCTCCGATCCGCTGGATCGCCGCCAGCCGGTATCCCTCCATCGAGCGGGTCGGTTCGCTGGCGCTTCCCAAGCTCTTTCTGCACGCGCAGTACGACGAGGTGATCCCCTTCCGCCACGGCCGCCGCCTGTACGAGGCCGCGGCGCCGCCCAAGGAGTTCGTGGCGCTCCGGGGCGGGCACGGGGACGCGTTCGAGGTGGATTCGGCGGCGTACTTCGGGGCGATCGGCAGGTTCGTGGCCGGGCTTGAGCAGGGGGCCAGTAGATGAAGTAGGAACTTCGGGTACAGGTCATCCCGAGCGAAGCGAGGGATCGGCCTGCCACTGACGAGCGCCGGCTGGCCGGCCGCCACCCCGCATGACGACCCCGCATAGCCCACCCGCACGGCGAGCGCCCGAGCGGGTGTATAGCTTTCTCCGGGTGACGACCCACCCCTTTCAGGAGGCCCGGCTGGGCGGCCTCCTTGCGGACCGCTATCGCCTCGACGAGGAGATCGGCCGCGGCGGCACCTCGATCGTCTATCTGGCGGAGGACCTGAAGTACGGCCGCAAGGTGGCCATCAAGGTGCTCCGGCCGGGCCCGGGCGCGGCCTACGAGCCGCAGCGATTCCTCCGCGAGATCCGGATCGCGGCACAGCTGTCCCACCCTCAGATCCTTCCCCTCCACGACTCCGGCGAGATCGAGACCGAGGCCGCGGGCGCGCCCCGCCTGCTTTACTTCGTCATGCCCTACGCCGGATGCGAGAGCCTCCGGAACCGGCTGGTCCGCGAGGGTGCGCTGCCGGTGGATGTGGCGCTCCGGATCACCCGCGCGGTTGCGGCCGCGCTGGGCTACGCCCACCGGCACGGCGTGATCCACCGTGACATCAAGCCGGAGAACATCCTGCTCCAGGAAGGCGAGCCGGTGGTGGCCGACTTCGGTGTGGCGACGGCACGGTCGGCGGCCGGAGCCGACAGCGTGTACATCACCGACCGCGGGTTCGCCGTAGGCACGCCGGCGTACATGAGCCCCGAGCAGGCCACCGCGGAGCCCGGCCTCGACGGCCGGAGCGACCAGTACAGCCTGGCCTGCGTGCTCTACGAGATGCTGGCCGGGGATCCGCCGTTCGCCGGCACCGGCGCCCGGGCCACGATGGCTCGGCACGCCATCGAGGCGCCCGCGCCCATCGGCACCCGACGGCCCAACGTCCCGCCGGCGATCGAGCGCGCGCTCGCCCGCGCGCTGGCCAAGGATCCCGCCGATCGCTTCCCGGAGATGAGGGAGTTCGTCGAGGCCCTGGTGGCGCCGCTGCCGGAGATCGTTCCGGCGGCCGCGCCCGGCACGGCGCGCGAGGCGCGGACCATCGCCGTGCTGCCGTTCGTCAACGCCAGCGCCGATCCGGAGAACGAGTACCTGAGCGACGGCATCACCGACGAGCTGATCCACGGGTTGGCCAAGGTCGAGGGACTCAACGTGGCTTCACGGACGTCGGTGTTCGCGCTCAAAGGACTCAAGGAGGATGTGCGCCACCTGGGCGCCCGGCTCGGCGTGTCCGCGGTGCTGGAAGGCACCCTGCGGCGGTCGGGCAACCGGCTCCGGATCACGGCGCAGCTCTATGGCGTCGCGGAGGGGCGCACCCTCTGGTCGGAGCGCTACGATCGCGAGCTCGAGGACGCGTTCGAGATCCAGGACGAGATCGCCCGGACCATCGTCACCACCCTGCGCTCGACCTTGCTGCGTGATCTGGGCGACGCGCCGCCGGTCCGCTACACCGCCAATCCGACGGCGTATCACCTGTACCTCAAGGGCCGCTACTGGTGGAACCGCCGCACCCAGGCCGCCATCGCCGAGGGGATCAAGTACTTCGAGCGGGCCATCGAGGAAGATGCGGGATACGCCCTGGCCTACACCGGCCTCTCGGATTCCTACGCCCTCCAGCTGGACTACCGCGGCGCGCCGGTCCGCGAGGGCATGGAGCGGGCGCGGGCTCTGGCCCGGAAGGCACTGGAGCTGGACGACACCCTGGCAGAGGCGCACACCTCGCTTGCCTGGGTGACCTTCGTCCACGACTGGGACTGGGCCGCCGCCGGGGCCCAGTTCCGCCGGGCCATCGAGCTCAATCCCGCCTACTCGGTGGCGCGCCAGTGGCACTCCTGGTTCCTCATCGCGATGGGCCGGACCGACGCCTCGCTGGTCGAAGGGCGGATGGCGGCGGAGCTCGATCCCGCGTCGGTCTCGATCCGGCGGAGCATGGGCTGGCTGCACTACTATGCCCGCCAGCCGCGGGAGGCGCTGGAGCATCTCCGGCGCGCCCTCGCGATGAATCCGACCGCGGAGGAGAACCACCGGCTGCTCGGCCTCGCCTATCTCCAGCTCGGGATGCACGACGAAGCGGGTGCGGCGTTCCGGGAGTCGGTGGCAAGCTCGGACAGCCCGGCACTGGCGACCGCGGGGCTGGGCATGGTGGCGGCCGCGAGAGGCCGGATGGCAGAGGCGCGTGGCGTTCTCGAGGGCCTCCACGCCGCCGCGCGGGAGCGCTACGTGAACCCGGTGGCGTTCGTGCAGCTGCACACCGCGCTGGGCGAGGCGGATCGGGCCTTCGAGTGGCTGGACCAGGCGATCGAAGACCGCCGCGGGTGGCTGGCCTACCTCAAGGTGGAGCCGTCGCTCGATCCGCTGCGGGGCGATTCCCGATTCGGCCGCCTGATGGAGCGGATGCGTCTGGCCTGACTGTCGCGAGCCCCATCTGTCCGAATCCGTCCCGCGCGTTATCTATGGATATGGCCCCTGAGTTGGGCGCACGTTCCAGCTTGCCCAAGGTCTCACCCGGAGGTCCCATGCGACTTCCAATCTCGATCCTCGTGGCCGGCACCCTTGGCCTGGTGGGCTGCGGTGGTGGTGGTGGGGACAACCTCCAGGGGCCGTCGGCCGAGGGTGACGTGCTGGTCCAGAACAACCGGTTCACACCCGCCAGCCTGGAAGTGGGTTCGGGGCGCACGGTCACTTGGGCCTGGGCCTCGGGCGGAACCGAGCATACCGTCACCTTCGCCGACGACGTGAGCTCCGGCACCAAGGGTTCCGGTACCTATGCCCGCACCTTCGCCACGGTGGGCGACTACGCCTACCACTGCAGCATTCATCCCACGCTGATGAATGGCGTGGTCCACGTGAAGGCGACACCACCTCCGAGTGGAGGTGGAGGCGGGGGAGGCGGGGGTGGAGGCGGAGGGTATCCGCCGCCCGATCCCGGCGGCTACTGAGCCGACAGCAGCCGGACCACTGCTCGCTCCTCGGCCGTCAGCGAGGCCGCCGCCGCCGCGGCGGCCTTCTCGTTTCCGTTCCCCAGCAGCTTCACCATGGTGCCGGCCTGGAAGGTCTCGAAGACGGCCGGGTGAACGTAGTACTTGCGGCAGACCGCCCGGGTGTTGTTGAGGCGCTCGGCCACGGAATCGATCGCCTGAAGGATCGCGGCCTTGGTGTCGCGCTTGGTCTCGCCCGGCTCCGCCTGGCGGAGGATCTCGACCGCCTGGCAGGTCCCGGCCCAGGTGCGGAAGTCCTTCGCGGTGAAGTCCTGCCCCGTGATCTCCCGGAGGTACTGGTTCACGTCGCCCGAGTCCACCGTCTGCCGCACGCCTCCCGCATCCTGGTACTGGAACAGGATCTCGCCCGGCATCGCCTGGCAGCGGGCGATGATGCGGGCCAGCCGCCGATCGGTGAGCACGACGTCGTGGACCTTCCCGCTCTTGCCCCGGAACTGGAACCGGAGCTTGGACCCGGAGATCTCCACGTGGTGGTCGCGGAGAGTGGTGAGTCCGTAGGACCGGTTGGCCCGGGCGTACTCGTCGTTGCCTACCCGGATGCCGGTGCACTCCAGGAGCCGCACCACGGTGGCGATGACCTTCTCGCGGGTGAGATTCGGCATCGAGAGATCCTGCTCCACCCGCTTCCGGATCTCAGGAAGCACCCGGCTGAATTCGAGCATCCGGCTGAACTTGGTTTCGTCGCGCACCTCACGCCAGCGCGGGTGATAGCGGTACTGCTTGCGAGCTCGCGCGTCGCGTCCGGTGGCCTGGATGTGTCCGTTGGGTGAGGGACAGATCCACACATCGGTATAGGCGGGAGGGATGGCCAGCGAGCGGATCCGCCCGATCTCCTTCCGATCGGTGATCCTCTTGCCGTCCGTCCCGTAGTAGGAGAAGCCGGTGCCGGTGCGCTTCCGGGTGATGCCCGGCATGGTGTCGCTCACGTAGCGCAGCCCGGCCGCCTGAGCCGACTCGGTCGGATCGACGGTCGCCTGCTTCGCGGTTCGGCGCGCTCGCTTGGGCATCGCTGGGGAAGGTAGGTGACAGCCGGCTCCGCAAACGGTGAGCGGAGTCACGGGTTGTACGTGGTGTCATCCCGAGCGCAGCGAGGGATCTGGCCAGCCTGAGCTCGAACCACGCCCGAGCAAGATCCCTCGCCGCGCTCGGGATGACATCGGTTTACTCGTTGCCGTGCATAAACTTTCACAGGCAATTCCGGCCTACTCTCCGCCCACCCCCTCCGCTACCTTCGTGAGCGATTTTCTCACTCTCGAGGCTCGATCGTGATCATGCGCCAGGGGCTGCTCTGGCTCTCGGAGCGGCAGGGCATCTTCAATTTCGTGCGCCGGAACGGACTGGCGCGCAAGTTCGCGTCGCGCTTCGTGGCGGGTGAGACCATCGAGACCGGTGTGCAGGCGGCGATCGATCTCGCCAAGCGCGACATCACGCCTTCGCTCGACCTCCTGGGCGAGAGCGTCACCGCGGAGTCGGAGGCAGTGGCCGCGCGCGACCTCTACCTCCAGATGCTCGACCGGATGGCGGCGCGCGGCGTCGAGGTCAACGTTTCGGTCAAGCTCACCCAGATGGGCTTCGACATCGACGAGTCGCTCTGTCACGCGAACATGACTCGCATCCTCGACAAGGCAAAGGCGCTGGGCGGCTTCGTGCGGCTGGACATGGAGGGCTCGGACTACACCCAGCGCACCCTGGATTTCTTCTCCCGGCGCCTGTTCGACCAGTACGGGCGGCACTGCGGCGTAGTGATCCAGTCCATGCTCCGGCGCTCGGAGCGCGACATCGAGGATCTCATCGCGATGAAGGCGCGGGTGCGGCTCTGCAAGGGCGCCTACCTGGAGCCGCCCTCGGTGGCGTTCCCCGACAAGGCCGACGTGGACCGGAGCTACCTGAAGCTGATGCAGCGGCTGCTGACCGCGGGGAACTATCCCGGCCTGGCCACCCACGACGAGGCCATCATCGGCCAGGCCCGCGAATTCGTGGGCCGGGAGCGGATCGGCAACGACCGATACGAGTTCCAGATGCTGTACGGGGTCCGGCGCGACCTCCAGCTGCGGCTCCGGCGGGCGGGGCACAACATGCGGGTCTATATCCCCTTCGGGACCCAGTGGTATCCTTATCTCATGCGGCGGCTGGCCGAGCGCCCCGCCAATATCGCGTTCCTCCTGGGCAACCTGGTGAAGGAGTCGATCTCGAGACGGTGAGCGAGTTCACGCTGGGCGGGTACATGAAGCAACACGACCGCGCGGCCGCCTTCGGCGGGAGCGATGGTCAGGCGTACTCGGTGGCGATCTACCTCGAGGACGAGCCCGACGTGCGCGGGCTGTACGGGGCGTCGCTGCTCTTCGTGCGCTGGTCGCCCGGAGGCGACCGCCCGGTGGGGCACGTGGAAACGGAGCCTCTGGCCTGGGGCCGGACCGCCGAAGAAGCCACCGAGCGGATCGGCGCGCTCTCGCTCTATGACGTGAAAGCCGCGCTCGACGAGGCGATCGCACGGGCGCCGGCGGAGTGGTGACGCCGATCCTCGGCACGGTGCTGGAGCGGGACGGATCGGCCTATCGGGTCGATACCAGCGGGGCGGAGGTCCGGGCGGTGCTCCGAGGCAAGGTGAAGCTGGACACGCCCAAGGTGGTGGTGGGCGACGTGGTCCGATTGGAGAGTGATCCCGGCGGGGAGCTCCACGGTATCGTTGGTATCGAGCCGCGGCGCACGGTGCTGGAGCGGCGGGTGCCGGAGGGACGCGGGGTTCGTCCCATCGCGGCCAACGTGGACCAGGTCTTCGTCGTCGCGGCCACCCGCACACCCGATCCCATCCCCCAGCTCATCGACCGGCTGCTGGTCCTCGCCGAAGCGGACGGCATCGCGGCTGCCGTAGTGCTCAACAAGGTGGACCTCGACCCCGGCACGGCGATCGCCGAGCGGTGCCGGAGGGCGGGATATCCGGTCCACCGGACCAGTGTGAAGACCGGCGAGGGTCTGGACTCGCTCAAGGCCGCGCTGGCCGGCCGGGCGTCGGTCGTGACCGGCCCCTCGGGCGTGGGGAAATCGAGCCTGCTGAACGCGATCCAGCCCGGGCTTCAGCTCCGCACCGGCGAGGTGAGCCGCCGCATTCGCCGGGGCCGGAACACCACGGTCTCGTCCGTGATGCTCCCCCTCAACAACGGCGGCTATCTGGTGGACACCCCAGGCTTCAGCGAGGTGGGCATGTGGGGCATCGACCCGCGCGCGCTGGCCGAGTGCTTCCCCGATTTCCGTCCGTATCTGGGAGACTGCCGCTATGCCGACTGCCGTCACCGCAGCGAGCCCGGCTGCCGGATCCGCGAAGCCGTGGAGGGCGGCGCCATCGCGGCCGATCGGCGGGAGAGCTATCTGGCACTGCTACAGGAGTTGGAGGAGCAGCCGGAGGAGTGGGAGTAGAACACCCTAAAGCGTGAAGCTTTACTCGTCACGCTTCACGGCCTTTAAAGTCCATCTCTCCCGGTCCCGACTCTCCACCTTCTCCATCATCCGCTCGAACGCCGCCTGCAGATCGATCTCCTCCCGGTTCGCCATGCAGATGAGCACGAACAGGATGTCCGCCATCTCCATGGCGAGATCCCCGTCCGGCTCGTCACGCTTCTTGGTCTTCTGCCCGAAGCGGTGGTTGATCTCCCGGGCCAGCTCGCCCACCTCCTCGCTCAGCCGCGCGAGGTTGGTGAGCGGGTGGAAGTAGCCCTCCTCATACTGGCTGATCCAGGCGTGGACCCGGCGCTGGGCCTCCGAGAGCGACACGGGTGACGTCGAGCGCCTAGTAGGCCGCAGCGCGAGCCGACTCTCGGCCCTTGGCGGTAGACTCGCGGCCCCGTAGGGCGGCGATCAGGGCTCGCATGAAGTCCGGCAGGTCCGCCGGGGTGCGGGAGGAGATGAGGTTCCCGTCCACCACTACCGGGCTGTCTTCCCACAGCAGGCCGGCGTTCACCAGGTCGTCCTTGATGGCACCCACGCTGGTTCCCCGCTTGCCCCGGACGATGCCGGCCGAGATCGGCACCCAGCCCGCGTGGCAGATGAAGGCGACCGGCTTGCCCGCCTCGAAGATCTCGCGGGTGAGCTGGAGCAGCTTGGGCGAGCGGCGCATGATGTCGGGGGCGTAGCCGCCCGGGATGACCAGACCGTCGAACGATGCGGCGTCGATCTGGTCCACGCTGGTGTCCACCGTAAGCGGATAGCCGCGCTTCCCCTGGTAGGTCTTCTCGCCGGTGCCGGCGACCACGGTCTTGGCCCCTTCTTCCTCCAGGCGGATCTTGGGATACCAGAGCTCGAGGTCCTCGTACAGCGGGCCGGCGAAGAACAGGATGGTCTTGCCCTTGAGTGTCATGATGAGCTCGCGTCGAATGCGGGGGACTGCGGTCCGATCCAAGTATATCCCGGTGTCGCTCGGCCCGCAGCACTTCAGCACCGCCAATTGCGCGATTAGAATGGTGACACTCCACGCCCACGCCGAGCCCGTCTCCATGCGTACCCGCGACCGCATCCTCGACAACCTCGAATCCATCTACCGCGAGTCCTACGACCGGGCCAAGCAGCTCGGCGACCAGGGCCGGATGGTGGACCTCGAGAGCGCCTACATGCGGGACCAGCTCATGCTGGAGATCCTGCTCGACATCCGCGATCTCTTCTCGGTGACGCCTGCCGCCCCGTCCTCGGGGAACAGCGCGCTGGAGAAGCTCGAAGCCATCCGACGGCTCACCAAGCTCCGCTGAGAGGCTCGATGCCGCACCCCTTTGTGCTCCGTCGGCCGGCGCTTCTGGCGCTGGTCGCTCTCGTCTCCTGCCGGTCGGTCGAATCCGGTGGCCGTGCCGATCTCGTGGCGTACGGCCGGGTCTGGACCGGAGACTCGGCTGAACCGTGGGCTGAGGCGGTAGCGGTCTCGGGCGATAAGATCTCGGCGGTGGGCGACAGCGCGGAGATCGCCGCATTGGTGGACTCGGGAACCAAGGTCCTCTCCAACGGCTCGGCGATGGTGACGCCGGGGTTCATGGACGGCCACCTCCACTTCCTGGACGGCGGCTATCAGCTCGCGAGCGTAGACTTGCGGCCGGCCAATACACCTGCCGAGTTCATCCGGCGGCTCGCCGACTTTGTCTCGGAGCGGAGCCCGGGCGAATGGATCCTGGGCGGCGAATGGGACCACGAGCGCTGGCCCGGCACGCCGCTGCCGCATCGGGACTGGATTGATTCGGTGACACCGAAAAATCCGGTCTTGCTGTATCGGCTCGACGGCCACATGGCGCTGGCCAACAGCGCCGCACTTCGCCTGGCACGAATCGATCGCTCCACCAGGGACATTCCCGGCGGCGTCATCGTGCGGGACCCGCGGACCAGAGAGCCGACCGGTGTCCTCAAGGACGAAGCCATGGACCCGGTGCTGGCCGTGATCCCCGACCCGACGAGTCAACAGCGCGATGGGGCGATCAAGCGCGCGCTGGCGCACGCCAATTCGTTCGGGGTCACGGCGTTCGCCCACGTGAGCGCACCGCTGGGCGATCTCGGTGCGTACCTCCGTGCCAAGCGGGCGGGCACGCTGACGGCACGCGCCGCGCTGTACTTCCCGATCGAGTACTGGCGTCAGGTCGCCGACACCGTCGCCCGACTCGGCCGGGGTGACGACTGGGTCTGGATCGGAGGGGTGAAGGGCTACATGGACGGCTCGCTGGGCTCGACCACGGCTCTGTTCTACCAGCCCTACGAGGACGACCCCTCGACCTCGGGTGTGCTCACCACGCCGGAGGACTCGATGCGCGCCTGGATCGGCGCCGCCGACTCGGTCGGCCTTCAGGTCGTGGTCCACGCCATCGGCGAGAAGGCCAACGGCCTCCTGCTGCAGATCTTCGACAGCGTGGCCAGGGCGCATGGCTCCAGGGACCGCCGATTCCGGGTGGAGCACGCCCAGCACCTCAGGCGGGAGGACATCGGGCGGTTCGCCCAGCTCGGTGTGATCGCGTCGATGCAGCCGTATCACGCGATCGACGACGGCCGCTGGGCCCAGAAGCGCATCGGGCCGGAGCGGATCAAGACGACGTACGCCTTCCGCTCGCTGCTGGATCAGGGCGCGGTGCTGGCGTTCGGCTCCGACTGGACCGTGGCGCCGATCAGTCCGATCCTCGGCATCTATGCGGCGGTCACCCGTCGGACGCTCGACGGGAAGAACCCGCAAGGGTGGGTGCCGGAAGAGAAGATCACGGTGGAGGAGGCGTTGCGGGCATATACCGCGGGCGACGCCTACGGCGTGTTCGCGGAGGAGCGGCGGGGGAAGCTGGCGCCTGGGATGCTGGCCGACCTCGTGCTGCTCGATCGTGATCTCACCCGGATCCCGCCGGAGGAGATCGAGCAGGCTACGGTCAAGGCGACCGTGGTGGGCGGACGGGTCGTGTACCCAGCGCGCTGAGCCAAGGCACCCCACACCAGGAGAGTCGCATGTCCGGTCGCCGGTCACTCCCGTCGCTCGTGCTGCTGCTCGCGCTGGTGGCCTGCATGGTGGGTTCGGCTATGGCACAAGGCCACCCCCGCGGACGAGACCTCGGCATCCCATTCCCCGGACAGACCGGCCCGCTGAATGCGATCACCGATGTCGCCGGCATCGCGGTCGGCCATGTGACGCTGATCCAGGGCGAAGGCAAGCTGGTGCCGGGCAAAGGCCCCGTGCGGACCGGCGTCACCGCCATTCTTCCACGCCCCCGCGGCAACTGGGATCCCGTGTTCGCCGCGACCTTCAATCAGAACGGCAACGGCGACATGACCGGCATCAACTGGATCGAGGAATCCGGCTTCATGGAGGGGCCGATCCTGCTGACCGGAACCCACAGCGTGGGAACCGTGCGTGACGCGGCGATCCAGTGGCAGCTGAAGCGCGGCCGCGAGTTCCTCTTCACCTATCCCATCGTCGCGGAGACTTTCGACTTCCTGAACGATGCCAACGGGGAGCATGTCAAGGCCGCCCACGCCTTCGAGGCACTCGATCGCGCCAAGCCGGGGCCCGTCGAGGAAGGCGCGGTCGGTGGCGGCACCGGGATGGGCTGCAATGGGTTCAAGGGCGGGATCGGCACCTCGTCCCGAGTGCTGGCCCAAGACCAAGGTGGGTACACCCTGGGTGTGCTGGTGCAGTGCAACTACGGAGGCGACCTCCGGATCCTCGGCGTGCCGATTCGCTCCGAGATCACCGACCTCCGCACCTGCACGGTTCTCCCCCAGCCGTTGAGCCGGCCGTGGACCACCGACTTTCCTGCCTGTCCGCCATCGGGTCGTGGTGCCAGTGGCGGCCGCGGCGCCGGGCACGAGGGACGGGGCTCCATCATCGTGATCGTGGCGACCGACGCGCCTCTGCTGCCACACCAGCTCAAGCGGATCGTCCGGCGGGTCGGCATGGGGCTGGGCCGGCTGGGCAGCATCGCGAGCAACTGGTCCGGAGACCTCTTCCTCGCATTCTCGACCGCCAATCCCGGTGCGGCACGCCCGGAAGGCACGCCGGCCCTCGTGATGCTGCCCAATGACCGGATCGACCCCCTGTTTCAGGCGACGGTGGATGCCACCGAAGAAGCCGTCGTCAATGCCATGCTGGCCGCCCGGACCATGACCGGCGCCGACGGCATCCGCGCCTTCGGCCTGCCGGGCGACCGGGTGGTTGCGGTGCTGCGCAAGTACCGGCGGATGAAGTAGCCCGCTATCGCGATTTCGCGAGCGGTCGGCCGGGCCGTGCTGCGCGTCAGCACGACCCAGACCGTCGTGCGCCTGCCCTGGCGGACGGCCGGATACGGTCGTATCGTGGCGCCGATTGGGTCCGACTTCGCACCAACCAGGAGGGAGTCATGAGCACCATCGCTGTGCCCGGTACGGATGCGACCCGCGACGCGAGCGTCGGCAAGGTCGCCATGCAGCTCGAGGTGGTCACCATCCCCGTCTCGGATGTCGACCGGGCGAAGGCGTTCTATGAGGGCCTCGGGTGGCGGCTCGACGCCGACTTTACCCAGGGCCACGAGCACGTGGTCCAGTTCACGCCTCCGGGCTCCCCGTGCTCGATTCACTTCGGCACGAACCTCACCTCCGCCGAGCCAGGATCCGCCCAGATGCTCCTGATCGTCACCGACATCCAGGCTGCGCGCGACGAGGTGGTGAGGCGTGGGGTGGAAGCGAGCGAGGTGTTCCACTATACCGGCTTCAACCGCGTGGACCCGGGCGCACGAGTGAGCGGCCCGTCTCCGGACCTCCCAAGCTACGGCTCGTACGTGTCGTTCAGCGACCCGGACGGCAACACCTGGCTGCTCCAGCAGGTCACGACGCGACTGCCCGGACGAGTCGCCGGCGACACGACGTACGCCTCCACGGGCGACCTGTCGCAGGCGCTGCGGCGCGCGGAGGCGGCCCACGGCGAGCACGAGAAGCGCACCGGCCAGCGGGACGCCGACTGGCCCACGTGGTACGCCGCATACATGGTGGCCGAGCAGGCCGGGACCGAGCTTCCGATGTGACAGGGAGTCCTGTTTTCCCTCAGCTGCTCCAGTTCAGCGACGCGGCCTTGCTCTGCCTTCGTCTCGTAGTCGCCGTGGTCTTCTTCGAGAGCGGACGGCGGCATGCCGGCGACCCGGTCGGCCGGGCCGCTAGCATCGGTCTGAGCCCCGGCTTGACCCGGATCCTGGGATGGGCCGAGATGGCTGCCGCGCTTGGCGTCGGATTCGGCGTCCTCACCCAGGTGGCGGCGCTGGGGCTCATGCTGGTCATGCTGGGAGCCATCCAGAAGAAGCTGTTCGTGTGGCACACCGGTTTCTGGGGCGAGAAGACCTACGGGTGGCATTATGATCTGACCTACCTGGTGGCCAATCTGGTGATCCTGACGACCGGCGGCGGTCGACTCGTGATCCTCTGAACCGTCAGCTGCCATCGATACCATCGTGTAACGCAGCCAGTGGTGAACGGCGTCTTCGACAACATGACTCCGGTCAGGAACTCCTTTGGCTGCTTGACCGGGTGGCATTGAAACCTCACCTTCTCCACTAGGCCCTAGTGGCGGGCCGAAGAGCACTCCTCATCGCCCACCACCTTCGCCCCAGCCCCACTGCAAGCATCCCATCGAAACGGCCGCCTCCAGGTGAGGCGGCCCTCGGAGGTGAACCCATGCGGTATCGTGTCGTCTCGAGCTGGCTGTTGCTATGGTCGGCAGGATGCGGCGGTGGCGCCGACCTCTCGACGCCACCGCCGCCGCCGGAGGTCACCGTCGCCGAGGTTCGTGCCGAAGAGCTGGCGGAGTGGGACGAGTATCAAGGGGTGTTCCAGGCGGTCGACCGGGTCGACGTCCGTCCCCGAGTGTCAGGCTACCTCATCCGGGTGGCGTTCACCGAGGGGACGGAGGTTCGGAAGGGCGCCGTGCTCTTCGAGATCGACCCCGAGCCCTATCAGGCGACGCTGGACCAGCGCAAGGCCGACCTCGCCCGATCCCGGGCCCGGCTGTCCTTGACCGAGCGGGACGCGAAACGGGGCGAGGGCATGGTCGCGGCACAGGCGATCTCCCAGGAGGAAATGGATACCCGGCTGACCCTGGTCGCGGAGGCGCGGGCGGCGGTGGCGGCGGCGGAAGCGGCGGTGCGAGCGGCAGAGTTGGATCTGGGCTATACCAAGGTTCGTTCCCCGGTCGATGGTCGCACCAGCCGGGCCGAAGTGACCGAAGGGAACCTGGTGACTGGTGGGCCGGGGGAACCGACCGAGCTGACCACCGTCGTCTCCCTCGACCCGATCTACGTCTACTTCGAGGGCGACGAGTCGGCCTACCTCCGCTACGCCCACCTGGACCGGACCGGCGAGCGCGCCAGCAGCCGCAGGGCGGCCAATCCGGTGCAGATCGGCCTCGCCGACGAGGAGGGGTTTCCCCACCACGGGCGGATGGACTTCGTGGACAACCGCCTGGATCGGGAGACCGGGACGATTCGCGCCCGGGCGGTGGTGCCCAATCCGGACCGGCTGTTCACGCCAGGGATGTTCGCCCGCGTGCGCCTGATTGGCAGCGGGGTGCGGCGGGTGACCGTCATCCCCGAGGTCGCGGTCAGCACCGACCAGGACCGCAAGTTCGTATTCGTGTTCAATCGCGACAGCAGTACGGTGGCCTACCGTCCCGTCACTCTGGGCCGGCAGGTGGATGGACAGCGCCGCATCATCCGGGAGGGGCTCAAGCCCGGGGAGCAGATCGTGGTAAACGGGTTCGCCCGGATCCGCCCCGGGGTGCGGGTCAAGGCCACCGCGGCCAGCGCTGACAGCACCGCTGGCTCCGACAGCGCCGCTGCGGCGCCGGTCACACCGGGGAGCAGCCCATGAACATTTCCCGGTTCTTCATCGACCGGCCGATCTTCGCGACGGTGCTGTCGATCGTCATCACCGTCGCCGGCCTGCTGGCCATGCAGGTGCTGCCGATCAGCGAGTATCCCGAGGTCGTGCCGCCGACGGTCCAGGTCCGGGCCAACTTTCCGGGAGCCAGTCCCGAGACCATCGCCCAGACGGTCGCCACACCGCTGGAGGAGCAGATCAACGGCGTCGAGAACATGCTCTACATGTCCTCCTCGGCGACCGCCGATGGCGTCATGCAGCTGACCGTGACCTTCGCCCTCGGCACCGACATCGACATCGCGCAGGTGCAGGTGCAGAACCGGGTGAACCAGGCGTTGCCCCGGCTCCCGGAGGAGGTGCGCCGGCTCGGCGTGGCCACGCTGAAGAGTTCTCCCGATCTGACCATGGTGGTCCACCTGACCTCGCCCAACCGTCGGTACGACGCCTTGTATCTCCGCAACTACGCGCTGATTCAGATCCGGGACGTGCTGGCGCGGCTGCCGGACATGGGCAACGTCCGCATCTTCGGCGGCGGAGACTACGCCATGCGGATCTGGCTCGATCCTGCCAAGGTCGCCGCCCGGAACCTGACGGCGGCGGAGGTGGTCCAGGCGGTACAGCAGCAGAACGTGCAGGTCTCCGCCGGCATCCTGGGCGGGCCGCCCCTCACCCAGCCCGTCCCCTTCCAGCTCACCGTCAACACCCAGGGCCGGCTGCTCGACGCGGAGCAGTTCGGTGCGATAGTGATCCAGACCGGCCGGCAAGGCCGGCTGACGCGGCTGCGCGACGTCGCCCGGATCGAGCTGGCCGCCCAGGACTACGCGCTCCGCTCGGGCCTGGACAACGCGCCGGCGGTTCCGATCGCCGTGTTCCTGCTTCCCGGCGGCAACTCCTTGCGGCTGTCGGAGCGGGTGCGCACCACCATGGCGGAGTTGTCCCAGAACTTCCCCGAGGGAATCAAGTACGAGATCGTCTACGACCCCACGGTGTTCGTCAGGGAGTCCATTGTGGAGGTGGTCAAGACCCTGTTCGAGGCGGTCCTGCTGGTGGTGGTCGTGGTGGTGCTGTTTCTCCAGACCTGGCGTGCCTCGATCATCCCGCTGGTCGCGGTCCCGGTGTCGATCGTCGGCACGTTCGCGGTGCTGCTCGGGTTCGGCTTCTCCATCAATACCCTCACGTTGTTCGGGCTGGTGCTGGCCATCGGCATCGTAGTGGACGACGCGATCGTGGTGGTCGAGAACGTGGAGCGGAACATCGAGCTGGGACTCCAGCCTAAGGAGGCGGCGTACCGGGCGATGGAGGAGGTCACCGGCCCCATCATCGCCATCGCGCTGGTGCTCTCAGCCGTGTTCGTGCCGGTGGCGCTGGTACCCGGGTTCACCGGGCAGTTCTACCGTCAGTTCGCGCTCACCATCGCCTTCTCCACCGTGATCTCCGCGGTCAACTCGCTGACGCTGTCGCCGGCGCTGGCGGCGATCCTCCTCCGGCCCCATGGAGCCCCGCGTGACCTGCCGACCCGGCTGCTGGACCGCGGCCTGGGCTGGATCTTCCGGCCCTTCAACCGGTTCTTCAGGGCCGGCTCGGAGCGCTACGAGGGCGGGGTGGGGCGGCTCGCTGTTCGGCCGGGCTGGCCCCTCGCGGTGTATGCTGGGCTGCTGGTACTCACGGTGCTGGTGTTCCGGGTGGTGCCCGGCGGGTTCATCCCCGCGCAGGACAAAGCGTACCTGGTGGGGGTCGCCCAGCTTCCGGATGCCTCCTCCCTCGACCGCACCGACTCGGTGCTCCGGAAGATGACGAGCATCGCCCTGGAGCATCCGGCGGTGTCGCACGGAGTGCAGTTCACCGGGCTCTCGGTCAACGGATTCGTGAACGCCCCCAATCAGGGAATCGTGTTCTTCCCGCTCAAGCCGTTCGAGGAGCGAGACAAGCCGGAGCTCAAAGGTCAGGCCGTAGCCCAGGCGCTGAACACTCGCCTCGCCTCGATTCAGGAGGCCTTCGTCGCCGTATTCCCGCCGCCGCCCATTCAGGGCCTGGGGTCCACGGGCGGCTTCAAGATGCAGGTGCAGGATCGCGCCGCACTAGGCGAGCGCCAGTTGTTTCAGGCCTCTCAAGCACTGATCGCCCAGGCCAACCAGCAGCCCCAGTTGCGGGGAGTCTTCTCCAGCTTCCGGATGAACGTGCCTCAGGTCTGGATCGACATCGACCGGGAGCGGGCCCGGCGCCAGGACGTGCCCCTGCCCGATCTCTTCGCGACCCTGGGCGTTTACCTGGGTTCGGCATACGTGAACGACTTCAACCGGTTCGGGCGGACCTACCAGGTGGTGGCCCAGGCCGACGCTCCCTTCCGGAGCCAGGTCGAGGACATCGGCTACCTGAGGGTTCGCAACGCGGATGGCGACATGGTCCCGCTCGGCGCCCTGGTTCGGACCCGGGAGACATTCGGTCCCGACCGGGTCGATCACTTCAATTCGTTCCCCACGGCCGATATCAACGGCAGCCTGGCCCCGGGAGTGAGCTCCGGTCAGGGGGTCGCGCTCATGGAGCGGCTGGCCGGGGCCAACTTGCCGCGCGGGATGGGCTTCGAGTGGACCGAGCTCACCTTCCAGCAGGTGCAGGAAGGAGCCACGTTGCTCCTGGTGTTTCCCCTGTCGATTCTGCTCGCCTTCCTGGTGCTGGCGGCGCAGTACGAGAGCTGGTCGTTGCCGCTGGTGGTGATCCTGATCGTCCCGCTGTCGGTGCTGGGGGCCATGGGCGGGGTGTGGCTCACCAACGGCGACAACAACATCTTCACCCAGGTCGGCTTGGTGGTGCTGGCGGCGCTGGCCTGCAAGAACGCGATTCTGATCGTGGAGTTCGCCCGCGAGCTGGAGCTCCAGGGCCGGAGCATCCTCGGCGCGGCGCTGGAGGCGTGCCGGCTGCGGCTGCGCCCGATTCTGATGACTTCGTTGGCGTTCATCATGGGCGTGGTGCCGCTGGTGATCTCAACCGGGGCCGGGGCGGAGATCCGGCGGGCGCTGGGCGTTGCAGTGTTCGCCGGGATGCTGGGGGTGACGGTCTTCGGGCTGTTCCTCACCCCGGTGTTCTACGTGGTGGTCCGCTCACTGGCGGCCCGGCGGGCACCGACAGCGGGGCCGGCGCAGCATATCCCGGGTCGCGGGTCGCTAGCCGGCGCCGGGCCGGACCCGGGGTAGGGGGGCATCTGCTATGCCCTGTTCCCGGACCACAGCGACATGGGAGGTGGACAGCATCTACCGGGCCTTTGTTTCCGCGGACCTGCCCCGGAGAGGCATCCCGCGCCAGGATGTTCTCGAAGACAAGCCGTGGGGGATGAGGGAGTTCGCCGTGGTAGATCCGGACGGCAACCTGTTGCGCATCGGACAGACGCTCGAACAGTGAGGACAGGAGAGGGGATGCCGCTTTACCTATCGAAGTTCAGCTATACACCGGAGACCTGGGCCCGGCTGATTCGCAGCCCGGAGGATCGCCGCAAGGCCGCTCAGTCCTACATCGAGTCGGTGGGTGGGAAGCTCCATGGGTTCTGGTACGCCTTCGGCACCCACGACGGCTACAACCTGTGGGAGGCGCCCGACAACGTGTCTATGGCCGGAGTTGCGCTGGCGATCGCTGCCGGGGGTGCGCTTCGTTCGGTGGAAACGACGGTGCTCCTGACCGTCGACGAGACCATGGATGCCCTGCGCAAAGCCGAGGCCGTCCGGTACCGAGCGCCAGGCGCGTAGCAGGCCTGCACAGGGTAGGAAAGCCACCGCCGCCGACAGCTCGCACCATCGGCGGCGGCTCACGTCTTACCAGCCGGCGCCATCACGCCGCCGGCCGCACGTCACCAGCACCCGGCGCTCCCTCCGCCGGCTTCTCCACCACCGGCGGCACCGGGCGCCGGCCCGACACCACCGTGCTCGCGCTTTTCCACTGCGCCAGCAGATCGGGGTCGTTGGCGAACCGAAACCGGTTCGGCCCGCCCAGGGACCTCACCAGTTTGACCACCTCGTCCGCCACCACCTGAAGCTGCGCGCTCGCACCCACGTGCATCCGGCGCGCCACCTGGCCGCGCTCGAAGACCGTGTCGAGCTCGTCCAGCAGCCGGACCAGATCGTCGAGCAGCGCTTCCACCAGGCCGTGCTTCACCAGCTCCTGTCGCCGATTCTGCGCTTCCACCAGCATGCCGTGGGCCGCGGTCCGAAAGGCCCGGTATGACCCCTTGCCCGGCTTGAGCAGAAACTTCTGCCCCAGCTCCGGCAGCTCGCCGGCCGCCGACTCGGCGATCCGCGCGAGGTGATTCAGGTGCGTCTGCTTGATGGTTCCCACCAGCTCCCGCTTGCGACTGGTGGCCGCCTGCGCGGCGAGGATCCCATCCCGCTGCTGGGTGGCCAGGAGATCGGCCCGCACCAGCCGCTCCTCCACCCGCACCATGGTGGCGGCGTACCCGGGGCTGTCGAGCGGGTGGGCATGTCCGAACTCCAGCGCCCGCGCCCCCATGTCCAGCTTCCGACGAACTCTTGCGTCCATACAGTCCTCCCCCTGCCTGGGCCGGGCGGAGGCCGGGACACCGCGCCGGCGTGCATGATGAATGATGGAAATGAGGCCGAGCCGCTCCAGGCGCGACCGGCCGGGAGGACTGAAGGCGAGGAGCGTGCCAGCGGTTGCATGACGGATCGTATGGGCGCGCGATCGCCATCGGACCTGGCTGCTGCCGCGACGAACCGCCTCGCTGCCGGCGAATGCTGGCGATGGAAAACGCGGAGCGATGCTCTACCGCAGGAGGCCGCTCATTCGCATCTCTCGCGGCCCGCTTGCAAACGGTTTCAGTCGACCGTAACTGCGGACCAGGAGGGCTGCGCGCGATCCTCGGACCCCACAGCCGGAAACGCGCGACTGCACATGAGATGCGGGCCCCCTCCAGGATTTTCTGAAGTCCGCATTCACGGCTCGATCCTACGCCGCGGAATCACCTCGATGGTGGAATGAAATCGCAGCGCTGAAAACGCGAACCTGTCCGCTGCACATCGGAATCGGTCGCTGCGCACCGGGGGCATCGTCCGCCACGGGAATTCTGCTCTCCGCCGAAGCGATCCTCCTCGCTGTGCGAGAGAGCAACTCTTCTCCGATCAGCGGACCGCTGCAGAACGTACCCATTTGAGGACACCCCGACCTGCGCCGTGTGCGACAGAAAATCCGTCCTGCTCAGCCACGGTCACGCCGTGACGGATAACTTCCGGCGCATGACCCTGCCCAGGCGCCTTGACCCGATCGATGTCCGCCTCACCACGTGGATGGCGCGCTACGGGGTGAGCTTCACCCGGGTGGCGCTGGGGATCGTCTTTCTCTGGTTCGGCGTGATCAAGTTCGTGCCCGGTTGGAGCCCCGCGGGGGACCTCGCGACCCGGACGATAGACCTGCTGAGCTTTGGGCTCATCAGCCCCTCCATCGCGCTGCCCCTCCTGGCGACCTGGGAGACCTTGATCGGACTCGGACTGCTCAGCGGCCGGTTTCTTCGGGTCACGCTGCTGCTCCTGTTCGTGCAGATGCCGGGCACCATGATGCCTCTCATTCTGTTTCCCGCGGAGACCTTTCGGGCGTTCCCCTACGCTCCGACCCTCGAGGGTCAGTACATCATCAAGAACCTGGTACTGGTGAGTGCGGCGATCGTCATCGGGGCAACCGTGCGGGGTGGTCAGCTGTCACAAACCCCGCTCCATGGGCGTAGATAGGAAATGACCAATCAGCCCAAGCACATGGTGCTGCTGCTCCTGGCCAGCCTGGCCGGCATCGCGGCCTGCGCCGACACCGGAAGCGCGCAAGACGACTTCGAAGCCGACGCCAAGCGCCTGGTCACCGCGCTCCAGCTCCACGCCGGCCAGACCGTGGCCGACATCGGAGCCGGCCACGGCGAGCTCACGGTCGCCCTGGCCCGCGAGGTCGGGCCCTCCGGGCGGGTCTACGCCACCGAGATCGACCAGGACCGGCTCCGCGACGTCCGCCAGGCGGCCGACGCCGCCCGCCTCGAGAACGTGTCCGTCATCGAAGCACACGCCACCCGCACCAACCTGCCGGACCAGTGCTGCGACGCGCTGGTCCTCCGCAAGGTCTATCACCACTTCGACCGTCCCGAGCTGATGAACGCGAGCCTCCGGCAATCGCTCAAGCCCGGAGGGCTCCTGGCGATCATCGACTTCCAACCCGACGGCAAGGAAAGCGCGGATCCGGTGAACCGCGATACCGGCGACCACCACGGCGTGACGTCGGAGACGGTGGTGCGGGAGCTGACTCGGGCGGGGTTCGAGGAAGTCACGACGGAGGATGGAAGCGGACGAAGCGGCTACATCGTCGTCGTGCGCCGGCCCCTTTAGCTCGCGAGACTCCGCCGGGCGACCGCGATGGCCTGGGCCAGTTGCTCGGGGGCGAACGGCTTCGGGACGAACCCGGCGATGCGGAGATTTTGCAACCCCCCGGCTTCCTCGTCTGCCAGGCCGGTCATGACCACGATGGGCAGATCCGGCCGCTTCTCCTGCAGTGCCGCCGCGGTGGAGGCTCCATCCATCACCGGCATCGCCAGGTCCAGCAGCACCAGCTCGATATCCTGACCCGTGCGCTCCACCAGCTCCACCGCCTGCCCCCCGTGCTCGGCGACCAGGACCGTGTACCCCAGATCTTCAACGACGCGCTGAACCAGGGCGCGGATCGCCGGCTCGTCGTCCACCACGAGAATGAGGCCTTCGCCGCGGGCGGCCTCCGCGACCGCGTCGGCCACGGTCTTGGGTACCTCGGTATCCTCCTCCGCCGGCAGGATCACTCGAAACAGGGAGCCTTGTCCGGGAGCGCTCTCCACGGCGATTCCCCCGCCATGACTCCGGACGATGCCCAGGGCGGCGGCCAGACCCAGTCCTCGGCCCAGGAACTTGGTGGTAAAAAAGGGATCGAAGATCTGTTTGAGGATGTCCTCAGCCATCCCCTGGCCGCTGTCCCGAACGACCAGCTCCGTGTAGGGCCGTGGAGGCAGCGGGAATCCGATGAACCGCTCGCGCAGCTCGGGCTCCGAGAAGGCTCGAACCCTCAGCTGGACTTCAACGGCCCCGGGCGCGTCACCGATGGCTTCCGCGGCGTTCAGGATCAGGTTCAAGACCAGCTGGTGCAGCTGGCCGGCGTCCGCATTGATCGATACCGATGGCGGAGCGTCCAACTCGATCCGGATCTTGGGTGACACCGATGCGCGGACGATGCTGATGGCGTCGGTGACGATGCGGGGCACGTCCACCGGCCGCACTTCGCGCCGCCCTTTCCCCGCGTAGTTGAGAAGCTGCTTCACCAGGCCGGCGGCCCGCTGAGCCGCCTGTTCCGCCTGGTCGAGGAGCTGACCCACGTCTCTGATGGCGGTATCGGCCGGCGCACTCCGGGCCAGCGACAGATTGCCGATGATCGCCGTGAGCACGTTGTTGAAATCGTGAGCCACGCCTGCCGCCAGCACGCCGAGACTCTCGAGCTTCTGGGTCTCCCGGACCGCCTGGTCCAGCCGGCGGCGCTCCGTAAAGTCCCGTACCACCTTGGCGTATCCGCGAATCGTCCCGTTGTCCCGCAAGGCGATCAGCACACCGGAGGCCCAGAACCGGGACCCGTCTTTTCGGCGGTGCCAGCGCTCGTCCTCAGCCCGCCCCATCTCGGTCGCAGTTCGCAGCTCGACATCGGGAACACCGGCGCGCCGGTCGCTTCCCACAAAGATCATGTGTCCCGGTGTCCCGATGATCTCCGAGGCCGACCAGCCGAACAGTCGCTCCGCGCCCGGGTTCCACCCCCGCACCGAGCCGTCCGGGTTGAGCAGGATGATCCCGTAGTCTTCCGTCGCCCGAAAGAGGATGTCGAGCAGTCCTTCGTTCATTGAAGTGAGATAACGCGGCGGCCCCGCTCGGGAGGTGGGAGGGGTCCAGTAATTCCGGTGACTGTGCTCACACCGGCGGTGAACCAGGGAACCGAGAGGGGAGGTGTACTCCGGCTGGAGCCGCGCGCAGGGCTACCCTTACGATCGTGGTGCGTCGACCGTTGCCGCGCTCGGGTCGCGCGACCGCGCTACCAGCACCACCAGCGGCGCCGCGGCGATCGCAGCCAGCATGGCGAGCGTCGGGTACCCCCAGGCTTCCACCACGACGCCCGAGATCGCGCCGGCCGACGCCCCCGCCAGGCCCATCATTAGATCGGACAGACCCTGAGCCGACGCGCGCAGCTCCCCGGGCACCGCATCGCTGAGCAGGGTAGACCCGGCCACCATCGTGGCCGACCATCCGAGCCCGAGCAGCATCAATCCTCCGGCGAGCCACACCGGATGATGACCGGCCCTCCCTGAGACGGCACACGCGGTGAGCAGCAGGGCGATGCCGATGAGGATGACCTCGCGCCGGCCGAGCTTGTCGGTGAGCCACCCGAAGACCGGAGAAAACGCGAACATGCCCGCCACGTGCGAGCTGAGCACCATGCCGACCACGCGGAGTGTGTGCGCCGCATCATGACCGGCGCCCCGGATATGCACCGGTGTCATCGTCATGACGCCGATCATCACCAGGTGACCGATGGCCATCGCGCTCACCCCCAGCCGGGCGGACCCGTGCGTCCAGACGACCGGGAGCGCCGCGCGGATCCCGACCGGACGAGTTCCGGATTTCGAGCGGCCCTGGTCGCCAAGGACTTGCCGCGCGACCACCGCGGGATCGGGCCGAAGCAGCAGGAGGAGTAAGCAGGTGGACAGCCCGAACAGCAGCGCCGAGAAGAGGAAGGGCCCGGCCAGGATGGGTATCCCGTACTCATCCAGCAACGCACCCGCGGGAGCTGCGAAGGCTGGTCCCACGACCGCGCCCAGGGTGGTGCCCCACACGATCAGCGACAGGTGGCGTCCGCGCAGCGCCGGCGGGGCCAGGTCGACAGCGGCGTAGCGGGCCTGAAATCCGGCCGCTGCCGCGCAGCCGAAGAGAAAGAGTCCCACGAACAAGAGCGGAATCGACGCTCGCATCGCCGCCGCCACGACGACGATGGCTCCCAAGGCGGCGACGAGGTAGCCTGCCGCAAGGCTCCACCGCCGGCCCTGGCGGTTGACGATGGTGGTGGCCGGCAGCGCGAAGAGGGCGGTGCCGATGACGTTGGCGCTCAGGGCGAGCCCCGACAGCCGGATGCCGGCAATGTCCGCGGCGAGCAGGGCTCCTACCGACGCACCGATGGCGATGGCGATACCGCTGATGATCTGCGTCACGAAGAGCAGGCGCAGCGTGCGGCGCTGGACGGCGGCTACATCCATAGACAGGAAGAGTAGTCCTATTCCCCTTCCAGCCGCCGGGCCAGGGACACGAACCGTGGCTCGCCCCGCAGCGGCGCGAGCCGCGGATCGATGTGCAGATAGGCGAGGATGGTCGAGCGTTCTTCGAAGGCGCGCTCCAGGTATCGCAGCGCCTGGTCCCGCTCGCCCAGACCGGCATACACCAGCGCGAACCAGTAGGCCGGTACATAGCCGCTACGGTCCGCCGCACGCAGGTCGGCCAGGACGGTCCGGGCCCGGTCGCTTCGTCCCGCGACGGCATAGGCATGGCCCAGCGACGACTTGCGGTTGAGGCTGCTGCCGACGATGGGCTCGAGCATCCCGATCGCATCGCCCACTCGTCCCTGCTGTTCGGCTACCAGGGCCAGCCCCCATTGGGAGAGCAGATCGGTGGAGTCGGTCTTCAGCACCTCTCGTAACCGGCGCTCCGCGTCGGCGTAGCGACCCGCGAAGTAGTCGAGCAGGGCCCGGTTGGCCTGCAGCTCCAGCGAGAGCGGGTCCAGCTCCACCGCTCGACTCAGCTGGGCGACGGCTTCGTCGAGCCGGCGCCGGGATGCCAGGAAACGGCTGTAGGAGAAGTAGGCGTCGGCGTAGTTGGGTCGCAGCTCGAGGGCGCGTCGGAACTCCCGCTCCGCGGAGCGCCAGTCCCACTCGTAGTACGCCCGGATGTAACCATTGGCCGTGTGGGCTTCGGCCAGGGTCTCGTCCAGCTCGATGGCGCGCGCCAGGGCCCCCCGGGCTTTGGGCAGCACCTCCGCCGGCGGGACGTCGCTGGAGAAGGGAAGCGTCGCGTAGTAGTTCGCCAGTCCGACGTAGGGTGGCGCCCAGTCGGGGGCGATCCGGCTCGCCTGCTCGAAGAATCGCAGCGCCTGCTCGGCCTCGCCGCGCTCCAGGTGGAAGCGACCCCGGAGGTAGGCATCATAGGCGCGCTGATCCACTTCACCGCGTGTGTCCAGTCGGCTCCGCTCGGCGCCCTCGAGCCGGGCACTGAGCGCGCGGCTGATGGCGGTAGTGATCTCTCGCTGGAGGTCGGGCAGCTCGCCCAGGCGACTCCGATAATCCTTCACGAATAGCGGAGCACTGTCGGGCGACTGCAGCAGGCGCACGGTCACCAGCACCGTGTCACCCGCCCGGCGGACCGTGCCCTTTACCACGGCGCCCACGCCGAGCCGGCTCGCGAGCTCGCCCAGCGACTGTGCCGTTCCCTCGGCCATCGCCCCCGATGACCGGGACATCACCTTCAACGAGGCGATCTGGGCCAGATCGCTGATCAGCCCGTCCGTCATCCCCTGGGCGAGATAGGAGCTGTCCGGGCTGCTCGCCGCGTCCTCGAAGGGGAGCACCGCCACTGCCGTGATCCGCTTCGAGGCAGGGTTGCCGCCGCTGGGAGAGCGACCCGCCAGGAAGGCCCAGACACCCGCGGCCGCCAGGACGGCGGTCGCGAGCGCGACCAGCACCGGTCGGCGCGCGTGCCTCGCGGTTCGCTCCGGCCCCCGTGGCGAGACCGCCGTCGGTGCCGGCTCCGGAGCGCGGAGCGCTTCCAGGAACTGCTGGATCGAGCCGAAGCGGTCCGCGGGTACCTTCGCCAGCGCTCGCACGATCGCCCGCTCGAGCCCGGGGGGCACCGTCTGCCGCACCACCCGGAGGCCGGGCACCGGCTCACTCGCATGGCGAGCGATGACGGCCTGGGACGACGGACCGACGAAGGGAGGCTGGCCGATCAGCATCTCGTACAGCGTGCACGCCAGGCTGTACTGATCGCTGCGAGCGTCCACCGTCGCACCCGCGGCCTGCTCCGGGCTCATGTAGCTCGGCGTGCCCACCACCATTCCGGTCTGGGTGAGCTGCTGCTCCGCTCCCACCAGATGCAGGGCCCGAGCGATGCCGAAATCGGCGAGCACCGCCTGGCCTCCCTCCAGCATGATGTTCTCGGGCTTGACGTCGCGATGGACGATCCCCTGCCCATGGGCGTACTGCAGTGCGCTCCCGATTTCACGGGTGATCTGGAGCGCGGTCTCGAGCGGCAGCTGCCCTTCCCGCACGATCCGCTGTCGGAGGGATTCGCCCTCCGCGAACGGCATTACGTAGTAGAGCAGCTCACCGGCCCGGCCGGAGTCATAGAGCGGGAGAATGTGGGGGTGTTGCAGACCCGCGGCGATTTCGATCTCGCGGAGGAATCGCTCGCCGCCGAGGATCACCGACAACTCGGGCTTGAGCAGCTTGATGGCGACGCGCCGGTGGTGTTTCAGGTCCTCCGCCGCGAAGACCATGGCCATGCCGCCTTGGCCGAGCTCTCGCTCGACCCGGTAGCGGTCACCCACAGCCGTCATGAGGTGCGCGAGCAGGTCCATGGCTGGCCCCTCCGCGTTGGGACAATGTGGTCGCCAGGAGTGAGACGCAACCTCCGAGGGACTCCTCGTCCTCCACTACGCCAGACGCATCGCCCGCAACAGCGCCTGATACCGAGGTTCCTCCCGGAAGCTCCACCATGGCGTGTCGATCGCGAGGTCCCGAATCATGGTGTCCCTGAGCGCCAGCCCGCGCTCGAGTTGGTCCAGCGCCCCGGCCCGCTCGTCGAGGCCCGCGAGTACCAGCGCCTCGAAGTAGGGGGGTACGTAGTCCTCCCGCGCGCGCTCTCTCAGCTCGTCGAGCAGCATGCGGGCCTGCTCCCTCCGTCCGCAGAGTCCCGTCGCGTAGCCCAGGTATCCCAGCATTCGACTGGTGCGCCCACCCAGCTCGATCGCACGGCTGAGCGACCGGATGGCCTCCTCGAGTCGCCCCAGCACCGCCAGGGCCTGTCCGTCGAACCAGTAGGCGGGGAAGTAGTTGATGTCGAGCGAGAAGACTCGGCGAAGGATGGCGTGCGCTTCTTCCGGGCGGCCCGCGAAGAGACTGAACCAGCCACGAGTCGCGAGGGAGATCAGGGACAGCGGATCCAGCGCTTCCGCCTGGGCGAAGTGGGCGAGCCCCTCGTCGAAGCGTCGGGTCACTCCGAGGAGCACGCCATACCAATGGTGGGTGAGCGCGCTGCCCGAGTCGGCCTCGAGCGCCCGCCGGTACAGCCTTTCGGCTTCCGTCCAGTCGAACTCGAATTGCCAGGCGGCGAGGGCCAACGCCCGAAGCGCGTCGCCGCTCTCCCCCTCCAACTCGACCGCCTGCGCCACCGCAGCGCGGACCCGGATCAGGCTGTCACCGGGCGGGGCAATCCCGTAGTTGGACAGCAGATTCAGCGTATCCGCGATCCCGATCCACGCTTTGGCCTGCAGAGGATCCCGATCGGTGACCTCCTGGAAACAGCGCAGGGCTGTCCGAAGAGACTCCTCCGTTCGTTTGTTCCAGAGGTGCCGCCCCCGAATGAGCAGTCCCGCGACGGTCATGTCGGTGGTAGGCGTGCCCTCCGCCCTGGCCATCCCCGCCGGTGTGCGGATCGGATCCGGCTCGCCTCGTTGACATCTGGTCAACTCGTCCAGGATCAGCCGGGCGCTTCCCGGCCTGACGGGCGGCTCCTTGGCGAGCAGCGCGGCGACCAGTCTGGTCAGACGCTCGGGCACGCTGGGGCGGATCGCCGAGAGCAGCGGCGGCGGTTCCAGAATGATCTGCTGCAACAGCCATGGCACCGTGGTGCCCCTGAACGGGAGCTGGCCGGTCGTCATCTCGAACAGCATGACGCCCAGGGAGTAGAAGTCCGACTTCCGGTCGGCACGCTCGCCCACCAGCTGCTCCGGCGCCATGTACGCCAGGGTGCCCAGTACCATCCCGGCTGCCGTTTCCGCGGTAGCGACTGCGTCGCCAGCCATGGGCTCCTCGACCACCTTCGCCAGGCCGAAGTCCACCACTTTCACCCGACCTTCGCGGGTAACCATCACGTTGGCGGGTTTGAGATCGCGATGCAGCACCCCATTGGCGTGCGCCGCCTCGAGCGCGGCCACAATGGGCATCGCCAGCTCGATCACCCGCACCGGGTCGAATCCCTCCGGCGGGAGCAGCTGTTGGAGAGTGCTCCCCTCGACCAGCTCCATGACCACGAAGGGGACCCCCTCGGCGTCACCCACCGCGTGGACGGTGACCACGTTGGGATGGTTCACCGCCGCGAGCGCGATGGCTTCCCGGCGCAGGCGCTCCACCCAGTGCGGCTGAGTGCCCAGGAGGCCGGACAGGCGCTTGATCGCCACTCGCCGGCGCAACGTCGTGTCTTCGGCCAGAAAGACCTGGCCCATGCCGCCCTGCCCCAGCTTCGCGAGGATTCGAAACTGGCCGAGCATGGTGCCGATCATGGTGTCTTCGCTCCGTTGCGGTCACGAATTCGAGTCCGCGAGAAATCTGCCGCCACCGGCGCGTCCTCGCGACAGCCGTGACCAGCAGGCGGGGACCTCCTTCTCCAGCCGACCGCTTGGCGAAAGAGGCCCGGTGCCCCACCCCGACGCCTGAGGCTATCTTTCCCCGCGGCAAGGGAGCATCCTGACCAGACCCTGACCCTGAGCGACATGGCCACTCGCACCAGCCGTGCCCGAGCTTCTGCCAAGCTCGAAAAGCCCGACCTGCTCGACATTTACAAGATCATGCTGCTGGCCCGCCGGATCGACGACAAGGAGATCCAGCTCAAGCGGCAGAACAAGATCTTCTTCCAGATCTCCGGTGCCGGCCACGAGGGCGTGCTCGCCGCCGCCGCCAAAGTCTTCCGCCCGGCTTACGACTGGTTCTACACCTACTACCGCGACCGCGCCCTCTGTCTCGGACTCGGCATGACCGCTACCGAGCAGCTCCTGTCAGCCGTCGGCGCTGCGGACGATCCCAATTCGGGCGGCCGTCAGATGCCGTCCCACTGGGGTCACAAGGATCTCAATATCGTGAGCGCGTCCAGCCCCACCGGCACCCAGTTCCTCCAGGCCGTCGGGTGTGCGGAGGCATGGCTCCGCCACACCCAGATCGAGGGGATCGAGGGCCGAGACGAGACGATCCGGGGCGACGAGGTGGTGCTCTGCACCACCGGTGAAGGCACCACCAGCGAGGGCGAGTTCTGGGAGGCGCTCAACACGGCCTGCAACCTGAAGTTGCCTGTCGTGTTCCTGGTGGAAGACAACGGCTATGCCATCTCGGTGCCGGTGGAGGTCAACACCGCGGGTGGATCCGTCTCCAAGCTGCTGACCGGGTTTCCCGGGCTCTTCATCCAGGAGGTGGACGGGTGCGACGTGCTCGCCTCGTTCGACATCCTGGTGAAGGCGGTGGACTACGCGCGGGCCCGGAAGGGGCCCGCGCTGGTGCACGCCCGGGTGATCCGGCCCTACAGCCACTCACTGTCGGACGACGAGATCCAGTACCGCACGCCGGCCGAGCGGCAGGCGGATGCGGAGCGCGATCCGATCACCCGCTTCCCTCGCTTCCTGCTGGAGCAGGGCGTCGCGACCCAGGCCGAGCTCGACCTGGTGGTGCGGCAGGTGGAGGAGGAGGTCCAGGTCGCGGCCGACGTGGCGCTGGCCTCGCCGCAGCCGTCCACCGACTCGGTGTACCGCTACGTCTACTCGCCCGACGTGGATCCCACCTCCGAGCAGTTCGACACCGAGGACGATCCCCGCTTCACCGGCGATCCCACCACCATGGTGGATCTGCTGAACGTCTGCCTCCGCGACGAGATGACCCGGGACCCGCGGATCATCCTCTTCGGTCAAGACGTGGCCGACTGCAGCCGGGAGGAGAGTCTCGGCGAGGTGAAGGGCAAGGGCGGCGTGTTCAAGGTGACGTGGGGACTGCAGCGGGCGTTCGGGAGCGAGCGGGTCTACAACTCACCGCTGGCCGAGGCGAACATCATCGGCCGCGCGATCGGACTCGCCACCCGCGATCTCAAGCCCGTGGTGGAGATCCAGTTCTTCGACTACATCTGGCCGGCGTACATGCAGCTCCGGAACGAGCTGGCGCTGATGCGGTGGCGGTCGAACAACGCGTTCTCGGCGCCGGTGGTGGTACGGGTGACATACGGCGGCTACCTCAAAGGCGGGTCGGTCTATCACTCGCAGACCGGCGCCGCGGTATTCACCGGGGTGCCCGGGCTGCGCGTGGTCTGCCCGGCGACCGCGCTGGACGCCAACGGGCTCCTCCGCACCGCCATCCGCTGCGACGATCCGGTGATGTTCCTGGAGCACAAGCATCTCTACCGCCAGACCTACAACAAGGCGCCCAATCCCGGCCCCAACTTCATGATCCCGTTCGGGAAGGCGAAGCTGGTGCGGCCGGGCACCGATCTCACGGTCGTCACCTACGGTGCGCTGGTCCAGCGCTCGCTCTGGGCCGCCAAGGAGGCTGAGGAGCGGACTGGACTCAGCGCCGAGGTGATCGACCTGCGGTCGCTCTCACCGGTGGATTGGGAGACGATCGGCCAGTCGGTACGGAAGACGAACCGGGTGGTGGTGGCCTACGAGGACTCCCTCTCCTGGGGCTACGGCTCGGAGATCGCGGCGCGCATCGGCCAGGACCTCTTCGCCTGGCTGGACGCTCCGGTGGTGCGGGTGGGATCCACGGATACCTTCGTCGCGTACGCACCCGAGCTGGAGGACGTGATTCTTCCGCAGGTGGCGGATCTGCGGCGGGCGATGGAGGAGGTCGCCGCCTTCTAAGTCCCGCCTGCTTGGGTGGCAGCGGGCCAAGCCACCCGACCTACTCGTCCTCCGACAGCTGTGGCGCCTTCGCCTGGTACTCCTTGGTCAGCCGCTCGATCTCGGCCTCGTTCTTCTGGTAGAACTCCAGATTGGCGCGGCTCACGCCCGCCTGCTTGACTGCGCTGTCGGGCGTCAGCGCGCCGCTCTTGATGAAGGCGTGCGCCATCCCCGCCTGCAGTGCCGCACCCTGGATCAGCACGAAGTCCCCAACGGTGAGGCCGGCGGCGGTGATCCCCCCACGAAGCTGAGGCACGCCGTCCAGCGCCTTGACCTGCTCGGCCAGAGACTTGTTGCCCAGCCCGTCCAGACCCTTGGAGATGGCGGGCTCCTTGGCGGCGACGTTCGCCATGTTGAGTAGCGCATCGAGGTACTGCTTGTACTTCGGCACGGTCAGGGTATAGGAGCTGATCGCCTTGAGGTCGGCATCGCCCGAGACCTGGGCCGCGGCGGTGGGGGCGGATCCGAGCAGGGCAAAGAGAGCGAGCTGCGGTACGCGCAGCAAACCGCTACTGGCACTCGACATCACGAACCGGCTCCGGCAAGGGTAAGAAGGGGTTCCGGGGGCGGGAAGTGTAACGGAGGGTGGCCGGAAATGAAACCGGGGACCTGATGGGCTCATGGTCCCCGGTGCCTCATCGGCTCGCGGCGGTCGTGCCGCTCGGGTGCCGGAAGAACTGGCTGCGTGCTGTGATCAACCTTCCGGCTGTTGGCTCAGCTTGTCTGCCTGTCGTGGGATTGAAGGTGTCGATCCATACGCGGGCGCTCGCTTCGGGGGTACCCTGGCCTCGGCGAATGCCGCTCACCCTCCTCTCTCAGGAATGCACCTCATCAGTAGGTAACCGCACCGCTGCTGTCAACCCGAAGAGTTTGCCGGGTCTCCATGTAACGACGTCATTTCTGATGCAACGACGTCCAATGAGAATCTTCGGCCCCAGCCTGCGTCGTACGCGTGAACTTTCACCGACGACGAGGCCCGATGCTCCCCCTGTTGTCCGCGCTGCGACGCCTGGAACGCCATATCCCGCTGGCGTTTCTTCTCTCGGCCGCCAACCCGGTGGCCGGTGCCGCGCAGACCACCGGCGGATTCACCACCTCGCTCGCCATGGCCGCAGCGGCCGCCCTTCGTGCGGTCACCGAGCCCGCGTACCCCGTGGCCAGCTATGCGGGCCGCGACGCCGCAGGCGTGCCACGGTACATCCAGCGGGCGTTCACCGCCGAGGAGCGCCACCTGCTGCGCGAGCACTTCGGCATCCAGGAGCCTGGCCGGCTCTACCTCTCGGACACCTCGAGCGATGCGTACCTCAACTATGACACCGAGCGCGACCCCGGCGCCGGCCGGCTGGTCCGGTCCTACCGTGTGGGTGCCCCGTCCGTCCGTCTTCCTGGCGAGGCCTGGGAAGAGCTGGAGCTCCGACTGGCACAGATGCGCCCCGACGACTTTCCTGCCTCGGCCCGCCTGGCGGATACCTCGCTGACGTCGCTCGAGCCCGAAGTCCGCCAGGCCTTCGAGGGCATGCTCGCGGCCGCGCGGGAGGCCGGTCATCAGGTGCGCGTGGTCGAGACGCTCCGCAGCCCGGAGCGGCAGGCCTATCTCATGGTGCTGGGCGGCGGGCTCACCTTTACCGCCACCTCCAAGCACGCCTCCGGACGGGCGGTGGACATTCTGGTGGGCGACGGGAACCTGAAGCACAAGCGCACCCGCGCGCGCTGGATTGCCTTCCGACTCTGGGTGAGCAGCTACGACCGAGGCCGCTTCCGGCTCATCGGCACTCCCGACAAATCGTGGGACTGGCCCCACGTGGAGCTGGCCGGCCCGATGGGGTACCGATCGATCGAGTCGTTGCTGCTCGCGGCGCGCAGAATGGAAGGCGGTCGGGTGGTAGGGCGGTAAGGCGGGACAGCGGGACAGTGGGACAGCGGGACGGCGGACGGCGG
>DATBJC010000183.1:0-46059 GCA_036556625.1 Gemmatimonadales bacterium
GTCACCGAGGGCTCCCGTCGGGGGAAGCCGCGGGTCTTCGTGTCGCACGGCGTGCATGATCAGGTACTTCCGATCGAGCTGTGCGGCCGGCGCATCGTCCGGGAGCTCCGTCGCGACGACTACGACATCCGCTACACCGAGTTCGATGGCGGGCATGCGGTGCCCGACGAGATCGCCCGTGCCGCGCTGGCGTGGTTGGCCGGCCCCGGGTGACCGGCACCCTTGGATTTGGCCGACGTTCAGTCCATACTGAACGTACTAGTCGAGCCCGCCGGTCCGTGCCGTCCCCGGCCACCTCCAGGAGACCATGGATTCCCCCACCTCGCAGTTCACCGACCGTCTCGCCCTGCTCTTCGAGACCGACGGCCAGCCGCCCATCGCCGGCCGAGTCTTCGGGCTGCTGCTCCTGAGCGACGACGCACTCAGCCTTCCGGAGCTGGCCCAATCGCTCGGGGTCAGCAAGGCGAGTGTCAGCACCAACACCCGACTGCTTGCCCGATTGGGCATGATCGAGCCGGTGCGCCGCGAGGGGAGCCGGCGGGACTACTACCGGATCGCCCCCGATCTGTTCGAGCGGTCCATGGCGTTGCGGCTGGCCCGGTGGCGCCGGTTCACCGAGGTGATTGGCGAGGGCCGGCGGACCCTGCCTCTGGCGAGCGCCGGCGTGCGTGAGCGGCTGGAGCAATACGAGAGGGCCTTCAGCTACATGGCGGCCGCGATCGGCCGGGCGATGGTGCAGTGGCGGGGAGTGCCGTCGCCCCGCCTCGCCTCCACGGGGTCGCGGCGGTGAGGCCCGCCGCCATTCTACCGGCGCTCTTCCTCGCGGGGTGCGCGGGAACGCCGAGTGTCTCCGGTGTGCGAGGGGCATCCCCCTCGCCTGAAGTCCCCTGGGAGCCCCCGCCGGACGCGGTCTCCCGAATGGCCGCGACGGATACGTCGGCCCGGGCCGCAGTGCCCCCGGATCTGGCCGACCGGGTGCAGCGGCTCACCCTGGTGGAGATCGTGGATCTCGGGCTCCGCAACAATCCCACGACCCGGCTGGCGTGGGCCAACGCCCAGACGGCGGCATCGGTCTACGGCTCGGAGCGGGGCGCCTGGCTGCCGACCATCGATGGCGACGTCACCGCGCAGCGGCTCAAGACGGCGGCCAGCCAGGGTCGCACCGCCGTCGAGCAATCGGTGCTCACCCCCAGCGTGACCCTCAGCTACCTCCTGTTCGACTTCGGCGGAAGGTCGGGCCGGGTGGCCGGCGCGAAGCATCAGATGCTGGCGGCCAGCTTCAGCCACAACGCGGCCATCCAGGACGTCGTGCTCCAGATCCAGGTCGCCTATTTCCAGTATCTGGCGAATCGCGGTCTGCTCGAGGCCCAGCGCACCACGCTGGCGGAGGCGGAGACCAATCTCACCGCCGCCGAGGAGCGGCGCCGGGTGGGCCTGGCCACCATCGCCGATGTCCTGCAGGCCCGGACCGCCGCCAGCCAGGCCCGACTCGATCTCCAGACCATCGAGGGCAACGTGCAGACCACTCGCGGCGCGCTGGCCCAGGCGCTGGGTCTTCCGGCGAACCTGCCCTACGACGTGGACTCGAGCGCGGCGGCGGCGCCGGTGGCTCAGCTGGCCGACAGCGTGAACGCGGTGATCGCTACCGCCCTCCAGGGGCGGCCGGACCTCGCGGCGGTGAGGGCGGAGGTCGCGGCGGCTCGCGCCGGTGTCACCGAGGCTCGGGCGGCGCTGTTCCCATCGCTCGGGTTCAGCGCGACCGCGGGGCGGACCTACGCCACCACCATCCCGGACGGCGCCAGCAGCTACAGCCTGTCCCTGGGGCTCACCATTCCGATCTTCAACGGCTTCGCCCGGCAGTACGACCTTCGCGCGGCGCAGTTCGAGGCGGAGGCGGCACGGGCCCGGGCGCAATCGCTTCGCAACGACGTGGTCTTCCAGGTGTTCAGCGCCTACTATGCCCTCCAGACCGCCACCCGCCGGGTCGCCACCGCGGAGGACCTGCTGGCCAGTGCGGAGCAGTCCAATCAGGTGGCGCTCGGACGGTACAAGGCCGGCGTGGGAAGCGTGCTCGACCTCCTGGCGGCGCAGACCGCGCTGGCCGATGCCCGGGCGCAGCAGGTGGATGCGCGGCTCGCCTGGAGCGTGTCGCTGGCGCAGCTGGCGCATGACGCCGGCGTGCTCGATCCGAAAGGGAGCAGCCCCCTCCGCCTCATTCATGACACCACGAGCACGCCTCGATGACGCGATCGCTTCTGCTGGTCTCGCTCGCGCTGGTCGCAGGCTGCGGGCATGATGACCCCCCGCCGGCGCAGCTGGTGCCGGTCACGGTGGGCACCGCGGAACGGCGGGACGTCCCCTTCGAGCTGTCGGCCACCGGCACAGTCGAGCCGCTCCAGACGGTCGCGGTGCAGCCGCAAGTCGGCGGGCCGATCGTCCGGATCGCCTTCCGGGAGGGCCAGGACGTCGCGAAGGGCCAGGTCCTCTTCCAGATCGATCCGCGCCCCTTTCAGGCGGCGCTGGCCCAGGCCGAGGCGATCCTGGCCCGCGACCGGGCTCAGGCGGCCAACGCGGAACAGGAGGCGAAGCGGTACTCGGAGCTGGCCGAGCGGGAGTACGTGACGGCCCAGCAATACGACCAGGCCCGCACCGTGTCCGCGGCGGCGGCCGCCACTCTCGCCGCGAGCGAGGCGGCGGTCGAGGAGGCGCGGCTCAACTTCCAGTACGCCACCATCCGCGCCCCCATCGCGGGTCGCACCGGAAGTCTCCGGGTGCGGGAGGGCAATCTGGTGCGGGCATCGGATCCGGTGCCGCTGGTGACCATCAACCAGATCCGGCCGATCCTGGTGCGCTTCGCGGTGCCGGCGGCGAACCTCCCGCTGATCCAGAAGTACCGGAGCGAGAAGCTGATCGTGCGGGCCGAGCCAGTCGGGGGCGGTGCGGCGAGCGAGGGCGAGCTCAACTTCGTGGACAACGCGGTGGATACCACCACCGGCACCATTCTGCTGAAGGGTACCTTTCCCAATGCCGACGGGGTGCTCTGGCCGGGGGAGTTCGTGAACGTCCGGCTGCGACTCTACATCGAGCGCGACGCCCTGGTGGTGCCCGCCACGGCCGTGGTGACCGGACAACAGGGCACCTTCGTCTTCGTGGTGGGGGGCGACAGCACCGCGGCCACCAAGCCGGTCAAGCTGGCGCGCACCGCCGGAGAGGTGGCCATCGTGGACGGCGGGCTCAATCCCGGCGAGCGGGTGGTGACGGACGGCCAGCTCCGGCTGCGGCAAGGCTCCAAGGTGCAGATCAAGGCGGCGGCCGACACCGTCGCGCGGGGGTCGACATGAACACCGAGCTCTTCATTCGCCGGCCGGTGATGACCACGCTGGTCATGACCGGCATCCTGATCTTCGGCCTGGTGGCGTACCGACTGCTCCCGGTGAGCGATCTCCCCGCCGTGGACTACCCCACGATCTCGGTGAGCGCCAGTCTCGCCGGCGCCAGCCCGGAGACCATGGCGTCGTCGGTCGCGACGCCGCTGGAGAAGGAGCTCTCCACCATTCCCGGCATCGAGACCATGACGTCCACCAGCACCCAGGGCGGCACGTCCATCTCGCTCCAGTTCGCGCTGAGCCGCAACATCGACGCCGCCGCGCAGGACGTGCAGGCCGCGATCTCCCAGGCCCAGCGGCAGCTCCCCCGCGACGTGCTGCCGCCGAGCTTCCGAAAGGTGGACCCCTCGGCCTCGCCGATCCTGTACTACGCGCTGCGCTCTCCAACCATGCCGCTGCACCAGCTCAACGAGTATGCCGAGACCTTCCTGGCCCAGCGGCTGGCGACGGTGGACGGGGTGGCCCAGGTGCAGGTGTACGGCTCCATGAAGTACGCGGTGCGGATCCAGCTCGATCCCCAGCAGCTCGCCGCCCGCAGCATCGGCATCGACGAAGTGTCGAGCGCGGTCGAGAACGGCAACGTCAATCTCCCCACCGGCATTCTCTGGGGCACCGACAAGGCCTATTCGGTCGAGAGCCAGGGCCAGCTCACCGACGCGGCCGCCTTTCGCCGGCTGGTGGTGGCCTATCGGGACGGGGCGCCGGTGAGGCTGGGCGATCTGGGCAACGTGGTCGACAGCGTGCAGGACACCAAGCGGGCCAGCTGGTTCAACGGCGAGCGGGCGGTGGTGCTCGCCATTCAGCGGCAGCCCGGCACCAATACGGTCGCCGTGGCGGAGCGGGTGAAGGCGACGGTGGCCCAGCTCCGCTCCCAGATTCCGCCCTCGGTCGAGATCGCGACCCTCAACGACCGCTCGCTCACGGTGCGGGCGTCGGTGGATGACGTGAAGTTCACCCTCTTCCTGGCGCTCTGCCTGGTGGTGATGGTGATCTTCCTCTTCCTTCGGAATCTCCGGGCCACCACCATCCCCGCGCTCGCGCTGCCGATGTCGCTGATCGGCACCTTCGCGGTGATGTACCTGCTGGACTACAGCCTCGACAACCTTTCCCTCATGGCGCTCACCCTCGCGGTGGGCTTCGTGGTGGACGACGCGATCGTGGTGCTGGAGAACATCGTCCGACACATCGAGAAGGGCGAATCGGTGCTCCAGGCGTCCATCAACGGCAGCCGCGAGATCACCTTCACCGTCATCTCCATGACCCTGTCGCTGGTGGCGGTGTTCATCCCGGTGCTCTTCCTCGGCGGGCTCATCGGGCGGCTGTTCCAGGCGTTCGCCGTCACCATCGGGGTCGCGATCCTGGTGTCCGGGTTCGTGTCCCTGACGCTCACGCCGATGCTCTGCAGCCGCTGGCTCAAGCCCAAGGGCGAGGAGGAGGCCCATGGCCGGCTGTACCAGGGCATCGAGCGCGTCTGGGAGGGAACCCTCGCCTGGTACCAGCGCTCGCTCGCCTGGGTCATGGATCGACGGGGGTTGGCGCTGGTGTTCAGCGCCCTGATTCTGGTGGGCACGCTGGCGCTGGGGCGCCTGGTACCCAAGGGCTTCATCCCCAGTGAGGACCAGGAGCAGCTTCGGGGCACCACCGAAACGGCGGAAGGCACCAGCTACGACGCCATGGTGAAGCACCAGCAGGCCGCCGCCGCGATCGTGGCGGAGGATCCCAACGTCGACGGCTTCATGTCCGCGGTAGGCGGCGGCGGGCGCCTCAGCACCGTGAACCAGGGCCGCTTGTTCATCCATCTGAAGCCGAAAAGCGAGCGGGACTTGAGCGCCGACGAGGTGGCCCGGTCCCTGTCCCAGAAGCTCTCGGCGGTGCCGGGCATGCGGGCGTACATCTCCAATCCCCCGGTGCTCAACATCGGCGGCCGCTCTTCCAACAGCGACTATCAGTACACCCTGACCAGCTCCGACATGGAGGCGCTGTACGACGGCGCCGTTGCGCTGGAGCGCCAGCTCCAGCAGGTCCGGGGACTGGCCGACGTGAGCAGCGACCTTCAGATCAAGAACCCGCAGGTGCAGGTGGAGATCGCCCGCGATCGCGCGGCCGCGCTCGGGATCGACATGAGCCAGATCGAGAACGCGCTCTACAACGCCTACGGCGCCCGCCAGGTGAGCACCATCTACACGCCCAACGACCAGTACTGGGTGGTGATGGAGCTGCTGCCGGAGTACCAGCGCGACCTCTCCGCCATGAACCTGCTCCACCTGACCGGGCGAGAGGGTGTCTCGGTTCCGCTCGGCAGCCTGGCCAGGGTGACGCCCTCGGTGGGGCCGCTCACCGTGAACCATTCGGGCCAGCTGCCCTCGGTCACGCTGTCGTTCAACCTCGAGCCCGGCACCTCGATCGGCACCGCGGTGGAGCGGGTCGAGGCGGCCGCGCGCGAGGTGCTGCCCTCCACCGTGACCAGCAGCTTTGCCGGGACGGCGCAGGCCTTCCAGCAGGCGCAGGCCGGGCTCCTGGTCCTGCTCATCCTCGCGATCGTAGTGATTTATCTGGTGCTGGGCATGCTGTACGAGAGCTTCATCCACCCGCTCACCATTCTCTCGGGCCTGCCCTTCGCCGGCTTCGGCGCGCTGCTGGCTCTCCTGGTGTTCGGGCTCGACCTGAGCATCTATGCCTTCGTCGGCATCATCATGCTGGTCGGCATCGTGAAGAAGAACGCGATCATAATGATCGACTTCGCCATCGAGGCCGAGCGCAACCACGGCAAGAGCGCTCACGATGCGATTGTGGAGGCTGCCAGCGTGCGCTTCCGCCCGATCATGATGACCACGATGGCGGCGCTGATGGGTACCCTGCCGATCGCGCTGGGACACGGGGCCGGCGCCGAAGCGAGGCGGCCGCTCGGCGTAGCGGTGGTGGGCGGGCTCTTCTTCTCCCAGATCGTGACTTTGTACATCACCCCGGTGATCTACACCTACTTTGACGCGCTCCAGCGCCGGCTGGGCCGGCGCAAGGCGGTGGAGCCGGTCAGGTCCCCTGGCGACCAGCCGGCGCCGACGCCCGCGGGGGCGCTGGCGCGAGTGCGCGAGGTGTGAGGAACGCGGCCGCAACCGCGCGGCGCACCTGGTCGCCCAGCGGAGCGCCGGTCGCGTTGGAGAGGATGGCGACGACGACTCGATCGTCGGGATAGATGGCGAGCCACCCGGCGATGCCGGGGCCGCCGCCGGGCTGCAGCAGCAGCCGGCGGCCGTCTTCTTCCAGGGCCTGGAATCCCAGCGCGTAGCGAGTGGGAGTCCCGTCCACCAGCGGCACCGGCGTAAAGAGCTGGCGCCGGGACTCGTCTGACAGATAACTCGGATCGAGCAGCGCGGCGCCGAATCGGGCCAGGTCCTCCGCCGTCGCAATGAAACCGGCACCAGGCAGCTTGAAGCTCGGATCCGTTGGCGGCGCCGGGTCGAAGTCTCCATCGCCGCGGCGGATGTAAAAGGAGGCCCGGTGGGCCGGCCGCCGGCCGGGATCGTTCGGTGCTGTGGAGCTCATCCCTGCCGGGGCGAGGACCAGGCGTCGGATCAGCTCCGGATACCGCTGGTCGGTCACTCTCTCCAGCACCTTCCCGACGATCGTGAACACTCCCGTGGCGTACTCGCTCCGGGTGCCCGGCGCGAAGACCATGGGCTCCGCGGCGATCCCGCGGTACGCGCCGTCCAGCGTGAAGAAATGCAGCGTGGAGTAGTAGTGCCGGTCGGCGAACCCGTCCGCGATGCCACTCTGGTGCGCCCCGATCCTGCGGATCGTGACGCCCCGGCCGCCATGGGGAAAGTCGGGAAGATACCGCTCGATCGGCGCATCCAGATCGAGCTTTCCGCTGTGCGCCAGACGCACCGCGGCGGCGAGCGTGAGGGCCTTGGAGATGCTGCCGATGCCGAACCGCGTGGCCGGGGTCACTTGGGCTCCAGTCGTGACATCGCTCACCCCGAAGCCGTCCGACCACACGACCCGGCCGTTCATCGCGACCGCGGCCGCCGCGCCCGGAGCCGCCCCCCGCCGGATGGCTCCCTCCATCGCCTCCCGTGCTTTCGCCTCCCGTGCTTTCGGTACGCTATGGTCGGTCAGATCGGCCCTGAGGATCAGCACCGGATCGAGCGAGTCCCAGGGAAAGATCTTCCCGTCGCGGAAGCGGCGGAGCTGGGCGTTGGCGATGTAGTAGTAGTGGTCGCCCGCGATCTCACCGGTGGTGGGCTGGGCGAAGCGGGGATGGTGCCGCTCGACGATCTCCCACGAGGCGATCCGCGCTTGCCTGGAATCGAGCCGCAGCCGGATCACTCGCTGAAACCAGGTGGGCTGGTGCGCGATCAGGCTGTTGCGATAGAACGCAAGACCGTCAATCCCGGTCAGGTTGAGAGAATCGGGTGCGACCAGCCGGGTGCGCTTCCCCGTGGCCACTTCGATCCGGTCGATGCCTCCACCATGGGAAACGAAGAGCCGCCGGCCGTCGTGGGAGCGGGTGATGCCGTTGGGAAACGCGTAGGTCGCGATCGGAGTCACTTCGGTGACACTGTCGGCGCCCATGGCCAGCACATACACGGCCCCTGCCGAGCTGTCGGTCAGATAGACGGTGCCGTCGGGCAGGATGGTGAGATCGTTGAAGCCGTGGCGCAGGCCATCCCGGGGACGCAGGAGGTAGCGCCGCCGGAGCCGGCCCGAGTCCACATCGAAGTGGAAGAGCAGCCCGTATCCGGTGTAGGTGGTGTCGGCCAGCGGGATGCCGGCTTCGGGAAGCACCATGCTCGCGGCCCAGAGCCCACGCCGCACGGGGTCCACCTCGAGGCCGACCACCGGGCCGATTCCATCCTGCCCGCTCGCGATGAAGTCGCGCACGGTGCCATCCGGCGCAATGGCAACGATCTTCCTCTTGTACATGCTGCTGAGGAACAGCGTCCGGGTCTTGGAGTCCCACGCGGTTCCCTCGGCGGTCAGATCCCGCTCCGCGAGCTCGAAGGCCGGCGAACTGTGAGAGATCGGCTGCCGGGCCTTGCCGATCCCCTCCATGACTCCGCGCCAGGCCTGCGTCGCGGCCATCCGGGTGAACGCGCTGTCTCCGGCTGCCTCGAACACGGCCACGGCCCCCTCCCGCGACAGCCGGCCGAGCAGGAGAGCGGCCGAATCGATCTTGCCGGCGACCGCAAGCGCCCGCGCGTGATGGTAGGCCACGGGCGGGACGGTGGGCGCCAGCGCGAATGCGCGCCCGGTTCCCTTCAGATACCCCGCGGTATCCCCTCGGTCGAGCGCCTCCAGCCCGCCCTGAATGTGCGCGGTGATCTGTTGGAAGGTGGCGGCCTGCGCCGCGACGGACGTCGCAGTCATGGCGCCGAGCAGGAGCGGAACCAGGACTCGACGGGCTGGTGACATCGGGTGCGTTCCGGGGAGGAGTTCTATCTCCCTACGCTTCCCGCGGCCGCTGGATTCGCAGCCCCTATCCGCCTGCCTGGATCGGCAGGTCGTTGGTGTCCAGTCGCGGCAGGGCAAACGCATCGTCCAGTTCCGGCTGCGCCACGCCTACCCGCGTCGTGAGCCCCACCGCGCAGCCCCGGTCCTTCAGCAGGCGAACCAGGGTGTCGTTGTGGGCGCCGTACGGGTAGCACATCACCCAGTCCTTGGTCGGGGCACCGAGCGTGTGGAGGAGGTCGAGTGAGGCATCGAGCTCACTCGCCTGGTGAGACGGGTCCAGGCGATCCAGCCAGCAGTGGCGGGCGCCGTGGCTCCCCACATACATCCCGCAGCGGACCAGCGTCCGCAACTGGTCGGCCGTCATGTAGAGCTCGGCGGCGAACGCGGCCGGATCGACCGATACAAAGCGCTGGAACAGGCTCCGGGTCAGTTCCTCGCGCACATCCTCCGGCAGCGCGTGCTGGAGCACCCGCTTGATGAAGATCACCTCCGCCGGATCGAAGCGTGACGGGTGCGCCAGATCCCGCCAATAGTCCTCGAAGGAGCGGACCCCAGCGTGAGGCTGTCGCTCCTCCACGAAGCGTCGGATGGCGGCGAGAACGGGTTGCGGATCGGGTTGAGCGGCCAGGATGAAGTGGATCCGGTTCACATCCAGCAGCTCGCCGTGCAACACCGTGGCGGCCAATGGAAAGAAGGATCCCTGCCAGCCCCGCTCGTGCAGCAGCGGGAACACGGTGGCGTAGTGGTCGCTGTAGCCGTCGTCGAACGTCAGCCAGGCGGCGTTCTCCGGGAGCTCCTCGCCGCCTTTCAACGCGGCCACCACTCGCTCGGCGGCGACCACGGTATGATGGCGGGCGATATAGTCGAGCTGCCCGCGGAAGGCGGCGAGGTCCCGCCCCTTGATGGCCGGATACCGCGTCCGGGCCAGGTCCCGGACGTAGTGGTACATCACGATGCTGAGCGGCATCACCCCTCGCGGCGGGCGTCGAGCACGAACGTGGAGCAGAACGGGATCAGCCGATGGTCCCGCAGGCCGATCTTGGCCGCGGCCAGGGCGATTCGGCTGTGCAGCTCGGGCCGCTCGGCCGCGACCTGGGGTGGGAGGCCGTGATAGTGAACCGGAAACAGGGTGGCGGGAGCGAGACCGCAACGCCGCACCCGGCAGATCAGATCCGCGGGACTGTACTGATAGCGGGTCTCGACCGGAATGCCGGTGACGGGATGGTGATCGGGCTGCGGGTCGATGCGTTCGTACCGCCGGAGCGCGGCGAACAGAGCCTGCGGGTTGGGGTATGCTCGCAGCGCCTTCGCTTCCGCGATCAGGGCCCCCAGGGTGCCCATCTCCAGCTCCAGCTGGGTGAAATCATTGAGCGAGAACGCATTGAAAAGCCGGTTCCGGGAACCGACCACCAGGGCACCACCCGGGCGTAACAGTCGGGCGCAGCGTTGGAAGAACCGATCGGTCTGGTCGGGCGAGATGTACTCGATGAAGCCCTGCGCGCTGATCACGTCATAGGCCTCGGCCTCCAGCTCGACGTCGAAGAAGGACCCGGAGGTGAACCGGGCCGCCACGCCGGCTCGGCGCGCGTTCTCCCGGCACTGCGCCACCATTGCTTCCGCGAAGTCGATCCCCTCCGCATCCAGTCCCCGCTCGGCGACGGCGATGGCGAGCTGCCCGGTGCCGCACCCCACGTCGAGGAAGCGCCCCGCACCCACCATGTCGTCCAGCACCGCGAGCACCGCCTGGTGACGGCCTTCGATGACGCTGTAGGCCCCTCGAGCATTGACCGCCTTGGATTGCCAGTCCGACGCAGCGGAGCCGAAGTACTGGAGTGCCTGGTCTTGTTGGTCCATCCGTCAGCGGTCTCCCGATCGGGTTTCGGCCTCCGTCGCACGCCCTCTGCGGAAGACCACTTCCGTGGTGTAGCCGTCCGCGCTGATCATGGCCTGGAGCAGCCGGCGGGCGCTCTCCTCGGTGTGTCTGGTCAGCGCGACCTCTCCGGCGCTCTTCACCAGTTGGTCGCGCGCCAGGCGGAAGATGCTGTCCCGGTCGGCGGGGCGGAACGGATTCCACAGCCCGCGCTGCTCGTCGTAGGTCTTGAGCTCGGTCACCTCGACCGCGAGCACGGCCGCCGGCGGCAGGACCACCCGCACCACCTTGGCCGCGTGGTCCACTTTCACTTCGGTACCACGATCGAGGTCGAAACCCGAGAGCACCTTGCCGGTGACCACCACCAGGCTGCGCTTGGTCGAGCCCAGCAGCCGGTTCTGGTACACCACGACGTCCCGCAGCGTGGTCTCGCTGGTAACCAGCCGCGCCACCGCACGGGTGCGTTCCACCACCACCGCGTGATCCAATGTGGTCGTGGCGCGCCCCGGGAGCAGGGGCCCGGCGGCGTTGCTGATGCGACCGCCCAGCCAGACGAACACCACCAGCGCAGCGACCGCCAGGATCGCGGGCCCGACCCTTCCCCCGGCCCGGCTCTCCGACTCCGTCACCAGCGGCACTCCTGCTCGAACCGTTGGATGATCTGCAGGCGGTTCTCCATGGCTCCCGACTGAGCGGCGATGCGCCAGCCGAACTCTCGCCGGGTGGCGGAGGAGTCGGCGCCCCGGGCCACCGCGACCTTCCATTGGGCGCAGTAGGCCGGCAGCTCGGCGTCGATGATTCGCCGGGCGCTCGTGAGGGTCGCGAGGAAATCTTCACAACTGCCGAACGCCGCGGCCTGCTCTCGATGGACCGTCTCGTGGGCCTCGATCTCGGCGACCATCATCGAGTCGCGCACGTCCGGCCGCAGATTGCTGATCGCCTGGCCCGCCTCACAGCGGGTCAAGCCGAGAAAGTCGTCCGGGGTGGCTTCCCGCTGACCTTGCGCCGCGGCGGGCAGGAGAAGGCACAGTGCGACCGCGAGAAGGCGCTGCGCCATGGTTCGACGGAGGCTCACGGGGGCCAGATGTCCAGGGCGCGGCGCAGATCCACCATCTGCCCCAGGTGGTAGGAGGTGTGGTCGGCGACGAGGAGCAGCTCGCGGAGGTAGCTCTGTCCGCTGCCGTGCGGGATGCGCGCGAGGAGGTCCACCGTCGGGTCCAGCGCCATCGCGACCAACGCCTGCCGATCCTCGCCCAGCGAGGCCAGGCTTCGGGCCACTTCCGCGGCGCTGGGCCGAGCCGACGGCGGAGGCCAGTAGTCGTCGGGCCAGCGAAGCGGGGCGTACGCCGGATTGCGGCAGAAATCCAGGATGTCGTGCTGGGCCAGGCGGATGTGCTCCAGCAATTGCCAGAGCGTATGGGGGAAACCGGTCGCGGTCGTACCCCACTGCTCGACAGCAATCCCCTCCACGATCCGGTCGAGCCCGGTGTGGGCGTCTTCCCATTGGATCAGCGCCGCGACGTGCTCCCGGAGTTCCCGGTCGCTCACGGTGCGGCATGAGGCCGGTCACAGCGGGGCTTGCCGGCGCTTCCTACCCTGGGTGGGACCACTCTGACCCTCCGGAGGAGCTATGGCGTTTGTATGGGATCTGATCCAGCAGATCCAGCTGCGAAACACCAAATCGAGCGCCAAATCGGCCAACTCGACGGCAAAGTCGGCTCAGGCCCGGGCGAAGGCGGCGGAAGGCCGTGCCCGATCGCTCGAGATCCGGATGAGCGAGCTGGAGGAAGAAGTCGGCCAGTTGCGGAGCACACTGGCCGTATTGCTGGACCGGCTGGAGCGGCGGTTCGGCCCGGAGGCCGGGAAGCTGGGCTAGGTCTAGGAGCAGGCCCACTCGATCCCGCCGATTCGCTCCACCACCGCGAACCGGATGCCATGGGCCTCGCAGGCGTCCTCGAACCGATGCCTGGCCTCGAGCTCGTTCCGATTCCACACGTAGGTGGAGACCTCCAGGGTACACCCGGGGCGATTGCGGAATCGCCCGTCGTCGATGCGCCGGGAGACTTCTTCCAGGTCCGCCAATCCCACCGACGGTCGGCCGGTCATCGGGCTTCCTCCGGGTTGGCTTCCGCGATCTCCTCCATCGTCCTGCCGCTCTGGGCCGACGTCAAGTACTCCGCCACCGGATCGGTCTGGGGATCCGCCGCCTCGTCGCGGTGCTTGATCAGCAGCCATTGGTCTCGCCGCTCGCCGCCGCTCCGGCCCCGGGTCCGGACCAGCACCCAGGATCCCTTCAGCCGCTTGCCCTTCAGGACGAACTTGAAGTCCCCCTTGCGATAGCCCTCGCGCAGCGCTGCCTCCGGATCGTCCGTGTCGGCGGCGGCAGTGTAGCTGCCCCGGTCCCATATCATGACGGTACCGCCGCCGTACTCTCCCCTGGGGATGCTGCCCTCGAAGGCATTGTACTCGATGGGGTGGTCCTCCACCTGGATCGCCAGCCGCTTGACGGCTGGATCCAGGCTGGGACCCTTGGGAACCGCCCAGCTCTTCATCACTCCGTCCAGCTCGAGCCTAAGATCGAAGTGCAATCGGCTGGCCGCGTGCTTCTGGATCACATAGGCCAGTTTGGGCGACCGTTTGCGTCCGCCGCCCTTGGGCTCGCGGGTACGGGTGAAGTCGCGCTTGCGGCGGTATTCGGTGAGCCTCTCGGTGCGTATCGCCATGCAGCCTCCCTGACTGCGGAAGCTAGCTTGTCCCCGGATAGCTCGGTGTGACCTGCATCTCTCCTGCTCTGACTGGCGGGGCCACGATGACCGCCGCGCACGACCTACCGGAACCTATTCCAGCGCCAGAGCACCACCTTCCATCCGGTGGGCGTCTCGGTCCAACGAATCATGTACCGGCTCTGGTACCCGCGACCGGATTCGAGGATCCAGGTCCCTCGTTCCAGCAGAAAATTTCCTTCCCTCGTGATGGCCGCCGGGAGCAGCTCGGACCGCTGCACGGCAGTCTCGCGAGCGAGCCGCTCGAGGTAGTCGGCCGCCGCCTCTGCCCGCAGCGGTGTGTCCGGCTCCGGCGGCTGCACGATCAGGTCGCCGTGGAGCAGACGGTGCAGGCCCTTAGCCTGTCCGCCGAGAAAGCTTGCCGCCAGCTCGATCCTCACAGACTCCAGCCGATCCCGCTCGGTCCGGTCGCGGGGTTGCGGGTCTCCCTCGCAGCCGACCACCCCGGCGAGAAGCGCCGCGGCGATCAACCGTCCTGGCAACGCGATCAGGGCCGTCTGCGCATCTGGCCGAGCAGCCAACGGGGAAGCTCCGGGGAGTCGAATGCCGGCCCCCACGCCTCGTGGCCGACGCCGGGAAGCTCGGTGTATCGCAGCGTGGCCCCCTCGGCGCGAAGCGCGCCGGCCATCCGGCGGGATTCCTCGACCCGGACGACCGGGTCCGCCTCGCCGTGCCAGATCCAGATCGGCAGCGACCGAATCCGCCGGGCGATGACCGGATATGGCGGTCCGCTGTCGGGGGGCAGGATCGCTTCCGGTCGCTCCCCCGTCGGCATCACCCAGCCGCAGACGGCCACCAGGGCGGCGAAGCGTTCGGGAGATCGGTAGGAAAGATTCCAGACCCCGTTGCCGCCGGCGGAGAGTCCCACCAGATAGACCCGGTTGCTGTCGGTGCTGAACTCGCGGAGGGTGCGGTCGAGAGTTGCCAGCGCGAGGTGGGCCACCTTGCCATGCCAGCGATGGCCCGGCGGCGCCTGTGGAAAGACCACGATGGCCGGCCAGCGCTCTGCGTAGCGGCGAATCCCTTCGCCGAGGCCCACGGCGGTCTGAAGCAGGCCGTCGGTGCCCCGCTCTCCCGAGCCGTGGAGGAACAGAATCACCGGCCACCGGCTGGCGCGGGAGTACTCGGCTGGCACATACACCTGGTAGCGGCGGCTCACGCCGTCCAGCGCGATCGTGCGGTTCAGGAACCCAGTCGGCTCCTGACCCCGGGCCGATGGTGTAAACCCGGCGCTGACCGCCGCCACCAGGGCGCCCAGTCCTCGGGCGCGGGGCAGGATGTTACCCGCTGTATGCGTCGACCGAGATATTCAGGTCGCGACGCAGTTCCGCGTCGCCGCTCAGCAGGGTCTGCCAGGTGATCTCGGGGCCCTTGCGGGCACCTTTGGGCACGATCTTCACACCTTCGGGAGAGATCGTGACCGTGTAGAGCTTGCCTTCGACCTCCAGCTCGCGCTTCAGGGTCTTATCGAGACGAGTGGCCATCGGATGCCGCCTCCCCAGGGGGTTCCGGTTGATTCGACCCCGAAAGATGGCCCTTCCGGCCGGATCGTCCAACCCCTCATCCGTCAAGTCCATGTGCTGCTTCAGCCTAAGTCAATGCTACTCCTCCCGCAGTATCACCGCAGGGTCCATCCGCATGGCCCGTACCGCCGGAATGAGGTTGGCCAGGAGGGCGGTCGTGGCCAGCACGGCCGCCACCAGGGCGAAGGTCGCCGGGTCGGTAGCGGCTACGCCGTACAGCTGGCTCTCGATCAGGCGGGTGAGAACCAGCGCCGCCCCGAGTCCGATCCCGATGCCGAGCAGGGCCAGTATCATGCCCTGTCGCAGCACCAACCGGAGGACGGCCCCCCGGTCTGCTCCGAGGGCGATGCGGACGCCCAGCTCGCGCGAGCGCTGGGTGACGGAATAGCTCATCACCCCGTAGATCCCGATGGACGCCAGTACCAGTGCGATGCCGGAGAAGAGGCTGAGCAGCATCATCGAGAGCCGCCGCTGCCCTACGGACTTCGATAGCAACTCCTCCATGTTGCTCACCCCGGAAATCGGCTGGTCCGGATCCACCGAGCGCACCGCCTGGCGCACCAGATTGACGTAGCGCTCCGGGTTGCCCTGAGTCCGCACCGCCACGGCCATGAACGGGAAGGTCACCTGGCGGTAGGGGAGATAGAGCTGGAGCCGGGCATCGGCATCGAGCCCTTCGTGCGCGGTGTGGCCCACCACGCCGACGACTTCGATCCATTCGTTCTGGGTGGTATCGGTCACGCCGTCCGGTGGCCCGAACGTGAAGCGTTTCCCCAGCGGGTCCACGTTGGCCCAGTAGCGGCGCACGAACTCCTGGTCGACCACCGCCACCGGCCGGGAGCCGTTGCGATCCTCATCGGTGAGATAGCGACCTCGCAGCAGCGGAATCCGCATGGTCTCGAAGAACTGGGGGCTCACCACCCGGATGTCGCCCCAAGGCCCCGGCTGGTTCTCCGGGGGCTGGTACCCCTCGATCTCGAAGCTGCCGGTGGACCAGCTGCCTCCGAACGGCATCACCGAGGTGGCGCCCACACCGAGCACCCCCGGAACCCGGGCGACCGCAGGCAGCGCCTGATCGAAGAAGGCGGCCTGCGTGGTGTCGTTCGCGTAGCGGGTCTGAGGCAGCGCGATGTTGAAGGTGAGGAGATTGGACGGATCGAATCCGGGGTCCACCCCCTGGAGCCGGGCGAAGCTCTTGAGGAGCAGCCCTGCACCGGTCAGCAGCGTGAGGGCCAACGCCACCTCGGTGACCACCAGGCTCCGGCGGAGCGCATGGCTTCCCCGGTCGGCGGTGGCTCCGCGGCCGCCCTCCTTGAGCGCGCCGTGGAGATCCGGCGTCACCGTGTGCAGGGCCGGCGCCAGGCCGAAAAGCACCCCGGCGAGCAGGGATATCAACAGCGTGAAGATCATCACCGTGCCGTCGATCCCGATCTCATCGGAGCGGGGCAGGTTGCCGATGTCCATCGCCACCAGCGATCGCACGCCGAGGTAGGCCAGCAGCAGCCCGACCCCGCCACCCGCGAGGGACACGATGATGCTCTCGGTGAGCAGCTGCCTGAGCAGCCGCTCCCGGGTGGCGCCCAGCGCGGTACGGACCGCGATCTCCTTGGAGCGGGCCGCTGCCCGGGCCAGGAGCAGGTTCGCCACGTTGGCGCAGGCGATCAGGAGCACGAATCCCACCGCGCCGAGCAGTACCAGGAGCGCGGGGCGGACGGTGCCGGTGGCCTGGAGGCTCAGCCCGGTCACCAGGAGGCTCCAGTCCTCGGCATAGTTGTCGGGGTACTCTCGCTTGAGCTGTTCGGCCAGCGTTCGCATCTCGCCCCCAGCCTGCTCGACCGAGACGCCGGGCTTCATCCGCGCCGTGAGGTTGAGGAACTCGTGGGTGCGGTTCTCGTCGGTCATCTGATCGGCGGTGAAGACCAGGGGGGCCCAGATCTCCGCGGTGCGATTGAAGAAGTCGCGGAACCCGCTGGGCATGACCCCGACCACCTGGTAGCTCTCCCCGTTGAGCGACAGACTCCGGCCGACGATGCCGGGATCGGCCCCGAAGATCCGCTGCCACGCGTCGTAGCTGACCACCGCCACGTGCTCGCGCCCGGCGGAGTCCTCCCCCGGTTGGAGGGTCCGGCCCAGGAGGGCGGGCACCTGGAGCGTGGTGAAGAATTTCCCGGTGACCCGCTGGCCCTGCATCCGGACCGGCTCCCCCACGCCCGTGAGGTTGGCCTGCCAGCCGGTCTGCACCGACATGGATTCGAACGAGCGGCCCCGCTTCTGGTAGTCCAGAAAGCCCGGCACCGAGACCGGAGCTTCGAGGTCCAGCGAGGGGTAGAGATGCTCGATGGTGACCAGCCGCTGCGGCTCACGATAGGGCAGCGGCCGCAGCAGCACCGCGTTCACCGCGCTGAAGATCGCGGTGTTGGCCCCGATGCCGAGGGCGAGGGTGAGGACGACGATGGCGGTGAACGCCGGGCTCTTGGCCAGCCGGCGAAGACTGTAGCGGAGATCCTGGAGCAGGGTATCCATGGGACGCTCGTTGGGCTTGGTCAGGAGCGGCAATCACCTGTTGGACGGGAGCGGCGGGCGAAAGGTTGCGGAGTCCCGATCAGCCTCCGAGGGCCGCCGCGACCGAGTCGGCATCGGGGTAGCGACGCCCGGGCTCCTTCTGGAGCAGGCAGGCCACGATCGCCTGGATTTCGTCTGGTGCCTCGGGCCGAAGCGAGCGGACCGGCGGCGGATCCTCGAAGCGGACCGCGCGGAACAGCAACTCGATCGAAGCGGCGGCAAAGGGGGGCCGCCCGGTGAGCATTTCGTGCAGCACCACGCCCAGCGCCCACAAATCGGTGCGATGATCCAGCACCCCGCCGGCTGCCTGCTCCGGGCTCATATACGCCAGCGTACCGAGCACCAGGCCGGTGCGAGTGAGCTTTTCGCCCGCGACCTTGGCGATCCCGAAATCGAGGATCTTGAGCACGCGATCACCGGTGAACATCAGATTGGCAGGCTTGATGTCGCGGTGGATGACTCCCGCGGCATGGGCGTGGGCCAGGCCGCCGGCCACTTGCGCCGCGCACGACACCGCCTCGCTTATGGGCAGCGGACCCCGGGCGATCGCCTGCTTGAGGGTACCTCCTTCGTAGTACGGCATGACCAGACAGAGCCGGCCGTCGTCGGTCTCCTCGACCCCGTGAATCGCGCCGATGTTGACGTGCCGGAGTGCCGCTGCCGCCTGGGCCTCCCGATAGAACCTCCGTTTGAGCACCGGATCGGTGGCCAGGCTATCGGACAGGAACTTGAGGGCGACGATCTGGCCCGAGCGCCGGTCGATCGCCCGGTACACCGTTCCCATGCCCCCGCCGCCCAGCTTCTCGAGCAACTCGTAGTGGTCGCCTGGGCGCGGCCTGGCGGCCCCGGTCCGGGGGAGATCGAAGGCCGCGGCGACGATCCGCTCCAGCCGGCCGCTCGAGTCCGCCCGCTCCGCACTGGCCAGCAGCGCCTCGACTTCCTGCCGCAGCGCCAGGTCACCCGCCACCGCGACCTCCAGGAACCTCGCGCGCTGGCCGGGCGGCAGGTCGGAACATTGGTCGAACAGGACCTCGATACGTTGACGCCGAGACGGTTCGATCGCCATCACCTCACCCGGACCGCGCCGTGCCCCTTCAACAGCTTGATGACCTCATCCACCGGGAGCGCCTCCACGACGTTCCCGTTCGCTCGTTCCGTGGTGGCCCGGAAGAGCGAGTTGTAGATCGCCTCCTCGGTCGCGTCTACCGTGCCCTGAAACAGCTCCGCCATCGCGTCATTGCCCAGCATCGCTCCGCTCCGGCGCAACTCTCCGGTCCTCCTGCGGACTCCCGGGTGGGTCGAGAACGCGATCACGTAATCGCCGGAGCCGTTGTCCATCCAGGAGCCGGTGCGTGCCACCCCCAGCAGTGCTCTGGCGGCGAGGCGACGGAGATTGCGGTCGGAGACCGGCGCGTCGGTCGCCACCACGATCATGATGGATCCTCGCGCCCCTGGCGGGCTCCCGGCCAGCCTCAGCCCGTTGCGCCCCAGCGCGCGCCCCACCGGCACGCCGAGGATGTGGAGGTCGCCGCCGAAGTTGCTCTGCACCAGCACGCCGAGGGTCCAGCTACTGTCGGCCGCCTTCACCAGGCGGGACGAGGTTCCGATGCCGCCCTTCCAGCCGAAGGCGACGGTGCCGGTTCCCGCGCCGACGCTCCCTTCGTCGACCGGCCCGCCTGCCGCACCCTCCAGCGCGGTCCGCACATGGCGCTCCTCGATCGGCCGCCGGCGGATCGCATTGAGGGCGTAGCCGTCATTGGTCTCGCCCACCACCGGATTGATGGAGCGGACCTCCGCCATGCCCTGCCGCGACAGGAGGTAGTCCACCATCGCGTCGGCCGCCTTCCAGACGCAGAGCGTGCAGGTGAGCAGGATCGGCGTCTCCAGCTCGCCCAGCTCGGACACCTGGGTCATGCCGATCAGCTTGCCGAAACCGTTCCCCACGTGAATCGCTGCCGGTACCCGATCGCGAAACAGATTGCCGCCGTGGGGAAGAATCGCGGTGACACCGGTCCGCACCGAGTCGCCGCCGCGAACGGTGGCCTGCCCTACCCTCACGCCGGGCACGTCGGTGATCGCATTGCCCGGCCCCGGCTGGAGCAGCCCTGGAGTGACGCCCAGGTCGCGGGCGCGGGGTCGTTGTTGGGCGAGTGGGGTGGACGTGATGACGGCGGTGAGCACGAGGGAGAGAAGCAGCGTCATTCTTCGTGCACCATTTCCGCGTCCAGATCCAGCGCCGACTCACCCACCCCGTCGAGCATGCTCTTCCATTCGCGCCCCCGGCGTCGCATCACCATGACATCGGTCTGCCGGGTCTCGTGGGGGAAATCCCGGAACATTTCGGGAAGGGGGCCGAGGGGTTGCTCCACCGGGCGCTCCATGACCACGTACGCCAGCGTATCACTCGCCCGCACTGCGCCGACCACGCGATAGGGAGGCCGCCGCCGCCTCGGCTGGGCGGCTTCGGTCGAATCGGCAGCCGATCGCATGCCCCGAACCCAGCGGGCGAATACACTATCTGGCGAGGTACGCGTGAGCGAATCCACGGTCGGCACCTGAAAGACAGAGTCGAGCATGTAGCGCTCCTGTCGCGCTCGCGTCCGATGCCATCGGGCCTGAGCGGTGGAGTCGCTCCTCATGGCCTCCGTTTCCGGCCAGTCGGCACCCAGCATTTGAATCTGAAAGGCTTGGAGTGAGCGAAACCGAGTCAGGGCCTCCGGATGTGCCAGCCGAAGCAGCGTGGCCCAATCCCCGGCGGAATCCGCCTGGAGGACCATCCGGGCCACCCGCTCCGGCGGAGCAGGCCGCTGCTGCTGAGCGGGAAGCGCTGGAGCGAGGGCCGCCAGGACGACCCAGGCCAGGGCGGCCTGGCCTCGCCGGCTGGAGGCGACGGAATCGGCAGTGGTCGTGCGGTGAGTCACCAGACGACTCGAGGCGCGAGAGTGGATAGCGGAACCTAATCGCGCTCGGGGCCAACTTCAGCCCAGTTCCCCGCGCCTCCGCACCGGCCGGCCGTCCGGGACCGCAGGGTCTACCGAGGCCACGGCCATCTCGAGCTCGACGGCGCCGACGTCGTTGCCGTCGTCATCGGGAGTCGTCGGCCCTGAGCTGGGTCCGGTCGTCGGTGACGATGGACAGGCCGAGCACGTGCAGCACGGCATCCGAGCTCGTGACCCCAGCCTCGAGATTGTCGTTGTCTACCAGGATCTCGATCTTGGGCTCCTCCGCCTGGTTCTCCGGTAGTCGGGAGCACGGTCATTTCGACCGGCGAACGGCCACCCGAAGGGCGCGCGGCGGGCCTCCGAGTCGGGCTGGTAAGTGCTTTACTTACAAAGTGATGTGGAGTAATGCCATGCATCGGGGAGATCCAGGTGGCACGAATCGTTGCGAGGACTGTTCGATGGGAAGCGGCTACTCTCGGCGCTGAAGTGCCGTCGCTTCGGCGGATCCATCGGCTTTCGGTGGGAGCGAGCGCGGGGGCGAATCACGGGGAGGCGCCCCCCTCGCCGGGCGTGCCCGACCCGGGCTCCTCGAGGGTGACTGCGAAGTAATCGAGATTGAGCGTCCGGAACTCCGAGGCCCGAAGGACCAGAAAGTCGCCCCGGATCTCGTAGTACCGCTCGTCCGGCGCGGCGGGCCCCACGGGAGGCCGGGGCTCGTCTTCGGCCCGATCGTCGGTCAGCCGTCGGCGGTGAGCATCCATCAGCACGATGGTGTCGAGCGCGCCGTCACGGTCGAAGGTGAAGTCCGACACGATGCCGCGGTAGAGGTAGCTGCCGGAGGCGTGGTCCACCACCGCGGAGCAGTAGACGCCGTCCACCTCGCGGCCATCCTCCGCGTTCTCCCGGAAGTCGAGCACCTCGCCGGTAAGCATGTAGTACCAGTAATTGTCGAACCGGAAGGTTTTGGTGAGGTGATCCAACCGCAGCCGCCGGACCGCGCGGTGCCCCAGGTTTCCGGCGACCGCCGCCGCGCTATAGAGCGAGACCAGGTAGCCGGCGATCCCGGGGTAGTAGCCCGCGACCGAGTCGAGCACCTGGCCCAGGTACTGGCTTTCCGCCCCGAAGTTGCCCAGGAGCATCAGCACCATCGCGGCCACGTCGGGCTGGAACCCCAGCCACCGCACCAGGGCGAGCCAGACGGCGTGCAGCACCAGCGCGAAGGCGACGCCGTACGCCAGCTCCTCGGACACGCGACGCATGGAGGTGGGGCTGGCCCACCCCCAGGGGCCGCGGGCATAGCTGTATCGGAGAATGATGCCTGGAAGAACGAGCAGAAATACGAGGAGAGCCGGAAAGGCGAAATTCATCCGGTTTCCACGAATCTCCTGCCGAAGGGCGGCTTGACCCGGGACACGGGTTCCATCCGCACCCGATAAGTCTTGCCGTTCATCCTGACCCACCCGTCGCGCCCATGGATGAGGTGCTCGCGGAGCTGCCGCCGGGCGGCGGGATCGAGCAGGATGGTTTCCAGTGTCTTGGAGATGCGGCCCTTCACACGGTGCTCCGGCAGCGGGTCATGTGAACTGTAGGGCGCCGGCGCGAGGGACGCAATGTGGCTGCTCGCACCCGTCCGCTCGCCGGCACTGGCCCCGACCGTCGGGACCTGTCATCTTGTGCGCCGATCCCTTCGACCAGGAATGCTCCATGACCATATCGCGCCGAGAGTTCCTCAAACAGGGAGCGGCCGCCGGCCTGCTCGCCGGCGCCAGCCCCGGTTCCGCCGTGGAAGCCCCTTGGGTGCGGCGGTCCACCGCCGCGGAGCCGGTGGTGATCGCGTCGATGAACGGCAACTGGTACCGCAACGGCGGCAAGGAGACCTGTGTCGAGCTGGCCTACCGGAAGATGACAGAGGGTGGCGACGTGCTCGACGCCCTGATCGCCGGGGTGAACCTCCTCGAGCTCGATCCGGCGGAGGACTCGGTGGGATACGGCGGACTGCCCAACGCGGAAGGAGTGGTGCAGCTCGACTCCTGCTGCATGCACGGCCCCAAGCGGCGGGCCGGCGGTGTCGCCGGACTGGAAGGCGTGCGAACGCCGTCCAGGGTCGCCAGGATCGTGATGGACCACACCGATCACCATCTTCTGGTCGGCGCCGGGGCGCAGGCGTTCGCGCGCAGCTTCGGGTTCACCATCGAGGACGATCTCAACACCGAGCACTCGCGGAAGGCGTGGCTCGAATGGAAGCGTCGCACCGACCCCAGGCACTACCTCGATCCCGACCGCCGGACGGAAGCCCACCGGCGCGTGCTCGACTCGCTCTATCGGGACGGGCTGCTCCACTCCCGGGTGGTCCACGGGACCATCAATTGCGACGGGATCAACGCCAGGGGTGAGATCTGCGGAGTCACCACCACCAGCGGCCTGGCCTGGAAGATCCCCGGACGGGTCGGCGACTCGCCCATCCTCGGCGCGGGACTTTATCTGGATGGCGCGGTCGGCGCCGCCGGCTCCACCGGGCGCGGGGAGGCAAATCTCTACAACCTGTCATCCTACCTGATCGTGGAGAGCCTGCGCCGAGGCATGCACCCCAAGGACGCGGGCCTCGAGGCGCTCAAGCGAGTGCGGTCCAACACCGTCGAGCGGCGGCTCCGCCGCGCCAACGGCGATCCCAACTTCAGTCTGTCGTTCTACATCCTGAATGCTCGCGGCGAGCACGCCGGGGTCTCGATGTACGCGGAGGACGACGACTATCGGGGCTGGGGAGAGAATACCACTCGTGGGTTCATGAAGTACGCCTTCTGCGATCGGAAGGGGCCTCGCACGGTGCAGTGTGAGCCGCTGATTCCGGGCAAGCTGGAGGCGGAGGCGTAGTGGAAGATGGATTGCAGGGACGAGGCCAAGGCTCAGTACGCCGGGGGCAGCCTCCGGTACCGCCGCAGCAGCTCCGTTTGGCGGCTCACCAGGGGCACCTGCTGCCCCCGGATGAAGAGCCGTTCCACCCGGCTCGACAGCTCCAGCGGATCGCCCGACCAGACGACGACGTTGGCGACCTTCCCGATCTCGAGCGAGCCGTAGCGGTCCGACACCAGCGCTGCCTCTGCCGGGGCCAGGGTCACCGTCCGGAGCGCATCGTCCCATGACATACCGTTCCGCACCTCGTTCCCCGCAGCCTGCCGAAGGTCGCGGAAGTGCGCGGCATCCGACTGCGCTGCCACCACGCTGACACCCGCCTCCCGAAGCAACGTAGCGTTGTCCAGCCGGGCGCCCAGGGCATCGAAGGTGGGCAAGTCGGTCAGCGGTTCCAGGATCACCGGCACCTTGGCCGCGGCGAGCGGCGCAGCGACCTGCCAGGCCTCCACCCCGCCATAGATCCCGATCCGCAGCTTGAACTCTCGTGCGATCCGGAGCGCGCTCTCGATGTCACTGCGCCGGTTCGCGATGACGAACAGCGGCAGCTCGGCCCGGAGCACCGGCTGGAGCGCCTCCAGGTCCTCCGCCGTGGCCGCCAGCGGTTGGATCCGGTTGCGTCGGAAGTCGTCTTTCCGCTCGGCGTATTCCCGCGCGTCCCGCAGCACGCGCTCGAGTCGCAGCACGGCGCCCGCCCGGCTTCCGCCGCCCGCCGCCTTGCCACCCTGGCTGAGATCGGCGAGCATGGCGGCCGGCGCCTTGATCAACATCTCGTCCACCGAGGTTCCCGCGAGGTCGATCAGCGCGGCCTGGCCGGGGATGAGCCCGACGGACGGGACCGCCGCGGCCGACGTGATGCCCTCCAGTCGCGCGACCGGGATCGTCATACTGGCTGGATCGAGCCCCTGCGCGACGCTGAATGACGCCTTGATCTCACCCTCGCGGAGATCCTCTTCCGTCTCCACCTGTCCGCCGCTCTCGAGCAGCTTGAGCCCGAGGGTGGTCCGGAGATGAATGAGCCCGGGGGTCACCCACTGTCCGGCGGCGTCGACCCGGGTGGCGCCATCCGGAATCGCAATGTCGGCCCCTACCGCCGCAATCTTCCCGTCCCGGAGCAGGATGGTTCCGTTTTCGATCTTGGGTCCCGAGACCGGATAGAGCGTGCCGCCGATGATGGCGATGGACTGCCCCTGGGCGGCTGGGGGTAGCGTCGCGGCGAGGAAGAGCAGCGCCGCGCCTCTCAACGGCCCACTCCAGGCTCCGAGGTGCCCAAGTTGAAGTCGGTCCGATACTGCCGCTTGGGATCGCTCCGGTCGAAGACCAGCCATCCCGCGTTGTACACCCGCTCCGCCTTGCTGTACACCGAGAACGGATCGCCCGACCAGACGACCACGTCCGCAACCTTGCCCTGTTCCAGTGTGCCGGTGGTGCTGTCGATGCCCAGCGCCCAGGCCGGGTTGGCGGTGATCCAGCGGATGGCCTGATCCCGGGTGACTTCGATGCCCGCGTGGCGCCCCGCGTACATCGCCCGGGCCGCATCCTGGTTGAGACGCTGGATTCCGTCGGGGCTGTCCGAATGGATGATCGCGCGGGCGCCGGCCTGCTGCAGCAGGGCGGCGTTCTCCGGAATCCCGTCCAGCGATTCCATCTTGAAGCCCCACCAGTCGAACCACACCGAGCTGGCCACGCTGTCGCGGGCCAGCAGGTCGGCGATCTTGTAGGCTTCTACCGCGTGATGGAACGAGCGGACCCGGAACCCGAATTCCCGGCCGAGATCCATCATCTGGGCCATCTCGTCGGCCCGATAGCAATGGTTCTGCACCAGGATCTTGCCTCGCAGCACGTCGGCCAGCGTCTCGAGCTTGAGATCGCGCTCCGGGACCTCATCGCCCGGCTCCTTGAGATATGCGTCCCACTCTCTGCGGTACTTCTCCGCTTCCGCAAAGGCCGCGCGGTAGCCGGCGACGTTGGCCATCCGCGTGGCTGGCCCCTTCTGCTCGTGGACCCTCTTGGGGTTCTCTCCGCAGGCCATCTTGAGCCCGTGCGGAGCGCCCGGGTACTTCATCTCCTGCACCGTCCGCGCCGGAATCAGGCGCAGCGTGGCCGATCGTCCACCGATGAGATTGGCGGACCCCGGAAGCGCCTGAATCACGGTGATACCGCCCGCGATGGCGAGGGGGATATTGGGGTCCTGGGGCCAGAAGGAGTGCTCGGCCCACACCTGTGCGGTGACCGGATCGGTCCGCTCGTTCCCGTCGCTCAGGCTCGGCGTTCCCGGCGCGGCGTAGACGCCGATGTGGCTGTGGGTATCGATCAGTCCCGGCGTGACGAATTTCCCGGTGCCGTCCACCACCCGCGCCCCGGGCGGAGGCGTGGTATCGCGGCCCACCGATACGATCCTGCCGTTGGCGAACAGGATGGACCCATTGGTCAGCTCCTTGCCGGCCGCGGTCAGAATCGTGGCGTTACGGATGAGGACGGGTGGGTACGTGGGTCGGTGGTACGTGGAGGGGTACTGAGGACGCACGGCACTGAGTGAGTCGGTGACCGGTGCACCTTGCGAAACCGCGCAGGCGCCGAGTGTCGCCAACACCGGTGCGAGCGCGGTAGACCATCGGTGATAACTCATGGCTGGGTGCCATTGTACCGCATGCAAAAGGAGCAGGCAACCCTCTCAGGCCCGCCCTCTGCGGCTGGCACCGGTGTTGCAAGTCAGCCGGTCGTGGTTCCTAGGATTGCGGTTGAGGTCGGCAGGGCTCCCCCACCTCTGAACGCACGAGATTCGCATGACTGCCCGGGCAACCCTCGCGTACGTGGGGCTGTTGTTCCATGCGACCGTGCAGCCGGCTCAGGCCGCGGCACAAGGGGACAAGGTCCCCAATGTTGTGGCGCCGACGCCGCACTCCCGCCCGCTCATCTCCGGCAAGACTGTCGCCCTCACCGGGCTTCTCTTCGGCGCGGCTCTCCTGGGCGATGGCAGCGTCCGCCAGGAGGTCCAGGAGCACCGGGGTGCCACCACCAACTCGCTGGCGAAGATCGGTAAGACCCTGGGCGAATGGCAATTCCTGGTTCCGACGATCTCCGCCGGACTGCTGGCCGGCCAGCTCTCGGGGAGTCGGGATCTGAAGCGGGTGATGTTGCATGCCGGCGCGGCCACGGTGCTGGCCACTGGCGTGACCACCGGCCTCAAATACTCCATCGGCCGAACCCGCCCCGGCTCGGGTGACCCGGACCAGTTCCGCCCGTTCAGCGGCTCGAACTCCTTCCCCTCGGGGCATACGGCGGCCGCCTTCGCCCTGGCCACCTCGATCGCGGATCAGACCGGCGACAGCTGGTCGGACGTCATCCTCTATAGCGCTGCGACCCTCACCGCCCTGTCCCGCGTCAATGACGACCGGCACTGGACCTCCGATGTGCTCATCGGGGCCCTCATCGGTCACCTGAGCGGGCGATGGGTAGCCCGGCGGATGACAGCGGTTCGCGTCGCGCCCGGGGCGGTGGCGGTCGATCTCCCATTCTGAGTCTCCCGCCACTACCTCCAGGACGCAGTCAGCCCGCGGCGCCCCCGTTCACCCGCCGCCGCACCTCGTCGAGGTCCCGCACCGGGCGAACCTCCACGCAGCCGGTGCTGGCCCAGGGAAATTCGGCGGCGATCCGGACCGCCTCGTCCATATCGTCCGCTTCGATCAGGTTGAAGCCTCCCAGCACCTCCTTGGACTCGGAGTACGGTCCGTCGGTGGCGCTCACCCGTCCCCGGCGAATCCGCACCGACTTTGCCGTCTCCTTTCCCTCGAGCATCCGCGACTCGATCAGCTGTCCGTCTCGCTTGAGCTCGTCGGCGTGGGCCAGGCATTGTCGCATCATCGCCTCCTCCTCGCCCGCGTGCAGTGCGTCCAGCATGGTGCTGTCGTTGTAGATGAGTAACATGAACTGCATGCCGTGTCTCCTTGCGCGTCGTCTGAGCACGGTGTCAGGATAAACACCCTCATCATTCCTGACCCTGTGTCGCCAGCAGGTTTTTAAGCTGGTCCAACCGCCCGGTCCAGTACTCCTTGGTCCGCGTCACCGCGGCGCGATCCGGCAGCTTCTCGTGCTGAATGGCGACCTGGCTCTTGGCGGCCCCCAGCCGGGTGAACCCCGCCACGACCGAGGTCCGGTCCGGCCAAGTGATCCGCATCGACTTCCCGCGGGTGGCCGTGCGCACCGTCAGCGCCACGCCTGGCAGCCAGCGAGCCCGGATCCGTGCGTCGTGGAACGCTCGATACAGCCGATCGAGCGGCACGGCGAAGGTCTTGCTCTTGTTGGCTTCGAACCAGCCGTCCCGGCGCTGACCCACCGCGCGCAAGCCCTTGATGCGCTCGTACCCCACCGTCACGGTCTGCGCCCACCAGCCGGGGATCTTGTATCGCTCGCTCACGTGCTTCGCGATTTCCCGGTGAGGCCAGGTATGCGCCTTGGCGTGGTCCAGCGCTCTGACCCAGCGCTCCCACGTGCAGCCGGTCTTTTCCTTGAGGATGGCGTCGCTCTTGCCCGCCAGCCGGGCGTAGTCAGCCGGTGCCGGACGAGCGGCGGTGACGAGCTTCTGCTTGAGGAGATGTGCGCGAGCGGTGGTGTAGGATTCGCCGGTTTTCCGCATGCGCCCGCGGACCAGGCGCTTGAAGTCTTTCTGGGTAGGCATCGACTCGGTCCTTTGGTCAAGCCGCAGGCGACCCGCCCCCCAGCGACGGACGCCCGCGGCGTCCCAAAGGCTCGAACCGGACGGATCCGGGAGTATTCCCCCCTTTGCCTCGCTAGGGCTCTGGCTGGGGCAGTGCCGACGAGGTTGGGCGCGGATCTGGCGCCGACGCTCTATTGTGCATCGGCGGAGATGAACCGGCAAGAGCGCGCCGCTCCGCCAGTCGCGCGGCCGTGGTGGTCAGGTTATTCCGTCAGATGATGGGGCTTCGGGGCTCCCAGGCCGGCCGCTTCGTCTCCTCTGCCCGTCAGGACCGACAGCCAGGGCTCGTCAGTGAGCCGAAGCCTCCCTGAAGGCCGGCCTTGTCGATCCAGGAGCATCAGATTGAACCCCGCGGTGTCGGCGATAAGAATGGCTTGGCGGACCCCCGTGGCGCTCACCAGTTCGAGCCTCTCCGCTCGAACCACCGGCGCGGCCCTAGGGATGAAGCCAGTCAGTACCAAGCCGAGCGTGAGCAGCCCGGCGGCGACCGCGAAGACGCGGATGCGCTGGAGCCGTTGTTCCAAGCGGCTGATGCGTGCGGCGGGATCTGCGGGAGCCGATGGCATGTGCGGGTTCCTGATGGGAGGAACCGGGGAGATGCGCGGGCGTCGCACACTCGCACAACCAAGCCGGCGTCACCCGGCCGATCGGCCGCACCTCGTAGCGACTGGGTGAGTGTTCCAAGGGGCTACCGATACCCTGTTGCGTCCGCGGGCTTCCCCGCTTCCTGGACCTCTTGGACGTACCGCCACGCGTCCGGCCGCGAGCCGTCGAGGTCGGTGAAGCGGTACACCTTGGCGAGCTGGCCGCTGGACAGCGACTGCCCGTTCCAGCGGGAGCGATCCGGATCGGCCGCGAGCGCGGCCACGGCCCGGCCCACGAATCGGGGAGTCTCGGAGATCACGAAATGCGGCACCCTGGTCGTGGCCTCCCGCCAGGTCTCCTCGGTCACGCCGAAAGCCTCCAGCATCATCTCGGATCGCAGCCAGCCGGGCGTGATCGAGACCGAGGTCGCGCCGTGGAGTGCGAGGTCCTTGCCATGGGCCCAGGCCATTCGGGTGACCGATACTTTGGCCAGATCGTAGAACGGATTGATCCGGTAGTGTTCCGCGTTGTACTGCTCGGTGCCGTCCGTGACCTCGACCAGCAGGCCTCCCGGACGCTCGATCAGCAGCGGCAGCGCAAAATGCGCGGTGATGAGGTGGGTGTGAACCCCCAGCGACAGCATCCGCAGGCCGTTCTGAAGATCGTGCTTCCAGACCGGCGTGTTCCATTGCTTCAGGTTCTCTCCGCCCCAGACGTCATTGACCAGAATGTCCAGGCGTCCCTGCTCGGCACGGATCCGATCTACCAGTGCCGCGACCTCGTGCGCCAGCAGGTGATCCACCTGCACTGCGATGCCCCTGCCGCCCGCCGCCGACACCAGCTCAGCCGTCTCCTCGATGGTTTCCGGCCGGGCGTATTCGGACTGCTGCTCCCGCGTAGTTCGTCCGGTCACATACACGATGGCGCCCGCCGCTCCCAGCTCGACCGCGATGCCTCGACCAGCCCCCCGTGTGGCACCGGCGACCAGGGCGACTTTTCCCTGCAACGCCATCCTCATCGCAGGCCCAGGTCTCGGGCCGTACACAGCGTGACCACGTCCCTCCCCTCCCCCTCCAGGATGCCGCGTCCTCCCGCCTCCCGATCGACCACCGCCAGCACCCCGAGCACCACCCCGCCTGCCAAGGTCACCGCCTCGATGGCCCGCTGAGCCGAGCCGCCGGTCGTGATCACGTCCTCCACGATCACCACCTCGTCACCGGTGGAGAAGCACCCCTCGATCACCCGCCCGGTCCCATGGGCCTTAGGCTCCTTCCTTACGCTGAACGCGTCCACTGCCAGATCGCCCCCGAAACTGGCTCCCGCGATCGCGTAAGCCACCGGATCCGCTCCCATGGTCAGTCCGCCGACCGCCCTGGGCCTCCAGCCTCTTTCCTTAATAGCGTGCCACCCCAGCCGCCCGATGAGACGCTGCCCCTCCGCGCTCATGGTCGTCATCCGGCAGTCGATGTAATAGGAGGATCGCTGGCCCGAGGAGAGCACGAAGTCGCCCCGCCTCACCGACCGCTCCAGCAGCAGCCGGCACAGGCGCTCCAGGTCGCCACTCGGCATCAGTTCCCTGCCCCGCCCTTTCGGAAGAACGAAGCCAGGAACCCGCCCTTTTTGGCCGGCAAGTCCATCTGGACTGAGGTGCAGAAACCCTGGGCGAACACGTCCACGCTCTTGCACCGCTTGCTGAGGTCCCGCTCCAGTCCGTGCATCACGGCCGCTTCTACGGCGGCCGGGAACTTGAGGCCCTTGACGGCCTGGTTGAGCGGAACCGGGGGCTGGGTTAGTAGTTGCTGGAACAACTCCCTAGGGTTCTTCCCGGTGAACGGATGTTCCTGCGTGAGCAGGTAATAGGTGATCGTCGCCAGGCTGTAGACGTCGGCCTGTTCGCTCACCAGCTCACCACTCAGCGTCTCGGGGGCGACGTACTGCAGGGTGCCGACGAAGAACCCGGCCCGGGTCAGCCGCTCTTCCGGACTGGCCTCCGCGTCCCGGGCGATCCCGAAGTCCAGCAGCTTGGCCGTCTGGGTGGCGGGGTCGTACATGATGTTGGCCGGCTTGAGATCACGGTGAATGATCCCGGCGCGATGGGCCACCGTGAGCGCCGCGCCGAGCTGCTGGACGATGGTGCAGACCAGGGAGGGCGCCAGCTTGCCGGAGGCGTTGACGAATTCCGCCAGCGGCTCGCCCTTGGCCCATTCCAGCGCCAGGTAGTGCAGCCCGTCCGATTCGCCGTAGTCGTAGGTCCGGACGATGTTGGGATGGCTGACCCGCGACCCGTACTCCGCCTCCCGCAGGAATCGCTTCACCGCAACGGGGTCGCCGGCCAGTCGGGGACGCAGGATTTTGACCGCTGCCTCGCCCCGCTCGCCGTGGTCGGCGCAATACACCGTAGCGGTCCCGCCCTCGCCGATGTACTTGGCGAGGTGGTAACCGGCCACGGTTCGACCGACCAGATTGTCAGTGCTCATGGAACCGCCAAGCTAGTTAATCTCCCATCACGCAGCAAGTTGGACGCTTGACGCCTCTCGCTCGACGCCGCTAACCTTCGCCATCCGCCCTCTGCGGTCAATCGGTTCTGCCGGGAGTGTCTGATGCGTCGGCTGGTTCTCATGGCGGCCCTGGTGGCGTCTGCCAGCGCCTGCGGCAGTTGGAAGCGGGTCGGCAGCGAGCAGCAGCCGAAGCCCACCGAGGCGCTCACCCGGCTCCTCAACACCACCCAGTTCTACCAGCGTCTGGGCCGGCTCGCCGCCGGCGACCCGATGCCGTTCGTCGGCACCGTGGCCTTCGCCGCTGGACCCGGCGACTCGGTCATCGCCATCCTGGGCCTGTCGCTGGAGAACCGTGCCTTCGCGTTCCAGCGGGAAGGGAACGCCTTCGTCGCCCGGTACCGGGTGAGCCTGTCGTTCAAGCGCGAAGGCGCCCCGTCGGTGGATCTGGCCCGGGAGGAAGTGGTGCGGGTCGCCACGTTCCAGGAGACTCAGCGGGCCGACGAGAGCGTGCTCTTCCAGCAGGTGCTCCGCATCATGCCGGGGACCTATAAGGTCACCGCGGTTGTGCGAGACGCGTCCTCCACCTCGGAGAACACCGCTACCGCCGAGTACACAGCCCCGGAGTTCGGCAAAGCCAGTTACTCCGCGCCGATTCTCACGTATCAGGCGACCGGCCGAGGGAGTCTCGCGGACCCGCTGACGCTGGTGCTCAATCCCCGCGGTGCGGTCGGCTATGGCAGCGACACGCTCCTGGCCTATATGGAGGGATATTCTTTCAGCGCACCCACCACAGTGCCGTTCAAGGTGCTCGACGAACAGAGCCGTACCATCTACAGTGACTCGCTGCGGTTCCGCGGGGGCAGGGAAGTGGAGAGCCAGGTGGTGCGGCTGGCGCCCGACAGCGTCTCCCTGGGCGAGCTCGAGATCGTGGTGGGAACCCGGCCCGAACGAAGCGCCTCCGCCCTGGTGTCCTTCACTCAAGCCTGGGTGGTGACCAACTTCGACGAGATGCTCGACCTGCTCCGCTACTTCGGGCACGACGAGGACATCGCCGCGATGCGGCGCGCGCCCGCCAGCGAGCGGGCCCGGCTCTGGCGCGAGTTCTACGAGCGGACCGACCCCAACAACACCACGCCGGAGAACGAGGCGCTCAACCAGTACTTCAGCCGGGTCAATGCCGCCAACCAGCGGTTCAAGGACGAGGGCATACCCGGCTGGCGCACCGACCGCGGTGAGGTCCTGATCACCCTCGGTCCGCCGGACGAAAGCATCGAGAACACGCCCGGTACCTCGAGCCGGATCATCCGCTGGACCTATCTCACGTATCGGTTGGAGGTCTATTTCCAGGACGAGACCGGGTTCGGACGGCTCCGGCTCACCCCGGGATCCCGGGCCGAATACGAGCGGATTCTGTCCCGGGTGAGGCGGCAGAGCGCGTAAACAGCGGAAGGCGTGAAGCGTGAAGCGTGAAGCCGGTGTTGGCCGCGCCGCTTCACTTTTCACGCTTCAGGTTTCAGGCAGTTATTCTCATCTCATGCCCAACCACGATCCCCCCCAGCTCTTCCTGATCGACGGCTACGCCCTGATCTATCGGGCGTTCTACGCGATGATCGCGCGGCCGCTGCGTACCAGCAAGGGTGAGAACACCTCGGCCGCCTGGGGGGTGGTGAACTTCCTGATGCGGCTTCGGGAGAAGTACCACCCCGACTACGTAGCCTGGATCAACGACGCCGGTAGCTCCTTCCGCGAAGAGCGCTATCCCGACTACAAGTCCACCCGCGAGAAGCTGGGCGACGAGCTTCAGGCCGACTTCGCCCGGGGGCTGGAGCGCATCATCGCGATGCTGGAGGCGTTCCGGATCCCGTTGGTCACCGTACCGGGCTACGAAGCGGATGACGTGATCGGGACGCTCGCCACTCGCGGCGCCGGGCAAGGACTGCAGGCGGTGGTGGTCTCGGGGGATAAGGATTTCTACCAGCTCATCGGCCCCGGGATCGCGCTGCTGAATCCCGGCCGTGGCGGAGCGGCCGGGGTCGAGGAGACCTGGGTGGATGAGTCCAACGCGTCCGAGCGACTGGGCGTCCAGCCGGCCCAGGTGGTGGACTTCCTCTCGCTGGTGGGTGACTCCTCGGACAACATCCCCGGCGTGCGGGGGATCGGTGAGAAAGGCGCGCAGAAGCTGCTCGCCGAGTACGGCGATCTCGAGACCCTGCTCGCCCGCGCCGGCGAAGTGACCGCCAAGCGACCCCGTGAGGCGCTGCTGGCCCAGGCGGACAACGCGCGGCTCTCGCGGGAGCTGGTCACCATCAAGCGCGATGTGCCGATCGAGCTCGACGTCACCGCCTTCACCCTCAAGGAGCCGGATCGCGAAGCGGCGATCCGGATCCTGACCGAGCTCGAGTTCTTCTCGCTGGCAAGAAAGCTTGCAGCCCAGGGGGGATCGATCGCCACTGATGGAGCCGCGGCGCCGGCCGCGGGAAGTCCTCGCGAAGCGCGGGTGGAAGGAATCGGGAACGGAGACGAGGCCTCAGCCGGGGAAGCGGCTGCCTCCGTCGCCGTACTTCCGGAGGGAGACGGCGACAAGCCCGCTGCCTCCGGCTTCACCGCGGGCGACTGGCTCGCCATCGACGAGGCGGCTCCGGGCCTCGAGGTCCAGGTCCTCGACGATCCGGCCGATATCCCCGCGCTCGTCGCGCGGCTTCGGCGGGCGGAACTGGTGGCGATCGGCACCAGGACCGACTCGCCCCAGCCCCGCGCCGCGGACCTGGTGGGCCTTTCACTCTCCGCCACGCCGACCGAGGTCTGGTACCTGCCGTTCGGCCACCGGGTGCCCTCCGCCCTCGGCTCCCTGGGCGAAGGGCTGGCGCCGCCCGACGCGGTGAAGAACCTGCCCCCGCTCGGCGACTCCCGCATGGCCCCGCTCGCGGGGCTGCTGGCCGATCGCGCCGTCCCCAAGGCCGGGCACGGAATCAAGTTCGACTGGCAGGTGCTGCGCCGCGCCGGGGTCGAGCTGGCCGGCGTCACCTTCGATACCATGCTCGCCAGCTTCATCCTCGATCCCGGCCGGCGCTCCCATGCGATCGACAATCTCTGCCTCGAGCACCTCGGCCGCACGATGAAGAGCTATCAGGAGCTGGTAGGGCGGGGCAGGGCCGAGATCCCGTTCTCCGAGGTGGCAGTGCTCGCCGCGGGGGAGTACTGCGGCGCCGACAGCGCCACGGTGCTCGCCCTGCATCAGCTGTTCGCCCCCGCGCTCCGTGACGTGCAGATGGAGGACCTGCTGCGGGACGTGGAGATGCCGCTGGTCGAGGTGCTGGCCGACATGGAGTGGGAGGGGATCGCCCTCGACCGCGCCGTGTTCGACCGGCTGAGCCAGGAGCTGAACAGCGACCTCCGCCGGCTGGAGGGAGAGATCGCCCGGGCGGCCGACGTCGAGCTCAACATCAACTCTCCGCGCCAGCTCGCCACGGTGCTGTTCGACAAGCTGCAGCTCCCGATGCTCAAGAAGACCAAGACCGGACCCTCGACCGATGCCGACGTCCTGGAGCAGCTTGCCGCGATGGGGCACGAGCTGCCCCGGCTGATCCTGGAGTATCGCGAGCTCCAGAAGCTCAAGAGCACCTACGTGGACACCCTGCCGGCCACCCTCAACCGGGTCACCGGCAGGGTCCACACCACCTTCAATCAGGCCGGCGCGGCCACCGGCCGGATCAGCTCCAGCGATCCGAACCTCCAGAACATTCCGGTCCGCACCCTGCGTGGTGAAGAGATCCGCCGCGGGTTCGTTCCGCGCGAGGGATGGACCTTCCTGGTGGCCGACTACTCGCAGATCGAGCTGCGGCTGATGGCCCACCTCTCCGGCGATCCGGCCTTCATCGAGGCCTTCCGCCAGGGCGGTGACATCCACCGGCAGACGGCGGCGCTCATCTTCGGGCTCCCCGCCGAGCAGGTCTCGCCGGAGATGCGCGCCCGGGCCAAGACCATCAACTTCGCCACCATCTACGGTCAGGGGCCGTTCGCGCTGAGCCGTCAGCTCAACATCGGGATGGAGGACGCCCGCAGCTTCATCGCCCGGTACTTCGAGCGCTTCGCGGGGGTCCGCGCCTTCCTCGATCGCTCCATCGCGTTGGCCCGGGAGCAGGGCTACGTGGAGACCATCTTCAAGCGCCGGCGCTACATTCCCGAGATCCGGGACCGCAACTTCAACATGCGGGCCTATGGCGAGCGGAACGCGCAGAACTCGCCGCTCCAGGGCTCCGCCGCCGACCTGATCAAGGTGGCCATGACCCGGATCCATCACGCCATCCGCGACCAGGGGTTGCAGGGACGGATGCTGCTCCAGGTGCATGACGAGCTGGTGTTCGAGGTCCCGCCGGAGGAGGTCGAGCAGATGAGCCGGCTGGTCCGCGCCCACATGGAAAACGTGGTGGAGCTCCAGGTTCCGCTCGTGGTCGATATCGGGGTGGGTCCCAACTGGCTGGACGCGAAGCGATGAGCAGCCGATTCCGATTCAACAATCCGGGGGCCGGTGACTTCGAGTTGCCGGATGTCGAGGCAGTGCTCGACGCGCTCGAGGCCGCGCTGGTCACGCCGGAAACACCGATGTTCGACCTCGCCCGGCAGAGCTGGCAGCCGGTGGCGCGGCATCCCGAGGTGCGCCGCGGGTGGCAAGAGCGAGCCCGCTTCCGGCCGCCCGGGAGCGGCCTCGCTCTGCCCCCGCTGCCGCCGGAACCAGCCCGGGGCCGGGACGACGAGGCGGCGCAGCGGCGCGCGGCCTACGCCATGGTCATTCGCGGCAACCGTGTTCCGATCGAAGAGCCGGTCCCACCGGAGCCGAAGCCTCGCCGATCCATCGCCGCGGCCCTGATACTGATCGCCGTGATCGTCCTGCTGGTGGGATTGAGCGTGGTGGAAATCGCGGGGAGTCTGGTGCGGGTGGCTGCCAGAGCAGTCCGGTTCTCCCCCTGACCGGCCGCGGGTTTCTTCACGCCTTTCGCTCCCGCCTCAGCCCCTTTCGTCCCCCCGGCCACCAGTTCCATCTCCCCATGGCCTGCATGAACGCCGGCACCAGCACCATGCGGATCACGGTCGCGTCCAGCAGCACGGCCACCGCCAGCCCGAATCCCAGCATCTGCATCGGCAGCACCCGGGCGAACGCAAAGACCCCGAACACCAGGATCATGATCAGGGCGGCGGAAGTGATCACCGAGGCGGTGGCGCTCAGCCCTTCCATCGTCGCCGCGGTGTTGCGCCCGGAGCGATCGTAGGCCTCCTTCATCCGGCTGAGCAGGAACACCTCGTAATCCATGCTGAGTCCGAACACTACGGCGAACACCAGCACCGGCACGACCACGAAGATGGCGGAGATCGGCCCGGTGAGGCCGAACATCCCCGAGCCCGCGCCGAGTTGGAACACCAGCACGATGAGGCCAAAGGTCGCGCTCACCGACAACGTATTCATGATGACCGCCTTGATCGGCACCAACACCGAGCGGAAGGCCAGGGCGAGCATCACCGCCGTGGCGCCGAGGATCAGGGCCACCAGCAGAGGGAAGCGACGGAGCAGGTCGTGCTGGAAGTCCAGGGCCGCGGCGGCATATCCGCCGACCAGCACCTGCATCCCCCTGGTGCCGCGGAGCCCCGAGTTGGCCAGGGTGCGGGCACGATCCACCAGATCCATCGCGGAAGTGAGGGACGTGGTGTCGGCCGGAATCACGTCCAGCAAGGCGAGCCGCCGGTCATTGCTGAGATACGCGTCCATGAAGCTGGGATACTGCTCCCGGGCCGATGCCAGATCGCTGTACAGCACCGAGTAGCCCAGCAGCGATGTCCCCGGCTCCAGGTCCACCAGGCTCCGCACCTCGCGCACCCGAGGGTCGGCCCTGAGCGAGTCGGACAGGGTGCGGAGCCCGCGCAACGACCTGGCCTGCACCGCCGTGCGTCCCTCCGGTACCTCCACCAGGATCCGGATCGGCTGCACGTACCCCGCCACGCCCATGCGGGAGAGCACGTCCAGTCCCTGGCCGGCCTCGGTGCCGCTGGGCCACCAGTGTCGGGAGGGAAGCCCGATCCGGATCCAGAACACCGGCGCCGTGAGGATCGCGATCGCAATGCCACCGTAGACCAGCGCCCTGACCGGGTGCCGCGCCAGGGCCCGGGCCCACTTTTCCCAGACTTGAGGTGCGTGGTACCACGCCAGTCTTCGCGCCAGCCATCGGGGTCGGTCGATCTCCCGTCCCAGTACCGCCAGCAGCGCCGGCAGCAACGTGATCGAGAGCAGGACCGCCACCGCCACCACGATGAGACCGCCGATGCCCACGCTCCGCGTCTCGATCAGGGGGGTGAAGAGCAGGGCCCCGAAGCCGACCACCACCGTGAGTCCGGAGGTGATCACCGCCGATCCTGCCGTAGCCATGGCGCTCACCGCCGCTTCGCGCCGGCGAAGCCCGCGTCCCAGCTCCTCCCGGAACCGGGTGACCACCAGCAGCGAATAGTCGATTCCCACCCCGAGCCCGATCATCGTCGTCATGTTGAGCACGAAGACCGACATCGGGGTGACGTAGGTCAGCAGCCCGATGACCGCCAGCGATATCGTGATCGCGAGCACCCCGACGATCAACGGCAGCGTGGCCGCCACCAGGGCGCCGAAGGCGAGCACCAGGATCAGCATCGTGAGCGGAAGCAGCGCCGTCTCGCCCCGCCGGCTGTCTTCGGCCACCACGGTGCGCACGTCGAGATCGAGCGGTGCCCGTCCGGTCACCCGTGCCCGGTAGAGCGCCGAGTCCGGCGTTTGAGCGATGGCGCGGCGAACCAGCTCGCGCGTCGGGGGCACGTAAGCCCCGGCGCTGTCCCCGGTCTCGACGTCGAGGGCCACGAGGAGGAAGGTGGTGTGGCGATCCCGGCTCAGGAACGTGGTGTCGCCCGTGGCCGGATAGGAGACCAGCCCGCGCACATAGGCTTGGCGTTCGAGTGCGGCGAGCACCGAGTCCAGGACTTCGCGGGATGGACCGGAATCGAAACGGGAGGGGCCTTCGAGGGTGACCGCAAAGAATTCACCGATGGGACGGGCGAACCGATCGCTCAGCAGCTTTTCCGCGCGAGAAGCCTCGGTCTCCCGCTTGCTGCCGCCTCGAATGTCGAGCAGGGCGGGGGTGTCCGGCGCTCGCACCGCCGCCACTGCTCCGATCGCCGCCCACACCGCCAGTACTACCCAGCGCCACCGGACCAGCGCCCGGGCAAAAGGTTCCATCAGATTCAGTGCTTCCTCCAGTCCGGTGCCGCGCCGGACGCGCGGGCGGGCAATGTTAGGCGAGTGCAGGACTCGGCGCTAGCCGCGCTGGCGACGTGGCGCGCCCCTTGCCCATATTCCACCGAGCCATGCGTCGTGCCTTCCTCCCCGTCGTCACTCTGGTGCTGGCGGTGCTGATCCTGGTGGACCGGATCGGACACCTGAGGCTCGCCTCCGCCCCGGCCGCCGGAGCCATCCAAGGGCCGAGCGCCACCCAGTCCGGCACGGCTCACCCCGTTGTGGAGCAAGAGATTACGCGGTTGGACGGTGTCGCGGGGCGGGCCCCGGCGCCCCCGGAAAGACGCCAGGTCCGGCTCGCCACCTTGGCCCGGCTCTCCCGCGAAGTCGGGGGGACCTATCTGGACTCCCTCATCGTCAGCACCGACTCCGTGGTGCGGCGCTGGCCCGACAGGTGGGGCAAGCCCATCCGGTTGCATATCGTGGAAGGCGGCGCGCCGGGCTATTTGCCCAAGATGGCGGGATTTGCCCGCGATGCCTTCGATCGTTGGGAGCAGACCGGGGTGGGAATCCGGTTCCAGGTTGTATCCGATTCGGCCGAAGCCGACGTCATGATCAGATGGATCGATCATTTCGACTTCGACCGGGCGGGCCAGACCGACCTCACCTGGGATCAGTCCGGGCGGGTGCGCCGGGCTTCGATCTCACTGGCGCTCCGGACCCATACCGGCACGGTACTGCCGGATGCCGCCCTGCTCTCCGTGGCGGTTCACGAAGCCGGTCACGCGCTCGGTCTTCCCCACTCCTCCGACACCAACGATGTGATGTTCCCCGCCACCCGCACCGGGACCCTCACCGAGCGTGACCGCCGCACCATCGAGGTGCTCTATCGGCTGCCTCCCGGCCCGGTGCGCGACGAGCTGGCCGGACGCTGAGCCGGTGGGTGTGCGGATGACCGCGGCCGGCCGGCGCGGAGTGGTAGCAGCCATCCTCATGAGCCTCTCGACCACGCCTGCTGCAGCACAGACGTTCGCCCAGGTGGACGAGGCCGCCTTCGCCGGCATTCGTCAGGGCCTCTATCCCGGCGCGGTCGTGGTCATCGGCCGGCGGGATTCCATCCTCTACGCCCGCGGCTACGGCCACTTCACCTGGAATCCCGCTTCGCGGGTGCCCGATCCCGATTCCACCCTCTGGGACATCGCCTCCATCACCAAGGTGGTCGCCTCCGCCGCCTCGGCGATGCGGCTGGTGGATCAGGGCAAGCTCGATCTCGATGCCCCGGTCGGACGATATCTGCCCCGGTTCTCCGGCGGGCTCAAGAAGCAGGTCACGGTGCGCATGCTGCTGGATCACACCAGCGGGCTCAAGCCGTACGAGCCGATCTACCGGCGCGCCGGCCGGAGCCGCTCGCGCATGATCAAGCTGCTGTATGCCCAGCCTCTGGTGCGGCCGCCCGGCGATTCCGCTGCCTACAGCGACCTCAACGCCATGCTGCTGGGCCTGGTGATCGAATCGGCGTCCCGGACCTCACTTGACCGCTTCGCCGACGTGGAGGTCTTCAACCCGTTGGGTATGGAACAGACCCGCTACCTGGTGCCGGCCCGCCTCAAGCGCCGCACCGTGCCGAGCGGCATCTGGCGGGGGGAGCCGGTGCCGGGCGACGTGAACGACCAGAACGCGGCCGCGTTCGGCGGCGTCGCTGGCCATGCGGGCGTGTTCTCCACCGGAATGGACCTGGCACGGTTCGCCCAAGTCTGGCTCAGGGACGGGATGGGACCCGACGGCCCGTGGGTCGGCCCGGCCACCATGCGGCAGTTCCTCACCCGGGGTGCCCGGAGCGGCACTCGCCTGCTCGGCTGGGACTCGCCCGAGCTGAACGGTGAGGAGCCCAGCATCTACGGCACCTTGATCAGCCAGTCGGCCTATGGCCACACCGGGTTCACCGGCACCGAGCTGTGGATCGATCCGACCCACGATCTGTTTCTGGTATTCCTCACTAACCGGACCTTCGATCCCAAGGCCCAAGACTCGCTGAAGGGCCTCAAGGCGCTCCGGACCGAGATGTCGGACGCCGCCATCCGACTGGTCCCGCATTCCTGTGCTCAGGACCTGGTCTCGAGGTGCTGAGACCCGTCCGGGGGTTACTTTTCAGGTAGCTACCACCGACGAGCACCCGATGCCCACTCCAGAGACCATCCGTAAAGCCCTCCGAGCGGTCAAGGATCCCGAGCTCAACCTCAACATCATCGACATCGGCCTGGTCTATGATGTCGAATCCAACGAGGAAGGCGACGTCCACGTCAAGATGACGCTGACCTCGCCCGGGTGCCCGGCCGGCGGGGAGATCATCGAGGACGTGAAGCGGGTGACCGGTGATCTGGAAGGCGTTCGGAGCGTCGAAGTCGAGCTGGTATGGGACCCGTACTGGACTCCGGAGAAGATGGATCCGCGGGTGAGGGCCTTCCTCGGGTTCTAGTGATGGATCGTGCGGCGCTCGCCGACCAGCTTCGTGCGCTGGGCGTTCGAGAGGGAGGAGTGCTCCTGGTCCACACATCCTACCGGGCGGTCCGTCCGGTGGACGGTGGACCCGAGGGATTGATCGGAGCCCTGCGCGACTCGCTGGGCCCGGATGGCACCCTGGTCATACCCTCGTGGGGCGGCGACGACGACCAGCCGTTCGATCCCCAGACCACACCTGCCAGTCCCGATCTCGGCGTCGTGGCGGACACTTTCTGGCGGCTGCCGGGTGTCATCCGCAGCGCCCATTGCTTCGCGTTTGCAGCCGCCGGGCCCGAGGCCGGCCGTGTCACCGCTGATCCTCTGCCACTTCCCCCGCATGTGCCCGCCAGCCCGGTGGGACGGGTGCACGATCTCGACGGCCAGGTGCTCCTGCTCGGCGTGGGACACGACGCCAACACGACCCTGCATCTCGCGGAGCTGATCGCCGGGGCGCCGTACCGGGTGCCCCACCACTGCACCGTGCTTGGTTCGGACCGGCGGCCGGTACGGGTGGATTATGAAGAGAACGATCACTGCTGCGAGCGTTTCGCGCTGGCGGATGGCTGGCTGCTCGACCGCGGCTTGCAGCGCGAGGGTCAGGTGGGTCAGGCCCGCGCCAGGCTCCTGCGGTCGCGGGATGTCGTGGCCGTCGCGACCGGACAGCTCGAGCTCGACCCGCTGGTGTTTCTCCATCCGGCCGGTGCCGGATGCGCCGAATGTGACGAGGCGCGACGCAGCGTGACCACCCTCAGGCGGCCGTAAACGAGCTCAGCAACTCTCCCCCGAATTCCCGGAGCTGCCAGCGGCGCAGCTCGGACACGGCCGCGAGCGCCTCGGGCGACTTCGGATCGGCCCGGGCGATCGCCTCCAGCGTGCCGTTGGGGCAGACCACGCCGGGCTGCAGATCGTACTTCCGGGCCAGCAGATTGCGCGCGGTCTTGAGCTTCTCCAGTCTGGCCTCGAAGGCCAGGTCCGGGACTCGCCTCGTGGGACGGATGAGCCGGGGCAGCTCGCCCTCGGGCAACTCGAGTCCCCGCTTCACCGCGCCCAGCAGATCCCGACCTCTCCGCTCGGCCTGGTCTGCGCTCACCCCCGGGATCGCCTTGAGGGCCGAAAGCTCGGTCGGGGGACTCTTCGCCATCGCGAGCATCGGCTCGTTGTTCAGGATCCGGAAGGTCGCCCGATCGGCTCGTCGGGCGGCATCCTCTCGCCACTGCCACAGCTCTCGCAGGATCGCGAGCTCCCGCCCCCGCAGCGCCTTGGCTCCCTTGAGCCGGAGCCACCCCGGCTCCCCCTGCTCCGGATCCGCCGGCCGGATCTCCTCCAGCAGGGCGAACTCCTCCTGGGCCCACGCCAGTCGGCTTCGCTCGATCAGCCGGTCCCGCAGGATGTCGCGCAGCTGAAGCAGGTAGTGCGTATCCGACGCGGCGTACGACAGCATCTCCGGCGAGAGCGGCCGGGCCGACCAGTCCGCCCGCTGAAATCGTTTGTCCAGTCGCACGGCGAGGTACTTCTCCAGCAGAGCAGCCAGACCGATGCCCGGCTCATTGAGCAGCTGCGCCGCGATCCGGGTGTCGAACAGGTTGCGGGGGGTGAATCCGTACTCGCGATGGAGCAGGCGGAGGTCGTAGTCCGCGTCATGGAAGACGACCTCGATGGCCGGATCGGCCAACAGCGCGCCGATCGGCTCCAGGCCGCCGGTGGCGAGAGGATCCACCACCGCCGTCTCACCCCGGGACGAGACCTGCAGCAGATAGACCCGGTCCAGATAGCGGTGAAAGCTGGCCGCCTCGGTATCCATCGCGAGCAGCGGCTCCCTGCGCAGCCGGTCGGCCAGCGCCGACAGCTCGGGCGCGCTCCGGATCAGCTGCACGGAATCAGTCTGCCTTGGCGACCAGCTCGAGCCCGGCGGCGATCTCATCCAGCGCCTTGGAGAGGGTTTTGTAAAACTCGGCATCAGGCTGGGGCGTGCCGCCCATCGCCGCGTCCATCTGGAGCTTGCGCGCGAGACGAGCGGCGTGGCGGATGTAGTCGGTCGGCGGTTTCATGGAATCCGAGGGGTGAGCCGTGAGCTATCGAAGTCGCAACGGGACGCTGTAGTATATCTGATCCATGACCTCGATCCACCTCACCGTCTATCCCGACGAATGCGATGCGTTCGGGCATCTGAACCAGGCATCATTTCTCAGCTTGTTCGAGCGGGCCCGCTGGGAGATGCTGCGCGCCGGGCCGGGCATGGATCTCTTCGATCGCACCGGCACCTGGCCGGCGGTGCGAAAGACCGTGATCGAATATCACGCCGCCGCGTTCCCCGGTGACGTGCTGCGCTTCGACCAGGACCTCACCCACGTAGGGCGCACCAGCTTCACGATGCGGCAGGTGGCGCGCCGGCTTCGTGACGACGCGCTGATCGCGACCGCGGAGTTCGTCTTCGTGTGCGTGAACCGCCAGGGTCGACCCGTCGCGGTGCCCCGCGAATTCAGCGACTTCATGGCCGCGCGCCGGCGGGAAGCCGGAGCGCTGCAGCGCCTCACTGTGAACGGGGTGAGTCTGGTGGTGGAAGTGCGGGGCCACGGACCCGCCGTCCTCTTCATCCACGGCTATCCGGTGGATCACTCGATCTGGAGCCACCAGCTCACCACACTGGAAGGCTGGTGCCGGATCGCACCCGACCTCCGGGGCATGGGTCAGTCCGACGCTCCCGATCTGGGCTACAGCATGGAGACCTACGCCGCCGATCTCGCGGCGCTCCTGGACCTGCTGGGGGTGGAACAGGCGGTTCTGGTCGGCCATTCGATGGGGGGATACATCGCCTTTGAATTCCTGCGGTGGTGGCGGAATCGAGTGAGGGGCCTGGTTCTGGTGGACAGCCGGGCCGAATCCGACACCCTGGAAGGCAAGCGGAACCGGGACTCCGCCGCGGCCATGGCCCGGGAACAGGGCGCCGAAGCTATAGCGGACGCGATGCTCGGTCGGATCCTGGGACGTACCACTCAGGCCGATGCCCCCGCGATCGTCGAGCGGGTCCGCACCCTCATGGCGGCGAGCCCGGTTGCCGGACTGGTCGGTGCCCTCGCTGCCATGCGCGAGCGCCCGGACAGTACGTCACTCCTGCCGGAGCTGGACGGACTCCCGACTCTGGTGATTGTCGGCGATGAGGACGAGCTCACTCCGCCGGCGCAGGCCCGCGCCGTGGCCGACGCGGTTCCCGGCGCGAGCCTGGTCGTGATCCGCTCAGCCGGGCACCTGCCGACCATGGAACGGCCGGTCGAGACCACCGATGCCATCCGGGCGTTCCTCGAGGGCCTTCCCTGAAACCTTTGGCGATCCGGGTGCGTTGTGCGTTGTGGCGGGGCGATTGTTCAATCTCCCCGTCCTCACCACTGAGCGGTCCCGGGCTCGCGGCCAAGTCAATACGAGCACGGGGCCGTCTTACCTTTCCACCCCGGGGGCCGACACGCCGTGGGGCCGAACCCACACGCAGAGCGGCCCTCCTCAGCATAACGCGAGGAGGGCCGCGTCAATACCTGACGGCTTATGGTGCTATCGCTTAGGTCTCCCCGGCGGGGTATCGCTGTTGAAGACCTCTTTGTTCTTCTCGATAAAGGAGGTCATGTTGGGCGGCACGTCTTCCTCGGGGAAGATGGCCGTCACCGGGCACTCCGGCTCACAGGCGCCGCAGTCGATGCACTCGTCCGGGTGGATGTACAGCTGGTCCTCGCCCTCGTAGATGCAGTCCACCGGACACACATCCACGCAGGCTCGATCCTTCACCCCGATGCACGCCTCGACGATCACATAGGTCATCGCGACCACTCCTCCAAGAACGAGCACGCACGGCTCGTCTGCGCAAAGGTATACGAATACGGAGTGGGTGGCGCAAGGGGTATATATCTTCTCCCAGCATGCTGTACCGGCTTCATCGTTGGCTGATTGGCCCGGCGCTGCTGGCCGGTGCCGCACCGCTCCAGGCACAGGCTTGCCCGGCATCACCTACTGCCCTGGTTCTGTCCGGCGGCGCCGCCAAGGGCATCGCGCATATCGGCGTCCTGGCCGCGCTCGACAGCCTCGGTATCCGGCCGGACCTCATCGTCGGAAGCAGCATGGGCGCCGCGGTCGGCGCGCTCTACGCCAGCGGCTACAGCGGCCGCGAGTTGGACTCGCTCGCCCGCGCGGTCCCTCTCAGCCGGCTCTTCCGGACCTACCAGCCCCGTGCCCCGCGCTCCCTCGGCGTGCTGCGTCCCCTGGTCATGTGGGAGCAGGGCGATCGCCGGTTCACCCTCCAGAGCGCCTCGATCATCGAGTCCGAGGTCAACGCGCTGGTGAACATCGCCATGCTTCGAGGCAACCTGACCGCGCGGGGTGACTTCGATTCGCTGCCGATCCGGTTCCGTGCTGTCGCCACTGACCTGGCAACCGGCAAGCCCGTCGTCCTCCACTCCGGCGACCTGGCGCAAGCCGTACGGGCCAGTATCGCCATTCCACTGGTCTTCGCACCCGAGCTGCGCGACGGACGGTTTCTGGCGGACGGCGGCCTCTCCGCCAACATCCCCATAGCGGTGGCTCGATCCGAGGGTGCCGAGCGGGTGATCGTCTCGGACGCGACCGAGCACCCGGCGGAAACGTTGGATGGCTACTCGCCCATCAACGTCGCCGATCGCCTGATCGAGTTCCTCTTTCAACAGCCCGCCGAGTCGCTCCATGCCGGCGACATCCTGGTGCGGCCCGACGTGGAGGGCTTTACCAGCCTCAATTTTTCCCCCGGCCGGATCAAGCAACTGCTGATCAACGGCCGGGCCGCGGCGGACAGCAGTCTGGGCGCATCGACGTGCCGCGACACCGCCGATGTCCGCCCGACTGCGCGATTGCCCCGGCGGATTGCGGGCTTCACCGCCAAAGACGCCAACGACTCGGAACGGCTGGCGCTCGAGCGGATGCTGGGTCTCGGTCTCAGCGATACGGTGGACATGGACCTGCTGCGCTCGAGAGTGCGCGATCTCGGCACCTCGGATGCCTACCACTCGATCTGGCTCGGCCCCGGCGGCTCCGGCGACTCGGTCCGGTTCGATCTCGCGCTGCGGCGCGCCGCC
>DATBJC010000184.1:0-5623 GCA_036556625.1 Gemmatimonadales bacterium
GAAGCGAAGACGTACCCGATCTGGGCGCCGATGCCGGGCCCCATCGAGGTCTTGATCGCACCGGCGATGTCTTGCCCTTTGATCGAGAAGCCGGGCATGGCGAACGCGTGCACGTTCAGCAGCAGCCCGCTGGATGGTGGAGTCAGGTCTCGCGCCGGCCGGCCGCGGGTCTGCGCGGAGGCCGTCCCAGCCGCCGCCGCCAGCGCGAGCATCGCGAGTGTCAGGTGTCGCATACGTCGTTTGCCTCCGAGAAGTGAGTTGGGGTTCGGTGCCGTCGCACGAGGGAGTACGCAGAGGGGTCGGCCGTCTTCTCACCGGCATCGTCTGAGAAGCACCGGCGGGGCGCTGCGTACTTCCCTCCTGACCGACAGTCACCAATCACCCTCGGAGGAGGTCCCATGCTTCGCCGTTCCCTGTTCCGCCGCGCCTGGTATGGATTGACCGGCGCGCTCACGCTCGTGGTTCTCGCCTGCTCGGGAAGCGGCGACGCCACCGGCCCCGATCCCATCGATCCGGGTCCGGGTCCCGTGGATCCCGGTCCGGGTCCGGTCGATCCAGGTCCGGGGCCCGTGGATCCCGGCCCCGGTCCGACCGAGCCGGGCATCATCGCCGGCACCTATGCGCTGACCGCCGTCAACGGCTCGGAGCCGGGCCTGATGGTTTCGCTGGCCAATCCCGACGGGAACCTGATCGGCATCTACCGCTTTCAGCCGACCACCACGCTGGTGCTGGATCCGATGGGCGGCTATTCGCTCTCGCTGGAGTACTCGGACGAGAAGGGCAACTACGTCCTGGGCGACGACGGGGAGTACCAGTGGACCGGCGCCGAAGGCGGGGTGCTGCTGAGCTTCGAGTCGGACACCTGGGGCGATGCCTTCAGCGGCGCGGCTCGCAACGACGGCGGGGCCGTGATCGACTACGACTTCGACGGCGACGGGCGAATCGACACCCGCTTCGAGTTCCAGCAGGTCACCGGAGGATGAGCCGCCACGCGACCAGCTTCCGGCGGGGCTCGCTCCGGATGTCGGCCGACGGAAGCTGGAGGATGTCCATCGACTTCGTGCTCCAGGGCCCGCGCGAGCAGCGGACGCTGCGAGACTACGGCGAGTACGAACAGGATGGCCGGGAGCTGTTCTTCGTGTCCGATGCGAATGGCGACGAGTTCCGAGGACTGCTGGAAGGCGACGCGGTGCTCATCGCTTACGACTTCGATGGGGATGGAGAGTACGATACGGAGTTCGCATTTGTGGTGTGAGCGGCAGCGGGACGGCGGGACGGCGGGACGGCGGGCAGCGTCCCGCCGCGATGCAACCGGCTGCACCACCGCTTGACTCTCCGCCGCCGTATCCCGAATACTATGGAAGAGGGTCCCCCGCATCTCCGCCGGCCCCCGGCGAGATCCTACATGATCGACCTCGATGTGCTGCACGAGCCGGATCGTCTGGCTGCGCTCCGAAGCCTCGCCCTGGCGAACCTGGAGCCGGAGGAGGCCTTCGACCGGCTCACGCGCCTCGCCGCCGTCACCTGCCTCGCCCCCGCTGCCCTGATCACCTTCGTCGCCGACGACGCCGAGCACTTCAAGAGCGCCCGGGGGCTTCCCCAGCCGCTAGCGACAAAGCGGCAGATCCCGCTGAGTCATTCGATCGGCCAATACGCCGTGGTATCCCGGCTGCCTCTGGTCGTGCCGGACACCGCGCACCATCCCGATGTGTGCACCAATCCCGCGGTCAACGAGTTCGGCATCGCCGCTTACGCCGCCGCGCCGCTGATTGCCTCCTCCGGCCATTGTCTCGGCACCATCGCGGTCCTCGACTGGACGCCCCGGGAGTGGACCGAGGAGCAGGTCGCCATGCTCCGGGACCTCGCCGCGACGACGGTCACTGAGCTGGAGCTCCGGCGCGAGCTGGCCGAGCGCGCCCGGATGGAGACGGTGCTCACCCGGGCTCAGCGGGAGCTGAGCCAGAGCGAGGAACACTTCCGCTCGCTCATCGAGCACACCTCCGATGTCATCACCATCGTGGACGAGAACGGTGTGGTGCTCTACGGCAGCCCCTCGGTGGAGCGGGTGCTGGGCTATCCTCCAGAGCGGTTGGTCGGTCGCCCGGCCGAGGCGCTGGTGCATCAGGACGACCTGCCGCGCATCCTGGAGGCACATCATGCGGCGCTGCGCGACCCGGGCGTGGCGCAACGCGGCGTCGAGTTTCGCCTGCTTCGGAGCGACGGCTGCTGGCGGGTGTTCGAGGCGCTGGGCAGCGCGTTCCAGTACCGCTCGGCCGGGCCCCGCACGGTGCTCACGCTGAGAGATATCACCGACCTTCGCGCTTCTCACGAGCAGCTCCGGCGGCTGGCCCACCGGCTCGACGAAGTCCGGGAGGAAGAGCTGACCAAGATCTCCCGGGAAATCCACGATGAGCTGGGTCATGCACTCACCACACTCCGGCTGGACCTGAGCTGGTTGGTGCCCAAGCTCCGCCGGAGCCCGGTACCCGTCCGCCACCGGGCGGCGGAGATGCTCGAGCTGGTGGACGACACCATCGAGACGGTCCGCCGCATCGCCTCGGGGCTCCGTCCGCCGGTGCTGGACGATCTCGGCCTGGTCGCGGCGCTGGAGGCATTGCTGGCGCGCTTCGCCGAGCAGACCGGCATCCGGGTGGAGCTCGAGGCCGACGACGACGACCTCCCCAACGCGGCGCGGGGCGCGCTGTATCGCATCGTGCAGGAGGCGCTCACCAACGTCGCGCGCCATGCCCGGGCCACGCGGGTGCGGGTCGTCCTGGAATCGTCCCCCGACCGACTGCTGCTGGAGATCACCGATGACGGCATCGGGATTCCCTCCGGCAGGATCGAGAGCTCCGGCTCGCTCGGCCTGGTCGGCATGCGGGAGCGGGCGATGGCGCTCGGCGCTGGATTCGAGATCGAAGGCGCCCCCGGAGGCGGCACGACGATCCGGGCCACCTTGCCGCGGACGCTCGAGGCGGTCCCTTCGTGATCCGGATCTTCCTGGCGGACGACCATGCAGTGGTGCGGGAAGGCATCCGCCGCCTGCTGGAAGAGGAAGACGGATTCGACGTGGTCGGGGAGGCGGGGACGGTGTCGGAGCTGCTGGCCGAGCTCCGGCGGACGCCGGTAGACGTGGTGCTGCTGGACATCGGCATGCCCGGACCCGGAATCGTGCAGACCCTGCAGGAGATCAAGACCATCCAGGCGCAGGCGCGCGCGCTGGTGCTCACCGCCTATCCGGAGGCCGACTACGCGGTTCGCGCCATCCGCGCCGGCGCGGTCGGCTATCTCACCAAGGACCGCTCGATGGAGCAGCTGGTCGAGGCGATCCGCCGGGTCTATCGCGGCGGCATGTACGTGAGCCCATCGCTGGGCGAGGCGCTGGCGGCTCGTTTAGGCGGCGGCGAACGGGGACCCGCCCACGAGGATCTCTCGGATCGGGAGTTCCAGGTGCTGCGTGGCCTGGCGGAAGGCGAGCCGCTCAAGGCCATCGCCCGGCGGCTGGAAGTGAGTCCCAAGACGATCACCACCTATCGCACCAGGATCTTTCAGAAGCTGAGCGTCCGCACCAACGCCGAGCTGGTTCGCTACGCCATCGAGCACAAGCTGCTGAGCCACAGTCACAACTGACCCGCATGGCGCAAGCTCCTTCGCTCCGCTCGGCATGTACAGTGCCTGCCTATCTCCTCCCGCCCGACAGCGTGTAGGGGAAGACCTACAGCCGGATCAGCATCCCCGGACTAGTGCGCCGTCCTGAAAACGGTATCATTCGCGCTTTGTATACAATGAGTGACGTTGACGTCACAGCGGGTATAGACGCGGCGGTTTCAGGAGGTGTTGCGGGTGCTGGTCGGAGACGAGTCGGCAGCGAGTTCGACTCCGCTGCCTGAGCGCTTGAGTGAAGTCAGGAAACCCGAAGTCGTTGGCTCAGCTCGAAGGGTGACGGGCGCCATCCATGGCCGCCGGGATGCGGTGCCCCATGGATAACATCGGCGACCAGGACGAGCAGCTCCGGCAGACCCAGCGGCTCGCTTCGGTCGGCCTCTGCGCCGGCGGGATCGCCCACGATTTCAACAACCTGCTCACGGTGATCCTGTCGAGCGCGGCGCTGCTCAGGCGGACGCTGGCCGACCGGCCCGACGCGCTGGAAGAGCTGCGGGAGATCGAGGCCACCGCGCAGCGGGGCGCCGAGCTCACCGGGCAGCTGCTGGCGTTCGTCCGCAAGCAGGTGAACCAGCCCCAGCTGGTGGACCTCAACAAGCTCACCAGCAGCATCGAGCGCCTGCTCCGCCGGGTGATCGGCGAGCACGTCGAGCTCACCATCGATCTCGCCCCGGCGCCGACTCCGATCTGGGGCGATCCGGCGGAAGTCGGCCAGGTGCTGGTCAACCTCGGCCTCAACGCGCGCGACGCGATGCCGGCCGGCGGCCGACTCCGGATCGAAACCGCCACAGTGCATCCGTATTCCCGGATCACCATCAGCGATACCGGGCACGGCATGACTCCCGAGACCATGGCCCGGCTCTCCGAGCCGCTGTTCTCTACCAAGCCCAACGGCACCGGCACCGGGCTGGGCCTCGCGATCTCCTACGGGATCGTGCGACGGAACGGCGGCCACATCGAGGTGGCCAGCTCGCCCGAATCGGGCACCACCTTCCGGCTGTACTTCCCGCGGGCGGAGTGCGAAATCCTGCCGGCGTCGCCGCAGGAGCCGGCCGAGATGCCGAGAGGTGGCGAGACCATCCTGCTGGCAGAGGACGATCCTGCGGTGCGGAGCACCGCGGTTCGCATGTTGCGGCTGCTCGGCTACACGGTGCTGGAGGCGACCCAAGGAGCGGAGGCACTGGACATCGCCACCTCGCACCCGGCCGAGATCCATCTGCTGGTGGCGGACGTGATCATGCCGCGACTGGGGGGGCCGGGCCTGGCCGACCAGTTGCGGCGGGCGCGTCCGGAGCTGAAGGTACTGCTCATCTCGGGCTACGCGGCGGAAGCGCTCGCGGAGCTCGGCAACCCGGACGTGTCGTTCATGAGGAAGCCGTACACGCCGAGTCAGCTGGCGCGGCGGGTGCGGGAGATTCTTGGGGCTGAGGCCAGTACGGTGGGAGCTGCTGGGGATCCCTAGGTGTGGAGATCAGGATCTCCGATGCGAGCAACGATCCCGCTGGTAAAGTCACGGTTCAAGGCGAACCTCGAAGTTGTTTGACCCCCGACCCCTTGGCTCCCCGCCGCAGCCGTCCACCTCTGGGCAGGCACCGACGGCATACCTCAGCTGGAAGTGGCCCACCAGAGCTCCCAACGGCTCCTTGGTGTGGCCGTCCCAGGCATTTGGGCCGACGATCCGTAGCGAATCCGTTCGGGTCTCGCCGGCGGCGACCACGATCGGGGAATCGTGCCCAACGCACGCCCACACGGGGTCGTAGCCGGCTTCCACCTGGCCCTCGACAGGCACGACTCCGTAGATCGGAATGGGGGCCGAGGGATAACAGCGTTCCAAGTAGACCGGCCGGCTCAGGCGGTTGGTGAACTGCGCCATCACCGTGAAGCCGTACATGCGAGGGGATCCCTCACCACTCACGGGAGACGCGGTGTAGAGGCTGCGATCCGTCGTGAGCGTCAGGTC
>DATBJC010000185.1:0-30082 GCA_036556625.1 Gemmatimonadales bacterium
CTGGCGCGAGATGTGGTTGGATGAGGTCGCCGACTCGAGCCGTCGGATCGGCCAGCTCATCGAAGCGCGCAAGCGGGCATCCGGAAGACCGCACCACGTCCTGGTGACCCTCAGCTCCAACGGCGACATCGTGCCCCAGGCCATGCTGGAAGCCGTTCGCTCCTCGCCGACGAGCTGGTGCTATTGGTTCCGCCTGCATCCGGTCAACCAGACGCAGCGTCGTGTCGAGGCTGCGCGGGTCCTCGGTCCGCTGGGAGTCGACCTTGGCCTCATGGAGTTCGCGACCGAAGTGCCGCTGTACGCCCTGCTCTGGCGGATGGACTGCCATCTCACCGCCAGTCTGTCCACGGTGGTGACCGAGGCCGCCGCGCTGGGGCTCCCCTCGGTGGCCTGCGGTCCGGAAGCGCCGGATTTCTTTCAGAGGGAGATGGCTTCCGGGCTGCTGGCAGTCGCCACCACGGGAGCGGAGATCCGAGAGGGGATCCAACGGGCGCTGGACGGCAAGCGATCGGTCGCCTTCGAACCACCGAAGGCTCTCGCGGCCATGCGTTGGCTCCTCGCCGGCGATCTCACCACTGCACCGCCCGATCACCCGGCACGACACGCCTGAGCTACGCTTCCGATTGGTGAGCGGTTACACTGCACGCCCATATGGTCGCACGTCCCCTCCGGGTCCTCTATGTCATGCACAGCGGAAGCCGCGCCGGCTCGGCCGAGAGCCTGGGCCTGCTGCTGGCACACTTTCCGCCGGGTTCGGTGAGCGCCACCGTGCTGTGTCCCGACGGGGACGTGGTCCCCTGGCTGAGAACGACCGGTGCCACTGTCCGCAGCATTCCCGGTGTGTCCCTGTTTCACAGCATCGCCGGCCTTCCGCTCCGGGGATGGCGGTTGCTCGAGCTTGGCCGTACGCTCTGGCTGATGCGATACGGCGCCCGGATCCGCAGCGCGATCCGGGAGCTCCGGCCCGACATCGTGCACCTGAACGAGCGGGGCATGCTGCAGGCCGCGCGGATCGCCCGCGAGGAGGGGGTGCCCGTGGTGCTTCATGCTCGGAGCGTGGCGGATCGCCGGCAGGATTGGGTCCGCCGACTCTCGACCCGCGCCCTTCGTCGGGATGTCTCCCGTGTGGTGGCCATCGACCAGAGCGTGCGGGCTTCTCTGGATGAGCTGCCGGACGTCGAGGTGATCTACAACCCGCTCGACAACAATGCGCTTCCCGATTCCGTCCCGGGCCTGTCATCAGGTGGGGCAGTTCGGGTGACCTACCTGACCGGCCTTCAGGTGTTCAAGGGCATCCACGATCTTCTCGAGGCCGCCAGTCTGCTGCGCCACCGCTCCGACATCGTGTTCCAGATCGCCGGCAGCAACAGCCGTCCCCCCGCCTTTCATCGCTCGCTGCGCGGCCGAATCCTGCACCGGTTCGGGTTCGCTCTGGACATCGAGGCCGCCGCCCGCCGGTGGATCGAGACCCACCGGATGGAAGCGACGGTGCGCCTGCTGGGCCGAGTCGAGCCGTCGGCGGTCCTGGCGGCGACGGACCTGCTGGTTTTCCCCAGCCATCTCGACGGACCCGGCCGGAGCGTCTTCGAGGCCGGCGCCCGTGGGATTCCGGCGATCGTGTCGCTGCGGCACCGGGTCGAGGACGTCGTGGTGGACGGTGAGACCGGCCTGATCGTGCCCGAGCGGGATCCCCCATCGCTGGCCCAGGCGATTCTCCGGCTGGCGGACGATGCCGACTTGCGGCGCCGCCTGGGGCGGAACGCCATGGTACGCTATCGCCGCCAGTTCGCGCCGGGGCCGATCGCAGAACAAATGCTCCAGCTCTACCGCAGCCTGGCCCGGACCGGCGGCGACCAGTCGCCAACCGCGGAGGCGGGCGCGGCTCCCGCAGTGCGAGGCTCGGCGTGAGCCGCGAGACGCGGAAGGGCATCATCCTGGCCGGAGGCTCAGGCACCAGGCTGTATCCGGTCACGCGGGCCTTGAGCAAGCAGCTGGTCCCCATCTTCGACAAGCCGATGATCTACTACCCGCTCTGTACTCTGATGCTGAGCGGGATCCGAGAGCTCCTGGTCATCACCACGCCACAGGACCGCCCCGCCTTCGAGCACCTGCTGGGCGACGGATCTCAGTGGGGACTGCGTCTCGACTATGCGGTGCAGCCGTCGCCCGATGGTCTGGCCCAGGCCTTCATCATCGGGCGCGAGTTCGTCGCCAGCAGCTCCTGCGCGCTGGTGCTGGGCGACAACCTGTTCTACGGGCACGACCTCAGCGCGACCCTCCAGCGGGCCGCCACACGGGAATCGGGCGCGGTGATCTTCGGCTATCACGTCCACAACCCCCAAGCCTACGGCGTCGTGGAATTCGACCACCAGGGCCGGGCGGTCAGCATCGAGGAGAAGCCGGCGGTTCCCCGGTCGAACTACGCGGTCACCGGGCTGTACTTCTACGACAACCGGGTGCTGGATGTGGCGCGCGAGCTGCGTCCCTCGGCGCGCGGCGAGCTGGAGATCACTGATGTGAACTCCTGGTACCTGCGGCGCGGCCAGCTCGAGGTCGAGCTGCTGGGTCGGGGCACGGCGTGGCTGGACACCGGAACTCACGACGCCCTGCTCCAGGCCAGCCTCTTCGTGCAGACCATCGAGCAGCGCCAGGGACTCAAGATCGCCTGCCCCGAGGAGATCGCGTACCGGATGGGGTACCTCCAGGCCGCGGAGGTCGAGCGGCTGGCCGAGCCGCTCAGAAAGAGCGCCTACGGGGAGTATCTGCTGCGGATGCTCCGGGAGGACGCGCCCCTGTGAAGTTCATCCCGACCGCGATTCCCGACGTGATCGTGGTGGAGCCGGTGGTCCACGGCGACCATCGGGGGTTCTTCCTGGAGACGTGGCACGCCGGAAAATTTCGCGAGGCGGGGCTCGACCTCACCTTCGTTCAGGACAACCACAGCGGCTCCATCGGCAATACCATCCGGGGGCTGCATTACCAGATCGAGCGCCCCCAGGGCAAGCTGGTCCGGGCGATCGCCGGCGAGATCTTCGATGTGGCGGTGGACCTGAGACGCTCCTCTCTCACGTACGGCCGGTGGGTCGGCATCACCCTCTCGGCGGCCAATCGGCTCCAGCTGTGGATCCCGGAGGGGTTCGCGCACGGCTACTGCGTCACCGGCCAGGGTGCCGAAGTGGTGTACAAGTGCACCGACCTGTACATCGCCGAGCACGAGCGGACCTTGCGCTGGAACGACCCGGCGATCGGGATCTCCTGGCCCCTGGGCCAGGAGCCACCATTGATCTCCGCCAAGGACGCGAAGGGACTCGCCTTCGACCGGATCCCCACGTTCGCGTGATCGCTGACCGATGCGGGTGCTGATCACCGGTGCCGAGGGACAGATCGGACGGGCGCTGGTAGCCGCCGCGCCTGACATGGGCGAGATCCTGGCGACCGACCGGAGCAGCCTCGACATCACCAGCCAGACCGAGGTCGTCAGGCGCCTGCGCGACTTCCGACCCGACCTCATTCTGAACGCCGCCGGCTACACCGCGGTGGACCAGGCCGAGAAGGAGCCGGAAATCGCCCGGGCGGTGAACCAGGAAGGGGCCCGGAATGTCGCCCTGGCGTCGGCCGAGATCGGAGCGAGGCTGCTGCATTTTTCCACCGACTACGTCTTCGATGGCTGGAAGAGCCGGCCCTACACTCCCGAGGACTTCCCCGACCCGATCAACGCCTACGGCGCCTCCAAGCTGGCCGGCGAGCGCGCGGTGTCAGCCCTGCTGGGCCAGCGCGCGGCGATCATCCGGACGGCGTGGGTCTACGCCGCGAATGGCCATAATTTCCTCCGTACGATGCTGCGCCTCCTGAACGAGCGAGACGAGGTGACCGTGGTGGCCGATCAGACCGGGACGCCCACCTCGGCGTCCTCGGTCGCGCGGGCAACATGGAGCATCGCCATGCGGGGGGATCTCTCGGGCATCCTGCATTGGACGGATGACGGCGTAGCGACCTGGTATGAGTTCGCCGAGGCGATCCGAAGGGAGGCGCTGGCCGCGGGCCGGCTGGGTCGGGCTGCCCGGATCCTGCCCGTGACCTCGGAGGAATATGCCGCGCCGGCCTCCCGGCCGCGCTACAGTGTGCTCGACTGCTCCGCGACGCGTCGGTCGCTCGGTCTCATCCCCGAGCACTGGCAGGCCGCGCTGCGGCACACCCTTCGGGAGCTGGATGATGCGTGATTCCAGCGATATCCTCGCGATGGGGCGCATCGATCGAGGCACTCCGTCCGACCTCCTGGTGGCACTCTATCTCGTGCTGGCGATCACCAATTCGCTGGTGATGACCTCCGTACCCCGGCGATTGCTCGTGCTGGTCGGGGTCCTGCTGCTGGCCTACGAGGCCATCGGCTTTCGGTCGATGAAATACGAGCAGATGTTCCTCTACCTGCTCGGCGTCTGGATCGCGTTGGGCGTGACCCTGAACGGCATGATCTTCGGGGAGTGGTGGCAGGAGAGCGTCTATCTGCCGGGGAACCTCGGTGTGGCACTGGCCCTGTGCCGCGGCCACGTCCGGCGTCACACGACCATCGTTGTGTTCTACGCCGCGGCCGCCTACTTCGCCTATCGGCTGGTGACCGTCGGCAGCCCGGCCGCCATCCACCACATTCTGGTGAACGGAAGTGCCAACGGCATCTCCGAGCTGATGCTCATTCTCTGCGGGCTGCATTACGTGGTGACCCGGATGGAAGGCCGCCGGATCCGGCTCTTGCCCGCCGTGCTCTGCCTGCTGGTCAGCGCGCTGACGCTGGGGCGCTCCGGCATGGCCGCGGCGGCGCTGCTCCTGTTGGGTGTGGCGGTCCACGATCTGGTGCGGGAAACCAATCGCCGGCTGCTCGCGGTGAAGCTGATTCTCTATGGCTCCGTGGCGGTGCTCGCAGTCATCGTGGTGCTGCCACGGCTGGAGCTCATCTCGTTCGTGTTCGAGCGGTTCTCCGAGTACGGGCTCAGCTCGGAGGGGAGGGGGCGGATCTGGGGGGCCTACGGCGACGCCATGAATGGTCTGGCTCCGCTCGTCGGTCATGGCCGCGAGGAGCTCTTCGCCGGATACATCAACGTGCACAGCTCCTACATCCTCTGGCACAAGGCGATGGGCGTGATGGCCGTTCCGCTCTACTGCCTGGCGGCGCTGGCACTGGTGTGGGCCGCCGTCAGAGACTGGCTGCTCTTTGTCATCCTGACCTCGCTGCTGCTGCGCGCCTCGTTCGACGAGACCATCCTACCGTTCCGGCTGTACGACTTCCTGTTCTACTACCTGGTGTGCACCGTCCTGGTGACCTTCGGGTCCCGCCGGGAGCCGCACGCTCCGTTTCCCCGACCGGTCGAGGCCTGAGGTGACCACGCTGCTGGTGACCGGTGGCGCCGGGTTCATCGGTGCCAACTTCGTGGCGTACTGGCTGGAGAAACATCCCGAGGATCGAGTGGTCGTGCTCGATGCCCTGACTTACGCCGGCAATCGCGCGAGCCTCCAGCCGGTGGAAGGCAGGTCCGGGTACCAGTTCGTTCATGGTGACATCTGTGATGGTGCGCTGGCCACCCGGTTGATTCGCGAGCAGGGCGTCTCCACCATCGTGCACTTCGCGGCCGAGTCCCACGTGGATCGCTCGATTCTGGGCCCCGAGGACTTCCTCCGCACCAACGTGCTCGGCACCCAGTCGCTGCTCCAGGCTGCCCGGGCCGCGTGGATGGCCGATGGCGCCGGGCCCGGGCCGGTGCGGTTCCATCACATCTCGACCGACGAGGTCTATGGCTCGTTGGGCCCGGACGACCCGCCGTTTACCGAGCGCACGCCCTACGCGCCCAACTCACCGTACGCCGCCAGCAAGGCCGCCTCGGATCACCTGGTCCGAGCGTACCACCACACCTACGGCCTCCCGGTCACGACCAGCAACTGCTCCAACAACTACGGTCCCTACCAGTTTCCCGAGAAGCTCATTCCATTGACCATCGTCAACGCGCTGGAGGGAAAGCCACTCCCGGTGTACGGCGACGGGGGGAACGTGCGGGACTGGCTCTTCGTCACCGACCACTGCCGCGCCATCGAGCGGGTGCTGCTGGACGGCCGTCCGGGCGAGACCTACAACGTGGGCGGGCGGAACCAGTGGCGGAATCTGGATCTGGTGCATCTGCTCTGCCGCCTGCTGGACCAGGCGTTCGTCGCCGACCCTTCGCTGGCCGCCAGGTTCCCGGCCAGTCCGGCCGCCGGGGGCCGGGCGACCTCCGGGCTGGTGAGCTTCGTCAAGGACCGACCGGGACACGATCGCCGCTACGCAGTGGCCACTTCGAAGGTGGAGCGGGAGCTCGGCTTCACACCGGCGGAGAGCTTCGAGAGCGGCCTTCGGAAGACCGTGACCTGGTATCTGGAGCACGAGCCATGGTGGCGCGGGGTCATGGATGGCAGCTACCGCGATTGGGTACGCCGCCAGTACCTCACCGATTGACCGAGGGATGAATCGGCCCGTTGGTCCCAGTCTGTCGGTCAGCATCGTCGTGTACCATTCGGACCTGACATTGCTCCAGGAGACCCTCGCCTCGCTGGGCGCGTCGGTGGCTCTGGCCCGGGAGGCCGGCGACCTGGGAGATGTCGAAGTCACTGTAGTGGACAACGGCTCGCCCGATTCCGAAGCGCTCGATCGGGCGATCGCATCCGCGCTGCCACGCGGCCAGAACATGAGCGTGTCCGTTCGCCGGGGCCACGGCAACGTGGGATACGGGCGCGGGCACAACCTCGCCCTCGCGCCCTCATCCGCCACCTATCACCTGATCCTGAATCCCGACGCGATCCTGGAGCCCGCCGCCGTGCGGGAGTCGCTGCGCTTTCTCGAGGCCCAGCCGGATGTGGGGATGCTGGCTCCCGACGTACACGGCAGCTCGGGCCAGCGGCAGTATCTCTGCCGCCGCTATCCCAGCGTTCTGGTGCTGCTGCTCCGCGGCTTTGCGCCCCGCTGGCTCAAACGCCCCTTCGCCAGGCTGCTCGACCGCTACGAGCTTCGCGACCGCATGGACGCCGAGGTGCTTCCGGACGTGCCTCTCGCCAGCGGCTGCTACATGTTCGCCCGCCGAGAGGTGCTGGGGGCGGTCGGCGGATTTTCGCCCGATTACTTCCTGTACTTCGAAGACTACGACCTCAGCATGCGCATCCGGCGCACCTCGCGGATCGCATACGTGAGCCGGGTGCGGATCGTTCATCACGGCGGTGACGCCGCGAAGAAGGGGGGGACCCACGTGCGGCTCTTCCTCGCGTCCGCCTTCCGATTCTTCCGCACCCACGGATGGAAGCTTGCCTGAGATTCCGCCGCGGCCGCTGGTCGGGCGGACCATACTGGTGACCGGCTCCACCGGCTTCATCGGCCGACCCCTCTGCCGCGGGCTGCTGGAAGCCGGGGCGGTGCTGCGTGGCGCGTCGCGGCAAGGAGGCAGTCATCCGGAGGCCGGGGTGGAGCGGAGGCAGGTCGCCGACCCGCTCGACCGGGCGGCCGTGCGGGCCGCGGTGGCCGGCGCCGACACCGTGGTGCATCTGGCCGCGCGGGTGCACGTGATGCGGGACCGCGCGGCCGATCCGCTCGCGGAGTTTCGCCGGGCCAATGTGCAGGCCACGTCGATCCTGGCCGAAGAGGCGGCGGCCAGCGGGGTTGGTCAGTTCATTCTGGCCAGCACCGTCAAGGTCGTCGGGGAAGGAAATTCCCGCCCGTGGACAGAGGAGACCATCCCCCAGCCAGTTGACCCGTATGGCAGGAGCAAGCTGGAAGCGGAGCGAGCGGTGCACCAGATGGCGGAACGTCACGGGACCCGAGCCGCGTCGCTGAGGTTCCCGCTGGTCTATGGTCCAGGGGTGAAAGGGAACATGCTCCGTCTCTTCGCACTGGTGGACCGCGGCCTGCCGCTCCCGTTCGGCGCGGTGGACAATCGCCGCAGCCTGCTGTATGTCGGCAATCTCGTCGCGGCGGTTCGGACCGTGCTCGAGCATCCGCCCGATAGCAGTGAACCCTTCTTCGTCACCGACGGACGCGATCTCTCTTTGCCCTCGCTGCTCCGGCTGATTGCTGCCGCACTGGGAAAGCCGGCCCGGCTGCTGCCGGTGCCGCCGGCTCTCCTGCGTCGGCTGCTCCCCGGCGCGGCGGCCGAGCGGCTGATCGGCTCGCTCACGGTAGACGGCACCAAGCTGACCCGAACGACCGGCTTTCGCCCACCGTATTCGGTGGAGGAAGGTCTGGGTCTCACCGCCGACTGGTACCTGAGAAGCAGGGGAGCCAGCGCCCGATGATCCTGCGCCTGGCCGCCCTGCTCGCCGCGGCGCTGTCGTCCTGGCTCTTGACCGGAGCGGCGCGGCGTTACGCCCAGCGTGCCGAGTTGCTGGACGTCCCCAATGAGCGCAGCCTCCATCGGACGCCGACGCCGCGGGGTGGAGGGATCGCCGTCGCCGCGGTGACCCTGACCGGGTTTGTCGTCGCCGCTCTGCTCTCCTGGATACCAGCCGACGTCGCCTGGCCGTTGGCAGTCGGCGGTGGTTTGGTGGCGGTGGTGGGATGGCTGGACGATCGCCGGGGCGTGAGCGCGCCGGTCCGCGCCGTAGTGCATGCGATCGCCGCGGGTTGGGCGGTGTGCTGGATCTGGGGAGAGCTCACCCCCTGGGCCGTCGTCGGAGTAGTGTGCATCATGTGGGCGATCAACCTCTACAACTTCATGGACGGGATAGACGGGCTCGCGGGCGCAGAGGCGGTCTCGGTCGGGCTCATCTCCGGCACTCTGCTCCTGATGGTGAGCCGGAGCGACCTCGCGACGGTAGCCTTCCTCGTCGCCGCGGCGACATCCGGCTTCCTGGTCTGGAACTGGCCTCCCGCGCGGATCTTTCTGGGCGACGTGGGCTCCGGCTTTCTGGGATTCACCTTCGGCGCGCTATCCCTGATGGCCGACCGCTCGGGGGCGTTGCCGTTCGCGCTCTGGATGGTGGTGGCCGGCGTCTTCGTGTTCGATGCGACCGTCACCCTGCTGCGCCGGATGGCGCGGGGACAGCGGTGGTACCACGCTCACCGCTCGCACGCCTACCAGCGGCTGGTGCAGGCGGGTCGCAGCCATGCGGAAGTCACGGCCGGCGTGGTGCTGGTCAACCTGGCGCTCGGCACCATCTGCTGGATGGCGCTGTCCGGACGCGTCGGTGTGACGGTGGCCGTGCTTGCGGGGATCATCCTGCTCACGGTACTCTACCTTGCCATCGAACGGCGCCGGCCGATGTTCCCCGACCAGGAAGTGGAGCCACGATGACGCCCGGTTCGCAGCCCGGCTCGGAGATCTCGCTGATCCGCCTCCTCAACATCGTTCTGGCCAGCCGGTCGCTGGTCATCGCCTGCTCGCTCCTGCTGTTCCTGCTGGTGATTGGCATCACCCTGATCCTTCCCCGCACCTACACGGTCGCTTCCTCGTTCACCCCCCAGTCCGAGCGGCTGTCGTCCGGTCTGGCCGGGATCGCGGCCCAGTTCGGGGTCCAGCTGCCGTCGTCCGACGCCGGTGCCAGCCCGGATTTCTACGTCGAGCTCCTCCAGTCGCGGCGTATCCTCGGCGAGACGATCAAGACCAAGTACACGTTTCCAACCGACACGGGGAAGGTGACCGGGACCCTGATGGACGTCCTGGAGATCGAGGGGGAGACCGAAGGGGAGCGGGAAGAAACGGCCTTGAGACGGTTCCGCAACATGATCACTACCGAGCTCGACCGGCCGAGCGGGGTGGTGACGGTCGAGGTGGAGACCCACGACCCGGAGCTTTCGGCTCAAGTCTCCCGGCGCCTGCTGGACCTCCTCAACCGCTTCAACCTCGAGACACGGCAGTCCCAGGCCTCGGCGGAGCGCCGGTTCACCGAGCGTCGCCTGGCCGAGGCCAAGCAGGAGCTGCTCGAAATGGAGAACAAGCTTCAGGCCTTTCTCGAGGTCAACCGTGACGTCGGCACCTCGCCGCTGCTGCGATTCCGCCAGGAGCGCCTGGAGCGGGAAGTCAGTATCCGGCAGGCAGTAGTGAGTGCGTTGGCCCAGAATTTCGAGCAGGCCAGAATCGACGAAGTGAGGGACATCCCGGTCATCACCATCGTGGAGGCACCTGAGCCACCCGCACTGCCGGACTCGCGGATGCTGATCCTTCGGGGCCTTCTGGCCTTAATCGCCGGGGCGCTTCTGGGTGCGCTGCTCGCCTTCTTCCTGACCTTCGTCCAGGCCAGCCGGACCGACACGGCCGACGAGCTCGAGGAGTTCCGCCGGCTCAAACGCGCCACCGCCCACGATATCCGGCGGCCCTGGCGGCTGCTGGGATTCGGGAAGGGCTAGCCCGCTCGACTTCGTCACTCTCTCCGCCGCGCTCCAACACCAACCACTTTCCCGCCGCGCAGCCTGCGTCCATCCGGGCACGGAGGTTGCACTTACGAGCTTTCGCGCGGGCGTTTTCCATCTCGTGCCGAACCAGTTTTCGGCAGTGGATGGATGCCCTAATGCGAGTTCGACCGTGCGGATGGTCACGCACAGATGGCCCTGTGAGTCCGTAAGATGCGCCTTTCGGACGGGGGTGTCCCCGTCACAGCGGCTCAGGTATGGGCCACCAATTTTTGCACGGCCCTGGCAGGCAACTGGAGCGAGGGCCCGGAGATGACAGACGCGTCGCGAAACGACGCAGTCGGGAACCACCCTGCGATCGGAGTTGGAATGAGCTTTGATCTGTCAACTAACTTCCGCTCTGGCAATAGCTTGACCAACTCTTTGTGCCTCGCTATTCGTTGAAATCATCATGAGCCTCCACCTGCCGCGACATCTGCGGAATCGCCATCTGTTCCTGCTCGACGCCGGGCTGCTCGGGCTCTGCACCCTGGTGGCCTATGTGGTGAGATTCGAAGGCTTTGACTGGGGGACGGCGCACCTCCACACGGCCCTGGTGTACATCGCGGTCAGCGTTCCGCTGAAGCTCGGGGTCCTGCTCTACGTCGGTCTGTATCGGCGGCTTTGGCGCTTCGCCGGCGTGGCCGAGCTCGAGCATATCCTGGTAGCGACTGCCATCTCTGCATCCATCTCGGGGCTGGTCGGGGCCGCGCTGCTCTCCGGACTCGGACTCACGCCCTATCGAGTGCCACTCTCCGTACTCTTCATCGATGCCTGCTTGAGTGCCGGCGCCGTCGCCCTCCCGCGCCTGTGCATCCGCCTGCTGGGACGTCGCACCCAATGGCGGAAGCTCGAGGCCGCTCGCCGGGTCCTCATCGTCGGTGCCGGATCGGCCGGCGAGATCATCGTCAAGGAGTTGCTCAGCCATCCGCAGCTCGGGCTCAACCCCATCGGGTTCGTGGACGACGACCGCAGCAAACACGGTCATCGGCTGTGCGATCTTCCGGTTCACGGCTCCCTGGCGCAGATCCAGGACCTGGTGCGCCGCTACGATGTGGAGGAACTCATCATCGCGATGCCGCGCGCCAGCGGCACGGTGGTGCGGCAGGTGGTGAAGGCCGCGATGGAGGCCGGAGTCCAGACCCGCACCGTCCCGGGAATCTTCGACATCATCTCGGGTCGGGTGGCGGTCGCCTCACTCCGGGAAGTGGAGATTCAGGACCTGCTGCGGCGGGAACCGATCCAGACCGACCTGGAGCAGGTGCGGGTGCTGGCCACCGGCGAGACGGTGCTGGTCACCGGCGCGGGCGGGTCCATCGGCAGCGAGTTGTGCCGTCAGCTGGCGCGGCTGGAGCCGGCTCAGGTGCTGGTCATGGGCCACGGAGAGAACTCGATCTTCGATGTGATGGCCGAGCTGACCGAGCGGTATCCCCACCTCGAGGCGGTGCCGATCATCGGCGACATCCGCGACCGGGAGCGGATGCGGCTCATCTTCGAGCGCTATCGGCCCTACGCCGTGTTCCATGCAGCGGCGCACAAGCATGTGCCGCTGATGGAAGAGAACGTCGCCGAGGCGATCAGCAACAACGTGCTCGGCACCAAGAACATCGCGGAGCTGTCCGCGGAGTTCGGGGTCGAGCACCTGGTGCTGATCTCGACCGACAAGGCCGTGCGGCCCACCAACGTCATGGGTGCCACCAAACGGGTGGCCGAACAGATCGTGCAGGAGGTCGCGGAGACGACCGGCCGGAACTTCGTCGCGGTGCGGTTCGGCAACGTGCTCGGCAGCCGGGGCAGCGTGGTGCCGACCTTCCTGCGGCAGATCCAGTCGGGCGGCCCGGTGACGGTGACCCATCCGGAAATGCGCCGCTACTTCATGACGATTCCCGAGGCGGTGCAGTTGGTGCTCCAGGCGGGCGCGATCGGGAAGGGGGGGGAAGTGTTCGTGCTCGACATGGGCGAGCCGGTCAGGATCCTGGATCTCGCCACCGACCTGATCCGGCTGTCGGGGCTGGAGGTCGGATCCGATGTCGAGATCCGATTCAGCGGCAGTCGGCCGGGCGAGAAGCTCTACGAGGAGCTGTTCTTCGACTCGGAAAGCGCGCTGCCGACCGACCATCCCAAGGTACTCCGCGCCAAGAACGGGGTACTTCCGATCGGTCTCAGCACCGTGGTGGACCTGCTGGTCGAGGGGGCGCGCAACGGCTGGACCGACGAGCAGCTGCGCGGCATGCTCGGACGGCTGGTACCGGAGTTTCGAGCCGAGGATCTCGAGCTCGAGCTGGACGTGGAGATCGCCCCGGCCTGATCACCGCCGGGTCGAGACCACGATGATCGTCGTGAGCACGCCCAGCACCTGAGCCACGGTGGCGAGCGTTCCCGGTAAGGTGCTGGGCCCTTCCTGAATGAGCTTGGCGGGCACGTAGACCACCGCCCCCGGCCGGGGGTTGGGCACCCGGTCGGCAAGAATCGGCTTCCGCTTCACTCCTTCCCGCTCGCCATTGGGCTGGGTCACGTAGGCGTGGCCCTGATCGGCTGTCTGGGTGTACCCGCCGGCCCGATCCACGTACCAGTCGAGATTCTTGCCCGGCTCATAGGCCACCGGTCCCGGCGAGTTCACCGCCCCTCGTACCATGATGATGGGATCGAACTCCGGAATATGAATGGAGTCGCCCCCCACCAGGACGATGTTGTCGCGGAACTCCGGGTTGTCGAGCACGCGGGGCAGATCGATCCCCACCAGCTCGGGCACGCTGCGCCTCACGGTATCGATGGCCCCTGATACCGTGCGGTACACCCGCGGCTCGGACAGGATGGGCGAGAGCGGATCGCCTCCCGTCGGCCGCCCGGCTGTGTAGGACCGATAGAAGCGGACGCCTTCGGGGTAGGCCTCGGGGGTCAGTCCTCCGGCCCGCTTCACCAGATCGCTGACCCGGTCGGTCTTGGACTTGAGCGAGTAACGCCCGGGGAATTTGACCTGTCCGGTGATGGCGACGCTGCGCTGCAGCTCCCAGCCGGGTTGCCGCATGATCATGAGGTTGTCGTACGGTTGCAGCTCGGTGTCCGGCGCCCCCTTGGCGGGCGCGGGCAGTCCGGGTGGTCCGGCATACTTGTCGCCGGGGCGCCGGGCGAACAGGTAGGACGAGTCGAGCGGCACTCGGATCGTGGTGGCCAGTGCGCCCGGTGTGGAATCCTGGGCCAGCCGCGCGATCTCGGCCTCCTGGAGCCAGGCGTCGGGAGTGACGCCGTCGGCCAGGAGCACCGCGTCGCGGATGGTCATGCCTTCGCGGTAAGGTACCCGACCCGGCTTGCGCACCGCCCCGACGACTGCCACGTAGCGCTGCGCCCGGAAGGTCGAGCGGGAGAAGACACGGATCTCGTCTTCCTCGTCCAGCAGGATGTCGTCGGTTACGGCACCGGTGCTGTCCCGGAATGCGGAGCGCAGCTGGATCATGCTGGAGTCATCGCGGACCCGGGTGACGAGAATGCGGTCGAGATAGAGGTCGGGCCTCGGTCCGCCGGCGAGGCGGATGGCGTCGCTGAGCTTCATGCCGGGTGTGTGTCCGACCTGGCCCTCGACCCACACGTTCCCCTTCACGGTGACGTAGCCCCGGAGCTGGTCGGTCACGCCGTGCACCGTCACCGAGTCTCCCGGGGCCAGAGGAACCTCGGGCGCCTCGCCCCCGACGAACTGGTCCGCGCCGACCGCGACCACCACGCGCGCTCGTCCCCCGGGGCCGCGGGAGCTGGGGGGCAGCACCCGATGGATGGTCACGCGAGCCTGAACGGCCGTCGGATCGAACCCGCCCGCAAACCCCACCAGATCGCGCAGCGTCTCGTTGGGGCGCAGCTCGTAGATCGCCGGACGCTGCACCTTGCCCGCCACCTTGGCGAACCCGCCGTGCACCGGAACGAATACCACGTCCCCGTTCCGCAGCCGCGAGATGGTCGGGTTGATGCCTCGGGTGAGGTACTCGTAGACGTCCACGCTGTCGACCAGCTGGCCACCGCGTCGGATGTCGATCCGCCGAAGACTCCCGTTGGTGGTGGGGCCGCCCGCCGCATAGAGCGCGTTGAGTATGGTCCCCGCCGCGGAGACCTGATAAGCACCGGGACGGACCACGTCCCCGGCCACATACACCTGGATCTTCCGCAGCTTGGCGAGGGAGACCTGAAAGCGGGTGCGAGCGTTGGCCCGGCGGCGAACACCGGAATAGACCTTGCCCAGCCTGGTGTAGAGCTGATCCTCCAACTGCTTCATGGTTAGGTTGGCGACATAGAGCTGGCCGACTTGAGGGATGACGATGAATCCCTCCCGGGTCACCTCCAGCATGTGGGCCTGCTCCACATCGCCCGTGAGGATGAGCACCAGCACATCGCCGGGGCCCAACTCGTAGTGCTCGTCCACCGGACCGGCCTCCGCCGGCTCGAACTGGGTGGAGAACTTCCGGAAGGTCCGCAGGCCGAAGACCTGGAGACCACCCTGAATCGCCTGGAGCGAGTCGGCCAGCGAATCGGCGCGGAGTGAGTCAGCCTGGCGGAGGCGGAGCGAGTCGAGCAGCTGCCGGACCGAGTCCGACAAAGCGAACGCCGAATCCTGAGCCTGGAGCGAGTCGGCTTCCTGAGGCGAGAGGATGCCCACTGCCGTGACCGCGTCCAGGGTCCGAGGGCCCGGACGCACCAGCAGCGTCGTATCCGCCCCGGCGAGGAACTGATCCAGAAAACTCTCCGGATAGCCGGCCGCCCGCAGACGCGAGCGGATCTGGTCCTCGGTCATGCCCGACTGCGCGATCCGGTCGCGAAGCTGGCGCACCAAGTCCGGCTGATTCTGGAGCAGATCCCTGGCCTGATCCGGGCTGGGGAGCTGTTGTCCCGGCCGGACCTGCACCGGGACTTGTGCCCCCAGTGGGACGGGGGCCATGCCGGCGACGAGCAGAGCCAGCCAGCAGAGGAACCGGAGGTGAAACGGGGGTCGCGAGGCGGGGTTGGGCATGGGCGAAGTTCACTCGTAAGCTACAGAATGTCAACTTGTTGCGGCAACGGCCTCGCGCCAGAATCGAAGCGTTTTCCCGGCGATCGCGGCATCGGTGTACTCGCTGATCACCCGCTGCCGTCCGGCGGCCGCGAGCCGCGCGCGCTCGGCCGGGTCATCATGCAGCCGTTGCAGCGCCTCGGCGATGGCGACCACATCCTCCTCGGTGACCACCACGCCGGCCGGCCCCACGATCTCGGGAAGGGCGCCCGCGGCGCTGGCCACGACGGCCACGCCGTGGGCCATCGCCTCCATCGCGGCGCGCGGGGCGCCCTCGATCCAGCGAGGCGCGGTGCGGGACGGCAGCACCACGCAGTCCAGCCGGGGCCAGACCTCGTCCACCCGCTGACGGGGCAGGGCGCCCAGCCAGGTCACCCGGCCGGCGATACCCAGCCGCTCGGCCAGACCCTCGAGCTCCTCCTGTGCAGGACCGGTGCCGACCACGGAGATGCTCCAGCGACCCACCAGCTTGACGCTGGCGCGGAACAGGAGATCGAGCCCCTTCTCCGGGATGAGCCGTCCGAAGAAGCCGATGGTGAGGCCGATCTGTCCCAGCCGGGGACCTTCCAGCGGCAGGGTGACGCCCAGCTGGGGGATCACCTGGCGCGCGAGCGAAGGGTGCTGTCGGGTGGCCAGCTTGGCGGCCAGTTCGTTGATGGCCAGCAGGCCCTTGGCGTGGCCCAGCACCCGCGAACGCCGGAGCCGTGCCACGACGCCGTGCGCGGCCGGCAAGCTCTCGCGGGTCAGGACCACATAGGGCACTCGCAGACGGCGGGCCAGCGCGGCTGCGGTCCCTGCGGCTCGGGTCCAGGGGTCTTCCTCTATCTGGATGAGCTCGGGCTTGAAGTCGGCGAACATCCGACGCAACGCCTTGCGACTCCAGGTGGGATCGGCCCCCGGCCCGGTACTGCCGCTGACGGAGATGGGCACGGTGCGCACGCCGCCGTCATCGCCCCAGACGGTCTGCTGCTCGGCGCCCAGTCCGACCGGTGACCAGCGATCGGGTACGGCGGCGGCAACGGCGACACCGAGCCCGGCCAGGGCCTTGAGCTTCCCTCGGGTGGCCGGGTCGGCATAGACCCGCGAGACCACGACAGCTCGCACCTCAGCGTACCGGCGGCATGAGACGTGATCCCGCGCTCGCCCTGAGGACCTGCGCGCGGGTGCCGGGGCAGAGGGCGATCTGCGTGGAATGCATGGCTGTAGGGTAAGAGGAAGCGCGAGCCACATCCGGGGGTGCCGTAATCTGTCGCGGGCGGCCCTCGCCTCCAAGGGGCGACGTTGACACCGGTCGCGGTCCCTGGTCAACTTGGCCGAACTCTGATGCGTATTCTCCATCTGGCGAAGTACTACTGGCCGCGGTCCGGCGGCATGGAGCGGGTGGTGCAGGGTCTGGCCGAGGGGGCCGCGAGCCTGGGGCATCAGGTCGAGGTCGTCGCGGTAGAGACCCCAGGCCGCGCCTCCAGCCAGGCACGGCAGCGCTCGTCGGTGACCCGGGCGTTCTCGCTCGCGGCTCTGGGGTCGCAGGAGATCGCCCCGGGGTACATCGCGGCCGCCTGGAAGCGCGCCGACATCATCCATGTCCACCATCCCCATCCGCTGGCGGACGTCGCCTGCCTCCTGCGCGCCAGGCGAACCCCGGTGGTGGTCACCCAGCACGCCGACTCCCGGCGCTCAGTCTATCGGCCGGTCACCCGCCTGGTGCTGCGGCGGGCCGCGGCCGTGGTGGTCCCCAGCCGAGCGCACCTCGCACTCTCCGACGAGCTGATGGGCTTCGAATCCAAGGTCGAGGTCATTCCCTTCGGCATCGAGCACACCCGGTGGGAGCTGGTCCCGCCGCCGCCCCCCGGCGCCGCACCGAGGGCGATCTTCATTGGACGTCTCGTCAGCTACAAAGGGCTGGACGTCCTGCTCCGGGCGCTGGAGCGGGTCCCCGACCTGCGGCTCGACATCGTCGGGTCGGGACCGGAAGGTCCCCGCCTGCGGACGCTGGCGCAGGCCCTGGCGATCACCGACCGGGTCCGGTGGTACGGCGAGTATCCCGATGAGGACCTGCCCCGCCGAATGGCCGATGCCGATTTCCTGGTGCTGCCCTCGGTAACGGTGGAGGAGATGTTCGGCCTGGTAGTGCTGGAGGCGATGGCGGCCGGACGCCCGGTGGTGACGACCGCGCTGCCCAGCGCGGTGCGGGAGGTGAACGCGCCGGGCGAGACCGGGCTCGAGGTCCCGCTTCGCGATGTACCCGCGCTGGCCCAGGCGCTGGACACGCTGGCCCGCGACCCGGTGCTCCGGAAGAAGATGGGAGAGGCAGGCCGCAAGCGCGTGGCCACTCGTTTCACCCAGACCGCGATGGCGGAGAAACACATCGCGCTCTACGAACGGATCCGGGCCGAGCGGGGGTAGACCGCAATCGAACCCATGACCGACGCGCAGCTCGAACGGGTGGCGGGGGAAGCGGCGCCGCTGATCGGCAGCCTCACTCGATTCGGCTTCGGTACCAAGGGACTGGTGACCGTGCTGGTCGGCGTGCTCGCCCTGCGCTATGCGCTCGGCGCCGGTGGGAACATCACCGGCCAGGAAGGCGCGATCGAGTCGGTCCTCGGTCAGCCGTTCGGCCGCGCCCTGCTGGCCGTGATCGCGGCCGGTCTCGCCGCGTACGCGCTCTGGATGTTCGTTGCGGCCGTAGTGGATCCCGAACGCAAGGGCACCGGCGTCGCCGGCGTGGCCGAGCGTGCGGGATTTTTCGTCACCGGCATCGGGTACGCCCTGCTCGCGTTCGCCGCGCTCAAGCTGCTGCTGGGCAGACCCGGCGGGGATGGCACGGACGTCGACGACCTCGCCGCCAGCGTGCTGACGCCGTACGTAGGGCGCTTCCTCGTGGGCCTGGCTGGGGCGATTGTCATGACCGCAGGGCTGCTCCAGCTCCGGCTGGGAATCACCGGCCGCTTCCGGGAAAGCCTCCGCCAAAACCTGTCGCGATTGGAACGAATCATCACTGGAGTCTCCGGCAGTGTGGGCTATGTGACGCTCGGGTGCCTGTCGCTGATCGTGGGCTACTCCCTGGTTCAGGTGGCGGTGGACTACGACCCCTCCCAGGCCGGTGGGTGGGACGAGGCACTCTGGCTGCTCTCGGGTCTGGGCCGGGGGCGGTGGCTGCTGGGGGTGGCTGCGGCGGGGCTGAGTCTGTACGGACTCTACTTCGTTCTGCTGGTCCGCTATCGCCGGCTGTAGCTATCTCGGTCTCGAAGGGGTCGCCCACCACCTTTGTGGCCCGGGTCACTTGACAAATGTGACCTAAGTCACGATTCTGCCCCTTGGCGCAAGCGATCCCCCGCGGAAACGAGATGGGTACCTCTCCGGTGCTCATTCCTTTGCGCCCTGGGCAGCTGGTCTCAGCCAACCCACTTCCACCCCAAAGACAACGCATTCGGTAAGGCGCCCCCGCGCCTGTCTTGGCGTCTGCGCGTCCGGACCCGAAGCGAACTACGCCTATGTCACGGATCGAGCTCCGCGCGAACTCGTGTGTCCGGCTCCGCGCCGTCTGCTTGCTGACCTGCGCGACCCTCCTCGGTTGCGATCATACCGGGTCGTTCACGCCGGATGACGGCCCGCCGGTGGTGACGGCGGCCGCTGTCCTGGCTTCCGACGACACGGCCCCGCAGGCGGTGGCCTTTGCGGGCGGCATTCCCTTCGGGACGTTCGGCCAGCCGCTCGATGCCTTCGGCGATCGGTACAATGGAGCACAGCGCAACATTGCCCCCGGCGAGCTGGTGAATTCGCTCACCACCATCCGGAACCGAGGCGGCAAGGTCGTCCTCACGTTCGTGGGCAACAACCAGTACTACAAGGACTCCGACGGACACTTCAGCTTCAGCCGGTGGCAGGCTCGGGTCGATCGGTTCCGGGCGGTGGACTTTTCATCGTTCATCGACGACGGCACCGTAATCGCCCATTACCTGCTCGACGAGCCGAACGATCCCACGAACTGGGCCGGCCAGCCCGTTTCCGGCGCCACCGTGGAGGCCATGGCGGAATACAGCAAGCAGATCTGGCCCACACTGGCGACGGTGGTCAGGGTGGACCCCGGGTATCTCGCCGACTTCAACGTGGACTATCAGTCTCTCGATGCCGCCTGGGCCCAGTACGTGGAGCGCAAGGGGCCGGTGGATTCCTATATCCAGCGGCACGTCGCGGACGCCCAGGCCCTCGGCCTCCAGCTGATCGTCGGATTGAATCTCTATGGTGCCCTCGGCAACGTGGCTCTGACCGCTAACGAGGTGGAGGAGTGGGGATCGGTCTTGTTGAACAGCCCTTATCCCTGTGCTTTCATCAGCTGGTACCACAACTCGAGCTATCTGGCAGGGGCCGGTATCGGGCAAGCCATGGATCTGCTGCGGAGTCGGGCGCAGAATCGAAATTCCAAGACCTGTCGCCGGCCGGGTTCCGCGCCGGCGCCGACACCGCCGCCACCGCCGCCACCGCCCCCGTCGCCTTCGAGTGTGGCGATCACCTGGCCCCGGCCGCAGGACATCAGCTACGGCACTCCGCTCGGCCCGGCGCAGCTCAATGCCGTGGCTTCATCGGGTGGCCAATCGGTGCCGGGCTCGTACAGTTACCAGCCGGCGGCCGGCACCGTGCTGAATGCCGGACAGGCTCAGCCGCTCCGGGTGACGTTCACGCCGAGCGACCCGACCAGCTACGAAGGCGCCAGCGCCGCGGTCAATCTCGACGTCGATCCGGTGGCGCCCAGCCTGACGTGGACCGTGCCGCCCTCGATTCAGGTGGGGCCGCTACCCTCGGGAGTCCTGGACGCAACCGCGAGCGGCATAGGGGGCGAGACAGTGTCGGGAAGCTTCACCTACACCCCGGCAGCGGGGCAGGTGCTCGACGCGTCGCCCTCACGCACGCTGTCGGTCACCTTCCAGCCTTCCGGAGCCAACTACACCAGCGCATCGAAGAGCCTGTCTCTCGCCGTGCTCTACCCGTGGAGCGGCTTCTTCCAGCCGGTGGACAACCCCGGACGGTTGAACACGGCCAAGGCGGGGGTAGCGATCCGGGTGAAGTTCGGCCTGGGTGGGAACCAGCCGGGGCCGGTGCTGGCCTCGGGGTCACCGGAAGTGAGCAGCGTCTCCTGTCCCTCGTGGCCCTCCGACGCCGTCGAGCAGACAGTGTCGGCCTCGAGCAGCAGTCTCCGGTACGACGCAGCGAGCGGCCGGTATATCTACACCTGGAAGACCAGTACCAGCTGGGCCAACAGCTGCCGGAAACTGACCCTCGTTCTCAAGGACGGCACCAGCCACGAGGCGACCTTCCGGTTCTCGCGCTAGCCGGGCCGCGGATCGGGCTGGGAGCGAGCTGCCGTCCCGCCTGCCGCTTCGATCCGCTCGGCCAATTGCGCCAGAGTCGGGACTTCGAAGATGGTGGCGAGCGGCAGCTCCAGGTCGAATGCATCGCGCACCCGTGCGGCCACCTGCATGGCGCGCAGCGAGTGCCCGCCGAGCGCGAAGAAGTCATCCTGCCGTCCCACTGTCTTCACGCCCAGCACTTCGGACCAGATGCCGGCGAGCGTCACCTCAGCCGCGGTGAGCGGGGCCACCGGCGCAGCGACCGCCGCGCCCCGCGGTTCCGATAGGGGCGTCGCCTGAAGGACCGGCGCTCCCTTGTGATCCGCCAGAGGCAGCGTCGAGAGGGCCTGGTCCGGCGCTGTCGCCAGCCACTCCAGGCTGGTTCCCAGCTCCCGAAGCAGCCGAGCCATCGCCGCCTCCTCGAACCGGACGGCATCGTAGATCAACGCCAGCGACAGCGCCTGACCCGGAACGCCGACCAGGGCGAGGGGATACCCCGTTCTCGGCTGGGTGGCGCTGATCGGCCTGAACTCGAGGCTGCGGTCCGCGGGCGCCGATTCCGACAACGGAATGTTCTCGAACACGACGATGCTCTCGAACAGGGGCCGGCCGCGCTGCACCTGGCTCCATCCCTGGATGTCTACTAGTGAGCTGTGCTCGTATTCCCGCAGCTCCAGCAACTGAGCCTGGAGCCGCTGTAGCCAGGAGAGTGCCGATTGGTCCGGTGGGACCAGGACCCGCAGCGGCAAGGTATTGATCAGACATCCCACCATGGCGTCGGCGCCTGGAAGGTCCGCGGGGCGAGTAGTAACCGTGACTCCATGAACGACGTCGTCCACGCTCGCGTCGTGGCTCAGCACCAGAGCCCAGGCTCCCTGCAGCAGTGTGTTCAGGGTCAGATGGTGCGACCGGGAGAAGGTGCGCAGGACCGCCGTGGCTTCCGGCGAAAGCGATATCCGTTGCTGCCGGTACCGGGGCGCGGCCGAGGCGACTCCAGGCGCACGATCCGCGCCGAGAACGATCGGCGACGTGACGCCCTGCAGCGTCCGGCTCCAGAACGCTTCAGCCCGGGACCGCTCCTGCCCGAGACACCACCGCACGTAGTTCTGATACGAGGGGCTCGGCGCCAGCGATGGTTCCAGGCCTCGAACCAACCCTTCGTAGAGTCGGGAGACTTCCCTCGTGACCACGCTGACCGACCACCGGTCCAACAGAGCGTGATGGAAGCTCCAGATCAGATAGGAGAGCTCGTCCTCGGCCTGGATGACGATCAGCCGGGTGAGCGGCGCGCTGGTGAGATCGAATCCCTGGTCCCGATCCGCGACGCGGATGGCCTTGAGTCGAGCCCTCAGTTCCTCCGAGGAGAGCCCGCGGCAATCGTGCAGGGTCCAGGGCAGGCGGACCTCTCGGCGTACCACCTGCAGCGGCTCATGGCGGTGGTCCCAAACGAACTGGGTGCGGAGGATAGGATGGCGATCGAGCACCCGCTGCCAGGCGCCCATCAGGGAGCCGACATCGAGTGGCCCTTCCAGAGCATAGGTCAGCTGCTCGAAGTAAGCCCGGGCGCCTGGGGCATACAACGTATGGAACAGCATCCCTCGCTGCATTGGCGAGAGCGGGAAGATCGCTTCGATGCTCCTCCGGTTCATGTCTCCTCGGTGACCGACTGATCGAGTCCGGCGATCAGAATATCGAGCTCCCGCTGGTCCAGACCTGCGTCCGGAAAATCCGACGGTGTATAGCCGACCACCCCGGGACTGCGACAATGGCGGATCAGCTCACGCAGCGCGGCCAGGAACCTCTCCGCGAGGTCCTCGACCGTCGCTGGTCGGTGTACCGCGGTGCTGTAGGTCCAACCGACGCGGAGTCGGTTGGCGCGAATGCTGCCGTTGATACTCAACAGGTGGCGTCGCATCCCATCGGGTCCCTGCGAGCTCTCAATCGGCTCCGCCACCCACTCGAAACGTGAGGATTGAAGCGTCTGATCGAATTGGCCTAGATAGTTGAAGCTCACTTGCGGCTCGGACAACGCCCGCAGCCGCTCGGCGATGTCCGCCTCACCGCTCAGGTAGCGAAGCAAGCCATACCCGATGCCACGGCCGGGGATCGCGCGCAACTGCTCCTTCACCGCTTTCAGCGCCTCACCGGTGGTCGCGCTGCTCGTCAGATCCAGCAGGACGGGGCAGATCGAGGTGAACCAGCCAACTGTCCGCGACAGATCCACTCCATCCACGACGTCCTCCCGCCCGTGACCCTCCAGATCCACCAGCAGGACTCGCGTCCCGCTCCACGGGGCGAAGGCTTCGATTACGGCGGTGAGCAGGCAGTCGTTGATCTGCGTGCCGTACGCCGAGGGCACGTCCTGCAGCAACGACCGGGTCTCCTCTTCATCGAGCGCCACCCAGACCGTACGCGCGCTGGCTTGGGTATTGCGGCCATCCGGATGATCCACCGGCAGGGGAGGCACCCGGACGCTGGCGTTCTGAACCCAGTGCTGGAGCTCCTGCCGCAGCACGGGTGACCGCGCATAGGCCTTCAGCCGCTGCGCCCAATGTCCAAACGATGTGGTCCTCGGCGGCAATCGAACGGGTTGGCCCCGGCTCCGCTGGGCATAGGCGAGCTGCAGATCCTCGATGAGAATCCGCCAGGAGACACCGTCCACCGCGAGATGGTGGATCACCCACAGCAGTCTGCCGCGCTTGCCCGGTCCCAGCTCGAACCGGGCGGCCCGCATGAGCGGCCCGTTCGACAGATCCAGGCTCGCCTGCAGCCGTGCGGCGGCCTCCCGCAGGGCATGGGTCTGTTCGCCGTCTCCGAGCGCCGAGAGATCCAGGGTGGAGAAGATCGGGTTCTCCTCGTCGGCGACGGTGACCTGCTGCCACTCTCCCTCCCGGTGATGAAACCGCAGGCGGAAGGCGTCGTGGTGCACGACCAGTTCCTGGAACACGCGTTCGAGCAGATCCGGATCCAGCTCCTCGCGCATTTCCAGCAGCACCGCCTGGTTCCAGTGGTTAGGCTGGGACAGCTCCTGCTCGAAGAACCAGTGCTGAATCGGGGTCAATGGGATGGGGCCCGGCTCCGCACTCTCCTCGATCCGTCGGTCCGGAGAAGCTTCCGCCACCGCCGCCAGCTCGGCCACCGTCTGATACTCGAACAGTTGCCGTGGCGTCAGTCGGAGACCGGCCTGGCTCGCTCGGGCGATGATCTGGAGGCTGAGAATCGAGTCGCCGCCCAGACTGAAGAAGTTGTCGTGGATGCCCACGTGGTCCAGGCCCAGCACCTGCGCCCAGATCTCCGCCAGGCGTGCCTCGGCGGGGGTGCGTGGAGCGACGGTCCCCACCGGCTCGGCATCCCGCCTGGCCGGGTCGGTGGACGGTGCCGGGAGGGCCGCGCGGTCCACCTTGCCCTGGGGAGTGAGCGGAAGCGCCTCCAGCCAGACGAAAGCCGCTGGCACCATGTACTCGGGGAGCCGGAGGCTCAGATGCTCCCGCAGGGCGTTGCTCGACAGCGGCGCGTCGGCACGCGCGGGGACCAGATAGGCGACCAGCCGTCGTTCGCCACCCGGGTCCTCCCGGACCACGACCGCGGCCTCGAGCACGGCTGGGTGGCGCGTCAATTCCGCTTCGATCTCGCCGGGTTCGACCCGGAAGCCACGCAGCTTCACCTGGCGGTCGAGCCGTCCCAGATACTCGAGGTTGCCATCCGGGCGCCAGCGAACCCGGTCGCCGGTGCGATAAAGCCGCTCGCCGGCCGCGCTGCCGAACGGATCGGGTACGAACCGCTCGGCGGTCAGTGCCGGCCGAGCGAGATACCCCCGCGCCAACCCGGCGCCGCCGACGTAGAGCTCGCCGGGGACACCCACCGGGACCGGCATTCCATCGGCGTCGAGCACGTAGACTCTGGTATTGGCGATGGGTCGCCCGATCGGCACCGAAAGTGCGAGGTCACCGTCTCCCGCGACCTGATGGCAGGTGGTGAACGTCGTGCATTCGGTGGGCCCGTATCCGTTGACCAGGCGGCACTGGGGCAGCCCGTTCAACACCCGACGGACATGCGAGGGGGACAGCACGTCGCCGCCGGCGAGAAGGTTGCGCACGCTCCGCAGATCGTCCAGACGCTCATCCGCCATGAGGTGGAACAGGCCGGCGGTGAGCCAGAGAGTGGTGACACCGTAGCCCTGAAGCACGCGACCCAGCTCCTCCAGGGTGAGCCGGCCGGGTGGCGCCATCACCAGCCGGGCGCCGTTGAGGAGCGGACCCCAGATCTCCAGGGTCGAGGCGTCGAAGGCGACCGGCGCGAACTGGAGGAAGACCTCGTCGGGAGCGAACCGGGTGTACGGATTGTCTCGGACCAGGCGCACGACTGCGCGATGTGGCACCGCCACTCCCTTCGGGGTGCCGGTGGAGCCCGAGGTGTAGCTCACGTAGGCCAGGTGGGCCGGCCCGGCGGACGTGGAGGGATCGGTATCGCTATGGCTCTCCAGCCGAGCCCGGTCTTGCTGCAGGCACACAACCGTGATGCCGGCCGGGATCGATTGGAGCCGGTCTCGCATTGCCGGCTCGGTCACGAGCACCGTCACCCCAGCATCCCTGAGGAGCCAGGCAAGGCGTTTCTGGGGAGACGCGGGGTCCAGCGACAGGTAGGCGCCGCCGGCCTTGAGGATCGCCAGCAGGCTCACGATGAGGTCCGGCGATCGCTCCAGGAACACCGCCACCCGCATATCAGGACCCACGCCATGGGCCTGGAGGTGTCGGGCCAGGCGGTTGGCCCTCCGGTTCAGTTCGGCATAGCTCAGGTCACCGCGGCCCGATACTACGGCCAGCGCGTCAGGCGTCCGCTGCGCCTGGGCCTGGAAAAGACCGTGAACCGTCGCACTGGCGGGAAAGTCGGTGTCGGTCGCGTTCCACTCCACCAACATCCGCCGTCGCTCGACCTCGCTCATGAGCGGCAGCGCCGAGATGGATCGATCGGGGTCCGCCACGACTCCGTCCAGCAGAACTTGGTAATGCTCCAGCAGCCGATCGACGGTGCCGGCGTCAAGCAGGTCGGCCCGGTACTCCGCTTCGGCGCGAAGCGCGCCCTGGTCCTCTGGTATCAGGTACAGCACCAGGTCGAACTTTGCCGGTTGATCCGGTACGGACAGGCGGCGGGCGGTAAGGCCGGGTAGCTGCGGCTCGGCGAACGGCGTGTTCTGAAGAGCCAGGACCACCTGAACCAGAGGCGCGTGATGCAGCGAACGCTCGGGCTGCACCGTCTCGACCAGTCGCTCGAAAGGCAGCTCCTGGTGAGTGAAGGCTCCCAGCGCCACCTCGCGCACCCGGCTCAGGAGCCGGCGGAAGGTCGGGTTACCCGACAGATCGGTGCGCAAGGCAAGCGTGTTGACGAAGAACCCGATCAGCGGCTCCAGCTTGATATGCATCCGCCCTGCGATCGGGGAGCCGACGACGATGTCCCGCCGGCCGGTGTATCGAGCGAGGAGCACCTGGAAGGCGCCGAGCAGAACCATGTAGAGGGTGGCGTTCTCCTGCCGACCCAGGGTGCGAAGCGCCTGAACCAGTCGCTGGGAGAGCAATCGCTGACGGCGGGAACCGCGTCGGCTCTCCACCGCCGGGCGCGGTCGGTCGGTGGGCAGCTCCAGCACCGGCGGGACACCGGCGAGCCGGGACCGCCAGTAGTCCAGCAGCTGCTCCAGTCTTTCCCCTTCGAGGCCGGCCCGTTGCCAGACGGCGAAGTCGGCATATTGCACCGGCAGGTCCGCCAGGCGCGGAGTCTCGCCGGAACGGAAGGCCCGGTAACATTCGCTCAGCTCCCGGAACAGCACGCCGAGGGACCAGCGGTCGGTCACGATGTGGTGCATGATGAGCACCAGCGCATGCTCGGTCGGGGCGGCGCGGATCAACAGGGACCGGAACAGCGGTCCGCGCTCCAAATCGAACGGCTGCGCCGCGATTTCCCCCACACGCCGCATGAGAGCGTCCTCCCGCTCGGCCGGTGGGAGCTCAGGTAGCTCCACGATCGGAAGGGGGACGGCCGCAGGCGGCATGACGAGCTGACGGGGCTCCCCGTTCTGGGCGGGGAAACAGGAGCGTAGCGCTTGGTGTCTTCCGACGATGGTATCCAGCGATTGCCGGAGGCACTCTACGTCCAGGGGTCCGCTGAGGTGCAGGACGACGGGGGTGTTATAGAGCGCGGTGTCGGGCTCGAGCTGGGCGAGAAACCAGAGACGCTGCTGGGCGAAGGAGAGCGGCGCCGGATCAGTCGCGATCCGCCGCGATATCTCGCCGGCCCACCACTGGAGATCGGCCATGATTCGTAGGGTTGAAACCACGCCAATATGCGCCTCGCGCGAGGGGTCGGGAAGGGTCGAGGGCTATGCAGGAAGCTGCAGCCAGCAGCGGACTTACCGGCGTATCACGCCCTGGCTGGACCCACCGCTCTGGCGTTGCGCCAACGACAGTTAGCGCTCCCTCTGGCGCCAGCTGGTCCCTCCAGGCATAGCGGCGTAGCGCCCGCACCCCGTTACCACAGACAGCACGAAGGACTCAAGAATCGCCGACCCGCCGACAGGGCGGGTCGGCGCTTGTGCTCCTTTTCACAAGTAGGCAGGAGTCACTTGAGATCCGCTTGATGCGTTCGCTCAAGGTTGCGGTGCCGATGGATGCGATCGGCCAGCGTACTGACGGCAGATTCATCGTCGCGCGACGGCCACTAAGGAGCGCGGGAGTGAAGACGGAAGGGGAGTACGGTGTATTCGGCAGCTGAGAGAGCTCATCCAGGCGTGGCAGGTGGCAGCGGTGTGCTTGCCTTGGGTCAAGCCCCGGCACACGGCCGGCAAAATCGGTGCAACCTCACGGTGCTGGTGCCGGCCTATAACGAGGGCAACAGCTTGGCGGACACCATTCGGAGTCTGCAGACCCAGACCTTGCTCCCCGAAGAAATCGTCGTGATCGACGACTTCTCCACCGACGACACCGGTGATGTGGCGCGTGCTCTCGGCGTCACGGTCATCCGTCCGCCCGCCAATACCGGCTCCAAGGCCGGTGCGCAGAACTTCGCGCTCGGCGGAATAACGACCGAGTATACGATGGCCATCGATGCGGATACCACACTGGCGCCGAATGCCATCGAGAAGCTCAGCCCTGCGTTCGAAGACCCCAACGTCGCTGCCGCTTGTGGATTCGTGCTGCCCCGCTACGTGAAGACACTCTGGGAACGGGGACGCTACATCGAATACATGCTGGCGTTCACCTGGTACAAGCCGATTCAGGATTACTACCAGAAGCCGATGATCTCATCGGGGTGCTTCTCCATGTACCGCACGCGCATTCTCAAGGAGCACGGCGGCTGGCAGACGCGGACCCTCGCCGAAGACATGGACCTGACCTGGTCGCTCCACGCGGAAGCTCACGGCGTCCGATTCATTCCCGAGGCGGTAAGCTATCCCATAGAGCCGCACGATTACGGCTTCCTGAGCAAACAACTGAAGCGGTGGTCGCACGGTTTCATGCAGAATGTCAAACTGCACTGGGTGAATCTCCTGGGACTGCCGTATCTGGGGTCGTTCGTCGCCGTGGCGCTCTGCGACGCCATCGTGGCATCGCTGGCGTATCTGGTGGCAATTCCGTTGCTGGCGCTTGTGCTGTGGACACCCTGGCCGCTGTTGGCCTACATCCTCGATGCGCCGATCATCCTGGTCCCGGTCATGCTGAAAGCAGTCGAGCGGAAAGAGAAGTGGCAGGCTCTGGTGAGTGTGCCATGCTTTCTGGTCTTGCGTCTGGTCAACAGTTACTTCGTCCTCGCCGCATTCTTCCAGGAATTCGTGTTGAGGAAATCGTTCTTGCGGTATGAGAAGGGACATTGAGCGATGAATGCAGGTATGCCTGGTACCGGAATGGGCGGGCTTTTCTACATGTTGGTCGCGGCGGGTATGCCGGTACGAGAGGCGCGGACATTCACTCAGGGCTGCAGACTGCGGAGCCACTGGAGACTGGTGGTACGTCAGGTGTGCATGGCCGCGATCATTGCCTTGACCATGTGGGCCACTGGCGAGGTCGTGGGCAGGGTGATCGCCTTCACGGCCTGGAATGACGTAGTCAGCATCAACGACGCCATGAATATGGACACCGTTGTCTCCGGCCAATACAACCTGGTCAGACTGCCCTTCATCCTCTGGACGCTTGGCGCCATCGCCGTGCTGCGTCTGGCGATGGTGGCGGCGCTGCTGGTCACCAGAGCTTCGTGGTACAGCGACCGAGCACCCAGCTGCCGCCGTCGATCGACGACGCCCCGACCGAGACCTTCGGTGGGGACCGGATCTGCATGACTAGGACGGAGCGCAGCCGGTGAACGGGTCCGGCACCCGCCTTGTCCAGGCCCGATGGCCGGCGCATGTTTCGCGCAGTCGGGCCCTTAGCTCAGCCGGTTAGAGCAGCGGACTCATAATCCCTGCCGCACTTTTGACCCGTTTAGACCTGTAGGGACTAAGAGCAATGTTCTCAACGGCCTCGCACTCGCGGGGCCGTTTGAGTGTGTGCCAGTTAGAACCCGTTTTGACGGGTTAGAATGCCGGTACACGGAATCATACGGAATGAAACCACGGGATGTACCAAACTCGGTGGAGTTCGGTGTGGTCTGGTGGAGTTGTGTGGGAGAGCTTGAGAGGGAGGCAGCTTCGCTTGCTAGTGAGGTTCGGCCCTCATAATGCCGGGGTCGAGGGTTCGAGGCGAGTATGTCATCGTCGGGCATGCTGTCATCCGCCCGCGTGATTACCGTCCCCAATGTATGCGCCATAGGATCTATAGGTGGCAATGGCATAGCGGGGCCGTATGCCTGTCTGCCGAGGGTGGGCAAATCGTGGTGTCGGGTTGGAAGCGACTGCTCTAAGGATTGACGAACCTCCAGCGCAGCGGTATCTCTGCCGTAGATCCCCCTCCACATCATCTGAACGGACCTGCACCGCGCTCGAACACTCGAATGCTGTGTGATTCCGGAGAGCATGAGCGGTAGACTCGTGCCTATTTGCTTGCCGATTGCCTATGGAGGGACGACTGCATGCCGGAGATCGCGCGGTTGACTCTCACACTTGCGGTGGTCGCGGGGTGGGCTGAGCCTGGTTACGCTCAGGATTCTCTTGAGCAGGCAGTGATGGCTCGCGAGCGTGCGAACACGGCGCATGAACTGACCATCTGTGCAGCCTATTTCATGCTCGTTTCTCAATTGCCCGGCCTTCCTGACTCCACCACAGAGGGCCTCGTAGCGCAATCGAACCTAGTTGGTGAACAGGCGATATCCCTTTCAACCGAGTCCGAGGTA
>DATBJC010000186.1:0-12489 GCA_036556625.1 Gemmatimonadales bacterium
GCGAGCAGAAGGCGCCGTTCATGGTGGCGGCCGACATCTATCGCCCCGCGGCCATCGAGCAGCTCCAGACGCTGGGCCAGCAGATCGACGTCGGCGTTCATGGCGACAGCGGCGCGAAGGACGTGGTGAAGCTGGTGCGCGAGGGCATCACGGCGGCCGGGAGAGCGCGGGCCCGCACCGTCCTGGTCGACACCGCCGGCCGACTCCAGATCGACGACGAGATGATGGGTGAGCTCATCCGGCTCAAGGCCGCGGTGTCGCCCCACGAGATCCTGCTGGTCGCCGACGGCATGACCGGCCAGGACGCGGTTCGGATCGCCAAGGGGTTCCACGACGCCCTCGGCATCACCGGCGTGATCCTGACCAAGATGGATGGCGATGCCCGGGGCGGCGCGGCGCTCTCTATCTACGGCGTCACCCACGCGCCGATCAAGTACATCGGCGTAGGCGAGAAGCTGGACGCGCTGGAGCCGTTCCATCCCGACCGGCTGGCGGGGCGGATCCTGCAGCAGGGCGACATCCTCTCGCTGGTGGAGAAGGCCCAGGTCGCGGTCGACGAGAAGGAAGCCGAGCGGCTGGCCAAGAAAGTCAGCTCCAAGAAGGGGCTCGACCTGGAGGACTTCCTGGGCGCCATGCGGCAGATGCAGAAGATGGGGCCGCTCAAGAACGTGCTCGGCCTGCTGCCGGGGGTGAACCCGGCGATGCTCCAGGCAGCCAACGTGGACGACAAGAAGCTGAAGCAGGTCGAGGCGATCGTGCTCTCGATGACGCCGAAGGAGCGGTCCAATCCCGACCTGATCAACGGGCAGCGGCGGCTCAGGATCGCCAAGGGCTCGGGCCGCTCGGTGCAGGAAGTGAACCTGCTGCTCTCGCAGTTCAAGCAGATGCAGAAGCTGATGAAAACGGTGGGGAAGACCGGGGGCATGGGCGGGCTCAAGCTCCCATTCGGCCGCGGCCCTTTCCCCGGGTAACCCGCACTCACAGGAACGGACATGGCAACACGGATTCGGCTGCGCCGCGTCGGGCGCAAGAAGGTCCCGCTCTATCGCATCGTGGTGGCCCACGGGGAGTCGCCCCGCGACGGCCGCTTCATCGAGGTGATCGGCACTTACAACCCGAAGGGACAGACCGCGGCCGACAAGATCCAGGTGGATGCGGAGAGGGCGCGCGGCTGGATCGCGCGCGGCGCCACCCCGTCGGACACGGTCCAGTCGCTGCTCAAGCAGGCCGGAGTCTTCAAGCCGACCGCGGTCTGATGCCCGCCGCCCGCCACCTGGTGGTGGGCCGGCTGAGAAAGCCGCACGGCCTGAAGGGCGACTCCACTCTCTTCCCGCTCACCGACGATCCCGACAGCGTATTCGCGCCGGGCCGGGCAGTGTGGCTGGTGGGGCTGGACGGCGAGACGGTAGCCGGTCCCCTCACCATCGAGCGGAGCCGGGCGTATCACCGGGAATGGCTGGTGAAGTTCGCGGGGGCCGACGGGCGGGAGGCGCTGGAGCCCTGGCGGGGGTTGTTCCTTGCGGTACCCGCAGACCAGCTCAAGCCCCCCGCTGGCGACGAGGTGTACCTGCACGAGCTGGAGGGTTTCTCGGTCCGGCTGCCGGACGGCACGCCGCTGGGGCTGGTCAGCGCGATCTACGAGATGCCGGCGGGACTCATGATCGAGGTGCAGGGACCGAAGCGTGAGTTCCTGCTGCCGTACAAGAAGGAGTTCGTGCGGAGTGTGGAGCGCGAGGGGCGGAAGCTGGTGGTGACCCCGCCGGAAGGGTTGATCGAGGAGTAGCCCCAATGTCATCCCGAGCGGAGCGAGGGATCTGGCCGGCGCGTTCCCGGGACCTGCGAAGCAGATCCCTCGCTCCGCTCGGGACGATACGATGCTGACGATCGATGTGGTCACGCTTTTCCCCGAGGTGATCGCTCCGTTCGTGGCCGCGAGCATCCCGGGGCGGGCCGCAGCGGCCGGGCTGGTCCAGTACAATCTGGTCCAGCTCCGCGACTTCGCCCACGACCGCCACCAGACGGTGGACGACTACGCCTACGGCGGCGGGGCGGGGATGGTGCTCAAGCCGGAGCCCTTCTTCGAGGCGGTGGACCGCCTGAAGCCTGCCGGGCCGGTGGTGCTGCTGTCGGCGCGGGGACGCCGGTTCGGACACGACGACGCGGTGCGGTACTCGCTGGGCGAGCGGCTCACCCTGCTCTCTGGGCACTACAAGGACGTGGACCAGCGGGTGGCCGACGGCCTCGCCACTGAGGAGCTGTCGGTCGGCGACTTCGTGCTCTCGGGCGGTGAGGCGGCGGCGCTGTGCGTGATCGATGCCGTTGTGCGGCTGCTGCCCGGCGCGCTGGGCGATCACGAGTCCGCCAGCACCGACTCGCACTACGAGGGGCTGTTGAGCCCGCCGAGCTATACCCGGCCGGCGGAGTATCGAGGGCTCGCGGTGCCGGAGGTGCTGCTCTCGGGAGATCATGCCCGGATCTCCGCGTGGCGCCAGGCGGAGGCGGAGCGGCTGACGCGGGAGCGGCGGCCGGAGCTGTGGGAGAAGCATCGGGAGGAATAGGACTTCAAATGCTACCTCATCCCGAGCGAAGTGAGGGATCTTGTCAGCTTTGCCCCGGAACCAGCAGAGCAGATCCCTCGCTGCGCTCGGGATGAGGTAGTACCCCCGTCCGGCTCGAGGCTGGCGGTTCGCAGCACAGTACACCAAGTTAAGGCGCACATCGGCGCGGAGGTTCGACCATGGAACGGTTGGCAGAAGTGGCCCGTGAGGGCTTGCGCACGGACATTCCTGCATTCGACCCGGGAGATACCATTCGCGTCATGGTTCGGGTGCGCGAGGGCGACAAGGAGCGGCTCCAGGCGTTCGAAGGCCTGGTGATCGCCCGCCGGGGGGGCGGCATCAGCGAGACCTTCACCGTGCGGAAGGTGTCCGCCGGCGTGGGGGTGGAGCGGCTGTTCCCGATGCACAGCCCCACCATCGCCTCGGTCGAGCTGGTACGGCGTGGCCGGGTCCGCCGGGCCAAGCTCTACTATCTGCGCGCGCTGAGCGGCAAGGCGGCGAGAATCCGGGAGAAGCGCGAGGGCTGATCCATGGCAGTACGCCCCTCGCTCAAGCGGGAGCGGGCGGCTTGGGCCGACGAGCTGCTGCTCGTCGGGGTGGATGAAGCGGGCCGCGGCCCACTGGCTGGTCCAGTGGTGGCCGCGGCCGTCGTCTTTCCGGCCCGCTGCAGCGCGGTCCGCGGGCTCAGGGACAGCAAGATTCTGCCGGCCCGGATCCGGCTCCGGCTTGCCCGCAAGATCAGGGAGCGCGCGCTGGCCTTCGCCGTCGGCGCCGCCTCATCGCGGGAGATCGATCGGCTCAACATCCGGATCGCCACCGCGCTGGCGATGCGGCGAGCCATCGCCCGGCTGCTCGGTCGCGGCCCGTTCGCCGTTGCCCCCGTACCGCACCGCATTCTGATCGACGGCCTGCCGCTTCCGGAGATCGGCTTCGCCCACGAGGCGATGGTGGACGGCGACGCGCGCTGCCAGTCCATCGCCGCCGCCGCGATTCTCGCCAAGACGGTGCGCGATCTCCTGATGCAGCGGCTCGCGCCGCGGTACCCGGGCTATGGCTGGGACACCAACGTCGGCTACGGCACCGAGGAGCACCAGGTGGGCCTTCGTCTCTACGGGCCCACCCGGCACCACCGCCTCACCTTCGAGCCGCTCGCCCAGCTCAGCCTCTTCAACTAGCTGGATCCGCGAAGCGTCAGAACTCGGTGCTCAGCTGCACGATGACGTTTCGACCCGGGTCCAGCGCATACGTCTTGTACCGGCTCAGGAACCCGGCGTACGCCTTGTCGAACAGATTTCGCACCTGAAAATCAACGCCCACGCTGCTGCGACCCGCAGGCAGGGCGAATCCCGCACCGAGATGCACCAGCGTGTAACCCGGCGGCGCGAAGTCGTCGGCATCAACCCGGGTCTGCCTCACATTCGACTCGCCACCGAGAGACACGTATGCGTGGCGCAGTGTCCATTGATCGCCGCCTTCCAGGCGGGCGCTGTAGGTGGCTCGGAAGGGGGGAATGAAGGGAAGCGGCGTGTCGGTGGTCCGATTCTGGCCGTGGGTGTAGTCCGCCGTACCCCGCAGATGCAGGAAGCCGGTGGCATGATACTCGACCGCCGCTTCGAAGCCGACCAGACGGGCATTGCCCTGGGTGATGTCGAAGATCTGAAACCCGGACTCCGGATCCGTCGCACCCGTCGGGTTGGGGAAGATGAAGTTGTCGATGTAGTTGGCAAACCCGCCCACCTCTGCCCGCATATCGGTGGTCTGCACCCGGAGCGCCAGGTCCAGGTTGACCGAGGTCTCGTTCTTCAGGGTCGAATCCCCCCGCTCGAAGCGGACGGTGCCCTCATGAACGCCGTTGGAGAAGAGGTCAAACGCGGTCGGAGCCCGATACCCGCGGCCGACGTTCCCCACGAGGGCCACCGGCTCAGCGACCCGGTAGAGGGCACCCAGGTTGCCGGTAAGGGAGTGGTAGATCCGCCGCTGCGCGAGCACACCGATCTCCTCGTCATCGTCGACTGAGAGCCGGCGGTAGTCATAGCGAGCACCGGCCGAGAAGCTCCACCGGCCGCTCTCGGCCTGCTCGAAGGCGTAGACTCCCACGTTGGTGTAGGAGTTTTCGGGGATCAGGGTCTCCTCCCCGAACTTGTCGAACCTGTTGCGGAGCGCCGAGGCACCGATGATGCCGGCGAAGGGACCCACCGGCACGTGGTGAAACCGCAGATCCGCACTGTAGGTCCTTGCCAGCAGGCCCAGCGCCACCTGGGTCTCGTCGGACGTCTCGAACTCTCGCCGGCGGTTCCGCTCATAGCCGAGGTCCAGGTCGATGTGGGACGGACCGGCCGCCAGGCTGCCTTCGACATGGACGCGATCCTCCCCGATCCGTTGGAAGGGGGTGGCGCCGGGATCTTCGGCCGGGTCCTCATGGATTTCGACCCGCTCATCTCGCCGGTTGTAGGACGCCGTGATCGAGCCGAAGCTGCCGCGGTAGCCGACCGTGCCCGACCCGTTCAGGGTTCGCCCGCCGCTGTTGAAGAGCTCGCCTGCCGGGGTTCTGACGTCGCCGCTCCGGCGACCGGTAAAGGATCCTCGGAAGCCGAGGCCCCCGCTCGCTCCCTCCAGCGAGAGCGTGCCATCCGGCTGCTCGTTGTTGGTGCTGTAGGCGGCCAGAACTTTCCCACCCACGAATCGACTTCGCCCGATGCCATCAGGAAGAGGCGGCGTCACCACGTTAACCACGCCTCCAATCGCGTCGGACCCGTAGAGGACGCTCGCGGGTCCGCGGATGACCTCGATCCGTTCCGCTTCGGCGGCTTCCACCTGGGGGCCGTGTTCATCACCCCATTGCTGGCTTTCGATGCGCTGACCGTCCGCCAGCACCAGGACCCGGTTGGAGCTCAGTCCCCGAATCACGGGCTTTCCGATGCCGGTTCCCGTACTGAAGCTTCGCACGCCCGGCAGGGTGCTGATGGTCTCCCCCAATGAGGGCGAGCGGTTGGCCTCGAGCTCGTCGGAGGAGAGGAGGCTGGTCGGCTGTGGGGAGGTGAGCGAGGTGGTCGCCAGGGGGGTCGCGGTCACCTGCAGCTCGGGCAGTTCGATCAGGGTCGGTCGCATCACGACGTCCAGCCTGAGGTCCGACTCGGCGACGGTCACCCGGCGGACCTGGGGCGCGAATCCCACCAGAGCAAAGGACACAGCGTAGGTGCCGCCGGGCAGCCCTGGCAGGGTGTAGCGGCCCTCCAGGTCGCTCGTGGTGGTTCGGTGAGCTTCCAATACAGTGACTCTGACCTGCGGTAGCGGAGCGCCGGCCGTGTCGCTGATGAGGCCGGACAGGGTGTGCTGCAACGGCTCGGTCCTCGCCGTCGAGACTTCAGGCAGGGCCGGAGCCAGCAGGGCCGCCAGGAGGAGAGTGCGCATGGAGATCTCCAGTGCGTGAGCGGGTCACCCGCATGACGGTGTCGCGGGTGCACGGGATGCCGGTTGTCGTTTCAGACGGTCAAACGGCAGGCGCTGGAGGAGCTCTGGGTTGCGGAAGAGCACCATGATCGAGCACGACGATCGTGGCGGCTGGCGTGAAAACCGACCGGGTGGAGTCGGTGGGCTGAACACGGAGCGCGGGGGCGGAAGTGATGGACCCGCCCGCCCCGCTGGCAGTGCGGCCGAGGGTGCAGTGATCCGCATGGCCGGCGCACCCGCCCGGGAGCTCGACGTGCGCGTGGGAGTCTTCCGGGGTCCCGTGGTGGTACAGCAAGGCATCGGGGCCGGGGAGGGTCGTGCCCGCACCAAGGAAGACAGCCAACAGGAGGGAGGCGATGAGCCGCCGGGACATGCCCTGATTACACCTCGAGGGCTCAACCGCGGGAGCGACTCTCAGCTTCCCTCCAGCGCCGACTCCAGCGTCGGCTCGGTGCGAATGCCGAGTATCCGCCGGATCGCGTATGCCGCCACCAGCAACAGCGCGAACATGCAGACGATCAGCGGACCGGTGGGAAGATCGTAGCGGAAGGACAGCCAGAGTCCCCCGGCCGAGGCCAGCACGCCGGAAACCCAGGACACCAGCGCCAGCATGCCCTGGCGGTTGGCGAACTGGAACGCGATGGCGGCCGGCACCACCAGGAAGGAGAAGACCAGCAGCACACCGGCGATCGGCACCGAGAAGGTGATCACCATCCCGAACGAGAGATAGAACAGGAAGTCCCAGAGCTTGATGTTCCATCCTTGTGCCTGCGCGGCCTCCGGATGGAACGAGATCGTGAGGAACCGTCGCCGGACCAGCCAGTGGAACAGCCCGAGGACCGCGTACACCGCCGCCAGCCGGGCGATCACCGGCCAGGTGACCCAGAGCAGGCTCCCCACCAGGATGTCCTTGATCGCCTCGCCCCCTCGCGGGGTGCGGTCGGCCACCAGGATCGCGGCCGCGGACGCGACCACGTACACGATGCCGATGAGCGCCTCCTGCGGCACCTTGCCGTGCCGGTCGGTGCGGGTGAGCGCGAAGACCGCCGCGCCCACCGTGGTGGCGCCCAGGGCATAGAGGAAGGCGGTGGTCGAGTCGGGCTCGCTGCCTGCCAGGACCGCCACGGCCGATCCCAGTGCCGCCATCTGGGCCAGCGACAGGTCCACGAAGATGACTTCCCGGGCGATCACGTGAAGCCCCAGATAGGAATGGATCGCCACGATCACCAGGCAGGCCACCAGCGGCGGCAGAAAGAGGCTGAGATCCATCAGGACGCTCCGGCGTTGGCCCTCGCGCCCTGGAAGGCGGCGGTCAGGCTCTTGACCCAGGTGTCCATCAGATCGAAGTAGGTGTTCACCCCCGGCGCGCCGTCGGTGTTCTCCGGCACGATGACCGCGCGGGCACCGGTCCGCGCCGCCACCTGATCGATCTGACTCCTGCTGAAGTAGTTGGCGGCGAAGAGCGCGGGGATCTTCCGCTGCTTCATCAAGGCGATCACCTCCTGCACGTGGCGAGGAGTGGGCGGGATTCCCGGCTTGGCCTCGATAGTGGCCACACACGCGACTCTGTAGCGGTTGCTGAAATAGGCCCACTCCCTGTGGTAGCAGGCCATCTCCTTGCCCCGGAGCACTTGAGCCTGCTGCAACCATCCCCCCAGACGGTCGGCGAGCGGCTTCCCCTGGTACTGCTGACTGGCCAGGAACCGATCGAGCCTGCCGCTCCGAAGCAGGCTGAAAGCGGTGGCCGGGGTGAGGATGCCTACCAGCTCCTCCCCCATGGTGGCCTCCAGGATCCGCCTCTCGAAGTCCTGCTCCCGCTGGGCGAACGCCGGCGCGCGCTCCGGGGCTACCCGGCGCAGGCCATCGAGGATGTTCCGCGCGATGATGATCGCGTTGAGCGGATCGGTGTGGATGTGTGGGTTGCCGTCCACGTGGATGTCGCCGGCGGCGCGACTCACCGAGGCGGGCACCTCCAGCAGGGTGATGCCGCGATAGGCGGGGACGTAGCCCGGACCGCCCTCCTGCACCTTGCGGTTGCTCGCGCGGTCGAGCAGGGCCGGCACCCAGAGCTCGAGATCGAGACCGGTGGTGACAAACAGGTCGGCATCGCGCAGCAGCGCCACGAAGCTGGGCTTGGGCTGCACGAAATGAGGGTCCTCATCGCCTCGAGCGATCGAGGTGACGGTCGCCTGGTCGCCCACGATCTCGCGGGCGATGGCGCCATAGGTCGGGAGGCTGGTCACCACCTTGAGCGGCGGGGCGGACGGGCTCGACGGAGCGACCAGCGCCGCGGCGAACAACAGGGAACGGAGAAGCATCGCGCAGTCCTTTCGCGTCGAGTGCGCTCAGTAGGTCTCGTGCTTGTGCGGACCCATCGCCCAGACGGCCTGGAGCGTGAGCAGGTTCTGGCTGCCCTCGAGATCGCTGTCCCGGTGCTCACCCTCCAGCCGCAGATAGACGAACTCGCTCTGCCACCAGGTGATGTTCGGCGTGATCCGCCATTCGGTGTCCTGGAGCCCACGCGGTGCTTCGGCCCAATCGTAGCGGAGGCCGAAGACCCAGCGCCGGCTGGCCCGCGCCTGGAGGTCCAGAAACGTGCCGTAGCGGTTGGTGCTCACCCCCGCCTCCGTGGAGTGGAGCCGGTAACCTTCGGCGCGGAAGGTGATCTCGCGCCGGGTGGCCGCCTCCGGTGGGCGATAGGTGAAGCGGAGGTCGAGCCCCAGCAGGCGGCTCCGAAGGTCGGCTTCGCTGTTGTTGCCGCCGGTGGCCGTGAAGCCGATCTGGCCGTAGCTGCTGCGCGTGAGCTGCCAGAAGTTCTGCACTCGTCCCAGCAGGGTGGGCTGCCGGCCGCCGGCGTAGAGCGGCTCGCTCTCGGAGGTGGTTCCCTGCAGCCAGACTTCATGGGTACCGCCGGCCAGCGACACCGGCAGCGCGCTGTACACCGACACGCCCACCCCTTCCAGGCCGTGCTCGCCCAGGAACCGCTGATAGACCAGCGGGTACTCGGTCTCAGGCAGCGCGTGGAGATGCCAGCGGTTGAGGTCGCCGACCTGCTGGCGATACTTGCCGAGATCGAGCCGGAGATGACCGGGCAGCCCGGGCCAGTAGAAGTATCCCTCCTCGATCTCCACTTCTTCGTCCTCGAGCGAGACGAAGATCTTGGTCTTGGTGAATGGGTCCAGCGCCGACTGGAAGGAGAACTCGAACTCTCGAGGAATGGCATTGTCCTGCTGCGGGCTCTCATCGCGCGCGACCAGCCGGACGTCACCGGTCACGCTGATCTCCGGGTTCAGCAGATTCGCCCCCCGAGGGCCCTGCGAGCGAGTTTCCGCCGGCGGACCCGCGGCCGCCGTGTCCCCGGGGTCGGGGGCGCCGGCTGCGGCCGCCGCGGCGGCCCGCACCGCGGCGAGATCGTCGGTGGTGTCGGTCGGCTGAGCCTCGGGCCCCTCCCCACCGGCCAGGCAGCGGCTGGCGATGAGCCGCTCCAGTCGAGCGCTGAGCGCCTCCGCGGCCGCGGTGACCGAGTCCAGCGCTGTCTCGCCGGTCCCTCCAGCGGGGAGCACCACGGCCGGCCCCGCGGGGCAGCGACCCCGCTCCAGTGAGTCGAGCCGAGCGTTCAGATGGGCAATGACCCGGCGCAGCGAATCCGGGCCGGCGGGCTCCGGTGTCTGCGCCGATCCGACGATCGGTGTCCAGGCGAGTATGGCGGCCGCACCTGCGACCGCCCAAAAGGCGCCAGCCAGCATCGGCCTCCCTACGCGAGCGCCCACGGCGCCGGTGGAGCGCCGAGGGGGGTATGTCAGTTGAGGGACTGGGACGAGCGGCTAGAGGCTGGGCGGCGCGCGGGCCAGGGGCAGATCGGGCCGTCCGGCGCGCGGGGGGCTGTTCGGAACCGCCGGCGGCAGTGAGATCGTGGTGCCGGCAGGCAGATAGAGCGTGAGCGCTTCGACTTGGGGGCAGTGCGACAGCGAGGAGCTGAGCCGGCAGGAGTCCCCGTGGCCGTGAGGAGTGTGGGATTCGAAGTGGGGAACCGACGAACGGTCGGGGGCCAGCCCATGGTAGAGGGCCAGATCCAGCAGCGGCATGCCCCCGCCACCGCTCAGGATGACCGCGGTCAGCAGGACCGTCTTCAGCCGGACTAGCCAGCTACGCCTCATCCGACGAATATACCCCTGGTGCGCCCTCCGTGTCGTCCGGTACTACCCACCAGGCCATTCTGCCCCGCTCCCCGACATGCGGTGCGATGCTGCGTCGTGGCGCTGGCCGTGGTCCTGTCGAGGGCCACGCCCGGCTACGCCCAGAGCAATCTCGAGCGGGTGGTGAACGGCGAGTTCACTCCCTCGCACCAATATGATCTCGTCCATCAGCGGATCGAAGTGAAGAACTTCGACTGGGATTCGAGCTCGTTCGACGGCCGGGTCACCACGACCGTCGTCTCACGGGTGGCGCAGCTGATGACCGTCGTGCTCGACATGGAGCGGCAGCTCGACGTTCGCAGGGTCACCACCGGCGGACGAGAGCTGGGCTACGAGCGGCCGGGCGATTCCCTGGTGGTGCGCCTGGCCCGACCGGTGGCTTTCGGCGATACCGCGCGGTTCACCATCGAGTATCACGGCCGCATCGTCCAGGGCAGGGGCCTCTACTTCTTCAAGGAGGAGCCGGGCCGTCCCCACCGGCCGCAGCAGGTGTACAGCGGCGGCGGGACCGACGGCAATCCCCGCTGGATTCCGACCTACGCCGCGCCCCACGACAAGGCGACCTGGGAGCTGATCGCCACGGTGCCGGCTCGCCTGACCGTGGTGTCCAACGGCCGGCTGGTGAGCGATCGGCGAGTGCCGGGCGGGCTCCGCACCACCCATTGGTCGCAGGAGAAGCCGGCCTCCACGTACCTGATCTCACTGATGGCGGCTCCCCTGGTGGCGATCCGCGACCGATGGCGTGAAGTGCCCCTCACGTACTACGTCTATCGAGAGGACAGCACCCTCGCCCGGCCGCTCTTCGACATCACGTCCGATGTGATGGAGACCTTCGTCCGGCTCACCGGCGTGCGCTATCCGTGGAACAAGTACGCCCAGGTGACCGCGGCCGACTTCATCGGGGGGATGGAGAACGTGGGCGCGACGACCCTCGTGGACTGGATCCCCGACCGCCGGGCCTATCGCGACCGGCCCTGGTACCGGCACACGCTCATTCCCCACGAGCTGGCGCACCAGTGGTTCGGCAACCTGGTCACCGCGGAGAACTGGGCCAACTACTGGCTGCACGAAGGCATGGCGCAGTTCATGCCCGGCCAGTACTGGGGCATGAAGCAGGGACGCCATGCGGAGGAAGATTTCTATCTGGAGGAGTACCGGCAGTACCTGGAGCGCGACGCCCGCCGCCGCACACCCCTCGCCACCTACAACTCCAGCGTGGTCTACCCCAAGGGCGCGCTGGTGCTGGAGATGCTGAAGCAGTACCTGGGGTCTGAGCGCTTCTGGGCCGCCATCAACCGCTATCTCACCAGGCACGCCTACCGCACCGCGACCAGCGACGACCTCCGCCAGGCAGTGCTCGACGCCACCGGGGAGAGCCTCGACTGGTTCTGGTCCCAGTGGATCTACCAGGCCGGTCACCCCGAGTTCGACGTCTCCGCCGCCTACGATTCATCCGCCTCGGCACTCACGCTCACGGTGCGGCAGACGCAGACCGTCACCGCCGACAGCGGAGGCGCGGGATTCACGACGCCGGCCGCCTTTCGCGCGCCGGTGGCCATCAGGATCGGGACCGCGAAGGGGGACATCGTCACTCCGGTGGTCATCGAGCGGCGGGAGCAGACCATCCGCATCGAGAACGTGACCAGCCCGCCGAATATGGTGGCCTTTGATGACGAGAACGCGGTCCTGAAGACGCTCTCGTTCCACCAGCCCACCCCGTGGCTGGCCAACCTGCTTCACCGGCAGGCCAATCTCTGGAACCGGAGCTGGGCCATCGGCCAGCTCGCCACGCGGGGGGCCGACACCCTCGCGGCCGCTGCGCTGGCCCGGGCTGCCACCTCCGCCGACTACGATCTCACCCGGGCGGAAGCTGCCGCCGCACTCAGCCGTTTCGGGCGGGAGCGCGTGCTTCCGGCGCTGGAGGCGGCGCTCGCCGACACGTCCGCCCGGGTGCGCAAAGCGGCGATGGAATCGCTGGGCCGGATCGGAGGCGATCGGGCGATAGAGTTGGCGGGGCGGGCCTGGGCCGGCGACTCGAGCGACCAGGTGCGCGGCGCCGCTCTCATCGCCTTCGCCCGGCTCGCGCCCGACTCGGCCCGGGGGGCCGTGCTCCGCGGCTTGCGCACCAGGAGCTATCGCGACGCCATCCAGAACGCGGCGATCACGGCCGCGGTGCGGAAGCCGGACTCCGGTCTGGTGGCGGGACTGGAGGCGATCGCCGGGGAGCAGCCGCTGCCGACGGTGGCGCTCGCAGCACTCGCGAACCGGGGCGACGGGCCGGCCCG
>DATBJC010000187.1:0-11870 GCA_036556625.1 Gemmatimonadales bacterium
ACGTCGTCCGTGGGACCGTCATTGTCGAACCCGACCGCACCGGTGACCACTGCCGCCGCGCCGGCCATGAGGCCCAGCCACGATGCGGTCGGGCTGGGATCCGCGGCGTTGAGCACCATGCTCGCGAGCGACGTGCCACCCGCCAGAACCGATGTGAGCACATATCCGGTGCTGACGCCGGGCTCCTCCGGCTGCTCCGGAGGAGGCGGCGGCCCATACCAGGGCTGAATGCGAGCGGCCTCCGCCACTGTCAATCCGGTGCTGTCGAGCCAGGCGCGCAGGTCGGGATCGGCCGCCAGCTCGGGGATGAATCCATTGTTCCGGCTGGACGCGACCCGATCCACCAGATCTCCTCGGCCCGAACGATCGATCAGGTACGCCATGGCACACAGCACGCCGCGGCCGTCCCGGAAGAACGGCATCGCTCGATCGGGGAATCGGTCATTCCGAGGGAACACGCCGGCGTCCCGATACTCTCGCAGCCAGGCGATGAGCGTGGCCCTGCCGGCATGCTGCGCGGGAGTCAGCGCCGTTTGGGTGGCGAGCCGCAGCTCGCCGTCCACCGAATCGAAATGGGCCCGGAGCCGCACGACTTCGCTCCTATGGTGCTGGGCGATGGGCTCGCTGTATGAGACCTCCGCCCCGCCGAGAGGAAGACTGAGCGAGGCAACCAGTGCCAGGACTGGAAGGGCCAGCCGTGACGAGGCCATAGATCCTCCAGGTTCCAAGACGGCGTAGACAGGTCGGGTGGGGACCGTACCCTCAAGGACTCCCTACCCTATGACTTTGTCACGTCCGACATCCGGCCTTGGGCCTGGTGCAGACTCATGGCGCGCTCGATGCGGCGATCGGGAACCAGCCACATGAGCGCGACCATCAGATACAGGACATAGGCTATCCCGGCCTCCACGAATGCGGCGCCGATCGCCAGGAGGTAGAACAGTGCCGACAGCTTGCCCTTGGCGTCATGGCCGAGGGCCGCAGCGAGCACCGACTGCGGGCCCTCGGATTGGAGGATCTGCCGCTGGAGGATCAAGTAGGCGACCCCGGCCATCAGGAGCACGACGCCGTAGAGCGCAGCGGGCATCGAGGCACCGGGATGCTCGCCCATCCACGCGGTCACGAACGGAATCAGCGACAGCCAGAACAGCAGGTGCAGGTTAGCCCAGAGAATAGAGCCGGTCACTTGGCCGGTGCAGTGCAACATGTGGTGATGGTTGTTCCAGTAGATCCCGATATAGATGAAGCTCAGCACATAGCTGAGCAGGACCGGCAGCAGCGGGCGAAGGGCGGCGAGCTCGGTTTCGTGAGGCGCCCGCAGCTCGAGAACCATGATGGTGATGATGATCGCGATGACCGCGTCGCTGAACGCCTCCAGCCGGCCCTTGCCCATCGATGAGCTCCCACGTGTGGAGGTGGTTCACCGCTCCTTGCGATACATCCTCATCGCGACCGGCGAGGCTACCAGCACGATCGCGGCGGCGGCTATCAGCACCCACCCGACATCGGTCCAAACCGGCGTGCCGTGCATCAGCCCGCGCGACGCGTTCGCCAGGTGGGTCACTGGATTCCGGCCCACCACTGCCTGAAGCCACGGCGGCATGGTGGACAGCTCCACGAAGATATTGCTCGCGAAGGTGAGCGGCATGAGGAAGATGAAGCTGGTCGTCATCACCGACTCCGGCGTCCGGACCAGCATGCCGACGATGATCCAGAGCCACGACAGCGCGAAGCAGAACGTCAGCACCAGCGCCACCGCCAGCAGTACCCCCACCGCCCCGCCTTGCGGCCGGAAGCCGAGGATGAAGCCCATGATCAGGATCAGCGCCGAGGCCACCGAGTAGCGGAACACGTCGCCGGCCAGCGCGCCCAGGATGGGAGCCGGCTGCCACATCGGAAGCGAGCGGAAGCGGTCGAACAGGCCCTTCTGGATGTCGGTGTTGAGCCCCATCCCGGTGTAGACCGTGATGAAGATGACCGTCTGCACCAGCACGCCCGGCAGGAGGTACTGGATGTACTCGCGGGGCGAGCCCGCCAGCGCCCCGCCGAAGATGTAGGTGAACAGCAGGGTGAACATGATCGGCATTACGGTCACGTCGAACAGCTGGAACGGCACGTGCTTGATCTTGAGCATCGCGCGCCAGGCCAGGGTGAGGACCGCGGACACGGCCGACGCGGGTCTGGGCCGCGTCTGCTTTCCCAGCACCCGGTACGTCCGCTCGCCGGTCGAGAGCAGTGCGTCGGTGGTCATGACTTGTCCTCCGAGGCCCCTTCCACCGCGGCATGGCCGGTGAGCGCGAAGAAGACCTCGTCCAGCGTGGGATTCCCCACCGAGAACTCGGCGACGTCCACGCTGTCGTTGGTGAGCGCGGTGAGTACCGCGGCGGCCTGCGCGGGATGGGTGAGCCGGGCGGTCAGGGACGTCGGATCGGACACCGGCACCACCTGCTGGCCCAGCACCCGCTCCACCATCTCCCGCGCCCTGCCTCGCTGCTCGGCGCTGGCGAGTCGCACGTGCAAGGCGCTGGAGCCGACCGAGGTCTTGAGGTCGCGGCTGGTGCCTTCGGCGATGACCCGGCCCTGATCTATCACCGCGAGACGCTCCGCCAGCCGATCGGCCTCGTCCATGTACTGGGTCGTGAGCAGCACCGTGGTTCCCTCGTCCGCGATGCGGCGGACCAGGTCCCACACCTGGTTCCGGCTCCGCGGATCGAGCCCCGTAGTCGGCTCGTCGAGAAAGAGGATCTCGGGAATGGCCACCAGGCTGGCCGCGATGTCGATCCGGCGGCGCATGCCGCCGGAGTAGGTCTGCACCTGCCGTCCCGCCGCCTCGGCCAGGCCGAACGCCTCGAGCAGCTCTCCGCTGCGCCGCCGGGCGTCGCGCCACGACAGGCCCAGCAGGCGGCCCATGAGCACCAGGTTCTCGTGGCCGGTGAGATCTTCGTCCACCGAGGCGTACTGGCCGGTGAGGCTCACCTTCTCACGGACCGACCGGGCCTCGCGGACCACGTCGTGGCCGAGCACGCTGGCGCGGCCGGCGTCGGGCCGGAGGAGGGTGGCGAGTATGCGAATGGTCGTGGTCTTGCCGGCGCCGTTGGGGCCCAGAAGGCCGAAGACTGAGCCTTTGCGGATCCGCAGATCCACGCCGTTCAGGGCGCGGGTCGAGCCGAATGACTTGACCAGCCCGTTGGTTTCGATTGCGTGGGACATCGGGTTACCTCAACTGATGGCCGTCCGTTCCATTCTGCCATATCGCTGGCCGTACGTGCCGGCCCGACAGTGCGTTTCCCCGAGCATTGTAACAGCGAGCCCGGCAATGCGCTCAATCTGTGGAGGCGTCGAATGGCGGGCTGAGAAATCGACTAGAACGGGATACGTGCAGCTTGCGTCATCGCATCCGCCGGCGCATCGAAGCTGCATTAACTCGATCAGGCAGGAGCGCTGTGTCCTCGGAGGGAGAGCCTGAGCAGAGCGCCCGCCACGATCAGGTCGAAGCCGACGCAGCCGAGCGGGTACCAGGCTCCTATCAGGGTCTGCGGCTGGTCCACATGGAACGCGACATCCCAGAACACGTGGGCCGTCCAGCCGAGCGCCAGAAGCCAGGGTGAGATCCGCAGTCCGAGCCACGCGACGACACCGAACCCGGCGACGCCGGCGGCCTCGAGCGCCAACCAGCGCGCATTACCATTGACCAGTGCCAGCCCGAGGTAGATCACCGCGGCTGACACCAGGCCGAGCGCCAGGAGTCGCAGCTCGCGGACAGGCGAGCGCTGGGCGGCCACTACGGCGAATATTCCGCCGAGCACGGCACCGGTGAGGATCGGGGGATACAGCATCGCGGCGGGCTCAGTGTAGCCGGCTGTTGACCAGGCCGGCCAGCTCAGTGATGAGTTCCTGCCGGTGGTCACCGGCCATATCTCGCCATAGCCTGAACATCTAGCTGCCCTCGACCCGCACCGGCCTCCTGCTCTCGGCTCCGAATCCGCTGCGGCCGTCGCCCAGTTGGCCGAAGAAGTCATAGCCCCAGCAGAACGCGGCGCCTGACGGAGCGACGCCGCAGGTGTGGGCGGCCCCGGCGCTGAGCTGAGCGAACGCGTGGCCGCCGGCGACGGCCACCGGCCTGAGCCGATCCGGCTCCGGTGGCCCGCCGTCGCCCAGCTGCCCGCGGCCATTGACGCCCCAGCAGTAGGCGCGATGAGTCGTGGTCTCGCCGCAGGTGTGCAACAGGCCGGCGGTCACCTGGTCGAAGCGGAGTCCGCCTGCCACCCCTCTGGGGGTGAACCGGTTGGTGGTCTGGCCATCGCCGATCTGTCCGCCCAGGCCCCAGCATAGCGCGACATGGGCGGCGGTCACGCCGCAGGTGTGGTCCGAACCGGCAGTCACCAGTAGGAACCGGCGATGGCCCGCCACCGGGACCGGCCGGTCGCGGCGCGCCCTGGCCGCATCGTTTCCCAGCTGGCCGACATTGTCGTGGCCCCAGCAGTACGCCTCGTTGGACGTCGTCACGCCGCAGGTGTGCAGGTCGCCGGTGCTCACCTGGCGGAAGCTCAGCCCGCCGAGAACCGGCACCGGGCTCAGGCGCGAGGTCCTGCTCCCGTCGCCGAGCTGACCCTGGCTGTTGTCTCCCCAGCAGTAGACTCGTCCGTCGGGGTGGGACACTCCGCAGGTATGGAAGAAGCTGCCGTCCAACTGGCGGAACCGGAGACCGCCGCCCACCGGGACCGGGGAGAGCCGGCGGCTCGTGGTGCCGTCCCCGATCGCCCCGAACTCATTGGTTCCCCAGCAGTATGCCCGGTAATCGTTGGCCACCGCACAACTGTAGTTGTCGCCCGCAGTGATCTGCCGGTACTGCCGGTCGCCGGCGATCCGGACCGGCCTGGTGCTGCAGGGAAAAGGGCCGACGGCGCCAGTGCAGATCTCCGGACCCGCCGCGCTGCCGGTGCCGAGCTGACCCAGCTCGTTATAGCCCCAGCACCAGGCCCGCTGGTCGCTGGTGAGGGCACAGGTGTGCGATCCGCCGCCGCTCACCTCGGAGAATTTCTGGGCCGCGGCTGCAACCGACGCGGCGGGCTCGAGATCGGGTTCAGCCGGTGAGGGAGTGTTCTCCTCACAGCCGGTGGCACCGATCAGGAGAGCGACTAGAACAGGGCCCGTGAGCGAGCGCGGTCCGTACCGGCCCGCGGGGCCGTGTGGGATATCAGCGTGCTGATGCATGGCCAGCTCCTGAAGTCTCGATCAACCCGGAGAGACTGTTCCGCCACCGTCAAGCCGATCTCAGGGCCTGCGAACCGTGGGCGGCTGTAGTACTACGTCGGCGATGTTCGGCCTCCGGCGCTGTGTCGCGGACCACAGCAAAGCCGTCGGCTTGCAGGGGGTGGCCATCAACCGACCTCGTCCCGGTTGTTACCGTGTCCGGAGGAGCGCCTGACGGCCTTCGGAAAGAGACGAGCGCCACCGGCCCGTAGCGACCGCTGGCGCTCGTATTTGCAGAGACTGTGAGCTGCCGCTATCGGCCGCCCTTGCCCACCATGCGCAGGATGTCGTCCAGGGGATTCCCGTCGCGATCCATGTCGAGCATCGAGGCAAGCCCACCGATGCCGCCGCCCTGTCCGCCGAACAGCCCTCCCAACAGCCCGCCCAGCCCGCCGCCGCCTGACGAGGGCTGGGCCCCCGCGCCTGCGGTAGTCTGCTGCCGGGCCAGGTAGCCGGCGACCAGCATCGCCAGCATCGGCAGCATCTTCTTGAGCACGCTGGGGTCCAGCCCCGACTGGGAGGACGCGTTCTGCGCGACGGCGCGGCTCACGTCCTTGGAGCCGAAGATCTGGCCGAGCACCTCGTTGCCGCGGCCGACGTCGGTAGGCTTGGAGGCCAGCACGTCGTCCAGCAGCCCCCCGCCGCCGAGCTGGTTGAGAAGTCCGCCCAGCCCGTCGAGCCCGCCCGGCTGGGTCTGCGCCTGCTTCTTGAATCCTCCCAGAATCGCCGGGGCCAGGGCCGCCGCGCCGCTGGCCGCCTGACTCTCGCTGATCCCCAGCTCGCGAGCGATGGACTGGAGCCCGCCGGTCTGCTGGAGGATGTCGGTGATCTGCATAGCCCTGCTCCTTCCGATGAGGTTGCTCAGGCTCGAACGCTGCCGGGCCCTCCGGCTCGCAGATTGGTCCGCGCCGCCAGGATGAAGCCCGCGGTCATCAAGACATGGATCACGAGGAACACCTTCATCACCGGTCGCCCGCCGCCGCCGAACACGCCCCAGATATCCATGGCCGTCACGCATCCGAACCCGACGATGTTGGCCAGAATGATGGCGTCGCGCGCGGTGGACGGCTCGGCCTTCCGGGTCAGCCAGTTGAGGACGGCGATGCCGGCGAAGGGGCCGCCGAAGATGCGGAGAAAGGCGATCAATGCGGGCGAGGGGTCGGCTGGAACGGCACCGATCCCGAACTGCCGGGGGACGAGCATTACCCCGAGCCCCACGACGCCCAGGTAGATCGCCGACACTGTGAGCATGGCCTTCAGATTCATGCCGTCTCCCTCCCTTGGTCAGCCCTTCGCCTCCACGTGACGGCGAAAGTTGTCCAGGATCGCCTGCCAGCCGGTGCGCTGGAGCTCGGGCGGATTCTCCGTCTCGGCGTCGAACGTCTCCCTGACCAGCACGCCGCCCGCGCGCTCGACGAACTCGACCTGGACCTCGCGGCCATCGCTCATCCGGAATTCGATGGTTTTCTGGGGGACGACGCGGGTGTAGGTGCCTTCGAGGTCGAAGCCCTGGCTGCCGTCCTTGGCTTCCATGCGGGCGAGGAACTTGCCGCCTTCCCGCAGATCGACGGTGCTGCGGGTGGTGTGCCAGTCATCCTGGGCTGCATTCCACTGCCGGATGTCCGCCGGATTGTTCCACGCCTGCCAAACCTTGCTCAGCTTGGACTTTACGACGGTCTCAACGGTGATCTTCATGGGTGTCTCCTTACTCCCCGTAGGTTATGTACCCTACCGTCGAACGGGGAGAGGCCGGATCGACACCCACCCTCTCAGGTGGATCGCGCACGTCGCCACCGCCCCAGGAGCGCCCGAATCGAGTTGGGCTTCCAGTCGGTGAATTCGCCGGCGTCGAAGAAGGTGCCGTGGCAGACCGGACATGACTCCATCCGGACCGGCGGTTTGCCCGAGTCTACCATCGGGACCATCAGCGTCCCATCGACCGGACAATACACTTTCTCTTGCGAGTCATGCATCGACGCCTGCCAGGTCGGGCCGGTGTCGATCTCCTCGGATCCGGGCCGACGCTTCAGCTCCTCGTGTTCCAGGCGGTCGAACCAGAGCCCTCCGCATCGCACACACCGGTCCACTTCGACGTCTTCGAAGCGCACTTGCTCCATTCTGGCCTGGCATTTGGGGCATTCCATCGTCGTAGCCTCCAAGCGAGGTCGTTCCGGTCAGCCTCATGCGAGCTTCGCGCGGTCCTCCTCCAGCAGTTGGGTCAGGGCCTGCGCCAGACCCGCGACCGTGGGCGCCTCGAATATGGCGCTCAGCGGCAGGTCCACCTGATAGATCGTGCGGAGTCGCGAGACGACCTGAGTCGCCATCAGGGAATGGCCGCCGAGCGCGAAGAAGTCGTCGTGGACGCCCACCGGCTCGATCCCCAGGAGGGAGGTCCAGATTTCGGCCAACCTCACCTCGACCGGTGAGCGCGGCGCCACAAACCCGTTCCCCAATTCTGGTCTGACCCGTTCGGGAGACGGCAGTGCCCCGCGGTTCAGCTTGCCGCTGGCCGTGAGCGGCAGTGCCCCGAGCGGGACGAAGTCGGCGGGAACCATGTACCCGGGCAAGCTGGCTCGCAACAGGCTTCGCAGCTCACTGATGGAAGGCGCCGGCTCCTGCCGGGGAACGAAGTACGCCACCAGCCGTTTGCCGCCGGATGTCTCCTCCTTCATGACGACCGCCGCCTCGCGCACGCCGGGATGCCTCGCGAGAGTCGCCTCGATCTCTCCCGGCTCGATGCGGAAGCCCCGCAGCTTGACCTGCTGGTCCCGACGTCCCAGGAATTCCAGGTTTCCATCGGCCAGGTACCGAACCAGATCACCGGTGCGGTACAGCCGTGCGCCCGGCTCCGCCGTGTAGGGGTGGGGGATGAACCTCTCGGCGGTCAGTCCCGGACGCCGGTGATATCCTCGTGCCAAGCCATCGCCCCCGACGTAGAGCTCACCCGGCACCCCGACGGGAACGGGCTGCAGGCGGGGATCGAGCACGAACACCTGGGTGTTGGCGATCGGCCGGCCCAGGGGAATGGATGACACGCGGGGAGGCAGGTGAGGCGGAATCGGGAACCAGCAGGTGAACGTCGTGTTCTCGGTCGGGCCGTAGCCGTTGATGATCCGGACGGCGGGCAACCGGCGGAGGGCGCGTCGCACATGGGGCACCGAGAGCGCCTCCCCGCCGATCAGCAGTTGCCGGAGGCCGGACAACACTTCCGGCGCCTCATCCATGACGGTATTGAAGAGCGAGGCCGTCAGCCACAGGATACTGACCCGCTCGCGCCGCAGCATCGCGCCGAGCTCCTGGGGAGCGGGTCCGGCGCCGGGGAACAGCACGCAACGGGACCCATGCACCAGCGCACCCCAGAGCTCGAAGGTCGAAGCATCGAACGAGGTCGGCGCCAGCTGCAGAAAGGTCTCGCCGGAATCGAAATCGGCGTACCCCGCCCCACACACCAGCCGTACGATCCCCCGGTGGCGAATCTCCACCCCCTTCGGCCGGCCGGTGGATCCCGACGTATACATCACATAGGCCAGGTGCTCGGCGGTGGCGCCGGCCAGAAAATCGGCTTCGGACTCCCGCGCGATGGCCGCCCAATCGGTATCGAGGCAGATCACCCGGGCACCATGGACCGGCAGTCGCTCCAGCAGGTGTCGCTGGGTGAGCAGCACCGGCGCCTGGGTGTCCTGCAGCATGAAGTTCAGCCGATCCGCCGGGTAGGCGGGGTCCAGCGGCAGATAGGCCCCTCCCGCCTTGAGCGTCCCCAGCAGCCCGATCACCATCTCCGGCGACCGCTCGAGGCAGACCGCCACCACCACATCGGGGCCGACACCCTCCTGCCGCAGATAGTGGGCAAGCTGGTTGGCCTGGCGGTTCAGCGCGCCATAACTGAGCCGCTCATCGCCCCAGGTCAGGGCCACCGCGTCAGGCGTACGCGCGGCCTGCGCGGCAACCAGCTGATGGACGGTAGTGTCCCTCGGATAGGGGGTGGCGGTGTCGTTCCACCCCACCAGCAGTTGCCGACGCTCTGCTTCGGTCGACAACCGCAGAGCCGACTGGGGCCGGCCGGGGTCTGCCAGCACCTCTTCCAGCAGGTGCTGATAGTGCTCCATCATGCGCGCGACCGTGGCGGCATCGAACAGATCGCTGTTGTACTCCCAGACCATGCTGATTCCCCCACCCGCGGGGCGAGGGATCACGATGATGTTGAGGTCGAACTTGGCTGAGCGGTTGCTGACTACCTCCGTCAGCTCCAGCGTCAATCCCGGCAGCTCTACGTCAGGGAAGGGAGCGTCATGAAAGCTGAACATCACTTGGAAGAGAGGATTGCGGCTGGGATCGCGGGCAGGCTGTAGCGCACGCACCACCTGATCGAAGGGCGTGTCCTCATGGGCATAGGCTTCCACGGCGACCTCACGCACTCGCCCGAGCACGGCGCGGAACGACGGGTCGCCCGACAGGTCCAGACGCAGGACGACGTTGTTGACCAGCATGCCCATCACGCCTTCCGACTCCTGCCAGCGCCGGTTGGCCACACCCGAGCCGACACACAATTCGTCCTGGCCGCTGTAGCGGTGGAGCAGAAGCGCATAGGCCGAGAGCATGGTCATGAAGAGCGTGGCATTCTCTTCCCGGCTGAGCGCCCGGACCGATCGGCACAGTGGCAGAGGCAGCTCCATCCGGGGGGCGGCCCCTCGGTAGGTCTGCACTGCGGGCCGCGGCCGGTCGGTGGGCAACGCCAGGACCGGCAGCGTCCCCCCCAGCTTCCGCTTCCAGTAGGCGAGCTGCCGCGCTGCCTCTTCTCCCCGCATCCACTGCCGTTGGTAGACCGCCAGATCCGCGAACTGGACCGGCAGCGGTGGAAGTGGTGAGGGACGACCGGCGGAAAATGCCTGGTAGAGCTCGAGCAGCTCCCGGACAAATAGTCGGAAGGACCAGCCATCATGGATCAGGTGATGCTCCATCTGGAGCAGCAGGTGTTCCTCGGCGCTGAGGCGCAAGAGAGTCCAGCGCACCAGTGGGAGCCGGGTCAGATCGAAGGGGCGCCGCACTTCTTCCTGGACCCGTCGCCGAGCCTCGTCCTCGCGCCGCTCCTCGGGGAACGACTGGAGGTCGATCAACGGCAACCGTACTTGGAAGGGCTGGTGGATGAGCTGTGCCGGCCGGTCATCCACTGCCGGGAAGGTGGTGCGCAGGATCTCGTGGCGCCGGACCATCTCGCTGAGACTCCGCTCGAGCACCGACACGTCGAGCGGGCCGGTGAATCGCAGCGTCGCCTGGAAGTGGTAGGCGAGGTTGGTGGGATCCAGGTGCTGGATGAACCAGGCGCGCTCCTGGGAGAAGGAGAGAGGCAAGACGGATTCCCGTGGAACCGGCTGGACGGGGGGAGTGTGCGAGGCCACGCCGTCCCGATCCATCCGGTCGATGACCTCGGCCAGGCCGGCCACCGTGGGGGCACTGAAGAGGCTGTGCACCGGCAGCTCGACCCGGAACGCCTGCCGCGCACGGGACACCACCTGGACTGCCTTCAGGGAATGCCCGCCCAGATCGAAGAAGTTGTCGGCGACGCCGATGCCTTCGAGGCCCAGGACTTCGGTCCAGATCCCGGCGAGCACCTCCTCGGTACCTGAACGTGGAGCGATCGGCGCGCTTTCCAGGTCGGGGCGCGCCCGATCGGGAGCCGGCAGGGCCTTCCGGTCCAGCTTGCCGTTCGGGGTGAGCGGCAGCGCGTCGAGCACGACCAGCGCGCCGGGTACCATGTGCTCCGGGAGCCGCGCTCTCAGGAAATCCCGCAGCGCGGCGGTGGCGAGCTTCCGGGTCCGGCCGGGGACTACATACGCCACGAGCTGCTGGTCACCCCGGGCGTCGTCGCGGATCAGGGCGACGGCGTCCTGCACCATGGGGTGTCGCTCCAGCACCGCCTCCACTTCGCCCAGCTCGATGCGAAAGCCGCGCAGCTTGACCTGATGGTCGATGCGACCCACGAACTCCACCGTGCCGTCACGGTACGAGCGCACCAGGTCCCCCGACCGGTACAAGCGCGCTCCCGGCTCCCCGCCGAAGGGATCGGGAACGAACTTTTCCGCCGTCAGAGCGGGACGCCCGAGATAGCCTCGGCCCAGACACGCTCCGCCGATATGGAGCTCGCCCACACCACCTGGCGGGACCGGCTGAAGCTTCGAGTCCAGGATGTACATCCGGCTGTGAGCGATGGGAGGACCCAGCGATATCGGCCCTTCCCCGGGCGCGATGCGCGTGCCGGAGCAAACGACGGTGGTCTCGGTCGGGCCGTAGAAGTTCCAGAGGACAGCTCCTCGGCCCACCAGACGCTCCGCGAGCGTCCGTGGCAGGGCTTCTCCCGCGCTCAGCATCGTGAGCGCCGGGCTCCCCTCCCACCCGGCATCCAGCAGCAGTCGCCACGAGGTCGCGGTCAGAAAGAGGAAGGTGGCGTTCGAGCGGCGCAGGCTCTCGACCAGCCGGATGCCGTCCACCGCGGTCTGGCGGCTGACGATCACCACGCGGGCACCCACCGTCAGCGGCAGGAAGATCTCCGGGACCGACATGTCGAATGCCACGCTGGACACGGCGAGGACCGTATCCCGATCGGTGAGTCCCGGCTCCCG
>DATBJC010000188.1:0-19536 GCA_036556625.1 Gemmatimonadales bacterium
ACGATGTCTGCATCGGACCGCCGCCGAGCCGCCAGTCCTATCTCCGAATTCCCAGCCTGATCGCCGCCGCCGAGATCACCGGAGCCGACGCGATCCATCCCGGCTACGGCTTCCTGGCGGAGAACGCGGAATTCGCGGAAACCTGCCGGGCCTCGAACATCACGTTCATCGGTCCTACCGGAGACCAGATCCGCCAGATGGGCGACAAGGCCACGGCGCGGCGGCTGGCCCAGGAGGCCGAAGTGCCGACCGTGCCGGGCTCGCCGGGAACGATCGAGGATCCGGACGAGGCCCTGGCATTCGCCGAGAGCATCGGATTTCCGGTGATCATCAAGGCCACCGCGGGGGGCGGTGGAAAAGGGATGCGCATCGCTCAGGACGCCGACCAGTTCACCCAGTCGTTCGGGCTGGCGCAGAACGAGGCCCTGGCGGCGTTCGGCAACGGCTCGGTCTATGTCGAGAAGTATCTCCAGCAGCCGCGGCACGTCGAGATCCAGGTGATCGGCGACTGTTTCGGCCGGGTGGTTCACCTGGGCGAGCGGGATTGCTCGGTCCAACGGCGGCACCAGAAACTGATCGAGGAGAGTCCCAGCCCCGCGCTGGACAGCGATCTGCGCGGCCGTATGGGCCGAGCGGCAGTGGCACTGGCGTCCAACATCGGATATATCGGCGCCGGCACGCTCGAGTTTCTGCTGGACCCCGACGGCAACTTCTACTTCATGGAAATGAACACCCGGATCCAGGTGGAGCACCCGGTGACCGAGATGGTCACCAGCTTCGATCTGGTGAAGGAACAGATCCGGGTGGCCGGCGGCGAGCCGATCAGCTTTCAGGGAGACGGCACCCGCTTGCGGGGCCACGCGATCGAGTGCCGGATCAACGCCGAGGACCCCTATCGCGGCTTCCAGCCGTGTCCGGGGCAGATCACGGCGTATCACCCGCCGGGCGGCCCCGGCGTCCGAGTGGATACCCACGTCTACGCCGGGTACACGGTGCCACCATACTATGACTCGCTCCTGGCCAAGGTGATCGTTCACGGGAACGACCGGGAAGAGGCGCTCACCCGCATGGGTCAGGCCCTCGACAGCTTCATCCTGGAGGGCGTCACCACCACCATTCCGTTTCTGGCTCGCGTGATCCGCCATCCGGACTTCGTCGCCGGGAAGGTGGACACCCGATTCCTCGAACGGGAGTCGCATCTCCTTCGTCCCGACGCATGAAGCTCGACGTGCGCTTCACCCCGGCCGGCCTCGCACTTGCGGAGGTCCAGGGCCGGACGGTGTTCGTGATCGATATCTTGCGGGCCACGACCTCCATGTGCGCCGCCCTGAGCAACGGCGCCAAGGCGATCATCCCGGTGTCTTCGACCGAGGAGGCGCTGCGCCTGGCGCAGACCATCGGGAGCGCCGACATGCTCCTGGCCGGTGAGCGGAACTGTCTCCGCATCGATGGCTTCCAGCTGGGAAACAGTCCATTGGAAATGTCCGAGCCCGTAGTGCGCGGAAAGACCCTGGTGCTGACCACCACCAACGGCACCGAGGCGCTGCTCGCCTGCCAGGGCGCCAGCGCGGTGCATCCGGTCTGCGCCGGCAACCTGTCACTGGCCGCGGAGCGAGCCCGCGAAACCCTGGAGCGGGATCGGAGCCTGCTGGTGATCTGCGCCGGTCGAGGCGGGGCCTTCTCGCTGGACGATGCCTACACCGCCGGGCGCCTGATCGCCGCCGTGCTGGGCCGCACCAGCGGCCGACGCGGCGGCAACGACGCGGCGGTGGCGAGCCTCGACTTGGTCCGGCGATACGGGGACAACTGGGAGCGGCCCCTCCGGCGCAGCCGGGCCGGCCGTGAGCTGATCCGGCTGGGTTTCGCCAACGACGTGCTGGCGGCGGCTCGGCCGGATGCCTACCCTGTGCTTCCCACCTTCCACGAGCGCCGCGTGACCCTGACGGCGGTGTCGGTATGAGCGCGCCGGCCAATCCCCAAGCCACCGAAGGCGGACGCAGGCGACGGCTGGGCGCGCTCACCGCCCTGGTCGCCGGGTTGTTCGTGGGTCTGACGCTGCTGCCGGTGCCGATCACCGGGCCGGTGGGCGGATACCTGGGACACGCACTCTGGCAACTCCTGGGGGCGGGCGCGCTGGGGATTCCGCTGCTGGGCATCGGGCTGGCGCTGGCCGGCTTCGACCGGCTCGGTGGGCTCGACATGAAGCGATCGGCGATCCTGATCGTGGGCCTCAGCGTGCTGGTTCCCTATGTGGTCGGCGTGCTGACCCAGGTGACGCCGGCCGAGCTCGACGTGGACGTCGCTCAGCGCGGCTTCGCGGCCCGGACGGTGGGCCTGGTGCCCGGATTCCTGGCGGAGACCATCTCGGCCAAGATCGGCGTCGCGGGTGCGGTGCTGCTGGGATTCCTCGCGCTCTCGGCCCTCACGCTGGCCACGTTCGCGTGGCATCCGCTGCAGCGGTTCGAGGCGGGGCAGACAGGGGAACGGCTGCAGAAGACGGCGGACCGGCGGACCGGGGGACCGGCGGAAGAATTCGGGGAGAGACCGGAGCGACGTCGCAAGGAGCGGGTTGAAGTGCCCGCGGATGAGTCGGGTGGCAGGCCGTCGAGCCTTCCGACGTTCCGCCGGCCCGCCGGTCCGCCGGACATCGCTCCAACCAAGCCGCGCAAGAAGGACAGGATCCAGTCCGCGGCCGCCGTACCAGTCGACGAGTCCAACACTCCTCCGATCGACCTGCTGACTCCGCCGGCCAGCGAAGACATCGACGCGGGTGAGGCGCAGCTCGACCGGCTGGGGCAGTCGCTGCTGGACACGCTCAGGACCTTCAAGGTCGAGGGTCAGATCTCGGGACGGACGACCGGCCCGGTGGTGACCCAATTCGAGGTGGTGCCGGGCGCGGGTGTGAAAGCCGGACGCATCGTGGCGCTGGCCGACGATCTCGCGATGTCCATGCGGGCACCGTCCATCCGCGTAGCGCCGATTCCGGGGAAGGGCGCGGTCGGCGTGGAAGTTCCCAATCCGACGGCCCGGCTGGTGACGCTGCGGGAGCTGATGGAATCCCCGGAATGGCACCGGGGACGGGCCGCGCTTCCCATCGCGCTGGGCCGGGACCTCGAGGGCAAGCCGGTGATCGCCGATCTGGCGAAGATGCCCCACCTCTTGATCGCTGGGGCGACCGGCACCGGAAAGTCGGTCACCATCAACACCGTCATCACCAGCCTGGTGTACCGGCATACCCCGCGGGAGCTGCGGCTCCTGATGGTGGATCCGAAGATGGTCGAGCTGTCGATGTACAACGCGTTGCCGCATCTGCGGCACAAGGTGGTGACCAACAACCACGACGCGGCCACGGTGCTCAAATGGGCGGTCTTCGAGATGAACCGCCGCTATGAGCTGCTCCAGGCCAACGGTGCCCGGAATCTGGCCGACTTCAACCGCAAGGTCGAAGAGGGAAAGCCGCTTCGAAACCCGCCCCGGCCTAAAGTCACGCTGGTCACCATCAGTGCCGAGGCGCCCGACACGCCGCCCGAGCCGCCCACGGAGGAGACCTATACCGACGGCGTGCTGCCGATGATCGTCATCGTCATCGACGAGCTGGCGGATCTCATGATGACCGTCCAGGCCGAGGTCGAGACCCCGCTCGCGATTCTAGCCCAGAAGGCCCGGGCGATCGGGATCCACCTGCTGCTGGCCACGCAGCGGCCCTCGGTCAACGTCATCACCGGTCTCATCAAAGCGAACTTTCCCAGCCGGATCGCGTTCCGGGTGGCATCGAAGGTGGACAGCCGCACCATTCTCGACCAGAATGGCGCGGAGGCGCTGCTGGGGAACGGCGACATGCTGTTCCTGCCGCCGGGGAAGAGCGAGCCGATGCGGCTGCAGGGCGCCTACATCGGGACCGAGGACAGCGAGCGGGTGATGGAGTGGTACGTGGCCCGGCGGGCCGCCCGGCAGGCCGCCCTGCAGACGGCCGCGGCCGAGGCCGACATCCTCGAGATGGTGCGAGCCCAGGAGGGTGAGGCGGAGGGTGGGCCGGCCGAGGACGAGGCAGGCGAGCGGGACGCGCTCTTCCGCGAGGCGGCGGAGGCCTGCATCCAGAACCAGGGCGGCTCGACCTCGCTGCTCCAGCGGCGGCTCCGTATCGGCTACGGGCGCGCCGCGCGGATCATCGATCAGCTCCACTACGCCGGAATTCTGGGTCCGCCGGACGGGAGCAAGCCGCGCGAGGTGCTGGTCGGGTTCGATCAGCTGGACGAGTATTGCAAGTGAGGCACGCGGTAGCGGGGAAGGGTGGCGGGGAGCAGCATGCCTCATCCCGAGCGGAGCGAGGGATCCTGCCGGCACCGCAGAGGAGCATGGCCATGACCCGGCATATCGGATTCCTCCTTCTCCTCTTCTTTCTTCCCTCGGCTCTGGCCGCCCAAGCCGACGGCGCCACCCGCCTCGCCGGCGCGCTGATGGGCGACACGCCGCTGGAGCGCGATCTCCGCACGCTTACCGACGAAATCGGTGGCCGGCCCACCGGGTCGCCGGCCAACCTGCGCGCCTTCGAGTGGGCGCTGGAGCGTTTCCGCGAGGCCGGCGTAGACGCGAAGCAGGAGCCGTTCCTGATGCCGGGACTCTGGCTGGAGCGGTCCGCCCGTGCGACGGTGAAAGGGAAAGGGATCACGCCGTTCACTGCACGAGTCGCCGCGCTGCCCTTCTCGACCGCTACCCCCTCGAGCGGCCTCACCGCGCCCTTGGTGGATGGCGGCAAGGGCACCGATGCCGACTTCAAGGCGCTTCGCGATCAGGCCAAGGGCGCCTTCGTGCTCATCGAGACCGGCGAGCTGAAGGATCTCGAGGGTCTCTTCCGGGAGTACACCGAGGCGGGACACATCGAGCGAAGGGCCATCGCGGCCGGCGTCGTGGGGCTGGTCTACCAGTCCTCCCGGCCCCACAACGCGCTGGCCCGGCACAATGCCGCGCTGGGGTGGGTCAACCGCCACCCCATGATGATGATGGAGCGCGATGCCGCCGCCCGCGCCTTCCGGCTGCTGCGCGGCGGCAAGCCCCTCACCCTCTCCGCCGTGCTCGACATCCAGTCGGGACCGGCGTACCAGACCCACAACGTGATCGGCGAGATCCGCGGCAGCACCAGGCCCCAGGAGATCGTGGTGATCGGCGCGCACCTCGATTCCTGGGATCTGGGCACCGGGGCCCTGGACAACGGCGCCAACGCGGTGATGGTGATCGACGTCGCGCGCCAGATCCGACGGCTGGGCCTCCGGCCGGCGCGGACGATCCGGTTCGCCCTCTGGAACGGCGAGGAGCAGAACCTCAACGGCTCCTACGGTTACACGCTGAGCCACGCCGTGGAGCTGGACCGTCACGTGATGGCGTCCTCCTACGACATCGGGACCGGTCGCATCATCGGCTTCTTCACCGGCGGACGCGCCGACCTGCTGCCGGTGATGGAGCAGGCGCTGAAGCCGGTGGAGGGGCTGGGGCCTTTCGTGCAGGTCAACGTGCCCATCGTCGGAACCGACAACTACGATTTCATGATGCAGGGGGTGCCCAACCTGGTGGCCAATCAGGAGTCGGCCAACTACGGCCCTAACTACCACGCCCGCACGGACGAGTTCACCCAGGCTGATCTCCGGCAGCTCCGGCAGAACGCTGCCATCGCCGCGGCGGTGACCTGGGGCTTCGCGATGCTGGACCTGTCGCTCCCGCGGCAGACTGCCCAGCAGGTGGATTCGCTGGTCCGCAGTACCGATCTCGCCGATCAGATGAGGTCGTTCAACCTGTACGACGCGTGGGAGGCAGGGAAGCGGGGCTTGCGGAAGTAGCAGCGAGGTCAGAGCGACGCGGGTCTATTCCCCCGGTCGGCGTACTCCCCGCAGCATCCCCCTTGCGATCCCTGCCGCGGCATCCATCCCCTGCGCTCCCAGCAACAGCACCAGATCGCCTTCCCCCGCTCCCACCATCGCCCGTCGCATCGCGTCGGCCAACCTCGCCTCGTACACCAACGTCACCTGCCCGGCGCGCAACACCTCGAGCAGCGCATCGCGCTCCTCCGGCCTTACCCGGTCGCGGCGGCCGGCGGTGTCCTCGCTGGCGGTGACCACCAGCTGCACCGGGCGAGTGGTCTGCTGAAGCGTCGCGGCCAGCGCCGCGCCCAGCCGCCGATTGATCCCGGGGCCGCGCGACCCGCGGATACCGAAGACGATCCGCAGGGCGCGGTGCGGGATGGCACGGATGGTCTCGAAGACCGCCTCCACCGCACGAGGGTTGCCGACGGTATCGTCCAGCACCACCGGATTGGCCTGGTGCACCAGCTCCAGCCGGCGCCGGATGGGCGCCTGCTCCGCGACCGACTCGGTCACCGAAGTGGGTGAGCCCCCGGCGAGCAACGCTACCACCGCCGCGAGCGCGGCGTTCGCCACCTGATGGACGCCCAGCACCGGCAGCACCAGCGGAAGGGCCCCGGGCGGACAGGTGCCGCCGTCCATGCGAGGGAGCGGCCGGCGAATCTCCAGGGCGAAGGCCGATCCGGCGGCATCGCACCGAAGCCCGATCACGGCTGCGGCGGCATCCGGGTCGCCGTGCGCGGAGACGGTGATCACCGGCCTTCGAGCGGCCACGCCGGCTTCCGAGACGAGGCTCCGCACCCGACCGTCGTCATGGTTCACCACCAGCGGCGCCCCTCCCTCCAGCATGTCGAAGAAGCGTGCCTTGGTCCGGAGGTAGTTGGCGGCGGTGCCGTGGAAATCGAGGTGCTCGTCGGGCACGAGATTGGTCAGCGCCCCCAGCGCGAAGCTGAGGCCGGCCACCCGCCGGAGCGCGATGCCGTGCGAGGTGACTTCCAGGACCGCGGTGGTCACGCCGGCCTCCACCATCCGCCGGAGCGCGCGATGTATCGCGGGGGCGTCGGGTGTGGTCATGCCGGTGTCGGCGACCCGCCCCTGGACCCGCACGCCGAGAGATCCGATCACGCCGACTCGGGCGCCGGCCGCGGCCAGGGCCGACTGGACCAGGAGTGCCGTGGACGTTTTGCCCAGGGTGCCGGTGATGCCGATGAGCCGGAGCTCGCGGGCCGGATGGCGGTAGAGTGTTGCCGCCAGTCGCGGGAGGGCGCCTCGCGGATCGGGGGCGACGATGGTGGGCATGCCGGGCACCGGCGCGGTGGAGCAGAGGGCCACGGCGCCCTTGCCCTGGGCCTCGGGCACGAAGGTCGTGCCGTCGGCCTGCGCGCCCCGCTGGGCCACGAAGAGATCGCCCGGCTGAACTTCACGGGAGTCCACCGCGATGCCGTTTACCTCGACATCGGTGCCGTGGAAGGGAAGATCGAGCGCCCGGGCCAGGTCGGAGAGGAGGATCACGGCCTCGGGGAGGTGGACGTCTTGCGCTCGGCCGCCTGCCAGTCGCCGCGCCGCAGCGGGATCTGCGTGCCACCGGTCGCCTCCAGCCGGTCAAACAGGCGCTTGCGCATGGCTCGGACTCGCTCCTGAAAGGCAGGCACCTCGATCAGGTTGTGCTGCTCCAGGGGATCGGTCTCCAGATCGTAGAGCTCATTCAGATCCCAGATGCCGTGATAATAGATGTACTTGTAGCGGGAGCTGCGAAGCGCGAACACCGTCGGCGTGTGGGGAAAGGCAAACTCCCAGTAGTACTCGTACAGCAGCTCCTCGGGCTCCGGCGTCGACCGGCCCTGCAGCACGGCCAGCACCGAGCGACCGTCCATGTCCCTGGGTCGAGCGAGGCCCGCCAGCTCCAGAATCGTCGGCGCCAGATCGATGTTGCGCACCATCGCCGTCACCTGCGATCCGCCCGGGATGTAGCCGGGCGCCCAGGCGAGCATGGGGATGCGGATCGATTCCTCGTAGGCGTGGCGCTTGTCGATCAGCCCGTGCTCCCCCAGAGAAAATCCGTTGTCGCTCAGGTAGAGCACCAACGTACTCTTCGCGAGCCCGGACCGTTCCAGGTGATCCAGCACCCGTCCGACGCCCTCGTCGAGCGCCAGAAGGGTCTCGGCGTAGCGGCGGTAGAAGTCATCGAAGTCGAGCTGGCCGTGATACGCGTAGTCCACTCCGTGCCACCCATAGCGCTGATCTTTGACCCAGCGGGGCTTGCCGCGGTAGTTGCGCTCGGTGTTCGCCATGGTGGCCGGGTAGGGGATCTTCGCGTCGGCGTAGCGTCCCCGGTAACGCTCGGGCGGAATGAACTCCGCGTGCGTGGCCTTGTGCGAGAGATAGAGGAAGAAAGGTTGGCTGGTCGATTGTCGCCCGAGCCAGGCCACGGCCGAATCGGTGAGAACGTCCGTGGTGTACCCGCCCACCCGCCTACGACGCCCGTTCACGTTGAGGATCGGGTCCTGGTAGACGCCCTGCCCGGGAAAGCTGATCCAGTGGTCGAAGCCGGGACGGGGGGCATCACTGGACTCGGATTCACCCATGTGCCATTTGCCGATATAAGCCGTGCTGTAACCCGCCCGCTGGAGCCGCTGGGGGAAGAAGACGGTGCCAGGAGGGACCGGGGAGGTGTTGTCCACTACGCCGTGCCGGTGGGCGTACTGGCCGGTGAGCATGGAGGCGCGGCTGGGGGAGCAGAGCGCGGTGGTGACGAATGCGTTCCGGATATGGGCGCCTTGCCGCGCCATTCGGTCGAGATTGGGGGTCTCGAGCCACTCCGGTGCGCTGCTCAGGAAACCCAGGAAGTCGTACCGATGATCATCGCTCAGGATGAGGATGACATTGCGAGGGGGTGGGGGTGGGTCGCCTTGAGTCTCGGCCCGTGAAATCGGGCCGACCGGCAGCGCCAGCACGGCCAGGAGTTGCCCGGCGGCGACGACAGGGAATGTAACTGACCATATCATCGTGACTTAATCATCCGGCTGTGCCCCCAGCAGGCCGGGAATTCCCCGATCCAGCATCGCAGAAGTCCAAATCTTGACAATTATGCGGCAAAATGTAAACGATTACATAGGCCCCAGGTCGGGGACGGGTCATCAGTCCCGTGTCTGCCAGTTCGCGGAGGCAGGATGGCCACGATCAAGGACGTCGCCCATGAGGCCGGGGTCTCGGTGGCGACGGTCAGCCGAGTCTACAACGAAAGCGATCTGGTTCGAGAAACGACCGCCACCCGGGTTCGGGAGGCCGCGCTGAGGCTGGGGTACGTCCCCCACAGCGGCGCCCGGAGCCTCAGCACCAGCCGCACCCACACGCTGGGCGTCCTCCTGCCCGACCTCTACGGCGAGTTCTTCTCCGAGGTTATCCGGGGGATCGACCAGACCGCCCAACGGAACGGATTCCATCTCCTCATCTCCAGCTCCCATGACGGCCGGCCCGGGGTGGAGGCCGCGCTTCGCTCGATGCGCGGGCGGGTGGACGGCCTGATCGTGATGTGGCCCGAGATGAATGCCGAAACCGCCATGCGGAACCTGCCGGCCGGCTTCCCCTTGGTGCTGCTGAGCGCCCCGGTCGGCCCCGATGCCTTCGACGTCATCACCATCGCCAACTACGACGGCGCCTGCGCCATGGTCCGGCACCTACTCCAGCTCGGTCATCGAGGTATCGCCATCATTAAGGGGGTGGAAGGCAACTTCGACGCTGCCGAGCGGCTCCGCGGCTACCGGGCGGCCCTGGCGGAAGCAGGGGAGTCGCCCATCGCGGCCCTCGAGGCGTCCGGCGATTTCAGCGAGCGCTCGGGGTTCCGGGCTACCAACGAGCTGCTTCAGGGCCGACCGGTACCGAGCGCGATCTTCGCGACCAACGATTCCATGGCCATCGGGGCGCTGAGCGCGTTGCGCGAGGCCGGACGGAAGGTACCTGATGACGTAGCGGTGGCGGGGTTCGACGACATCCCGATGGCCCGCTACCTCGATCCGCCGCTGTCCTCGGTCCACGTGGACATCAGCGCGCTGGGCGAGCGCGCGACGCTCCGGCTGCTCGAGGCCATTCGCACCAAGGCCGCCCACGTGCATCGGGCGGAGACGTTTCCTACCACGCTGGTGATTCGGCGATCCTGCGGCGCCGCCCCCTCGACAGGCTCGGGGCAGGCTACTCTCCCGCCGCGGCCCCCCGCACCGGACGCCGAGCCGGCGATGACTTCTTCTTCCCTCCTGCGAGGCGCACTATGACCATCAGAGTTGTTCTCGGTAGCGGCTGTGCGTTTCTACTGGCCGCGACGCTTTCATACGGCGGCCTCGCCGCCCAGACCAGCACGGGCAGCATTCGCGGCACGGTAACCGATTCGGCGGGCGCCCCGCTGGCAGGGGCGCAAGTCGTCGCGCAGAACACCTCCACCAGGGTCCAGCGTACCGTGGCGACGAACGGCCGAGGCTTCTTCTCGATGGCCGGGCTCACCCCGGCCCCCTACGAGATCACGGTCCGGAACATCGGCTTCACGCCGGCACAGCGGCCCCTGCGGTTGCAGGTGGGGCAGATCCTCACCCTTGACTTCAGGCTCGCGCCGACGACGGTCGAGCTGGAGGAAGTGGTGGTGCAAGTCGCCGCGGTGTCCGAGACCAACACCTCGGAGGTGGCCACCAACGTCAATGAGAAGCAGATCGAGGCCCTGCCGTCCAGCAGCCGAAACTTCCTCGATCTGGCTCCCCTCGCCCCGAGCGTACGGGTGAACCCCGACCGCATCAATGGCCAAAATAAGAATTTCGCTTCCGGGGCCTCACCGGCGGAGAATGTCAACGTTTTCGTCGATGGGCAGACGCTGAAGAACGACCTCGCCGGCGGAGGAGTAGTAGGACAGGACGCCAGCCGGGGGAATCCCTTCCCCCGCAACGCGGTGCAGGAATTCCGCATCATCACCAACAACTTCAAGGCGGAATACCAGAAGTCGTCCAGCGCGATCATCACGGCCGCCACGAGGTCGGGCGGCAACATCTGGACGGGAAGCTTGTTCACCTCCTATCAGAACCAGGGACTGGTCGCGCTCGACAGTATCCAACGGCGGGATCAGGCAGATACCAACCTCACATTCACCGAACCCGACTACAGCCGCGTCCTGGCGGGTGGCAACATCGGGGGGCCACTGATCCAAGACCGCCTATTCTTGTTTGCCGCCTACGAGGGGAATTTCCAGAACCGCCAGGGCGTCACTCGTTTGAACGGAGACCCGGCGATCTGGCCCGCCCAGGTGGTCAGATTCAACGGCCAGGCGAACACCGCGCCATTCCGCTCCCACCTCGGCTTCGCCAAGCTGAGCTACAACGCGAGCGACCAGCACCTACTCGAGTTCAGCGGCAATCTGCGCATCGAGCGGGACCGGCGAAGCTTCGGGGGACTCTTCACCGGGAACGAGTGGGCGTTCGAGGCGGGCGAGAACTTCAGGAACAACGTGGCGGACGCGGGGCTCAAACACACCTGGTATGGTGAAACCTGGACCAACGAGGCTCGGCTCAGCTATCAGTACTATCAGTTCAATCCCGAGCCCCTCAACCCGACCCTGGTGGGGCAGGAGTATTCGGGGATCGTTCGGTTCGGAGGCCGCGATACCCGCCAGGACCTCACCCAGAACCGGATCTCGCTCCGGAACGACTGGAGTTACTCGGGGTTCCAGGCCGGCGGATCGCACGTCATCAAGATCGGCGGAAACATCGACCTGGTGCAGTACGACCTGAACAAGAACATAAACGAGAATCCGGTTTTCGTTTTCAACGGCAGCAACAACTTCGCCTTCCCGGTCGAGGCCCGCTACGGCTTCGGCGATCCGGTGGTGGAGGGCAACAACAAGCAGTTCGGAGTCTACATCCAGGACGACTGGGACCCGACCACCAGGCTCACGATCAACGCCGGCATCCGCTGGGACCTCGAGACCGGGATGTTCGACCCTGACTTCGTGACGCCGCAAGCGGTGCGCGATTCGCTGACCGCTTTCCGTCAGGATCTCTTCATCGACATCGATCCCGCGCGGTACTTCAGCGACGGGACGCAGCGCGGCAACTTCTACGGTGCCTTTCAGCCCAGGCTCGGCTTCTCCTACGGGATCAACGAGGACCGGACCACGACGATCTTCGGCGCCGCCGGAATCTTTTACGACCGTATCGGCTTCAACTCCTTCATCGACGAGACCTACCGGCGGCAGCACCCGACGCTCACGTTCCGCTTCTCGGCCGATGGCAGTGTTCCGGGGACGATCGCATGGGATCCGTCCCTCTTCAGCAAAGAAGGGCTCGACGGGGCGATCGCCGCGGGGCAGGCGCCGCCGCAGGAGGTGTTCCTGGTGCCCAACGACCTGCGTCCCCCCAAGACCTACCAGTGGAACATCGGCGTACGTCAGGCCGTCGGAACGCTGCTCGGCTCGGTGGCATACACCGGGGCACGGGGCCGGAACGGGTACACTTACGAGTGGGCCAATCTCGCGCTCAACCCGGCGACGAACGACTGCTGTCTCAGCTTCAACCTGCCGGCCTACCAGAACATCCTGGTGGGCAACAACTCCGTCCGCACCTGGTACGACGCGCTCGAGTTCCGGCTGGACCGCTCGTATCGGCCCGCGGAAACGGGAGGCTGGGGGGCCGGCATCGCGTACACCCTCTCCTGGGCCGAGGCCGAGGGGAACGACCTCTTCAGCTTCCCGAATATCAGCACCACCTTCACCACCAAACGGCCCATCCTCGACGACCAGCGCCACCGCGTGGTGGCCAACTGGGTCGTGGACCTGCCCTACCTTTGGGGCGTACAGTTCAGCGGCATCGCCACGTTCGCGAGCGGGAAGCCGTTCAATATCGTGGAGTTTTCCCCGACGCCGAGTGGCAATCAGCGCACCCTCCTCGGCTTCGAGCGTGGCAACGCTTTCAAGAACGTGGATGTGCGGCTGCGGAAGGATTTCCCGAGCTTCGGCGGAACCAACTTCGGCGTCACCGGGGATCTCTTCAACCTGTTCAACAACGACAATCTCGGCTGCTTTAACGAGACGGCCTTCACGGCTGGGCCGACGGGTCCCGTTGCCGATCCGACCTTCGGCCGGCCCGGCTGTACGACCTCCGACGCCCGCCGCTTCCAGTTGGGCTTCCAATACGATTTCTGACCTCTACCGTCGGCGGCCGGGCTTCGCCCGGTCGCCGCGTTCTTTCCGGGAGATGAGGGTGACCTACCGTGCGCTCGCCCTGGCGGTCCTGGGCTGTGCCTGTCGGGGCGAGGCGCCAGACCCGGCTCCGCCTCTCACCCGGTACGCGCCGTCGGCGCGCGAGACCGCCTTCCTTGACACCCTCCAGCGCCGAACCTTCGACTTCTTCTGGGAACAGACCAATCCCCGCAACGGCCTCACACCCGATCGCTGGCCGACCAAGTCGTTCTCCAGCATCGCCGCTGTAGGCTTCGCGCTCACGGCATACCCGATCGGCGTCGAGCGGAACTACGTGAGTCGGGCTGAGGCCCGGGAGCGCGTGCTCACCACGCTGCGTTTTTTCTGGGAAGCGCCACAGGGCCAGGCGGAGTCGGGTGTCTCAGGATACAAGGGGTTTTTCTATCACTTCCTGGACATGGAAACCGGCCTGCGGTTCGAGCAGGTCGAGCTCTCCACCATCGACACCACTCTCCTCCTGGGTGGCGTGCTCTTCTGTCAGGTCTACTTCGACGGCGAGGACCCCGACGAGGTCGCGATCCGGGCGTTTGCTGACTCGATCTATCACCGGGTGGACTGGCGCTGGGCCCAGGTGCGCAGGCCGCGTATCAGCATGGGTTGGGACCCGTCCGCGGGCTTCCTCGACTACGACTGGCGCGGTTTCAACGAAGCGATGCTGCTCTACGTCCTGGCGATCGCCTCGCCCACATCGCCGCTCGATCCGTCTGCCTGGCGAGAGTGGACCTCGACGTACAACTGGGGACGGTTCCACGGCCAGGAGCATGTGAACTTCGCGCCGCTGTTCGGCCATCAGTATTCCCACTTGTTCGTGGATTTTCGCGGGATTCAGGACGACTACATGCGGCGCCGCGGCATCGACTACTTCGAAAACTCCCGCCGGGCCACCTATTCGCAGCGGGCCTATGCCATGGCGAACCCCGACGGCTGGCAGGGGTACGGCGACAGCCTCTGGGGCCTCACGGCCTCGGACGGCCCCGCCGACACTACGCTCGAGATCTTCGGACGCAGGCGTCGGTTCATGGAATACGCCGCGCGGGGTGCGGCCCTGGACGAGATCCGGGACGACGGCACCATCGCTCCCACCGCGGCGGGGGGCTCGCTGCCCTTCGCACCGGAGATCGCCCTGCCCGCACTGGTGACGATGCGGGAGGCCCATGGAGAGGCGCTGTTCGGAGAGTACGGGTTTCTGGATGCGTTCAATCAGACCTGGCCGGCCGAGGTTCCGCCGCACAAGGGTGACGTGGCGGCTCGGGGGTGGTATGACAACGACTATCTCGGCATCGACCAGGGGCCGATCCTCATCATGGCAGAAAACTACCGCTCGGATCTCATCTGGCGGTACATGCGGAAGCATCCGGCGATCATTCGCGGGTTGCGGCTCGCGGGGTTTCGGGGTGGATGGTTGGATCAAGCCTCGGCAACGAAATGATGTACGCCTTTCGTGCAGCCGTGGTGTGTCTGTTGACCATCTCAACATTCGCGTGCGGCGCACAGGACAAACAGAACGCCGACATCACTCTACGCCTCTGGGCCTTCGGCCGCGAAGGCGAGGAGGTCCAGCAGCTGATCCCCGAGTTCGAGCGCCGGCATCCCGGCATCCGAGTCCGGGTGCAGCAGATCCCTTTTAGCGCCGCCCACGAGAAGCTGCTCACTGCCTACGTGGGCGATGCCACGCCCGACCTGGCGCAGATCGGTAACACCTGGATCCCGGAGTTCGCCGCGCTGGGTGCACTCGAGCCGCTCGACGCCTGGGTGAATCGGTCAGAGGTAGTGGACTCGGCCGATTACTTCGGCGGCATTTGGAGCACCAACACTGTCGGGGACACGCTCTTCGGCGTACCGTGGTACGTCGACACCAGGGTCATCTTTTATCGCAAGGACATCCTCGCCCGCGCCGGCTATCCGAGGATGCCGACGTCGTGGAGCGAATGGCGACGGGCGATGGAGGCGGTGAAGCGGGAGCTGGGGCCGAACCGGTACGCGATCTTTCTTCCCACCAACGAGTGGGCCCAGCCCTACGTCTTCGGCATGCAGGCCGGCTCGACGCTCCTGGACAGCGCGGGCCGCCACGGCGTGTTCTCGGACTTGGCCTTCAGGCGGGCATTCGAATTCTACGTGGGCCTGTTCCAGAGCGGGCTGGCGCCCGCGCTGGGCAATGTGGAGATCGCGAATGTCTATCAGGAGTTTGCGCGCGGGCGCTTCGCCATGTGGATCAGCGGACCGTGGAGCCTGGTCGAGTTCCGGAAACGGATTCCCGCCGAGCTCCAGGACGACTGGGGCACCGCCCCGCTTCCCGCGCCCGGCGGTGACTCGGCAGGCGTGTCGCTCGCGGGCGGATCCAGTCTGGCACTGTTCCGTGCCTCGCGGAACAAGGAAGCGGCGTGGCAGCTGGTGGAGTTCCTCTCGTCCCGGACACAGCAGGAGGAGTTCTATCGCCTGACCGGTGACCTTCCGGCGCGCACCGATGCCTGGCAGGCCACCGGGCTCGCCCAGGATCGCCAGGCGCGCGCGTTCTGGCTGCAGCTTCACCGGGTGCGGCCAATTCCCAAGGTGCCCGAAGTCGAGCTCATCGCGACCAGGGTATTCGAGTCGGCGGAGCAGGTGATTCGCGGCGGCCGTCCGACCGGCGCCGCGCTGGAGGCGCTGGACCGGGACGTAGACCGGATCCTGGAGAAGCGCCGTTGGATGCTCGACCAGCGGGCCGCGCCGTGACCGTCAGGGCGCCGAGCAGCGCGGAGCAGGGCAAGGCGGCATGGCTCTTCCTCGCCCCCGCACTGTTCCTGATCGGCGGCTTCTTCTTCCTGCCGGTGGCCGCCTCCCTGCTGCTCAGCTTCACCGACTTCGACATCTACGCCATTGCTGATCCGGACAACCTCCGGCTCCTGGGCATCGGCAACTACTCGGAGCTCCTGGCCACCCCGCTGTTCTGGACCGCCCTCAAGAACACCCTCTACTTCGTCCTGGTCGGCGGACCGCTCACCGTGGCCGTGTCGCTCGGCGCCGCGCTGCTGGTGAACGCGCGACTGGTGCGCCTCAAGAGCTTTTTCCGCACGCTCTATTTCGCACCCTTCGTCACCACCCTGGTGGCCGTGGCAATCGTGTGGCGCTACCTGTACCACCCGGAGTACGGGCTTCTCAATTACGCGCTCGGCATGGTGGGCATCGACCCGGTGGACTGGCTGGGCGACCCCCGCTGGGCCATGCCGGCGATCATTCTCCTCGCCGTCTGGAAGAACTTCGGCTACCACATGCTGATCTTCATCGCCGGGCTTCAGGCGATTCCCGAGGAACTGTACGAGGCGGCATACCTCGATGGCGCCGGGCCCTGGCGCCGATTCGTCCACGTGACCCTGCCGATGCTGGGGCCCACGCTGGTGTTCGTCGCCCTGGTCACCATGATCGGCTTCTTCCAGCTGTTTGCTGAGCCCTACGTCATGACCCAGGGCGGCCCGCTCCGGAGCACCACGAGCCTGGTGCTGCTGATGTACGAGGAGGGATTCCGCTGGTGGCGACTGGGGTATGCGGCGGCGGTGGCGTTCGTGCTCTTCCTGGTGATCCTGGGCGCGATGCTGCTTGGGCGTCGGGTGCGGCGCGGGGAGGTCGCATGAAAGTCGGACCCGGAGCGGTGGCGCTCTACGCGGCGCTGGTCGGCGGCGCGCTGCTGGCGCTCGGCCCCATGCTCTGGATGCTCGCGGCTTCGTTCATGCCCGCCGGCGAAGCCAACTCGTACCCGCCTCGCCTTCTGCCCAGCCGCCCGACGCTGGAGCACTACTCGGTGCTCTTCACCCGGCTCGACCTGGGCCGCAACCTGCTCAACAGCGCCCTCATCGCGCTGGTGGTGACCGCGCTCTCGCTGCTGATCAATTCGATGGCGGGGTACGCGCTCGCCAAGCTCCGGTTTCGCCACCGGGAGCGCATCTTCCGCACGCTTTCCACCGGACTGCTCCTGCCGGTGCAGATCTCGATGCTGCCGCTCTTCCTGCTGTTCAAGGAACTCGGGCTGATCAACAGCTACTGGGGTGTGATCATTCCTTCGATGGCCAGCATTTTCGGGATCTTCCTGATCCGGCAATACGCCCTCGCCATGCCCGATGACCTGCTGGATGCAGCCCGGATCGACGGCGCCGGGGAGTTTCGGATCTACTGGTCGGTCGCGCTCCCCGTGATCCGGCCGATCCTCGCCACCATCGCTATCTGGACCTTTCTCAACACCTGGAACGACTTCATGTGGCCGCTCATCGTGCTGAGCGACGAGGCCAAGTACACCCTGCCGGTGGCCCTGGCGAACCTCTCGGGCGAACACGTGCAGGACACCGAGCTGATGATGGCGGGCGCGGTCGTGACGGTGCTGCCGGTGATGCTGGTGTTCCTGTTCCTGCAGCGGTACTACATCCAGGGCGTGATGGCGGGGAGCGTGAAGGGATGACGAAGAGATCCCTCGCTGCACCCGGGATGACCATGGTTGTGAGCCTGCTCCTACAGAGCGCGTGGGCTGCACAGTCTACCGCAGTCCCCGAATCCGTCCTGCTCGACGACTTCGAATCCATCAGCGACTGGTCGGCCCTCCCTTCCGAAGGCGTGGCCCTCACGGCTCGCACTGCCCGCGGCCGCACCGAACAGGCGATGCGCCTCGACTTCGATTTTCAGGGCCGGGGCGGCTACGCCATTGCCCGGCGGGCGTTGAACCTCGATCCGCCCGAGAACTACGAGTTCAGCTTCTGGATCCGGGGCGATGCCCGGCCGAACACCCTGGAGTTCAAGCTGGCGGATCAGAGCGGCGACAACGTCTGGTGGTACACCCGGCCGAGGTGGAAGTTCCCCCGCGAGTGGACCAAGGTGACCATCAAGCGGCGTCACATCCGCTTTGCCTGGGGCCCCGCCGGGGGCGGCGACCTGCGCCGAGCGGCGGCGCTGGAGTTGGTCATCACTGCGGGCTCAGGGCGGCGCCGGGACGGTCTGGATCGATGATCTCCAGGTCCGGCAGCGCGAGCCGGAGCGTCCCTACGATCTCACGCCACAGGTGACGGCCTCGGGAGGGGAGGGGCCCGGCAAAGCGATGGACGGTGATGCCTCGACGGCGTGGGGAGCCTCCGGTGATGCGCCGTGGGTGCTGTTCGATTTTCTCAAGCCGCGTGAGCTCGGTGGCCTGGTGATCGATTGGCTCCCCGAGCGCCACGCGACCGACTACACGGTAGAGTTCTCGCCCGATGGTAGCGCGGGGACTCGCGCATACAGGGTGCGCGAGGGGAACGGCGTACGGGACTTCCTGTACCTTCCCGAGAGCGAGACCCGGTACCTGCGTCTGCGACTGACTCGGGGCACGCGTGCCGGCATGGCACTGGGAGAGGTCACGGTCGAACCGGTGGACTGGGCGGACTCACCGACGGCATTCATCCAGCGGGTAGCCGCCGAATCCGAGCCCGGCAGCTTCCCCAGATATCTCTCGAATACCCAGGTCTATTGGACCGTCCTGGGCGCCAGCGGCGACGGTCGCCGCGGGCTGCTCAACGAGGATGGCGCCATGGAGACGGGGCAGGGACGGTTCTCGATCGAGCCCTTCCTCGCGGTGGGCGAGCGGCTCCTCAGCTGGAAGGATGCCAGCCGCGCGACCAGTCTCGAACGCGGCGACCTCCCGATCCCGTCGGTCACCTGGACCAGTGACCCTGGAGGACAACTCACCATCACCGGCTTCGCGGCCGGCCCGGCCGGGTCGTCGTCCCTTCTGGCGCGCTATCGCGTGCGCAACCAGGGCCGAGCGCCGGTCGTCGCCACGCTCTATCTGGCGATCCGCCCGCTCCAGGTGAATCCCCCCTGGCAGTTTCTCGGCACACCCGGTGGAGCCGCTCCCATCCGCTCCATTCGCTATCAGCGCCCCATGGTCGCGGTGGACTCGCAATTGGTTGTGGCGGTGACTTCACCGGGCGGATTCGGCGCGACTACCCTGGATCGAGGAGACATCGTCGAGCACCTGCGTGCTGGCCGAGTGCCGCCTCCTCAGCAGATGGCGGATTCCGCTGGATGGGTCAGCGCCGCGCTGGCCTATCCGGTCGAGCTCGCGCCAGGCGGGATGCGCGACGTGTGGATCGAAGTCCCGCTTTACGGGATCGGCGCCCAAGTGCCCCCAGCCGAGTCTGAGCTGGCGGCCGACAAATATGGCGAGCAGCGCCTCGCCGCGACGGTCAAGGAGTGGTCCGAACGCCTGGACCGTGTGGGGCTGCGGCTGCCGCCGGGCGGCGGGGCGGCGTCTCGTCGAGCACCGCGCCCCCGCTCCGGATCACGTCGGCATAGAACCGGGCACTGCTCTTCGGCGTACGCTCCAGCGTCTCGTAGTCCACGTGGATCAGGCCGAACCGCTTGGCGTAGCCGAGGCTCCACTCGAAGTTGTCGAGGAGGGACCAGGCGAAGTAGCCGCGGAGATCCACTCCCTGGCAGATCGCGGCGTGCGCGGCGAGG
>DATBJC010000189.1:0-11490 GCA_036556625.1 Gemmatimonadales bacterium
GACACCCAGAAGACCGAGAGGAATTGCTCGGCGGCTTCGCTCTCGCCCGACCCCGGAAGGCTCCCGAAGAGTTTCGGGTAGCCGTGCTGGAAAAAGAGGAATCCCGTCACGATTCGGAGTGCGGTAAGAGCAGGAGAGCGCATCTGATCCTCGGTCGGTATCGGAAGGCTATCGTCCGGACGCGGCCAGGTACTTCTTCCGGATCTTGGCTACCACCGAATAGGCTGGGTCCACGATATTGGCCACGGTACTTTCGCCCACTTGACCGAGCAGGGTGTAGGCGTCGAAGCGCTCGAAGCCGTACTCCTGTTCCAGCCACTCGATCAGCTCCACGTGGGCCAGCCGAAACGCGTCGATCAGTGGACGCCCGCTCCCCACGACCATGATGTGCTCCGCGTCCTCCAGCCTCGGCCAGTCGATGGTCTTCCCCTTGACCACGTCGATCTTGAGGACGACGTCCATGCTGGTCTCGAGCCCGGTTCCCGCCACTTCTCCATGCCCCTGCCGAGCGTGCCCGTCGCCGAAGTAGAAGTACGCGCCGTCGTGGAACACCGGCAAATAGACCGTCGTGCCCTCCCGGACCTCCTGCGCGTCCATGTTGCCGCCGAAGTCGCCAGGCCATAGGCCGGCGAAAGCCTCCTCACCCCGCGGAGCGACTGCCACCCGGCCGAGCATCGGCTGGAGCTCGATCTCCATCCGCTTCACCCTGCTCTTCGGCATGTCGGTGACGCCGATCATGCGTGAGGTGTCCAGCCGCCACAGGTAACGCCTTGGCGGGATGGGCGGATTGAGGAGCCGGACGCGGCTGTCGGTCGCGAGGCCGCCGAAGTCGGAGTACACCTGGGACGCGGCGAGCGGTGTGTTGGGCCGCACCTTCACGATGTCGATCCTGAGCATGTCCTTGGTGGTCGCTCCCTCGATGTAGATCGGGCCGACCTCGCCGGGGAATGCTCCACCGGCCTCGGAGTAGTAGGGGCCGAAGTGGGTCTTGCTGATGAGCACGGTACCCGGCCGCAGCCGGAGTACCGGCTCCCGGACGGCGAATGTGGGCTGCTGGACTTTGGGCGTGAACCTCATGGTATCCTGGGCGGCGAGCGCGGCAGGAGCGAGCAGCAGGCACAGCACGCGAAGGTGGATCATCAAAGAGCCTCCTCGGCATCGAGGTCGCGCTTCGCGAAGCGGCCATAGCGGAGCGCCAGAGTGGGAAGAACGAACAGTGTCAGGATGGTCGAAGTCACCAGGCCTCCGAGGATCACAATGGCCATGGGACCTTCGATCTCGCGGCCGGGGTCACCGCTGCCGAGGGCCAGTGGCAGCAATCCCAGGCCGGTGACGAGAGCCGTCATGAGGATGGGACCGAGCCGCTCGATGGCGCCGCGGCCGGCCGCCTCGAATCCCCAGGCCATGCTCTCTCGAAGGACGAGGTGGTCGTAGTGGGACACCAGCATCACCGCGTTGCGCGTGGCGATGCCGAACAGGGTCACGAAGCCGACCAGCGACCCCAGTGAGAGGAGCCCGCCGGTGACGGACACGGCGAGCACCCCGCCGACCAGGGCGAACGGCAGGTTCGCCAGGACCAGCGCGAGGCGGCTCGGCTCACCGAAGGCGACCCACAGCAGCATGACGATCCCCGCGCCTGCCAGCAGGCTGTTGAGCAGCAGCTGGCGCCGCGCTTCCCGATGTGCGGTGCCGGTGCCGCCCACCTCGGCGAAGATTCCGCCCGGCAGCTCGCCGGCTGCGAGGCGACGCTCGATCTCGCTGGTGATCCCTTCGGTGTCGCCGCCCGACAGGTTGGCGGTCACCGTCTGCACCCGCCGGGTTCCGACGTGCATGATGAGCGATCGGCCGGTGGTCCGGGCCACGTCGGCCACCTGCTCCAGCTCGACCAACCGGCCGGACTCGGAGACTACCGGCAGCGCGTGGAGATCCTCCGGGCGTCCGCGGCGCTCCGGCAGCAGGGTGACCACCACATCGGTGGCCCGATTGCCCTCGAACACATGGGCTACGGTGACACCGCGCGTGGCCGCCTCTACCGCGGCGAGAATCTCATCGGGGCGGAGGCCCGCGGCGGCTGCATCGTGGGGCCGCAGCCGCACCGTCACCTGGGGGGTCACCGCCGGCGGGTCATATTGCACGTCGGCGGTCCCCGGCACGGATGCCAGCGTCTCGGCCAGCTTCTGCGCGGCCAGGTCGAGGCTGTCGAGATCGTCCCCGAAGACCCGGACCACCAGCTCCGCGGTCGAGCCGGTCAGCGTCTCCTCGATGCGCTCCGAGAGAAATCCGCGGATCGCGAAGTTCACGCCCGGAAAGCCGGCCAGCAGCCGGCGGAGGTCCTGCTCGATCGTCTCCGCTGCCTCCCCGATGAGTGGCACCACGCTCACCTCGAATTCGGTGTAGTGGGTGCCCCACGTGTCCTCGGAGAGCTCAGCGCGGCCGATGCGTTGGGCAACCGAGCGGACCCGCGAGTCCGCCTTGAGGGCGGCGGTGACACGCTGCCCAAGCCGGAGTGACTCATCCAAGGAGGTGCCCGGCACCGCGGACATGTGGACCAGATAATGGCCCTCCCGAAACTCGGGGAGGAAGGTGGCGCCGAACCAGGGCAGGATGAGCACCGCGGCTGCACACAGCAGGGCGGCTCCGCCGGCTACGAGTCCGGGGTGGCGCAGGCTCCACTCTAGCGCGCGGCGGTAGCCCCGCTTGAGCCAGCTCAGTACGGAGGCCTCCGTCCCCCGGCCCTGCCGGGGTCCGAGCAGCAGCAGCGTCATCGCCGGTGTCACGGTCAGGGCCACGATCAGTGAGGCGAGCGTCGCGAGGATGTAGGCGAGGCCGAGCGGCCGGAAGAGCGCACCCTGCACGCCAGTCAGCAGGAGGACCGGCACGAACACCAGCGCCACCACGAAGGTAGCGTACACGACGCTGCCCCGGACCTCGAGCGAGGCCTCGAGCACCACCCGCGATGCCGATCTTGGATTCGGGGCGAGGCGGTTGAGCCGAAGCCGGCGAGCGATGTTCTCGACATCGATGATCGCATCGTCCACTACCTCACCGAGCGCGATCGCCAGTCCGCCAAGCGTGAGCGTGTTGATGCCGAACCCCAGGTACTCGAGCGCGAGAATGGCCGCGAGCAGCGAAAGTGGAATCGCGGTGAGCGAGATGGCGGCCGCGCGGGCATCGGCCAGGAACAGAAAGAGCACCCCCGTCACCAGCGCGGCCCCCAGGAGGAGTGACGTGGTGATGTTCCGGAGGGCGAGGTCGATGAACTCGGAAGGGCGGAACAACGCCGGGTGCAGCTCGAGGCCGGCAGCGCGGATTGTGGGGACCAGCCTGTCCAGCACGGCCTCGACCCTCCCGGCGACGACCTTGGTGTTGGCGCCGAGCTGGCCTGAAACTACGATCACCAGCCCGCGTACGCCGTTCACTCCGCCTTCACCGAATCGGGCCTCAGGCGCGCTGACCACGCGGCCGAGATCCCCCAATCGCAGGATGGCCCCCTCCCGCTCGCGCACGATCGTAGCGGCCAGATCCTCGGGCGCGGTGACCTGGCCTTCGGTCCGCACCGTCAGCCGCTGGTTCGCCTGGTCGATCACGCCTCCGCCGCGGAGGCCGGTGGAGAGGCGAGCCGACTCGATCACTTCCGCGACACCCACACCGTGCGCCCTGAGCCGCTCGGGATCCAGCTGGATCTGGAGCTGACGGACTTCCCCGCCGAACACCGCCACCTTGGAGACGCCGGGTACCGCGAGGAGCCTCGGCCGCAGCACCCAGTCCACGAAGGTGCGCTGGGCCATCGGGGTGAGCGAGTCGGATGTGATGCCGACGACGAGTACGGTGCTGGATGACGACGTCAGTGGCGTGAGCACGGGCGGCTCGACGCTTTCCGGGAGCCGGAGCGCCACTTCGCCGAGCCGCTCGGCCAGGGCCTGGCGGGCCAGATGGATGTTCACCCGCTCAGCGAGGACTGCCGTGACTACGGACAATCCCTGAATGGATTGCGACCGCACCACGGCGATGTCCTGCACGCCGTTGATCGCGTCCTCGATCGGCTTGGTGACCTGCAGCTCGACCTGCTCCGGGGAGAGGCCAGGCGCCTCGGTCTGGATGGATACCTGGGGCGGCGCGAATTCGGGGAACACGTCGAGCGGAGCGCGGCCGAGCGTATTCGCGCCAACCACGACAATCGCCGCGGCGAGGCCGAGCACGACCGTCCGGTGACGGATGGAGCCGCGGACCAGCGATGTCAGCATGCGCGAGCGCGACTCACTCGCCCGACTCCTCACCGACGGTCACGCGAGCGCGGAACTCCTCCGACAGCAGCTCCTGCACCCCGGTGATCACGATCGTATCGCCGGGCGCGAGGGGCGGCCCTGCGATCCATCCTCCGGCGGCAGGGCGATCGGTCGGCACCCTGACGCGGCTATACTGCCCCGGGCCGCGCTGCATGTAGGCCCAGGCGAAGCCTTCCCACTGGACCACGGCTCGATCGGGAACCAGGGTCCCCTCGACTCTGCCCTGCTCGGGGAGAATGACGGAGACGGATGTTCCAGCCACCGCGCCGCTCCACCTCGCGCTCGTGCGATAGAGATAGGAGGGAAGCCTGGTGAGCGGGTCGGCTTCCGTGGCCGGCCCGATGAGGGAGGCTTCGATGCGATCGTCGCCCCCGGGAGGCAGCACAATCACCCGGCGCCGGGCGGCTCCTGCGTCCTCGGGCCAAGCGATCCTCACCACCGGACGAGAGTTGTCTGCCAGCTCCAGCAGCACCTGCCCCGCCTCCACGATCTCGCCCGGCCGCGCGCCGACGCTAGTGACCACGCCGGCGAAGGGGACAGTGAGCGGCTGGGCGTCCGATACCCTCGCGACGTCGGCCCCGGCTGTGACGCGCTCACCCAGCGCCGGCCAGCTCCGCCCTTCGATCGTGCTGAGACGCCCGGTTACGGGCGCGCGCAGCGTGACGGTACGCTCGGGCTCGGGCACGACCTGCCCCATGACCCGACGGCCGACTTCGGCGCTCGCGCCCCGGAGCGCCACAGTGGATAAGCCTATGCGTCGGGCCTCCGCCGAGTCGAGCATCACGCGGACTTCTCCATCGGCGGCCACCACCCGGCTTGGTGCCACGATGGGTGCCTCGCGATCGGCCTCGTACGTCGGGTTCTCGCCGCGCCGGGTGCCCACCTGTGGGCGAATCGCGATCGCGCCGACAATCAAGCCCACGATCGCCAGCAGCGTGACTATCACTCGGGTGCTCACGGCCGGGCCACCTCCTCTTCCGGGTCCTGCCTGGGGTCGGGCCACTCGGTGCTCGCCGACGAAGGTCCGCCCACTGCCCGTTCCAGATCGAGCGACGCCTCGTGGAGCCCCCGCTCGGCCCGGCGATGGGCTCTTCGAGCGCGAAGCAATTGAAGCTCGGTGCGCGCCGGTTCGAGACCGGACGTCTCGCCGCGTCGATACGCCGCCCGGTCCCGCTCCATCAACCGCGTGGCAGCGGCGACTACCGAATCCGCGGCCTCCAGCTCGAGCGCTGCTCCCCGGCACCGCTGGATCGCACTTTCGATGTCGGCCAGAACCGAATCCTGTGTCGCTGCGACTTCCAGCCCGGCGACCTCCCGCGCCGCGTCGGCTTCGGCGATCGCGCCGCGGTTCCGACTTCCGAAGAGCGCGGGAAGTGCGAGGGCCAGGGTCCAGCGATTCACTCCCTGGTCCCAGATGAACCCGGGCCCCAGCTCGAGGTCGGGGTACTGGCGGGCGACCTCCAGCCGAAGTCGCGACTCGGCCAGCGCGTAGTTGCCGAGCGCGAGCGGGACCTCGTAGCGCCGGCTCAGCGCCTGAGCGACCAGGGCGTCGGCATCGGCGGCGTCCAGCGCTGGGCAACCGGCCCGGGGCGTCGGGGCCGGTTTGACCGACTCGAGGGCGCCAACCGGCATGGCAAGCGCGCCGGCCAGGGTGGCGCGTGCCCGAAGCACGGCGTGCTCGGCCTCGGCCAGAGAGAGTCTGGCGTTCTGAATCTCGGTCGAGGTTCTGGCGAGATCGGAGGTGCCCAACGCGCCCTCCTCGTATCGGGCGCGCTCCAGCATATGCACCTGCTCGAGCAGACGAACCTCGTCGCGTGCATCGTCCACCTCGCCGAACGCCTGTGCCAGACCCGCGGCTGCCTGCCGGGTTTCGGTAGCCACGGCCCACGCCGCGCCCAGCAGTCTGCTCTCGGCCACGGTCGCGCCGGCACGAGCCGCCTGCAAGCGGGCTCCCCGCTTTCCGCCGAGCTCCAGGATGAAGAGACCGCTAACTGCGACTACCCAAGGGCCGCCCTCGTCCCTGCCACTGACTCGACGCTCCAGGTCTCCCTGGAGCGCGACGCCGGGGCGCTCGCCGGCGGTTCGCACCGCCCGGCGCGCCGCGCGCCACTCGGCGCGAAGCAGGCGGAGATCGGAGCGTTGCCGCAGGGCCGCGACGGCGAGCTGTCGATCACTCCATCGATGGCCATCCGGCTGCCCGGTATACCGAGCGACATCGGCCAGGAGCGCGCTGTCGCGCAGGTCACGGCTCCGCAGCTCCGCCGGATGCCGAGCCGGGTCCAGCGGCCGGGCCTCGTAGCGCACGCACGCGAGGCACGCCAGCGCGAAACTCAAGCTGAAACGGATCACGTCAGCCGCGGGGGTGATACTGCTTGTGCACCGAGCGGAGATACTCGCGGTCCACGTGGGTGTAGATCTGCGTGGTCGAGAGATCCGCGTGGCCCAGCATTTCCTGCACGGCTCGCAGGTCGGCGCCGCCCTCGAGGAGATGGGTCGCGAAGCTGTGCCGCAGGGTGTGCGGCGTGACCCGCTTGGTGATACCAGCCCGTTCCGTGGCCCGCTTTACGATTCCCCAGGCGCCCACCCGGGTCAGCGGCTCTCCCCGCGCGTTCAGCAGCACTCGGCCGCCGGTCTTCCCGTGATCCAGCGTGGGCCGCAGGGAATGGAGATAGACCGACACCGCGCCGATGGTGGTTCGTCCGATCGGCACCAGCCGCTGCTTGCCGCCCTTGCCGAACACCCGCACCAGGCTTTCCGGGAGCAGCAGGTCCGTGAGTCCGAGACCGCACAGCTCCGACACCCGAAGCCCGGCGCCGTACCCCAGCTCCAGGAGCGCACGATCGCGCCAGCCCAGGGGGTGGTCGATGCCAGGGGCTGCGAGCAAGGCCTCCACTTCGCGCACGCTCAACGTGTCCGGGAGTGAGCGGCCCCGGCGCGGCGTCTCCAGCCGGTCGCTGGGGTTCTCGCTCACCCGGCCCTCTCCCACCAGAAAGCCGTAGTAGGTCCGGATGGCCGACACCGCGCGGCGAATCGTCGCGGCACTCAGGCCCAGGTCCTTCAGGAGAAAGACGAAGTCGCGAAGCAGCGGCCGTCCCACCCGGCCCGGATCACGCACGCCGCGGGAGACGGCGAACTCGCCCAACCTCCGGAGATCGCGAAGATACGCCTCCACGGTGTTGGCACTGTGGCCGGCCTCGAGCGAGAGGAAATCGCGGAAGCCCTCCAGCCAGAAGGCACGGTCGATCTGGTCCCGGATGGCTGATGCCGTCATGGTCGGGAGCCGGCTTGAAGCCGGCGTCGGATCTCGGCGACCTCGACGGGCCCGACGCCGAGCAGCTCCGCCGCCACCGCCATGAGCCGGTCCTCCTGGGCGTCGATCACCCCGTCGCCGAACGCGACGATCCACATGCGTTCCACCAGCTCGAGTCGCTGCGAGCGGCCGAAGCGACGGCGAAGCCGATCGGCGTAGGATGCGAATCGTGTCCGGCGCTCTTCTTCCTGGTCGGGTTCGGGAGTTCGAGCTCCTGCTGCCAGCCCCCAGCGCTCCCGCAGGTGACCGGTGATCAGCTCGCGGTCGGCCGGGGTGAGGACCGGATCCGCATAGGCGAGCTCGAGCACCAGCAGCGCAGCGGCTTCCCGGGCTGATCCCTCCGCGATCTCGGTGCCCTGGAGAAACGATGGTGCAGCCGGATCGAGCGCGTCCCGGGTGGCATGCCACAGCCGCTCCCGGGCCCGACGGCGCCGCTCGGTCCAATACCAGATGGCGCCCGCCACCACGAGGAGAAGCGTGACGATACCCATGGTGCGGTTCACGCCCTCCAGGATCGCGAGAATACGGGTCCAGTTCGCCCCGATGAGCGAGCCCACCAGCGTGATGCCGCCGTACCAGATGACCGACGCGATCGCCATGGGCACGAAGGTCCGGACGGCCCCCAGTCGGATGAGCCCGGCGAATGGGGGAACCACGGCCCTGATGCCAGGCAGGAACCGGCTCAGGAAGATTCCCGCGAGCCCGAAGCGGAGATACTCCCGCTCGATCACGGCCAGGGACCGAGGCGCCAGCAGCCGGCGCCCGGTGCGGCTGGCGAAGAGCCGCTGCCCGTATCGGCGCGCGGCCAGATACACCAGCGCGGCGCCGACGAGATTAGCACTCCAGGTGACCAGGAATACGAGCGCCGGGGTGGTGAGGCCCCGGTGGGAGAGGAATGCTCCCAATGCGACTGCCGCGTCCGAGGGAACCGGCGGAATGATGTTCTCCACCGCGGCGAGCAAGGCCAGCACGCCATAGACGGCAGCCGGTGGTAGACTCGAGACCCATTGCAGGAGGGCTTCGATCAGCGCGCCTCCAGCAGGGCTACCGCGATCACGGCCAGCCCTTCACCCCTCCCGATGAATCCCATTCCCTCGTTGGTCTTCGCCTTCACGCCAATGGCGCCGGGCGGGAGGCCCAGCCGGCCGGCGAGGGAGGCTGCCATGGCCGGCAGATGAGCGCCGAGGCGCGGCGCCTCGGTGATGACCGTGAGATCGGCCTGGACCAGGGCGTGCCCGCGGCCGCGCACCAGCTCATGGGCGGTGCGCAGAAGCTCCATGGAATCGGCGTCTTTCCACTGGGGATCGCTCTCGGGGAACAGCTGCCCGATGTTGCCCGCAGCGGCTGCGCCGAGAATGGCATCGGTGAGCGCATGGGCCACGGCGTCGGCATCGGAATGGCCTGCGAGGCCGCGCTCGCCCGGGATGCGCACACCGCCCAGCACCAGGGGGCGGGTGTCGGTGAACCGGTGCGAGTCGTAGCCGATGCCAATTCTCATTGGAGGGGGCGGATGCCGCTCATGCCGCCACTTCCTCCTCGATCACGCTGTAATCCTGCCGCCGCCGCCGCGGCGTGTAGCCCGCGTCCCGGATGATGCGGTCGATCTCCGTCAGCGTGGTGCGATAGGTCGTCCCAGCTGCGGAAACGACGTTCTCCTCCATCATCAGGCTGCCATAGTCGTTGGCCCCGAACCGGAGGGCGACCTGTCCCACCTTGTGGCCCATCGTGACCCAGGAGGACTGGAGGTTGGGCACGTTCTGGAGCACGATGCGGGCGAGGGCCAGGGTGCGCAGGTAGCTGACCGCGTCGGTCTTCCGATAGTGCGACATCTCCGGAGTGCCCTCCGGCTGCAGCGGCCAGCATATGAAGGCGGTGAAGCCGCCGCTCCGCGCCTGGAGCTCGCGCACCCGGAAGAGGTGCTCCACCCGATCGGCCAGGCTCTCGCCCAGCCCGTACATCATGGTGACCGAGGTCTTCATGCCCTGGCGGTGCGCCTCCTCCTGCACGGCGAGCCATTCCTCGGTCTGCGCTTTCTTCCTGGCCACCCGCCGGCGAACCTCGTCCACCAGGATCTCGCCGCCCCCGCCCGGAATGCTGTCCAGGCCGGCCTGCCGGAGCTCGCGCACCACGTCGGGCATCGACAGGCCGAATCGCTCGCTGAAGAACACCACTTCGCTGGGCGAGAAGCCGTGGATGTGGATCGGATGGTTGCGCTTGATGTAGCGCATCAGCTCCAGGTACCACTCGAAGGGGATGTACGGGTTGTGCCCGCCCTGCAGCAGGATCTGCACCCCGCCGATCGCCTTGCACTCGTCGATCTTGGCGCCGATCTCCTCGAAGCTCAGCACGTACCCCTCGGCGTGGCGAGGGCGCCGATAGAACGCGCAGAACTTGCAATCGGCGACGCAGACGTTGGTGTAGTTGATGTTGCGGTCGATGATGTAGGTGACCGCGTTCTCGGCGTGGTGCCGCCAGCGCTCCTCGTCCGCCAGCTGCCCGAGCTCCAGCAGGGGGGCCCGCTCGTAGAGCTCGAGAAAGGTCTTGAACTCACTTGAGGTGCGGTCTACAAAGCTCATGGCAGCAACCTCTTATGCGGCCGAAATAAACGAAAGGGAGCCATCGGGCACGAGCCCTTCCCGGGCCAGCCTGCCGAAGAAATCGGTCAGGCCAGCCAGGTGCCGGTAGGACAGCGCGTAGTCGAGATCGCCGAGGTACTCCCGGCAGGTGGCCTCCGCCACGCCGGTGCGGCGATGGGCCTCGTGCGCCAGCTCGTCCAGGTGCGCCAGCCCCCAGGCGCGCGACTCCAACAATCCGCGGTGGATCGCCTGCACGGTCGGACCCTTCGCATCCCGGCGGGCGGCCCAGACCGCGAACACGAACGGCAGCCCGGTCCACTGCTTCCACGCCTCGCCGAGATCCACCCGCACCGGGTAGCGTGCCTGCGCCCGCAGCAGGAGCGCGGCATCGCCGATCACCAGCACCGCCTCGTGGGGCAACCCCGCCAGGCTCTCCAGATCGGCGGCCTCCGCGCGGGCAGTCGCGAAGTTCGGGCGCACCCCCCAGCGGTGGCGGCACAGGAGCTCGAGCAGGAGCACCGAGGTGCGGGATGACGCCGTGATCAGAATGGTGCGGTGATCCAGCTCGGCCAGAGGCCGGCGCGAGAACAGCGCGACGCTGTGCACGGGGCCATCGGAGGTGATCGCGAGGTCCGGCAGCAGGTGGTACTCCGCGGCGTTGCGGGCGTACTCCACCGCGGAGACGACGCTCACCTGGAGCTCGCCCGCGGCGAGCAGGTCGTTGAGCTCTGCCGCGGTGCCGGAAACCAGCTCCGCGGGCATGCCGACGAGCCCCCGGTCGATCGCGGCGTACACCGGATAGCAGTTGATCCAGGGAATGCGGCCGAGCTTCATGCGGCGTGGACCACGGGGAGCGACGCGCCCCGCCGCAGGCCCGGCTCCGGCGGGGGATCGTCGAACTGCTCCCGCACCGACCGGTAGAGGCTGTCGCGCTCCACCGGACGCTTCCCCGCCCCGCGGATCAGCCGCACCAGGTCGAGATAGGGCATGTGCATCTCGGTGAGCGCACCGGCCTCGTGGTAGATCCGCTCGTAGACCACGGTTCCCTCCACATCGTCGCAGCCGAAGTCGAGCGCGATCTGGGAGAGGAACGGCGTCACCATGGGCCAGTGGGTCTTCACGTGCGGAATGTTGTCGAGGAACAGCCGGGCCACGGCGATGTTCTTGAGGTCCTCGTAGCCGGTGGTGGCAGTGCCGACGCGGCCCATCTCCTCGCCCAGCTCGTTGTGATCCGGGTGATAGGCGAGCGGGATGTAGGTGAGAAAGCCGCCGGTCTCGTCCTGCAGCGCGCGCAGCGACGCCAGGTGCGCGATCCGGT
>DATBJC010000190.1:0-4460 GCA_036556625.1 Gemmatimonadales bacterium
CTCCGATGATCCACCCGCATACCGCTCGCCTGCTCCGGGCTCATATACGCCAGCGTGCCCAGCACCGCACCGGTCCGGGTGAGCTTCGCCTGGGCCGCAGCGACTTTGGCGATCCCGAAGTCGAGGATCCTCACGCGGTCGCCCTGCGTGACGATGACGTTGGCCGGCTTGATGTCCCGGTGCACCATGCCGGCGGCATGGGCGTGCGCGAGGCCGGCGGCGATCTGGACCGCGTAGTCCATCGCCAAAGCCAGCGGCAACGGGCCGCGCGCGATCTTCTGCTTGAGGGTCTCGCCCTCGTAGAAGGGCATGACGATGACGAGCTGCCCTTCCTCCGGCTCCGCCACATCGAAGAGACCGCAGAGGTTCGGGTGGTCGAGCGTAGCGATCGCCTTGGCCTCCTGCAGGAAGCGCGACTTGGTCTCCGGCTCCTCACTCAGCGACGGCGGAAGGAACTTGAGGGCCACGAGCCGCTGCAGCCGGCGGTCCCGGGCCTTGTATACGACGCCCATGCCACCACCCAGCCGCTCGACGATCTCGTACTGTGGCATCTCGGGAACGGGGACCGCCCTGGAGTGCCTCACCGGCACGCCCGCGAGGGCGCCCGCGACCCTCGCGGTCACACCGCTCCGCTCCGCCGCGGCCAGCAGTGCTTCCACCTCGCGCCGGAGCTCCGGATCCCCCTCGCAGCTTCGGGCCAGGAACTCCGCGCGGGAAGTGGCCGGCAGGTCCAGGCTCTTGTCGAACAGCGCCTCGATCCGCCGCCGCCGGGAGTCGGACAGATCCGCCACGTCCACCGGTATGCCGAGGAAGCTCCGCACTTCCGCGAGGAAACGGGGCCAGCCCGGCTCGGACTCGAGGATGATGTGGTTGCGGCTCTCGATCGGCACGAACCGCGCATCCGGAATCAGCGAGGCCAAGAGGCGCCCCTCGGCGAAGGGAATCCGCATGTCGCCGGTGCCGTGCAGCACCAGGGTCGGAATCCGGAGCTGGGGCGCCAGCGCGCGCACATCCAGGGCATGGAACGCCGCGCACATGCGGGCGGCATTCTCGGGCTTGGCCGATACCCGCTGGAGCTCGTTGAACCACTGGATCTGCTCGGTGGTGCCGTCGGGGATGAACAGGCTGGTGAAGACCTGGCGGAAGGCGGGATGGTCCTTGCCCCAGCCCACCCGGATCAGGCTGAGCATGACATCGCGCTCGTCGCGGTCCTGCTCCGAGAGCCCCCGGTGCGACACCCCGCGCGCGTAGCTCCCATGCAGGATGAGATGGCTCACCCGCTCCGGATGCCGGGTCGCGTACGCGATGGCGATGGGGCCGCCCTGGGAGAGGCCGAGCAGCGGAAAACGCTCCAGCTCGAGCGCGTCCACCACGGCCTCGAGATCCCGGACCCAGGCATCGAGGGAAAACTCGTCCACGTTCCAGTCGGAGAGCCCGCACCCGCGCTCGTCGTAGCGGACAAGGGTGTGGTGCCGCGACAGCTCCCGGATCCAGTGGCGCCAGACCGGGCTCTTCCCGTCCACCTCGAGATGGCTGAGCCAGTTGGCGGCCTTCACCAGCGGCGGCCCGCTGCCCGTCGTGGCATAGGCGATGCCCACGCCGTCGGACGAGGTACAGAAGCTGATCTGCTGTTCGATGGTCGAGCTCACGGGGTGGGTTCGGGGAAGAAGTAGCGGCACTCGACCACCTGCCGCTGGCACGGCTCGAGCCCCGCGAGGGCCAGGCCCTGCCGCATGGCGCGGGCGGCGAGGGCGAGAAAGTGAGCGCCAACCAGCGCAGGTCCTCACAGAGCAGGGGGCGAGCCGCTTGGCGCGGCCGGCTAGGCCGGCGGAAGGACCTGAAACCCCTCGCGCGCGGCCGCCTCCCTGAGGCGGTGATCCAGCGTCACGAACGGCACAGCCGCCGGATTGTGCTCGGAGCCCACTACCGCGGACGCGAGCTGGAGCGCATCCGCACTGCGGAGGGGATGCACTCGAAGCAGCCGGATGGCCTGCTCCCGCAGCGGATCCGACGGCAGTACCTCGTCCCAGCCGGCGGCCAGCGCTTCCATCCGGCTGAACGCCGCATCCTGCTTCGCTCCCTCCAGCGCTCCCTCCCGGGCGAGTCGAGCCAGGGCCGATGCGGCCTCGACCTTGCTTCCCCACCACGTGAGGACGTCGCCGTCGCCCCTCAGCAGATCCTGCATCGGCCCGCTAGCGCTCTCCTGCACGATCAGCGGCAGAAGCGCGGAGCTGTCCCAATACCTCACCGACCTTCCGCGCGGTCCCGCAGCAGGGCCTCGACCGCACTCACCGGCCTCGAAGGAGCCACCGGCGGCCCCTCGAGCACCGCGCGGGAGGGCGATCTGCGGCGCCGCGCCACGAGTCCCGCGCGGACCAGCGCCTCGAGCCGGTCGCCTCCCGCGTCGGGGGGTACCAGCATGGCCACGGGCACGCCGCGGTGGGTGATGACGATCCGGGCCCCGCGCCGGACCCGCGCGAGGAGGGCACTCAAGCGGTTCTTGGCGTCACGAATCGAGTAGGAGCGCATGTGGCCAATGTAGCTACATTGACCGCCGCGGCAAGGGCGCCGCGGCGGAGCTGCTCATCGCGGTCTCGCGGCAGCCGGGTTCCTGAGCCCGGTCGCGCCAGCGGCGGCCCGCTCCCCGTTGTCGCATAGGCGATGCCCACGCCGTCGGACGAGGTGCAGAAGCGGATCTGCTGGCCGGTCTCCGATCTCACGGGGTGGTCTCGGGAAAGAAGTAGCGGGAGAGCCAGGCGCGGGCCTTGACCCAGTCGCGCTGGACGGTGCGCTCGGTCACGCCCAGGGCGGCGGCGATCTCCCGCTCCTCCATGCCCCCGAAGAAGCGGCACTCGACCACCTGCCGCTGGCGCGGCTCGAGCCCCGCGATGGCCTCCTCCAGCGCGAGCACGCCGTCGCCATCGAACTCGCGCACCCAGGCACCGTCGGTGAGCGTGGTCCGCTCCCAGAGATCGCCGCCCCGCTTGGCGGCCTTCCGGTCACGTGCCTGGTCCACCAGGACCTGCCGCATGGCGCGGGCGGCGATGGCGAGAAAGTGGGCCCGGTCGGTCGCGGCCAGGGCGCTCTTGCCAAACTTGAGGTAGGACTCGTGCACCAGCGCGGTGGCGTCCAAAGTGCGCTCGGCGTACTCGTGGCCGAGCTGCCGCCGCGCCAGCCGGCGCAGGTCCTCATAGAGGAGGGGGACGAGCCGCTCGAGCGCGGCCGGGTCGCCGTCGCGCGCCCGCTGAAGCAGCCGCGTGACTTCGCCGGGGTCGAGCTTGGCGTTGGGCATGATCGAGCCAAATGGAAGCTACCGGCCAATTTGCTGCGCCGGCCGGGCGATACACAAGTGCGGATGTCCGCTGGGACAACGCTCCTTCGCAGACACCTGGTAGGGAACCACTGCGAGAGACCTATGGCACGCCTCCCTCCTTCTATCCCTCCCCCAAGCTGGCGATGGAAGCCCCGGCCGAGCGGCGCTGGTGCCCCGAGGGGCGGGACGATGGCGGGTTCGGGGTGTGCTCGCTACCGTAGCAGACACCCCATCCGGAGGTGAGCCTTGCCCAATCCCTCAGCACCAGCCAACGCGCCATCAGCGACTGCCACGATAGACGACTCGGCCCTCTCCCGGCTCCGCAGCGGATTTCAGGGCACCCTGCTCCGCCCCGGCGACCCACCATACGAATCCGCCCGCAAGGTGTGGAACGGCGCGATCGACCGCCGGCCCGCCGTCATCGCGCGCTGCACCACGACGGCGGACGTGATCCGCGCGGTGAGCTTCGCCCGGGAGCGCAAGCTCCCGCTCGCGGTGCGGGGCGGCGGCCACAACGTGGCCGGCAACGCGTCGTGCGACGGCGGCGTCGTCATCGACCTGTCCCCCATGAAGGCCATTCGGGTAGACCAGGCGCGACGCACCGCCCGAGCCGAAGGCGGCGTCACCTGGGGCGAGCTCGACCGGGAAACTCAGAAGTTCGGCCTCGCCACCACCGGCGGCATCGTCTCCAGCACCGGCATCGCCGGCCTCACCCTGGGCGGCGGCATCGGGTGGCTGGGACGGTCGTACGGCCTGGCCAGCGACAACCTGCTGTCGGTGGAGCTGGTCACCGCGGACGGGCAGCTCCGGACCGTGAGCGCGACCGACCATGCCGACCTGTTCTGGGGCCTGCGCGGGGGCGGCGGCAACTTCGGCGTCGCCACCTCGCTCGAGTACCGGCTCCACCCCGTGGGCCAGGTACTGGGCGGACTCTTGATCCACCCATTCGAAGCCGGGGGCGACTTGCTTCGCCGCTATCGCGACCTCAACGCGGCCTCGACCGGAGAGCTCACCTGCTTCGCCGTCCTGACCAGCACGGGGGAGGGCGTGCCGGTGGCGGTGGTGGCGGTGTGCTACAACGGAAAGCCGGAGGACGGCGAAAGGCTGCTGCGTCCGCTGCGCTCGTTCGGCTCCCCGCTGATGGACA